>CAIQCK010000019.1 GCA_903870275.1 uncultured bacterium | reverse complement strand
GGCGGCACGCTCACCCTCGCGCTGCTCAACGGCTACACGCCGCAGGCGGGCGACCAGTTCAACCTCTTCGACTTCGGCAACGGCAGCGGAGCTTTCAGCGTGACCAACCTGCCCACGCTCTCGCCGGCGCTCTATTGGAACACCAGCTTGCTCTACAGCACGGGCGTGATCGAGGCCGACCAGATTGCCGGCTCGTTGCAGGTAATCCTCGCACCGCAGGCGGCCATTGACGCCGGGGCGAAGTGGCAGGTGGACGCCGACGGCAACTGGCATACTAACAACGAGACCGTGGGCGGGCTGCTGGTGGGCAGCCACACGGTGAGCTACACCAACCTGACGGGATGGATCGCTCCCACCAATCAAACCGTGCAAATTGCAACCGGGGTGACCACGACCAACACCGGGACCTATCAATTGACGCCGCTGCTGCTGGCGGCGGTGTCGCGCAAGACGCAAGGCGGCGCGGGGACGTTCGACTTGAACCTGAACCTGAACGGAACGCCCAGCGCCACCGTGGAGCCACGGTTGAGCGGGCCGACGCAACTGGTGTTCACGTTCAACAAGGCGATGGCGGCAGCCGACGGGACGCTGGATGCCACGGAGTTCACGGTGACCAACGCGACGTTTGTGAGCGCCAGCATCGTCACTAGCAACCTGACGTTGAACCTGACCAGTGTGGTGGACCAGTCGAAGGTGACGGTGGTGATGAACGGATTGACGGACATGGCGGGCAACCCGCTGTCGGGCACCAATGCGGTGATCGTCCGCTCCCTCTATGGCGATGTGAACCAAAGCGGCACGGTCAACGCGGTGGACTTGCAGCAGGTGAAGAACAACCTGCTGACGACGCTGACGCCATCGAATTTCCTCTGCGACGTCAACAGCAGCGGCACCATCAACGCGGTGGACTTGCAGCAGATCAAGAACAACCTGCTACATAGCGCCAGCCTCGTTGCCGATTCGGGTGATTCAACCCCGTCCACCTTGTCCAACAGCCTGACAGCCTCTGCGTTGGCGACGACCACGTTGGGTGAAGCGTTGGGCGCGACCAACCTGACGTGGAGCACGGACGGGGATGCGCCGTGGACGGCAACGATAGCGGAAGACGGCAGCCAGGCGGCGTGGAGCGGGAGCATCGGCAATCTGAACGTGTCGTGGGTGGAGACAACGGCGACGGGGCCGGGCACGCTGAGTTTTGACTGGATGGTCTCCTCGGAGTTGAACGGGGATTACCTGACCTTCGCGATAGACGGGGTGAACCAGCCGGGAGCAATCTCCGGCGAGGCAGGCTGGCAGACGCTGATGTTCAATATTCCGGCCGGCACACATCGCCTGACGTGGACCTACTCCAAGAACGGCGCCACCGCCTCCGGTCTGGACGCCGGCTGGCTGCGGCGGGTGGTTTACCGGTGACGTTCAACGAAGGAAAAACACTCCGTGTTTGAATCCGTAAATACCCCCGCAAATGATTTGGATTCCCAGACCCATAGAGGAACGATTGCTATTATAAGCTTGGTTTGAAAAACCATGTGGACCATGCACCGGCCTTGGAGAACGGTCTTCTCCAAAACTTCACGGTTGGCTGACCGGTCGGTCTACTCCAACGCCAAGAGCCGATCCTGCGCGCTGCCTTGGACGTGAATTCGCAGCTTGTCGATTTCCGGCTCGACTCGATAAGACCATCCGTCCACTGGAAACTGCGCGGTTACTTTGGCGGCGGGGACGAGCGCCCGGGAGACTGTAATTCCACAATCGCCGTCGCTGAGCAAATGGAGGATCCACCTCTTCTGCCGCGGCTGATGCGTGAGCACAGCCTGCGCGCCTTCGGAACCATCCACTATGATTGGGGGCGGGCCGGAGAGCCACTCGATGACACGCTGCGTCAACGCCGGTGAATCGAGCGAGGCCAGATACGCGATCCTGCCTTTTCCGAGGTCTTTGACATGGAGCAACGGAAACGAAGCTCCATCGCACGTCACGCTGAGCAATGTTTGGCCTGAGGACGATTCAGTGCGGACGATGTTGCGGATGTGCGACGGCCGCGGAACTTCGCCGAGTGGCAAACTGCCGAGCACGGCCAAATCATTCTTCGCGGCGGCGGCTCCCAAATAGGAGACGGCCATCTCACGAGCCAGCGCAAAATCCTTTTGCTCGCGACCGTGATCGTCATGGCGCAGCGCGTCACCCGCCACCAGGAGGTTGCCGCCCTGCTCGACGTATTTCCGCAGGCACACTATCTCTGCCGGCAACAAGCCGGAGGTGATCGGCAGGATCAGCAACTTGAATCTTGAGATTCGTTTTGCCGGCTTGTCCAGATCGAGACAGTTGACGAACTCGACTGGCAAGCTCCGCTGGAGGCAATCCTTGGCAATCGGCTCCATGGCGTTGATATAGGGCGTGCGATCGTATTTCGGAAAACGAAACCGCGTCCGCTCCGAGAACACCATGCCGACGTTCGACACCGGCGCGGCGTCCTGCACCCACGGTTCGATCCGGCTGACCATCTCGTAAAACGGCGCCAGTTGGTCGCGATGCCAGACCTGCATCGTCTCGCCGGGCAACAGCGTTTTCGGATTGGTCTGCTTGTGTCCGTAGTAGGAGTAGCAGCGCCCTCCGAGCGCAAGACACGTCCTCCACTCGCGATGGTTGAGCGCCACCGGCGGCTCCGTTGGCGTCTTGTTCATCAAGCCGTTGATCGCTGCGAGTTTATCCGCCACCCCTCGGATGAACAGCAGCCGGAACGGGTCGCCGTATTCGTTGTAGGCGATGTCCATCTGACGCGAGAGGTCGAGGTGGTTGGGATGGTAACTCTGGAGGCAGTTCTGCCAGATTTCGACCGACGGCTTGATGCGCTTGCACAGGGTTCTCAGTCGCGTCACGGCCCGGCTGGTCGTCGCCAAATAAAAATCGTGGACGCGGCGCGGCTCGGTCTTGTCCCAGATGGTCAGATCTTCGTGATAAATCTCGCGGTAGAATCTTTTGCAGCCGTCGCAAGAACAACCTTGCGCCGTCTGGAGGATGTCCCAGCGCATGCCGTCCACCGGATAATTCTCCAGCACCTCGCGCGTGTAAGCGTCAACCATGTCGAGGTAGCCCGGCGCGTTGAGGCAGATTGTGCATTTCGATGTGCAAACGCCCGCGGCATCCGGCTTCCCGTGAATGAAATCGCGTCCCAGATTTGCGCGGATGAATTTCCAATTCCAGTTCAACGTGACGTAGCCGAAGGCGGCGATCCGGCGCTTGTGCAACTCCTCGATGGTCCGGCCAAACCAGTCCCCCTTCATGCCGGGGAATTTTGTGCCCACCCGCGTCTCATAGGTGCAATAGCCGTGGTGCGGCACAGCCATGACGACGGTGCCGTCCACGTGCGTCCGCTGGCAGAACTCCGCCAGCGCGACCGGGTCTGCTTCGCTGAGAAACTCCGGCAGTTGGTCCGGCCGCAGCGAAATCCAACTCCAATCAATATTGAACTGGCGAAAACAATGCGTGGGACCTTTCGACTTATAATCGGCCACGCGCTCGAACGGCACAAACCACTCGTCGGCGAAAACCGCGGACGTTGCCAGCAACACCATCCAGCACAACCACGTTCGTATTAGGTTCGTCTTCATGTTGTTTTTGCATTCATGCGGCAGCCGCCAGGCGCGCCGTCCGCGCAACGCATCCATAGAACCGGGCGATGTAACACCGTGTCATTGCCGGCGCAAAACGATTCCGTCCTTCGCTGCCAGTTCTACAGAGGTCGCAGCAGCACCGTTGTTAACATCGGGAGCTTGCGCGCCCCTCAAATAAACAAATCCAGATTCCAGATTAACGGTGATCGGTCCCTGTGTTGGATTCACCAATACGATGCCGTTCTTGAAGTCACGGCGCCAGACGCCATTTTTCCACTCGGCGGTTGGCGGCTTGGAAACGGCGGCGCCCAACTTGAAATCGAATTCGTCGAACCATGTCACGCCGCTGTAGCCCTTGTCGCTGGCGCTGAACGAGAAATAGCCGTCGTCCAGCAAGCACGAGGCGAAAGCGTAGCGGAAGAAGCGCAGGTCCGACGAACTGCCGTGGACGTTGAATCCAACCAGGTGCGGCGCGCGCGTGTTCGCCCGCGCCGCACGGTAGCGTTGCATGGCGGCCGTCCAGCCCTTCTGTTTCTCGATGGACCACCCCTTCCCCATCAACCCTTCCAGAAACGCGCCTTCGAGTTGCCCGGTATACTCCTGATCGGACAGGTCGCCATCCGCGTTGCCCATCAACGCAAGGCCCGGGTGAATCTTCCGGATGTGGGACCACTCGGCCCGGTGGCCGGCCCGATACACCGCCGCGATGGCGGGATCCTTCGGGCTGTCGTCCTTTCCGTCGCCATCCCAATCGGGCGACACGCGAGGCCTGGCCATGACGTTGTCGCAATACCAAATGTCGAACGGCACCGGCTTGAACATGACACGGTCATCGCGCTCGGCGAGCCACTGCGGGTAGCGGAGTCCCTGCGAGTCGGGCTTGCTCCACGCGGTGAAGTTGATGTCCCAGGCGTGGTATTGCGCGGTCCATTGCACGCGGCTGCCGTCGGCCTTGCGCGCCCACCAGTTCATCTCATGCAGCTTCACTTGGACATCGAGGTTGGCCGTGTTCTTTGGGTTGTCCACGCATTCATTGAGAACCGTGTATTGTCCGACGAGAATATTGCCGCCACTCAGTTTCCTCAAGTTGCGCACCACCTGTTCGATGCCGTAGGCCGGTTTCCAGCCTTTATAGAAGCCGAGGACGACGACATTGAGTCGCGCCAGTTGCCGCTGATAGTCGGGATCGTCGTAGTTCTTCGCGCCGATGTTCATCCCCATGAGGCGCGGAAAGGTCGGATCCGCGGGCGGCGCACCGTGTGCGCAAGCAGCCGCCAAGGTGAAGCAAACGAGGAAGCGTAAAACTTTCATGCTATAAATCGGCAAATCGGGCTCACATCTTTGTGGATCACATTTGGGTTGCTCCGATATTTTCAAGACCAAACCGAACGCTGAGCATTCGTGATTTTTCCATGTGCGAGACGCGCTCCCGCCTGTCAGCAAGTGATTCTATGGAGCAACTTGCAAGGCAACCTCGATCGCGGTTCGGATGGCGGCCTCTTGCAATTCCATCTGACGGCGAGGCGGTGTCCGGGGATTGTTGTTTTGCACCTCGGTGCTCACCTGCACGCGGCTCCTGTAAATCTCACCCCAGCAGCGGCGGAAATAGCGCAACTGTTCCTCGCCGTATCCGAGAGGCTCGATCTTCGGGTTCGGATTCGCCCCCATTTTTTTCCAGGCGGCGACAATTGCCTCGGCCAATCGCTGATTCCCGTCCCGAATGGTCTGCGGAAGTTCTTTTTGCAGACAGGGGATGATCATCATTGCGTTGTATTTCGACTTCTCGAACTCCGTCTGGTGCAGATCAATGTGGTAGCCATACCCGTATTTGGTCGAACATCGGTTCACCAATTTGAAGAACGACGATTCGGTGCATCGGTTCGGCTCCACATACTCGTGATCGTTAATCTGCTCGTAGGCGATCCCGATGAAGGCGGGTTGGTAATCATGAGTGCTCCACCGATCAACCCGCTGGAACCGCTGGCCGTCCTTGGTCTCGCCGAACATCACCTTGAAAAAATTTTCATTGGGCAATTGACTGCCATCCCACCAATCCTGCGGCGCGCGTGCCCGGCCATCCGGATTTCCATCGGCGATGAACGTCAACAGCGTGCGGTCCAGGAGCGCCTGCCGGTCCAGATCGGTGGGCCGGCCGTCGAGGTGTTTGCCGTCGATCAACTGCGACATGAAGTCCATCATGGCCGCGGTGCCCGCCGGCTCGTGGGCGTGGGGTTGCGAGAACAGAAGTTTCTGTTTGCGGTCGTTGGACACCTTCGGATTGGTGATCGTCACCGCGTAGACCGTGCGGCCGCCATAGGTCTTCAGTCTCTCCAGCGAGACAAGGTCTGGAGATTTCGCCTCCCATTGAAGAATCCTCGGCTCCATCTGCGTGAACCGCACCAGCCACCACGAAGCCGATGACGGGGCATCGGACGCCACCGTTCCGTGCACTGGAAGAACCGTCATGGCGCTAAAGATCGCCGCCAATGCGGCGTGGACAAAATTTCTGCTCGTCATCTCCTTATTCTTTCTCGAGAAATTGCTTCGGCCCGCTCCCGGCAACCACTCTTTTAGTGGAGTTTCGCCGGCTGATACGAGAACGATTGCCAGTATTTCGCATCAATCAGGTAGGGGTTGGCCGGATCGTTGTGGTCGTCAAACGTGGCGGAAAGAACGCCGAAACGTTTCATCTCCCGCAGGTATTCCGGCCGTGGTCTAAACCCGGCCATGTCGAAACGCTTGATGCGGTTCAGTTCGTCCGACACCTTGCATATCGCGCCAAGAATTTTTTGATAGTCCGCGTCCTGCATGCTGACAAACGTTGGCGGACAAGTTTTTGGCGGCGCATCACCAGCCGCAGCGGCGTAGCCGCCTGCTTCCCGTGCCAGCGGAGCCAGCAATAGGATCGAATCCTGAGGCCGGCTCAGGTTGTAAAGCAAATGCCGCGAGAGCCGCAGCCGGACCATCCTCTGCGGGTCTTTCCAACGATCCGCGTTGCGGTCGCCGCAGATCCAATATGGGTCTTCTTCCTTCCGATCGAAGCAAGGGCCGTCGGGCAGGACCAGGTTTCCGGTGTGACAACCGGCACATCGCCTGCCGATCACTTCGGCCGCGCTGCGCACTTCCGGCCACTCATTGATCGGCCCGCCGTCATTGGTGGTCTTGTAGTAGCCTCCGATCATTCCCGTTCCCAGCGCGGCGTAGGTGCCCGGATAGGTGGCGCCCGCCTCGATCCAGTAGCGGATGGCGCGGGTTTCGGACGGCGACAAGTTCGTGCCGTGGTGCCCCTGGAGCTTCTTCATGAGCGGGCTGGCGACGGCGCCAATCTGGTAAGGAGGAAGGTTGGCGGCCGTGCGATTGCGGCCGTCGGCAAATTGCTGCCGGATCGTGAGCGTGAAGTAGCTGTGCGAGTAGAGTGGCCCGCGGTCGCCGGTGAGGGTCACGCCGCCTTCGCGCCGATGCGCGTTGTGGCAGGAGACGCAATGACGATCGAGGATGGGCTGGATGTCGCGAGGGAAATCGAAAACCTGCGGAATGCCCTCGATGGGCCGGATGGTGCTTGGCCGCCGCAGCATGGCGACCCGCGCCCCGGAGTTGCTCGCCACCGTTCGCGTGCGCTCCTCGTGGCAGCCGACGCAGCCGGTTACCTCGCCCGGCATCACCGACACGAAACTCTGCATCCGTTTGACCGCGTTCTCGTCCTTGTCCAGGGCCACGAAAAAGAACGCGCGATGCGCCGGAAGTTCGAAATGCGCCGAGCCGTCGGACTCGACAGGCACGGTGCCCACTACGCGTTCCAGAGTGAACGAGCCGCCGAACGTCAGCGGTTCGGGAAAACCGCTGAAGTTCAGCGGCTTGGGCAACGTCTCCATCACCAAAAGTTTCTTGACCGTGCCTCGCGCCACGCCCGCCATGTTGCGGCCCGCATACACGTCGGACATGACCAACGTGCCCGTCGGCGACGAATCATTGATGCGCGGAGTAATCACCAGTTCGCGCGGCCGGGGCGTCAACCATCGCGGTTCATGCACTTCCATGCCCGCCGCCATCAGTTCGGTCGGCAGACGATACAGCACGTTCACACGGCCCGCGTCGTTCATCATCGCCAGCCGGTCGCCGACCGCGACAAGGAAGCAAGCCCCGGAAACCGGATAAGGGTCGTGGAACCAAGGATGATTGCTCAGCACCCGCTCCGATTCCCGAGCGTCCGGACCGTTCCCCGGATCCAGAATCGAAACGCCGCCCTGATGCTCCGACCGGCCGTGCCCCGGCGAATGAATCATGATGATCTTCGTGGTTCCGGGGATCGGCCGAGCGTCAATGAGCACACCACCCGGATTCATGTTGCCGAAGAACGTCATCTGCCCGCTGCCATCCGGCTTGATCGTCCACAGGTGATGAAACTCCAGTTGGCTTCGATCAACGTACTCCCAGCGCGTGTAGAGAATCCGACCGTCGGGCAGCACGGCGGGTGTGTTGTCGTGCTCGATATTGGCGGAGAGCGACCGGATGTCGTGTCCCTCGCCGTCGCAGCGATGGAGCGTCGCCACGGGCGTACACCAGCAATTCACCCAACGCTTGCTCCGCGACGAGCAAAAGGCGATTCCGCCGTCGGGCAGATACGCCGGCTCGATGTCGTCGAACGGCCCGTCGGTCATCTGTCGCAGACCGGTCCCGTCGCTGTTGATCGTGAATAGATGATAGGCGTCGGTGCCGCCTTTGCGGTAAGAGAAGACGATCTTGCTGCCATCGTAATAGACGCACGGATCGCGGACGGCGCCGGTCAGGTCTTCCAGCAAAACCGTAAGCTTGCCCGTCCGCAGATTGAGCCGGCAAAGCCTGCCCTGGCTGTTATGGATGGGCACCGACGCTTGATTCGAGTCGCCCTCGGCAAAATAGCCGAAGTTGGCATACCAATGTTCGCGAATGGTCGTGCGGCAGGCAAAGACGATCTCCTGATCCGTCTTCATCGGGCCGGCCAACGCTGCCTCCAACACATCCCGCCGGCTCTCATCAAACAAATCAGGATGATACCAAGGGTATTTCTTGCGCAACGCCTGCTCTTCGGCCTGCTTCACGGCCAGCGGTTTCGTTCCGGCGGGAGCTTGCGCAAGAATCGTTGTGGCGCACACCACCAGACCGAGGCAGGCGAAGAGGCGCGAAGGATTCATGACATTCGATGCAGCACGGAGTGATGCGTCATCATGGTTTCTCCATCCGCGACACATGCTCCCACGGATCCGCGTTGCTGCCGAGGAGTTTTTTCAGCGGCTCGGTGATGCCGGAGAGCCGCGCGATCACGTCCGCGTCGAGCCGCAACTCCGCCGACGCCGCGTTCTCGATGGCTTGCGCGGCATTGCGCGCGCCGACAACGGCCGAGGTCACACCGGACTGCGCCAGCAGCCACGCTACCGCGACGCGGCCCATCGGATGGCCCAACTCGTCGGCCACCCGCCGAATGCCGGCAAGTGCGGCGAACGTCTCCTGCTCGCAACCCGCTTCGCCATGACGAGTCATCTTGCGGCTCGTGGAGAACAACCGCGTCCGCGCCCGCTTCTCCGGAACCTCGTCGGCGGTCTGAAACTTCCCGGTGAGCAAACCCTGTGCGAGCGGGCTATAGCAAAGGATGCTCATCCCGTCGGCGGCGCACAGCGGCTGGATGTCAAACTCCACCGAGCGCCAAAGCAGACTGTAGGGCAACTGATTGCTCTCGGCGCGGCCCAGCCGCGAGAACTCGCCCATATAACTCGCACCGAAGTTCGAGACACCCACGTGGCGGATCTTGCCCTCGCGCTGAAGTTCCCGCAGCGTGCGATACGTCGGTTCCAACGGGATGGCGTGATTCGGCCAGTGAATTTGGTAGAGATCAATGTAGTCGGTGCGAAGCGCGCGCAGACTGGTTTCGCAGCTCTTGCGAAGCCGCTCCGGTTCCAAGTCCACCGGACGAACCTTCGTTGCCACGACCACCGAGCCACGGCGCGCGCCGAGGGCTTCGCCGAGAATCTCCTCCGCGTCGCCATCGCCGTAAGCCGGCGCGGTGTCAAAGAAGTTGATGCCGGCGTCCAGCGCCGCGTGCACGGTCGCCACCGAGTCGGCGCGATCCTGGTTGTCCCAGAAAAAATCCTTCGTGGCGATGGACCAGGAGCCGAGGCACACCACGGAGACCGAGAGATCGGTTTTACCCAGTTTTCGATATTGCATGTATTAGTCCTTGCAGCGTGAAACAAAACTGTCAAGCGGCCTGTGATTGTAGCGAAGTGTTTTGGAAACGACGAGTCCATCATGCGAGTTGATATTGCCGGCGGTGGCGGCATACTTGCGCCCATGCCTATCGCCAAAGTCGCTTTGCTCTCTTCGTAAGGAAGGATTTCCATGCGATTTCATCGTGATGATTTTCTCGACTTGATCACCTTCCACGACAGCCGGCGGCAAATGTTTTGCGAACTTTTCGGTTTGCTCGTGGGTTTGGACAAGGAATGGCGCGATCAAGGCGCGACGCCGCAGGAACTCGATCTTACGGGTTTTGAGTGGGACTACGTTCCGTATGTCGAGTGCGGCGGACAGACAGGATTGCTCGGCGCACCGGTGACGATCTACGAAGACACCGAGACGCTGCTGCAGCGCGACGCGCTCGGGCGCACCCTGAAACTTTGCAAGACAGCGGCCACCGTGCCGTTGCCGCTCGATTTCCCCGTGCGCTCCATGGACGACTGGCTGCGGCTGAAACCGCTCTTCGAGTTCTGCCCGCAGCGGATTGATCCGCAGACCATGGAGGCGGCGCGCCGGGCCCAACAGGAGGGCGTGCTGGTGATCGGCCGGATACCGGGCGGTTGGGACATCGCTCGCGAGTTGATGGGCGAGGAGGTTGCCGCGATGGCCTACTACGAGCAACCGGAACTCATGCACGACATCCTCCATACGGTTGGCGCGACGGCGATGCGGGTGTTCGAGCGCGTCACCGAGACGCTCACCATAGACCAGCTTTACGTGCACGAGGACCTTGCCGGAAAATCCGGGCCGCTGGTCGGACCGAAACAGGTGCGGGAATTCATCAAGCCATACTACCGGCGCGTCTGGGACTTGCTTTCAAGCCGCGGCACCCGGCTGTTCAATCTCGACAGCGACGGCAATCTCACGGCTGTGATCGAGCCGTTCCTTGAGTGCGGCGTCAACGCGATGCATCCGATGGAGCCGGCAGCGGGCATGGACATCGTCGCGATTCGCAAACAGTATGGATCGCGACTGGCGATGCTCGGCGGCATAGACAAACACGTGCTGCGCCGCAGCAAGGAGGAAATCCGCCGCGAACTCGAATACAAAATGCAGCCGCTCATGCAACAGGGCGGCATGGTGTTCGGACTGGATCACCGCATTCCCAATAGCACACCGCTGGAGAACTATCGCTACTACGTCACGCTCGGCCGCGAACTACTCGGCCTGCCGCCCCTGAACGGCCGCCACCCGGGCTGGGGCCGGATGGGCTTCTGATCGCGCGAGGCCGCAACCATGAGTAATTCCAGCGCGCCCGCCATCGACCAAGACACGCCCGTTCTGCGCGCCCGATGGTTGATGATCGCCTTTGCGTTTCTGGCCACCGTCATCAACTACCTCGACCGCCAGACGCTCTCGGTGGTCGCGCCGATGTTGACCGAGAAGTTCCAGATGAGCGGCGAAACCTACGGGTTGATCCTGGCGGCGTTTATGCTGGCATACACGGTGATGAACGGCGTGTCGGGGCCGCTGCTGGATCGCTTGGGGACGCGGCTGGGCTACGCGCTGTGCATTGCGTGGTGGTCCACCGCCGCCGTCCTGCACAGTCTGGCGCGCGGGCCGTGGAGCTTGGGATTGTTTCGCCTCCTGCTCGGAGTGGGCGAGGCGGGTAACTGGCCGGCGGCAGTGAAAGTAGTCGCGGAATGGTTCCCGGCGCGCGAGCGGGCGCTGGCGTCGGGAATTTTCAACAGTGGCGCGGCCATCGGCGCGCTCGTGGCTGCCCCGCTGGTCGCCGCGCTTGTGCTGAAGCTTGGCTGGCAGGCGGCCTTTGTCGTGGTGGGCGCGCTGGGATATTTGTGGCTGCTGGGTTGGTGGCTGCTTTACCACACGCCGGCGCATGTCCGGCGGGAAGCCCAGGCGTCGCCGGCCACACCGTGGCGGTTGCTGCGCACGCGGTTTCTAATCAGCCTGACTCTGTCCAAAATTTTTCTTGATCCGGTCTGGTATTTTTACATTTTCTGGTTCCCAAAATATCTCAGCACGGTTCACGGGATGGACATCGTCGCGATCGGCAAGACGGCGTGGATTCCGTTCCTGACAGCCGACCTGGGAAACCTCATCGGCGGCTGGCTGGCGGGACTGTTGATCCGGCGCGGCCTGGACGTTTCAGTGGCGCGCAAGACGATGGTCGCCTTCTCGGCCCTAATGATGACCGCCGCCATTCCCGCCGCGTTCTGTCCGAACGTCACACACGCCATCGCGCTCGTGTCCGTGGCGACGTTTGGCTACACGAGCTATAACGCCAACGCGCTGGCGTTTCCGGCCGACGTGTTCCCGAAGAACATGGTCGGCTCGATTTGGGGCCTGGCGAGTCTCGGCTCCGGGCTGGGCGGAATGTTATTCAGTTGGCTGAGCGGACGAGTGATTGACGTCCATGGCTACACACCGGTGTTCGTCGCTTGCGGCGTCATGCCGCTGATTGCCGTGGCCATCGTGCTCCTTTTCCTCGGCCCGCTGCGACCAATGCCTGAATTCCATCCACCGATAAAGGAATAATTTTCAACACCGCGGCAGATTGCAAGCGAGCGTTTACGCGAACACTTTTGCCTGCCTTTGCGACAAGTTTCGCATACGTTTTTTTGCGCGACGCCGTCCTACAACATCTGCGAAGTCCGCAGCAAATAGCGCGCAGCCGTGTTGTCAGGGTGAGGCGCGAATATTGTTGTACAGATTTGCGGACGGCGGTAGTCTGTAAACCTTCCAGAAGTGCGCTGCGTGGAGGCGCGGAATTTGTTGCTGTTCTTAAGGAGCCTGAGCAATGAATAGGTGTGGTGTCCGATTGGCGCAGACCCTCTGTTGGGGGCTGCGCGGTATCAAGCGAGGGCGGCGCTGGAATTCCCTCTTCCGGATGGCTGCTTTCCTTTTCACGCTGGCAGCCGAGGCGTCTGCTCCAGCGGCGGAAAGACAACACTTGCGGGGACACGTTCCGACAGCCGTGGCGGCGTTGCAGTCCGTGGACCAGCTTCCGGCCACGAACCGCTTGAAACTGGCCATCGGGTTGCCATTGCAAAACCAGCAGGAACTCCAAAGCCTGCTCAAGCAAATCTATGACCCCGCCAGTCCCCAGTATCATTGCTACCTGACGCCGGAGCAATTCACGCAGCGGTTTGGTCCGAGCGAGAAGGATTACCAGACAGTCATGGATTTTGCGAAGGCCCGCGGGCTGACGGTGACGACCACGCATCCCAACCGCGTGATCCTGGACGTGGAAGGCACCGTCACGGACATCGAGAAAGCCTTCCATGTGACGATGCGGACCTATCAGCATCCGACGGAAGCGCGCACGTTTTACGCGCCGGATGCCGAGCCGTCGCTGGACCTGACAATCCCGGTTTTGCGCATCAGCGGCCTCAACAACTACGCGCTGCCGCGTCCGCATTTGAAAAACCATCACGCCGCGGCAAAAGCCAATGCGGCGCCAAGCACCGGGTCGGGGCCGAGCGGTGCCTACATGGGAAACGATTTTCGGGCGGCGTATGTGCCCGACAGTTCGCTGAAGGGCGCCGGACAGACGGTCGGGCTGTTGCAGTACGACGGTTACACTGCCAGCGACATCACCTACTACGAGACCCTGGCCGGATTGCCGGCGGTCACATTGGTCAATGTGTTGTTGGATGGATTCGACGGCACTCCGACCGGCAGCGGCGGAGAAGTCGAGGTGTCGTTGGACATTGAGATGGTAATCTCAATGGCGCCGGGTGTATCCAAGATCATTGTGTATGAGGCGGGGCCGTATGGCGATTGGTACGATATTCTCAACAGAATCGCCACGGACAATCTGGCCAAACAAGTAAGTTGTTCGTGGTATAGCCCCGGTGGAACGGCCGACGCGGTGGCCGAGGGGATTTTTCAGCAAATGGCGGCCCAAGGCCAATCGTTTTTCTCGGCGTCGGGCGATGACGATGCCTTTACTGGCTTGATTCCGTTTCCCGGCGATTCACCATCAATCACCCAAGTTGGCGGGACCACCCTGACCACGAGCAGCGCGGGCGGCGCGTATGCTTCCGAGAGGGTTTGGAACTGGAACAACGGCACCGGCAGCGGCGGCGGCATCAGCACGCAATACCCCATCCCGACCTACCAGCAAGGCATCAGCATGTCTGGCAATCAGGGTTCGACGACGATGCGCAACGTGCCGGACGTGGCCCTCACTGCGGACAACGTTTACGTTCGTGCCAACGGCACAACCTATAATGTTGGAGGCACCAGTTGCGCGGCGCCGCTATGGGCGGGCTTCACGGCATTGATCAATCAGCAGGCGGTGGCCAACGGCCAGCCAACGGTTGGATTCCTCAATCCGGCTGTCTATGCGATTGGCAAGGGGGCGAGCTACACCACCGACTTTCACGACACCACCACCGGCAACAATTATAGCAGCGGCAGTCCCACCAAGTTCGCAGCCGCCACTGGCTACGACCTCTGCACCGGCTGGGGCACGCCCCCGGGAGCGGCTTTGATCAATGCGCTCGCCGGTCCGCCGGACCCTTTGCAGGTGTCGAATTCCGCGTTCGCGTCCGGTGGTCCAACCGGCGGGCCGTTCACGCCAAACTCAGCCGTCTATACAATGACCAACGCCGGCGAATCGTCTTTGACGTGGACGGCCAGCTCGACGCAGACGTGGATGAGTCTCTCCGCGGCCAGCGGAACACTGGCCCCGGGCGCCCACGCGACGGTGACATGGTCCATCAACAGCAGCGCGAGCACGCTGGCCCCCGGTGGTTACAGCGACACGGTGACGTTTTCAAACACGGTCACAGGCGTGGGCCAGAACCGCGGGATGACCCTGTGGGTCGGTCCGCCGGCCATTACCACCAGCAATCCGTTGCCAGTAGGCGGGGTGGGCTTCCCCTACAGCCAGACCTTGACGGCAAACGGTGGAGTGACGCCCTACTCGTGGTCCCTCTTTTCCGGCAGTCTGCCGGCGGGCTTGAGTTTGAGCAGCGCGGGTGTGATCAGCGGCACACCCAATGCGGCGACGACCGCCAGTTTTACCGTGCAGGTGACCGACAACAACGGTCTCTCCTCAACGAAGGACTTCAGCCTCACAATCGCGATCGGGCCGCCCCCCGGCGTGATTGTTTGGGGCGATGACAGCACGGGTCAAACCAACGTGCCGGCGGCACTGACGGCCGTGGCGGCCATTAGCGCGGGCGAAGGTTGGAACATGGCGCTCAGAAATGACGGGACGGTGTTTGCTTGGGGCGACAACAGCGTGGGTGAAACCAACGTGCCGGCGGGATTGTCCAACGTCTCCGCGATTAGCGCAGCCAGCCACGGCATGGCGCTGAAGGCGGACGGAACGGTGATTGCCTGGGGGCGAAACGTCGAGGGAGAAACCAACGTGCCCGTTGGATTATCGGGAGTCGTGGCCATTGCCGCGGGGACCATCCACAGCATGGCGCTCAAGAACAACGGGACCGTGGTGGCTTGGGGCGACAACAGCAGCGGTCAAATCAACGTGCCGGCGGGATTGTCGGGAGTGGTAGCCATTGCGGGCAGCCAGTGGCACAGCATGGCGCTAAAGAGCAACGGAACGGTGGTTGCCTGGGG
>CAIQCK010000018.1 GCA_903870275.1 uncultured bacterium | reverse complement strand
GAGTGTTCTGTGCGCGGATCCACCGATCCAATTGTTGGTGCTGCGCTTCGGTGACTTGGACCATGCGGGCTAAGATTGCCATGCCCCTAACTTACTGCCACTCTCAAAATAATAAAATCTATATGTGAGACACTACACTAGCCTGACGCCGACTCTGGAGCGAAGCGCCAAAATTCGCTCCCTCAAAATTACCCGTTGAAATGGCGGGCCAGCCTGCTATTGTCTGGCCGCTTTGGGCGCGCCCGTAGCTCAGTGGATTAGAGCATCTGACTACGGATCAGAGGGTCGAAGGTTCAAGTCCTTCCGGGCGCACCACTTTTCCCACAGGAAACCGCGAGGTTTCCATTTCCCCGCACTCAGCAAATTCGGCGTGTAGTATCAAACTGAGACGCATCGGCGAAAAATCCGCGCCCGAAGTCTGCCCTTCCCTGCCGCCGCGCTGCGCTGCGCGTTGTCTCGCCTGGCGGGGTTCATCGTGTCGGCTGCTACAGCGGCCCGCTGGCGCGATGATCGGACGCGGAGTGAGCATATTTCAGGCAAGGGCTGGCGCGGTGCAATTGCGCGTCGGTATCGCGTGGCATGGTGCGCAACCAAAGAAAAATGCCAGCGGGTGGGCTGCTCCAAGGAGGTATACGATGCGCGGGGAGCGCATCAGCAGCAACCCACGGCGCTGGCACGAGAAACGTAGTTCTCTCTTGCCTGTTGTCAACCTGTTCTCTCCGGCAAAGCCGGAGCGCACGGAGCAGAAGCGGCGGCTTGATTTCATCGAGAGGCAGGCTTCTTTGGACGCCAACGGCGGCCACTCCTCCTCTTGGACCGGGTCAAGCGTGTTGTGCCTTCTCGACCATGGCATCCCAAACCTGCCGCTGCTCGGTCAAGACCTGAACGCGATCGGGAACCTTGTCGCTTCTCTCGGCCAACACCCAACCCTCCCAGTTCGCCTTCGTCAGCAGATTGACCATGAGCTGGTAGGGGTAATCCGGGGCGTTCAGGTCGTGGGCATGAATGATCCGGGAGAGGAAATTCTTGACCAGGTTGAAATTCGCTTCAAAACCCTGGCCCTTCGCATCCCGGGCGTCGCAATTCAAACGCACGCGCACGCTACGCTGGGTCACGCGATCCATGACGGCCCGCATCGTGGGCAGTTCTCCGGCCGGGCCGTGCGCTTCCAACGAAACTTCCTGGCCCAGGTTGACGGCGAAGGCGCCCAGTTCATCCAGCGCCCGGGCAATCTGCTCGATGGTTTTCTCGTGGGGAACGTCGCGATAGAACTGGTTTGGAAACACCCGCAGCACGTCGCAACCGACATCGTGGCTCAGTTGCAGATGCGCTTTGGCCGCCTCAATGGCCGCCCGGAGTTTTTCCGGCTCGGGCCAGTCCATGCGTTCGCCGCTGGCGATGCTCACAAGGCGCACCGGACTGTCGGCGAATCGCTTCTTGGTTTCGGCACGCTGGGACGCATTGAGCGTCAACTCCACGCCATGCGCGTACTTCTCGCTCGTTCGCAGTTCCACACCGTGCAGTCCGGCCTTCTCGCAGTTGGTGATCAACGTGGGGATGTCCCAGTCCTTTCCCCATGTATACGTCGTCAGGCCAAACCGCAGTTTCGATTTGGCCGGCGGCTCAGCCGCCCGCAGCAGCGAGTGGCGCAGACCGCCCAGTGAGCAAACGCCCACAGCGGCTCCGACACTGCTGCCCAGAAAACCCCTGCGCGTGATTCGTTGATGGTTGTTAGTCATAAGCTTTTTTCCTGGTTCTGCGATTACACGTTTTCCGGCACCACAAACGGCGCGCGGTATTCCCGGGAGACGAGCAGGTTCGCCGGCTGGCTGAACTCGCCGACGAAACGCTCCGTGTCCGGGTCGAAACTCAGCATCGCGCCAAGCGTGGCGGGTGTCTTGTCGAGATCCACGCCGTTGGCCAACAAGTGGGCTTGGAATCGCTGGTAGGCGGCGGACAACTCCTTGTTGCCTTCGATGCGTTGGCGGATCTCGCCGTCCGGCATGGTCTTGCCGACGCGGTATGAAATATTGCCCAAGTGGACCAGCACAGCCGACAGGTGTCCTTGCAGCATCTCGCTCACCAGGTCGCTCGCGCGACGGCTGCGCACGGCTTGAATGAAATTTTGGTTCTGATTGGGAGTGGTCGGCTGAAACTTGATGATCTCCTTGCCGCTGGCATCGAAGGCTGCGTGGCTGCTGATGGTGCTGATCACATACCCGTGTTCGCAGTGAATGACCTTGCCGATCGGGATTCCCTGATACGAATCCATCGCATTGGGACCCCAGGAATCCTTTCCGGCAACGGCGTTGGCCTGGAAGGACTTGTCCTTGGGCAGTGCGCGGAACTCGGAGAGGACCGGCGCCGGCTCATAATCGAAATACACGATCAGGGTGTTCGGCGTCTGGCCGTCGTCCTCGTAGCCGAAACGCCCGCCGATACTGATGACATGCCGCGGCAACCCGCCCCCGACGAACATGCGGCAACCATCCAGGTGATGAATACCCCAGTTGCCAAGTTCGCCGTTACCGTAGGTCCATTGCCAATGCCAGTCGTAGTGCAGGTTCTTGCGCACAGGCGCAACGATGGGGGCCGGTCCGGACCAGAGATTGTAGTCAAGCGTGGAGGGGATTGGTTGAGGGCCGCTCACCTTGCCGATGCTGCACCGCGGCGAGAAATGAACGTGGCGAACCTTCAGGACCTTGCCGAGCTTCCCCTCACGGACGTAGGCCAGCGCCTCCGCGTAACCGTTCTGAGCGCGGGATCCGTTGGGGCTCTGCACGATGCGGCGGTATTTGCGGGAGGCCTCGACCATCTTCCGGCCTTCGAAAATGTTGTGGGACGCAGGCTTCTGGACATACACATCCTTGCCGGCCTGGCAGGCCCAGATCGTCACCAGCGCGTGCCAGTGATTGGGCGTGGTGACCACGACGGCGTCAACGTCCTTGCTCTCCAAAAGCTTGCGCACGTCCGTGTAGGCGACGACCTTCTCATTACGCTTCTGGAAATTCTCCACCTCCGGGCGGAGATTGGCGTCGTCAACGTCGCAGAGGGCAACGATACGAACGCCGGGGACTTGTCGGAAATTGCGGATTTCGTTCCTGCCCATGCCACCAATCTTCACCCGCGAACCGACGCCGACCACGGCCAGTCGAACGTCATCGTTGGCGCCGGCCGCCCGCAACCACGGGGAAGAGCAGAGATTGGTTCCAACAAACGCGGCCGAAGCAGCCACCGAGCGCTTAAGAAAACTGCGGCGGGAAGTAGGTTTCATAAACGTTTCGCCAGAATCGGATGAGGCGTGCCTTTCCTTTGCTTCGATCTTTGGATGTTTGGCTTGAACCAAATCATGAGTATCCGCCAGTTATTTACCATATCCAAGACTGCGGTTAACAGCTTCTTTCACCGATCAAGGAAATGGGTTGGAGTTCATGCTTGGTGGTCCTCCGCGCCGGCCGGAATTGTTCAACCGAACTTCGTCGCGCGGCAGCGGCAACGGTTCGCAGCCGGATTTGCCCTCGCCCAACTCCAACGGCAACCGCTCCTCAATTGGAAGTCGTGGGCAGCTCTTTCCAGCCGGGCATGTCTTGGGCCGCGCGCAAACGGCCGGTCACATCTGCACCATTCACGATCACGGTGACTTGCCCGCCGCTGACAAAAAAGGGGGCAGAGCTTGCAAGCCGGTCAATCTCCAGTCGCGGCGTCTGGCCCAAATAGAGGCGGACCTGCCCGCAGCCAAACCCCGACGTTTTCCAACGGACTTGGGGCGTGACAAGAGAGAACGGCCCCACCCTGTCGGTCGGCTTCGTCGCCACAAACGGTCCCTGCTCGCCCGGCGCGGCGAGAACCAACGGGAGCCCGCGCTCGCCGGTGAGCTTCGCCCCGTGCACCGTTACCTCGCCGCCGGCTTCCATCCGCGCATCGGGGCAGGCAAACAGCGGGGCGGCGGCCGGCTGGCCGTTGAGCGTGCGGGAGAAAATGCGGTCGGCTTCCATGTCGTAGCTAATCGCCATGGTGTCTGGCCCGCTCGCGCAAGTGACAGTCCGCACTTTCTCGTCTTTGAGTTCTTCGCGAACCACCGCCGCCAGCATATGACGTCGGAAATCCGCCGGGTCGGGGTAATGCTTGCGATCGCCCACCTCGACGACAAACCCGCCGCGGATGAATCGCATCGGATTGATGAGCTTCACCTTTTCGAGCGACAGCGGCAGCGGTTCGTCGGCCTCATAGTTATAAACCGAAAGGCCCAGGCAACGTCCCTCCTGTTCCAAACGAATCTGGCTGCCCTTCACTCCCAGGTTTTGCCCGACCAGCGGACGCAACGCCACGTGCACCAACCCGTCGTGGACGAACAGCGTGTCGCCCGGCTTCAATGTGTAAGGCAAATGGGCCGGATCGAGCTTGGTGTCGTTGACGTAGATGGCGTCCAGCGGGTCGTAGCCGTCGAAGAACCCGGCCCAGGCACGCATCGTTTTGGCCTTTGGCCGCATGGCCGGATGGAACAGCACGATGGCCTTGTTTTCGCGCTGATAGACGTGTGGCAATCCGTCGCGCACGCTGTCGAAGGGATCGCGCCCGTCAATCAGGTAGCGGAAGATCAGGAACTTGCGGTCTTGCGGCTTGGCCACCGGCCGCTTGCGGTAATAGAGGATGCAATTCTCGTTCTGCCCGGCATAAGCGTAGTATCGGCTCGAGCTTCCCAGGCAATAGTCCTCGGTCAAATAGCTGGTTAGATCGCAGTGGCCGCCCGTCGCATACAGTTTTGTACGGTGGTCTTCATAAGGATAGTCGCCCCAGTCGCCGCTCTTGGTCGAGACCAGCACACTGTAAGGATAGAACTTCTGCTGGGCGATGGTGCGCAGGTAGTCGGGGAAGTAGTAGGCCATCGCCGCCAGCTTGGGAATCCAGTAGATGTCCGCCGAGCCGGGTCCCCAATCCTTGTTGCCGAGATCGGGGTCCAGCGGCGGGGCGCTCTGGAGGTAGCGATGCAGGATGTAATACAGGTTGCCGACGACGCCGGCCGTGTTGGGAGGATAGGATCGCGAATACGGGCCGCAAAGGATTCGTACGCTCGCGTCGTATCGCGCGCAGGTGAGCAGGAACAGGTATTCCTGCAACAGCCGCGCCTTCAAGGCGGTCTCGCGGTCGGCGGCCCAATTGCTCAGCCCCGCCAGCGAGTGCAGCGTGACCGCCTGGTAGGTTGGGCTGTTGTATTCGTCCGTGTCGCCGGTCCCCTGGCTGAGTTCGACGATGCCCTGCTGGGCCGCCTTGCGCCGCTCGGCGAACTGCTCGGGCAGGTCGGCGGGCGTCACGTCGCGCAGCCAGTCCAAAAAGTAACGCACCCGGTCGCGCCCAAGGGCGATGCGCTCCGGCTTGTCCATCAACTGCCCGGCCAGCACCAGCGCCATTGCGCCGTTGAGGGGATGGTTGGTGTTGATCATCCGCCGCGGCTCGGTTTCATACGCGTATTCGCCGGGCTTGGTATATTCCTCGAGCACCTCGAAAATCTTCGCCCGCGCGGCCGGAGTGAGCTTGTCGCCGCACTCGTAGGCGAGCGTATACAGATCAATGGCTCCCCAGCCCGGATCGTATTTCCCCGTCGAGGGGCCGCGGGTGCGCGGCTTCCAGTTTTCGAGCTGACGATTAATGGCCAGAAAATCCTCCGGGGTTCCCGAGCGCATCCGCCAGACGAAGGTCTTGGCGTCCAGCCGCGCCGCCATGTCGAGCAACTCCTGCGCGCGGCGTTGTTGCCAGTCCGCCTCGGGCGTATGCCGCGGAAAATCCACCTGGGCTGCCCCGGCAACAGAAGTGATGGGCTGGCAGTCGGCGACCGCCAACGCCAGCGCAACCGGTGCCAGCAAGATCAGTCTTCGCATGAGCCGAGGTTATGCGGTCGGAGCAACGCAGACAAGGAATCTGGCACCGCCTCTACAGCCCGTTCGCGCCGGCGTGTTCCTTACGAGGTAAGAAGAAGGCCGATGCGGCGGCCGTGATTACGCTCCAAACACCTTGCGGATAAACTCGCGGCTGCGGCGGTGGTTTTCAATGACCGAGCGTGTGATCAGCGTCTTGCCCTCGATGGCCAGCTCGACGGAGAACCGCCGCGCCAGTTTGTGCTCGGCGACATACTGGGCGATGGCCGCGTAGTCAATGTCACCCGTGTCGAGGTCCTCCCACCAAACGCCATCGCGGCTCTGGCGGATGTGCCAGGTGACGATGCGGTCGTCGTATTCGCGGAGCGCGTCCATCGGCTGGATGCCGCCTTTCCACACCCAATGCACGTCGTAGCAGAAGCCGACAACGCCGGGGTCGGTGTTGCGGAAGTTGTAGTGGAACTCGCGGGCGTGGTTGGCCATCTCCGGCATGTGATGGTGGACGCCGAGCTTCAGGCCGAGGTTCTTCAACCCCTGGCCGAAGTCCTTGAGCGCGGCCACCTGCGTCTTGAGTTCATCGTCGGTCTTCTCGCGGCCGATGGGCGCCACGTTGCAACTGATCACCTGGAACCCGCACTTTTTGCAGACCTTCGCCGCCGCCAACAACTGGGCCACGACGTCCTTCGCCTTGTCGGCCTCGTGCAACCGCGGGCCGCAGTAGAGGCTGACGGGTTTCAAGCCTTTCGATTTCATCTGGTCGGCCAGCTTGACGATGCTGTCGGGATGCGCGAAATCCATGCCCGGCTCCAGGTAGTCATAGCCGAGGTCGCGCATCACCGACATCGTTTCCACGATGTCGAACGGCTTCTTGTCGCGCTTGGCGTATTGGGTCCAGGCGAAGACATTCGAGCCGACGAGCGGCGCCGGCTTCGCGGCGGGCTCTTCTGCTGCGGACGCCATCGGGCGCAGGATGCCGGTGCCCGATGCAAGCGCGCCGAGCAAGGCGGCCGAGCCGGTTCGTTGGATGAATTCCCGCCGCGTCGTCTGCGGCGCCGAGGTGAAAGAGTTTGGGTGACGCATACCGCTATTGAACCCCGTCACGCGGCGTTGGGCGACAAGAAAATGTGACCGGATCTCGACGGGATTTTGGACTGAGTTCGTTTCACTGCGGCGCAATCGGCAGCGTAAGCTTGACCGGCGGGGATTTTTGGGAAAAGCCGGTCCCCTCATGGTGCAACCAGCCGCCGCCCGTGCCGCAACTGCAGTAGACGGTGCTCGCGCGGTTGCTTTCCACCCAGGTGCCGTCTGCAAGCTGGACGGCAAGGGCGGCGTCGCCGAATTTGAAGTCGTCACCGCCACAGTTGGACACTATGATCACGTTCTCGGCTGCAACGGCCGCCAACTTGTCCGCGGGAACTTCCATGACCCGCTCCGCCCACTGGTCAACGTTGTATCGCGAATTGGGTGGCAGGATGCCGATCACCTCGCCATTGAGGGTGACGGGTTTGTTGGCGTAGCGATCCTCTGGATTGGCGCCAAAGACGGCGAGGTGCAACCGTGCGGCCTTGATCGCCTTGAGCTGGGCAGCCGAGATCGCTGCGGGACCGCCGGGTGAAATTGTCGCTACTTCGCGGGCAGTTTGAATCGGCAGCAGGTCCGCCTTCTGTGCCGCAAAGGGTGTCGGCAAACTCAGGCTTGCCGGGCCAAGACTTTCGGCCAGACGAAGGGTGACACGTTTCGCGCCGAGTGAGCGATTGGCAGCCGCGTAGGAACTCATCACGAACGACCTGGCGGCAAACGGCGTCTTCGGCCGGGCGCTGGCCCGGACTTCCCAAGCCACGGTGCTCGTGCGACTCTGGAGCGGCACGATGAAGGTCTTCCAGCGTTCGCCCGTCAGAGCGCCCGTTTTCACGGGCTGGCCGTTGACCGTGATTGGACTCAGCGGCACCGCGCTGGCAGCATTCTCGCACACGAGGAAGAACCGGCCGCCCAAGACCCCGTTGGGCAACGTGACTTTGGCCTCATTCTGTAGCGGGGCAGTTGTGCCCAAGATATCCTCGACTTGCAGCGGCTGCGACGCGAGTGGTATTGCCAGTGCGAGGGACGCCTCCTTGCCGTACTCGCCCCGCAAGGGCTGCCGGATGTTGTCCACGAGGATCTCCTCGATCTTCGCGGGAGACTGAATCCTCACCGTGATGGGCTCGCTGGTCTCGCCGATCACATCGAACACATACTCCTTGTCCGATTCTGACACCACGGAGTATCTGCAACCTTGGACGACGGGCCGCCGGATCGCCGAGGCCGGCATCGCTTCGATCGCGAGCATTTCGTTGGGCGCCAGGGTAATCTCGACCGTCTGCGCCGGGTCCGCATCGAGCGCCAGGACCTTGCGGTAAGGATAGACGATCTCGACGAGGCGTCGCGTCTTGTTGCCTTCGGGGGGCAGGAAGTCAATTGCGGCCTTCTGTGGCCGCAGCGAAGGGTTGCACAGGAAAACAATGGTGCGTTCCCCGACGGCGTGTTTGTAGCCTACCACTTCACCATGGTGAGGATTCCCAAGAATCATCTGCGTCTCAACGAGCACGTCCTTGTTGGCCTCCGCCCAGCGGAGCGACTTGCCCAACACGTCCCAATGGGTTTCGCTCAGCAAGCTGGGCGTAATGTAAAGTTCCTTCATCATCAACCCCAAACACAGGGACCAGACCGTATTGTCGGTCCAGCTTTCCAGCGGTTCATGGGTGCCACCAAGCATGTGCAGTTGCCCGTAAACGATCCCGCACGTCATCAGCGCAGAGATGGGGAATTGGTAGCGGTTCTTGACAAAGTCGTCATACAGCACGCCGTCCACGTAGGCGATGGACTGGAGCCGCTGGTCCACGAACGGATGTGCCTGTTCGTAACCGGTGTCATTGGCGCCACGCCACACGGTGTCGCAGTACATCAGCCACCACGGGCTGAGCCACATTCCGCCGGTGCAGTTGAGGAATACCTTGGGGTTGGTTTGCTTCAGCAACTTCAGCATCTCGATGTAGGCGTCCACGTTGGCCTCGAATCCATATTCAGACTTGGGCAGGTGGCCGTGCCCCTCTCCATCGCAACTGAAACTGTTGAAATCATGCTTCAGGTAGGTGAGGTCGTATTGCTTCACGTGCCGCGTCATGACTTCGCGGAGTTGCCCGTTGTGTTTGGGCGCAGAGAGACAGAGGTGGGTGCCTGCCTTGTCCGTCTCGTAGCCGTGTTCCCGGCACCATTGCATCACCAGGTTTCCTTCCACTGCGGTCAATGGATGCCATAGACCGAGCGAACTGCCGCCGGCCTTCAATCCCGCGGAAAGTTCACCGAGGCCTTTGGGAAAGAGCTTCGCGTTGACCTCCCAAATTGACTTTCGGTCCTGCCATCCGTCGTCCGGCACGAAGGAGTCCATGCGGACGCCATACTTGTCGCACAGGTTTTTCTTGAACTGTGCAAACGTCTCCAAGAACAGCTCCGTGCTCATCTTGTCCTGACGAATGTCATACCAACTGTTGTAATGGACGTGGGTGCGCGGGGGGATGCGGATGCGGGCCAGATATTCCGCGAAACCGCGCTCGACCGCCCCTTCCCGCGTCACTCCCAGCACGGCAGGCTTCGACTCCAGGTAAACCGGCGTCAATACCTTCCCCGGCAGATGCCGCAAGGCGACGCTGAATCGCAGGGCAGGCGGTTTTGCCTGCGCGTTGTCCCGCACCTCGTTGTGAGCTGCCGGATACTCCAATCCCGTGAAGACGCTGTCGGCAATGAACACCGGCTGGCCGAGGCCGCCCAGCGCGCACGGGGCGGCGGTGAAGAATCGTTCGACCTCGATGCGATTGAGGAGCGGTTTCTGCGGGCCGACGGCGCGCACGGCAAGCACCTTTCGCATCAGCGCTGCGCCCGGTGCCACCTCATGGCGAAGTTGCACCTCGATGCCAAGCTTTTCACAGACCAGCTTCAAGATGAGCCGCTTTGCCCCGCGGTCGAGGTTCTGCACCTCTTTGTTCTGGAGAATGAAGTCTGCGGCCGTAACAACCTGGGTCTCGTTGACAGTCAACGAGAACTCTGCGCTCTCCAACAGGATCTCCTGGTTGGCGAGTTTGTTCCTGATCGAGGCGGTGCACACCTTGCCGTCCGACAAATTGATGACCCGCTCCAGAGCGGCGTTTCCGATCACGCACCGTTGGCCTTCGATACGGGTATAAGCGGCGTCTGGCTGCGCGACCGCTGGAAGCAGGTTGACTTGCGCCAGTGCCAGTCCGACAACGATGCAAACGATCCAGTCCACACGCTTGGTGGTCATGATTTGCCTCCTCGTATCAATGTTTTGGTGCGCTAACCAAAGTTCCACGTCTCCTAGTGATCACAACTTAACAAAATTTGTGGAATTGGGTCGAGCCGCAAAACATGGCCGAGCAACCCAACGGGAACACCTGACACCACGTCACGTCCCCCAGGTAAAAGACGCGGGTCCGAATTCCCGGCGGCTACCGCAATCGAGCCACGGCTTCCTGATTCACGTCGAACATTGTCTGAATCAAACTCCTGTGACACCAACTCACCGTGAATCGCGCTGGGAAGACTTAGCGCTTGGCACAGGTGCGTGTGTTGCTACACTGCCAACCACCTTCGATCGGACCATGAACATCTGCCAGCAGACCTTGAACCAACGATGCTTTGCTCAGCGGCAGGAATTAAAATTCCCGCCCTATAGTTTTCGATTGAGGAGATACTCGATGCGCGCGATTTCCCGGCTGGTGATCATGGGGTTTGTCAGCGCGATGGGCATGTTGGCCGGCACGCAGACGGTTCATGCTGCGACGCTGGAAACCGGGAACGGTTTGCAACTCGATGTGTCCGATCAGGGCCGCATCACGGGCCTGCGCATCGGACAAACAACCCTGCCGCTGAAGTCGCCGGGCGGGTTTGCGATCGCCGACTTCAAGAACCAACCGAAACCGGTCAACCTCGTCCCCAATCCAGGTTTCGAAGATGGAACCAATGGCTGGCATCTGAGTCGCGGGCAATCGCTGGACAACACCATCGCTCATTCCGGCAAGGCGTCGGTCCGCCTTGAAGTGCCGGGGCCTGAATCACGCACCTCGAATCTCGAGGTCGTGGCGCCCGTCAAACCCAATACGCGCTATCACGTGGGCCTGTGGCTCCGCCGGGAGAACGTGGGCGTCTGCGGCGCCTATTCGTCGGAACGCGATGATCGCAATCAACTCACGGGCAAGCGGGGGCAGGTCGGCGCCGGCATTCCGAAACAGGACGGCATCTGGCATCTGGTGGAGTGGAACATCACCACGGAGCCCAAAACCACGCGGCTCTCGCTTCGGGCCGACATCTACCGCTCCACAGGCACGATGTGGGTGGATGACTATTTCGTCGAGGAAGTGAACGAGGGCGTCTATCAATCGGTGGAGGGACGGACCGAGATCATCCAGAACGGGATCAGGCTCAACGCCTTATTGCCCAAGCAAGGAATCGGGCTACAGGCCACCCTGCGGGCCGACAAGGAGTGCCTGCGCATTGACGGGATGGTGAACGATACGACGGGCCAGGATCGTGCGATCGGCGTGAAGTTCGCCCTGCCGTTGGATCTGACCGGGTGGAACTGGTATCACGATGCGGAAGAGCGGGAAACGATCGACACGGCGCGCACTTACCGCCTCACATACAATTGCGTTTCTGGCGTGGGCGGCTGTTCGATCTATCCATGGTCCGCGGCGAGCAGCCTAGCCGCGGGGCTGAGTTTGGCGCTGCCGCTGTCGCAAGGTCCGCGGGTGTTTTTGCTCCAGCATGACCAGCGAACGCCCGAGACCTCGCTCACATTCTTTTTTGGCTTGACCAAAGACGCCGGCAACCATCCCAGCCGTGCGCCGTTTTCCCTGGTCGTTTATCCCCACGATCCGGCTTGGGGCATGCGCTCGGCCATGCAGCGATACTACCGGCTGTTCCCCGAGAGTTTTGTGAAACGCCCGACGTTCGAGGGTTACTTGAACTATGCCGACGAGGAACGATTCGATCCGAAGGCGCATCAACTGATCGTCCGGCATCGGGACCCGATAGACGACGCAAGCGACTTTGGCGAAGGGTATAAATTCCTCTGGCATCTGCACGGCTGCTACGACTTCCGGCAGGTGGCATACGAGAATCCCAAACTCCCGCCCGATGAGACGGTGTTCTCCTTGTTAGAGGGCATGATTGCGAACGAGCAGACCAAGCCCAGGGGCTACACGCCAACCGCCGAGATGATGAAGAAGATTGTCTTCGGCCCGCAGGGTCGGATTTCTTACATCGCCGACACCCAATATTGGCGTCCCCACGAGGGCTACAATCATACAGACCACGCCGGCTGGGGTTTCAATTTCCGCGTCAATGAAGACCCGGACGTCTCGCCGTTTCTGGCCGAGCTGGCGCGGAGCAAGGCCCAACAGTATGCGCAGGATCCGGCCCGGCGGCCGTGGGACAGCATGTTCACGGCCGACGCCATCGAAGGATACATGGCCAATGCCGCATGTCTCGATTTCCGCCGCGAGCACTTCAAGACGACGCTGGTGCCGCTGACCTTCGGGGCTGGAAACCTTCGGCCGGGCATGCCCAACACGATATGGGATTTTCATCGCAAGGCTTGGTGGCCCATCACCAAACAGCACCAAATCGTTGTTCACGGGAATGCCAATGGTTATGAACAGTTTTTTACCATGCCCTATGTGGACGTGCCGATGACCGAGGGGAGCTGGGACGTTGATCATATCGGGCGCTGGGAGCGTTTCTTGCGGGCGGTCAACTATCGCAAGATCTGGCGTCACTGGCACGCATGGAGCAAGCGGGGAGGCTACGGCGACCGCGATCCGGCCAACGTGCAGGCGCATTTCCGCCATTGTCTGGCCTATGCGATCTACCCCGCCCTGGCCTGCGTGCAGGATGGCAGCGGCGACATCGAACCCCATCGGGCGTGGTATCGGCAGTATGTGCCGGCCATCGAGGAATTGTCGGTGGCGGGCTGGGATCCCGTCCCTTATGCCACGGCCTCGGAAGGCGTCGTCGTCGAACGCTTCGGCGACTACGCGCAAGGCGAGCTGCACTTCACTTTACATAACTATGCCGGGAAGCCGGTCGAGACCATTGTGAAGCCGGACTGGAATGCCTTGGAGGTGCCAGCCGGCGAGGAACTGGTGGTCATGGACATTTTGCCGGGCACCCCGAAGTTGGCGGTCTTTCCTCGTGAAGAATATCGCGTCGAAATCGAGGCCGACGGCACTCGGGCGTTTTGGGTCGGAACCCGCCGTCAGGCGGCTCAGCACGGCTTCCGCATGGCCGCGGCGAGCCTGAAAAAAATCGAGCGTTTCTTTGCCACCGAAATGCAAGGGGCAGCCAGAGGCAGTTGGGAGAAGGCACTGAGCACGGCAGAGGCTGGTATGCAGGCGGAAGGCCCACGGGCATTGGAACTGGCCGAGACGCTCCAACGGCTGGCGGAGAAAAATCTCCCGACCGACCTGGCAACCCGCAGTCCCGTTGACCTTGCCAAGCTCCTGTTCCGTCTGCGCGTCCAGGTATCGTTGGCGCCGGTCGCGATCCTGGGCATCCAGAGCGACGCACCGCGGCATGTCGCCGACGCCGTCCGAGGCCAGTCTGCAGCGGTGACATGGAAGCTGGACTTGGGCCGGGCCAGCGTGGACCAGACTCGGGTATGCGCCATTTCCCCTTGGCCCGGAGTAGCCGACAAGTGCCGAATCGAGTCGGCAAGCCCGCTGGAGAGGAAAGTCAATCTGGCCGTCCCAACCGAAATTCCCCGCCGGTTATTGCCCTACTTGCTGGAGGTCCGCGGAAAAGCCAACGCGAGTTCCTTCACCGTGACCACACCGGTTGACGTCGAGGTCGGTGCTCCGATCAAGGTGGCCGTCTCTCCCCAACGGGTGCTCCGGGGTCAGGAGCAAACGCTCAATGTTACGGTCGTCAACCGATTGGACGAGGATGCGAGGCTGATCCTCAAATGGAAGACTCCGCCCCATGTCACGATCAAGCCGGCCGAGATGACCCTGGCCATCCCTTCCAAGGGCAGCGAGGCGCAGTCGGCGAGCATCACGTTGGACAAGAACACGACCATGGGCGACCTCCGACTCCTCTACACCATTGCGGACAAGAATCCCCGGTTCACCTGCGACGGTCCGATTTTTCTGGACGTCGGCGATCCCGCGCCGCCCGTCAAGTAACGACTTTCGCCGGAGCGTGTCTGGAAACTTCCGCGATGACTGGCAGGGGAGTTATCGTCAATACACCGGGCACCGTTCCGAGTGGCACGGATTTGCCTACGCCATCCACGGGCGCCAACGGCCCTTTTGCATGACGGCCTCGAGCGCCTTCCCGGCGATGGCGGTGTTCTCGACGATCTGAAAATCGAACATGCCGACACAAAGGAAATCCGCACCGTTCTCGAAACACCACTGGAAGGCGTTGCGCGGGTGGATGGCTCCAGCGGCGAGCGTTTTGAAAGCGATCCACGGCTTCTTCAACGTGGCCATGTAGGCGATGGTCTCCTGCGCGCTGGTGCACCACATGTTGTCGTGGGCGCGGCCGTGTTCGTTGGAGCCGCTGATCTCGTCGAAGTCGCCGCGGTTCTTCTCCGGCGTCGCCGACCAGTAGCCATCCTTGTGCAGCGTCTTTACCCAGAAATCGGGATCGAATCCGGCCTGAACGCACTTGCGGACTGTCTCCAGACAATGCGCGCCAAGACCGCATGGCACCAATTGGTCTTTCATGAAGCTCATCGCCGCCTCGACCTGTTTGATTTTCCCGTCTTTCACCCATCGGTCACAAATCCCGCCTTGGAGATAAACCGCATCCGCTCCGTTATCAATGGAACTCTTGATGGCATCCTTGAAGTCGGACTGACCGCCACAGTCGGATATCCATAAAAGTTTGCCACCCTCTTTCCGATAAGCGGCTTTCACATGATTGGAGACGGGATTCGTCATGAAGAAGGTGTTGATTCCTCGCCTCTCAGCCAGCCGGAACGTCTCCAGGATTTTCTCGTCGGTGTGATACGCTTTGATGAGCGGCGAGACGTAGATCAGGTCACGACTATGCGCCCAGCCGCCAATCATATTGCCTCCGCAAATCAAGCGGCTGATTTCGAGACCCTTGATCTTCCCTTTCGGGATCACCGCCGAACTGATTGCCGGGGCAACAGGTGTTTGCGGCTTACCCGAAGCGATTTCCGCGCCCAGTATTTGTTCCTCAAAGCTATGCCACGCCAAGGCCGTTCCGCCAGCCATCAGAGAGTGTTTTAGAAATCTGCGCCGCCCTATGTTTCTGGACATATGCTCGCTTTCTTTCAACTGACATTCCCCAGTTGACCACAGCCCACAACCATCGCGGGCTATTCAGATTCATGGAGCAACATCGCATCAGCTCCATCACGCGGCCAGAATCACACTTCCTTTATCAACTGTTCCCCAAATCCTTGCGGTGCGCCCATACTTTTTCGAAGGCCTTGATATATTGTTCATTAAGTTCGGCCATTTCCCTGGTGAAAAAGGGAAGTGAAATCCCCCTCTTATTGACCGCTTCGGCTCCGGGGAATTTATCAGCCATTACGGGCAAGTGGTGCCACCATTCAGTTTCATGAAACACCGGATTGTTGCATACGAACTGTGCACCTGCGGCGCCAACGGAAACACCTTCAGCCCTCAGGGCCTTAATACAAACATCCCGTGACATGCCGGCTTCATGTTCATCCAGGAGAAACCGGTTTGCGGCATAATACACTCGATCCACATCCTTGCGGTTCTGTTGTTCGTAAAGACCGGGCAACTTGGTGATACGATCGTTAAGCCTGCGCACCTGGGCTTTTAATGCCGAGTTCCGCTCGTCCAGTTTTGCCAGCTGACACCTGGCTAATGCAGCCGCCATCGGGTGCATACGCAGTTTCATTCCAAGTCCGTAGCTGTATTTCTTGTTGCTTCCCTTCAACTTGGAAGCCCATTCATAATGGCCCAGTATGGTTGCCCTTTCGAAGTCTTCCTGATTCTGGTAATTTCCCATCCCTCCTTCGATGGCCGGGAGTGGTTTGCTTGCCTGGAAGCTGAAACACGCCATCCTGCCCCATGTGCCCATAAACTTGCCATGCATGGAGGCGCCGTGCGCGTGGCATGAATCTTCCAGAACAATAAGCCCCTTCTCTTTACAAAAGTCAGATATGTAGTCCATGTCCGCAGGCATGCCCAAATAATGAACAGGGAACACGGCTTTTGTATTTTTGGTCAGCTTGCGTTTGGCATCCTCCACGTCGAAGTTCAGGGTGACGGGATTGATGTCGACCATAACAGGGACCAGACCAAAGAACCGCATCGGGGTTATCGTGGCCCAGAATGTAGAGCAAGGCACCATGATCTCGCTGCCCGCCGGAAGATTCAGTGCAAAATACATCGCCGTGATGGCGCTTGTGCCGTTGTAGTGTGCTTTGCAATACGGAAGGTTAAAGTGCTTCTTCCATTCTTCCTCAAATGCATCGTTGGGGGTATAGTCGGGCTTCCTGAGCACTTCCAGCACGGCCTTTTCTTCCTCTGCCCCATAGCGTGGCCAGGTGGTGGCATCATCATGCGATGCAGTAACCGCTTTGGGACCGCCCTTCAAAGCCAGAGTGCCTTGATCATTCCGGGGTGTGCCTGCCCTTGAAATAGCTGGAGAAGCCCAAAGGAGCCCCGCAGTTGTCGCTCCAGTCGTCTTGATAAATGTTCTTCTTGTCGCACCTGTTGTGGAATTGTTGGTTTTGTTTTTCATAGCTCTCGTTGAATCGGTTGGGTGACTCCCGTGGTGGATATCAGAAGAAACATTCATCCTTTATTTCTCCACGAACGCGCGCAGATTACGCCTGAAGCCCGTCGAGCATCAATCGGAAAGTTGAGCCGAAAAACACGGCCGAGCGACCCAATAAAAATACCTGACATCACATCAGGTTCCCGCCCGGTAAAAAAAGAAACGCGGTTGGAATCCCCGAGTTGCCATTGCACTCGAACCACGGCTTCCTGATCCACGTCAAAACCGTCTGCTGGTTTTCTGCCACCCTGGATGCAGGTCTGAGCGGGGGTTTTCGAATGGACATGAGTGGCTCGCCGTCGTATGAAACGGCCACAACCGGAGAGATGGATGACAACTGCGAAACTGATTGTTGGAATTGGGACAGCGGTGTTGAGTTGGATGATCCCGGATGCGGTGGCGCAGGCGCCCGGACGGCCCGGCTCGTATGCCATTATCGTTGAAAGTCCGTTCACAGGCGTCGTCGTCAGCGCAACTCCCACCTCATTGACCGCCAACGGCGAGGTCACGCTGACCCCCCGTCGCGCATACAAAGCCAACGGCAACGCCACAGAATCCAAAACGGAGCGTCAGGACGTTGATTTTTCCGTCAAGAGCGCCACGTTCACTCGCGACGACAAGCCGTGCACACTGAAAGACATCAGGAAGGGTGATTCAGCCATGATCGAATTTACAGCGCCCAAACAAGGCAGTACCAAGTTCATCGCCATGAAAGTGGTTATCACCAGCAAGGGACATGGCGCTTCCAAGTGACCGGACTCGTCTTTTCGAGCCACTCCGATGTTCGTCTCTTCTGCCTTTCACCCACATCCCTCGCACCCTGCGCCCACTGTATGAAATAATCACTGCCACATGGACTTCAACCTGCTCGATATCCTGCTGCTGCTTTACATCGGCTACAGCGTCTATCGCGGTTATTCACACGGATTGGCGGCTGAAGTGCCACGGCTGATCAATGTCCTGATGCCGGTGCTGGCCGGCTACGGCCTCAATCGCTGGATGGGGTGGGCGCTCAAGGATGTGACACACCTGTTCGGTCTGAACACACACGCGCCGGGAGTGCTCACAGTCATGTTCGTGGCATGGTGGCTGGTGCGGCAATTCCGTGTCCGGTTACGCACCTGGGTGGAGCAGCGATTCTTCGACGAAACACTGCAGAGGCGCGGCGGGGCCATCGTACGCGGTGTTCGTGCGCTCGTGCTCGGCTCCACGATCATCGTGTTCGTGGGCCTGCTGCCCATCGGTTTCCCAGGCAGGCCATTCTCACATGGCTCGTTCGTTGGCCGCAACCTGATCCGCTACGTCGTCCCGCTTTATGAGGAAGTTGCTGGCAAGGGACAGGTCAGGCGCAATGGCGAGAAGCCGCCGCCACAGTAAAACAAAAGCGCTCGCGTCAAATCACTTGCCGGCCAGCCAAATCGTCAATTCACCGGCGACCGATGTGGCCGACTGTTGTATGAGCAAAACCGTTTTTACTGCTTCTGTAGTGCCGACAGGACATCAGAGCGGATTCTGGGCCAGTCGGGACGGGCGATTGCGTCCCAGACCTTCACGTTGTCCAGCTGGGTGGACTTGCCGGCGACTGTGAAGCCGACCATGTTCTTGGTGGGGTGGTTTACGCCTTCAGACTTGAGGTAGCCGACGGGTTGGGCATCAATGCTGATCAGCATCTCGTCACCGACGACTTCCACGCGGGCTTGGTGCCACTTGGCGGGGTCCAAGGCGATCTTGAAGGAAGCAGCCTTGTCCTTGATGCTTTCCTGGATTCGCTTCTTCTCTTCTGCCGTCGTGCTGGGGTCCTTCATCTTCTCATAAATTTCATTCTTCATGCCCCCGAACTTGGAATCGGCGAGTTGCACCGAATTGGGTGTGATCGTGGCGCGGATGATATGGCCGGCATGGGCGTCCTTGTAGTTGCTGTCTTCCATCATCAAGTGGCAGGCCGTGGAGCCGTCAAATTTGAAGGAGAACTCGGCCATGATGTCCTTATAGGGGAAACGCGGGTCGGCGTAGGCGTAGGCACCGTGATGATCGTCGGGATTCTCCGCCGCCGTGACAACACCGTTATGGATCTCCCAAAAACCTTTCCCGACCTTCCACGGCGGGGGCATCTCGGCACGCGAGAAGTCGTCCTCGAACAGCAACTTCCCGGGCTTGCTGAGAATCATCTGTTTGTCGGCGGCGAACATTACGATCTTGGTTATATCGACTTGGGTCGCGACAAACTTGGAACTGCCTTGCTTGGGCGGCGTAAACGTGATGGTGACTGTGTCACCCTTCTGGAGGTCTTTCAGCTCACACGGACGCCAGCCGCCGCGAGTGATTCGCGCGCCTTTGATGGCAAAATGAATACTCCGGGATTCCAGATTGTTTTTTAAACTGACGCTGGTTTTGTTGGTAGGAGGATTTGTCGGATTGGGTTCGCCCTTCACGATCAATCCGACGGGATTGATATTGACCACAACGCCTTTGAACGGACTTTCAATAGCAGCGCCATCCGGATTAGGCCCTGGGACTTGGGCCATCACATCAGCGATCATCAACCCCAGAACAGTTGCCACAATACCACCGGTCAGCATCACAGTTTTCATCGTAATCGCTCCTCTTGGTGACCGTTTCATACGACACCCAGCACCGCGTGTCCACTCAAACCAACTCCCCTATACGGCAAGCTCCCGCCACTTCCATTGCTCGCATACTGACAATTCCACTGACAGCTGTTCTGTGCCGTTTGCCCGCCTCATCCCGAGCGTCTACCATTTCTCATCGTGTACGGCATCGGGTTTCCCCCGATAATGCGTATCGGGAATTCCCCGAATTGTGACAGACCAAACTCCAGGCATAAACTGGTTGTTGATGAATCGTCTGCCCAATAACGGCGCAACAACCGACGGATGTGCCGTCCCTCAAACAAATGATTCTACTCAAAGATAACGCCAAGGCCTGTCACGCTCCACTACGCCCCAAGGACACGCTTCAGCACACAGTTGGCTGCCGCCAGTCACAACCTGCGGTTTGCTGCAAGAACTGTATGCCGAATGTCTGTGCGTTTGTCCGTCAAGACGGCATGTGTTTGTCACCGCCCATGTCCTGGCCCAGACAATTCAAGAAGCTGAAGCAAAACGGCGCAAAAATGTGAATGGCGTGATCAGCCCATCCTGACATCGCCCCTTGCTTAATCCTCCAGTGGTGGCAAATCATACCCAGCACAGCGTGAAAGCTGAAAAGCTGATGTGAAAATCACACGCTGTGCTAATTCTTTGCACTCCCCGCAGTCCTCGTTCCTCATACGCCGTTGAACAGTGTTCCGATTCAAGATTACGCATGGCTCGTTGTTCGTCGGATTACGCACTTCGATTCTGGGCGGTGACATGAATGTTCGTCCGGATAGAAAAAACAACCTCTTCGCCACGTTACTTCTTCGCCGTCACCGCACCCATGCGTCGTTGGAGTTTGTCCCAGCGGATCTCCCAGTCTTGCCAGAACTGTGCCCATTCGACGCCTGTTAATTGCTCGCGAGCCTCGTGCAGGATGCGTTCCACGTCGGGGAGCCGCAGTTTCACAGTGTTTCGCTCGCCGAGCTTGAGGCAGGCTTCCAGCAGCGCGATTTGGTTGCCAGGATAATCGGGCCGGAGCGCGACAGCTTTGTTGAGATAGTCGCGCGCTTTGACGTGATTGCCGATGCTGAAGGGCGGACCGGGCGCATCGCGGTAGAGTTCGCCCAGCGACCGCCACGGACCGGCGTAGTCGAATGCCGGATCGAGATCGGCGGCAGTCTTGAATTCTGCTTCCATGTCCCGGACCAGTTTCAACACGCCCAAGGGTCGGGTTTCCGCAATCTGGCCCAGGTTCATCGCAAAGTAGTAATGGGCCGCACCGAGCTGAGGCTTGAGTTGCGTGGCACAACGGCAGGCGGCAATGCCTTCCCGGGCAATGGCGACGCGTTGCGAAGCCCCGGCAGCGAACTCGGCCCAGTCGAAACAGGCGTGTCCAAACTTGCAGGCTGACTCGGCGTTGTTGGTTTGGCAGAGCCAATGCAGGCGGCTCTCGTCGAAGAGTTGATGAGCGCGGTCCGCCGCTTGAGCCAGCGTCGGCGGCTGGTAAAGCGCCGGCAATTGCGCGTAAGCGCCACTCGTGCCGAAAAGGAATGTCAACGCGCACCACACTGGCAATTTGATTGGGAACGTCCGGCGTTTCACGGCAAGGCCAAAACAATCACAACAAATCTCCCGGCCGCATCACGAGTGATCGCGTGGCACGTTTGGAAATCGCCTGCTGGATTGCCAGTTTGTTGTTGTTCACGGTATTGCTTGAACACTTCCGCAACCTAGTCGCATTCACGTCCGATGCAAGTGCAGATGGATTGTTGTCACAATCATCGTGAGGCTTCAGCTCATGGCTTCCCTGCCCTTTGTCGTAAGGATTTCCAGAGGTTGTGACGGCATGGTCTGGCGCCTCGCATGATGAGCGATGGCGTTTTCGAGGTCAGTCAACGTCGGAATCCCGGCACACGAGCAATGTCAGCCAGGTGTTATCGCCGAAGAACTCGCGTATCTGAGCCGAAGACGTTTTGCTTGATCCGCTGGTGCTGGATGCGGCCAGGTTGCTGCCGTGGCTGAAACCATATCCACCAGAGCAGATGAAGTTCTGCCCTGCCAGACAGATGACTTGCGGCGGGCCACTCACATGAATCTCATCACCCTGGCGCGAACAAACCCCGTGGGCCCTTAATTCCGTTTTACCCGTATAGCGACGTATACACGATCAGCGGCGAACGCTTGATACATAGCGTCCATACTGCTTTTCTGACAATCGGCAGAGGATCATGCGAAGATCGGTTGAGATGGACAAATCCAGACCCTCCTCCATACACTCAACACCAGCCGCTTTAACACAACACAAGCCCGAAAGATATATGGTCCGGTTGGCCAATAGAGGAATCGCCATGAATCGCCGCGAATTCACACGCGTTGCATTGGCCGGGCTGGGAATGCAGGCGATTCCGTTGATGGCGGACGAATCGACCGGTTACACCCGCGCCAATACCGACTGGCTGGCGAAGTGCCGTTATGGGATTGGCGTTCACTGGACGGCGCAGACCGTTCCCCGGCACGGTGAACCTTTGCCATTTCAGCGCGCCGTTGATGCCTTCAATCTGAAGGCGTTCGTGGGACAGGTTCGGGATGCCGGGGCCGACTACGTTCTTTTCACGGCCGCCCACGCCCTGCAAATGCTTCCCGCCCCGCACCCGGTGATTGATCGCCTGCTGCCCGGGCGAACCTGCAAACGGGATTTGATCGGCGAACTAGCGGACGCGCTTGCCGCTCACGGCCTGCCGCTGCTGGTGTATTGGAATCACTCCTGCAATGGCCGGGATGATCCCGAGTGGCGAAAGGCGGTCGGTTATGACGGACAGGACAAAACCGTTCTCGCCAGGAACCTGATGGAGATCGTGGCTTGGATGGGAGAACGGTATGGCCGGAAGATCAAGGCGTGGTGGTTCGACAGCTCCTACTCCCTCGATCCGCGAGGGCCGCACAACTCCGTGACCACAGACATGACCGGCTTCCAGTTCCCGTGGGACCGGTTCACCGCGGCAGCCAAGACGGGTTGCCCATCCCGGCTCGTGACCTACAACGCCGGCGTCGCCCAGACCTATCTCTACACGGCCCATCAGGACTACTGGGCCGGGGAGTTGGTCAATCTCAAGACCCCGGCGACGAGCCGCTATCTCAATAACGGCCTGCAATGGTTTGGCTGGACTTGCCTGGACTATCGGGGTTGGGTTCACTCGAAACGGAACACGGAGGTTCCGCAACCGCTCTATCCGGACGACGAGGTCATCGCCTGCGTTCGCAGTTGCAATGCGCATCAGGCCCCGATGACCTTCAACATCGGTATCTATCAAGACGGGACGATGGCCCCGGTGTCGGTGGAACAGTTGCGTCGATTGGGAGCGAGCCTCAAAACATAGCAGCGGGTCCGGGCATGGAGCGGCACGAAACCAAAGAGACGATGATGAACATGACACGAAGGAGTTTCTGCAAGTCACTGGCGGTTGGAACCGTCGGGGCGGGGATGTGTCCCACGCCGATGTTCAGCCAAACCCTGCCCGGCGCAGATGACGGGAGCGGTTTGGCCAAACCCACGCCCCAACAGATTGCCTGGCAGGATTTGGAGCTGGGTCTCTTCATCCATTTCGACATGGCAACCTTCACGGGACAGATGAAGCCGCGAACGCCCGCGGATGCGAACACCTACAATCCGGTCAAACTGGATACCGACCAATGGATCGAGGTCGCCAAGGCCATGGGCGCCCAATACGCGGTGTTCGTCGCCAAGCATTGCACGGGGTTTCTGTCGTGGCAAAGCAACGCGTATCCGTATGGCGTCGGGCAAACCTCATGGCGTGGCGGCAAGGGTGACGTGGTTCGGGATTTCATCGGGTCGTGCAGGAAAGCCGGGATCAAACCGGGATTGTATGCCAGCGTCTCCTGCAACGCGTGGTGGGGCGTGGACAATCCCGGCGTCATCAAATGGGGCGACAGGCAGCAGAAGGATTACAACAAGGCGTGCGAGACCATGCTCACGGAGCTTTGGTCAAACTACGGCGAACTGGCCGAAATCTGGTTCGACGGCGGCGTGTTGCCGGTGGAACAAGGCGGTCCTGACCTGTTTCCCATCCTGAAGAATCATCAGCCCAACGCGATTGTGTTTCAAAGCCCCGCCCCGGGCGGAATCCGATGGATCGGAAACGAAAAAGGCGTCGCCAGTTATCCATGCTGGAGCACCGTCAAGAAGCTGAACGATCCCGGACAAGGCGACCCGGACGGCGCAATCTGGAATCCCGGCGAATGCGATGTCCCACTGCCCGGACACGATTGGTTCTGGAAGGGACAGACCCGTCTCGACAAACCGAACGACGAAGAACAACAGAAGACACTGAACCGGCTGATGGACATGTATTACAAGTCGGTGGGGCGCAACTGCAATTTGCTGCTGAACGCAACGCCCGACACAACGGGCCTGATTCCGGAAGCGCTCACGCCCCACTACGCCAACTTCGGGAAGGAGATCCGCCGCCGGTTCGACACGCCGCTGGCTGAAACCCACGGCGAGGGCGGCACGGTCGAACTCGTGTTGAAGAAACCCGCGCCAATAGATCACGTCATGGTGATGGAGGATATTGCGCGGGGCGAACGCGTGCGGGCATACGAAATCGAGGGTCTTGTGCCCGGCAATTCATGGCGGAAACTCTGCGACGGCGTTTCGGTCGGACATAAGAGGATTCAACAGGTCACTCGCACCGAAGTCGCCAGGATACGTTTTCGCGCATCCAGGACTGTTGCGGTTCCGAAGATACGTCGTCTCGCCGTGTTCGATATTGGATAAATCGCGACGAGTTCGTCCCCAATCGTAAACATTCCGCACGGTCGGGATGCCGCGTTGCGGATCCTCGCCAAGGCGGGGAAGGTGGAGATCAAGGAACTGTATCCGGGCGGGAAGCAGTGACCGGGATCAAATCTGCGGGGATCGCATTGGTCTATTGACCAATCGCGGTGCCGGCTTTGGGGGATGGAGCGGAATACCGTGACACGGACAGCGCCAGCGTTCGCCAATACTGGTCGCGAACCGATCCCGCCCCGTGATGCGCGGTTTTTCCTCCTTTTTCATGCGCGCCATTGCCTGTCGTCTTGTTTGTTGCAGTAATGTTGCCCGGATGGTCGAAAAGGATTTTCGGATTCCCCGTCTTTGCCGCCTCGGAAAGTCCCCTGCCTTCGTTGGCATCGGTGGTTTGTTGAGCGAGCCGATACCAAATAGCCGGGTTGAACGGGTTTGCCTGCAGCACGGATCGGAGGAGCTTTACGCCCAGCGTCGGTTTGTCCGCGTCGGGCAAGGCCCGGAATAAATTCGCCGCCACGCGTGTGTCCATGTAGGACTTCAAACCGGCATTCATGGCGAGAACCAGACCGAAATGATACTCCCCATAGGGCCAGTAGTAGAGGTCTCGAAAGTGAAGTTGCGTGCCATGATCCTCGTTGAAATACCACTGGGCGGTTGTCACGTCCAATCCGCCGGCAAAAGCCTGTTCGTTCCCGGCCGTCCAAGCCCCGCCGGCATGCTGGAACGTGATGAGGTTGGAATGCCCCGGTTGGCCGGCCCACATCGCCGGCTTGCCCAACGCGGAATACAAATCCACCGTCCCTTTGGAGAGGTCCACGCATCCTCCGCCATGCACGATGCGGTCAGGCCAGGCGTCCCAAAACCACTTGGAGGGATTCAGGGCATGGACCATGTAATCTATGCCCGCCCGATACGGGCCGTAGGTATGATAGCGGTCCCGGCCATGTTGACCCTGAAACGCCTCCCAAATGTAGTTCGCCTCACTCAGCGGGATCGAGTGCGCCAACGGCATGAGCAGTGGCCAGGGTGCCTTGTCCATGGGAAACAACGGCCACGGCAACAGCCGGCCATTGACCGTCGGCGTGGAGACGGGTCTGGCCTCGTGGATCGCGACCAGATGACGCAACCATGCGGTTGTGGCCGGCTTTGGCTCGCGAGCGGCGGGTCTCTGGCCAAGAAGAACCATCGCATACTTGAGCCGGTCCCCGAACGTCATGGATTTCTTGACTTGGGCAATGAATCGGGAAGGGATGCCCTCTTTGGTGAGGGCCGTCTTCAACTGCTCCTGGAGGTCCGCGTTTTGAAACAAGTCGAGCGCCGAAACACTTGATTCCTTCATGAAATTTGCGATGTGCCGAACGAAATCCTTCTCCGCCCCGGATTGAGGAACCGGCAACCCTTCATCCACCCAAAAGCCGGGTTGATAGTCCCGGCCGATGTTCTTGATGGCGCTGGCCTCTTCCACCCCCTTGGTCCGTTTGGCCACCGCGATGGCAATGACCAGCGAGCGGTACTTCGCCAGAAATCCCTCCCCCAATTCGGTGCGCAACTGCGCGTAGTTTTGCAGAATGCTGGGGTCCGGTGGAAACACACTGCCGAATATCGCGTCGTTCAACGTGTCGTCACAGCGGACTTCCGCGAGGCAACTCTCGGGCACGGGTTGATCGCTCTGGCGCAGTTTCTCAAGGACGGTCTTCTCGGCCCAATCCAAGTAAGCCTTTCGCACAGCCGGAGTCAGCGCCCCGCCCGCGCTTCGAAGCAAGGGTCCGACGGCGGTGCAACACTCCTGGCTCAGGATACCGCCGCCGGTTCCCGTATCCGGCTTCGTCGGTGCCTTTTGGGCCGCCAAAACCGTCAACGAAAGCCCAAGCGCTGTAAGAATCATGAGTATCCGGCAAGTCATGAGAAAACGCATTGGCCTGGTCGCGAGGAACTGAACCGGTTCAAGGGCAACCTCGCTGCGCCCGGCAATCGGCAGATGCGGCAGGCGCGGGGCGCGCCCCGTGTTGTTGTTCATGACCGCATGCATCCTTGTTCCTCCAAGAACGTGCCCAGATTACGGCTGGAGCCCTCTATCATCAACCCGAAAGCAGCGCCGGTCAGTCTTGGGGATGGAGTTGACTCGCGCTCAGGGAAGCGGTGATTTTCCTGCCTTATGGCGCCACCGTCCGGCACTCAAGGCTTGCCGCCGATGAGTTCGATGCCCGGATTGAGAAACTTGATTCGACGCGCCTTGTAGAGTCCGCCAAGAGCTTGCTTGAAGGCTTTCTTGCTGACGCTGAACTTCTCACGGATGGATTCGGGAGAACTGTTGTCATCAAACGGCAGCCGCCCGCCATTTTGCTTGAGGGCCTCGATGATTTGATCCGCCAACGGTGCGACGCGTTTGTAGCCGGAAGCGTCGAGGTTGAGGTCTATCTTGCCGTCGGGATGAACCGCGCGAACGAATCCCTTGAGTTGCTGCCCAACCTCAAGGCTCGACGAGATGTTGTTCGCAAAAAGAAGGCCCATGTGCTCCCGCTCCACGAGGGCGTTGTAACCGAGGGGCGTTTTGTCCACGATGACAAGATTCACCGGCTGCCCCGCCTGATACGATGGATGCGCCTTGGAGAGATGCCGCTTCAATCGCGCCGTCGCAACGATCCGATCCGTTTTGGAATCGAGGTGAACGTAAACCATCACGCTCTGTCCCGGACTGAGAGGAGAGATTTGCTCCCGAAACGGAAGCAACAAATCCTTGCTCAGCCCCCAGTCGAGAAAGGCGCCAATCTGGCAATGGACACTGATGACTTTCAGGCAGGCAAAGTCCCCCACAACGGCGAGAGGCACTTCCGTCGTCGCGACCAAACGATCTTCCGAATCGCGATAGACAAAGACCTCCAAGGAATCGCCGGGAACCGCTTTGGCCGGGACGTAACGCCGGGGCAGCAGAATCTCCCCCAACTCCCCTCCATCCAAATAGGCCCCGGGAGTCGCATGTCTCACGAGGCGCAGGCAGTTAATTTTACCAAGAAAATCCATGACGCATGAACATAACAGCCGGCAGGAGGTTTCGGGAGAAAAATCGCCGCTCTTGGATTTCTGATTGCAGCAACAGGTCCTGTCTGCGTATTGGGGAAACGATAGACGTTTCATCTGTCATCCGTTACGCTGTTCATCGTGAACCGCTTGCAATCCAGCAACAACACACCACTCGAAGACCTCATCAAACACGCGATGGGATACGCCGGGTTCTTCATGAGGGAAGGCGCTGTTTTCATCGTTTTCGGATTTCTTCTCACTTCATTTGCGGCCGATGAACAGACGGACAAAGCAGCCGGGTTGGGCACCCGATTCGGCACCATTATCTGGGGAAGAAACCACACCGGTCAGCCGCATTGGCTCGACGGGTCGGTGTATCCCGGTATCGACAACCAAAGCCGCCTGGAGAACATGCGCTATGTCCCGCTCGACCCGGACGGAAATCCGGCGGCACCGACCTCCGATCCAAATAAGTTGAGACGGGGACGATACGATTGCGCGCTGCTCGATTATTGGATCGATCAGGCGCGCCAGATGAGCGCCGCGGGACTGGATTGGGTGGCAATGGATTCATTCGGTGACCGCAAAGACCTTGAGGTTCCGAATGCCGAACATGACCCCACCCAGGACAAATACATTATTCCCTCGATGGTGAAAGGAATACGGGAAGCCAGGGCAAAACTCAAAATCTGTCTCCTGGACGACACCCCTTCGCACACGTTTTACCATTACCGTTATGAACAGTTGCGGGAGCAATTCCCGGGCAAGGATAAGAACGGGAATCCATCATGGATCAAATACCGATACGACTACAAGAGCGTCCCCCTGGCGCCATTGGCGGTCAGTGCCGACATGGGGCGCAAGTATCTCGCGGAAAAATGGATTAACGCATACCGGTATATGGCGCACGATAAGGATCTCTGGCTCACCCACGACGGATCGCCTCCGGATCGCGGCGGCCGCCCGGTGATATTCATGTATGCGACCAATACGGCATGGATGGCGAAGGAGACCATGAAGCTCTGGCATGAAGCCTTTGCCGCGGCGAAGAAAGCGTTTGCTGAAGCGCACGGGGTGGAGCCATTTCTGATTCTTGATGACGTGTATTTCAAATTCGATCCTGCTGTGGAACGCATCGCTGACGGCAAGTGGCTCTGGGCTCCGATCGCGCCCAAGCAAATCAGGGATCGGAAGGGCGTTTTCACAAACCAGGCAACCGGACGGCAGACGGTGGCGGGGATGGTGGTGCCCGGATTTGAACTTCAGTCCAAGACCCTCGCACACACCGCGGAGCGGAAGCGTTGGATCGCTCTCGACGGGACGGAAGGCGACGAGAAACACCTGCTCACCACGGAATTCCAAATCGTCATGGCAGATCCCAAGCCCGATTTCGTGATCATCGGCCATTGGAACGACTTTTCGGAAGGACAGAGTTTCGGGATGGGTATCTATCCCACCAAGGACGGCAAAGGAAAACTACCCCCGAATTATTACCTCAAGGCGGTTCGGGACCTGATCGAAATGTCGAGAGGGCGTTAACTCAAATGCGCCTGGAACAGGAACCAAACCGTCAAGCCGAAACCGATCATCACCAGGAAGCTCAACGCCGCGTCCACCAACGAGAGTCCGCCCGGTCCAGCCAGGGCCGAAACGGGCGCGGGTGCGCCAGCATCACGTCCTGTTTGTGTTGGAAGTGGGATCTTCATAAGAGTTTTCCGATGATGACTGACTGATAAGCCGGTTCAGGTTTCTGGTGCGGAGGTTGTCACAGGGTTTGCGGTGCGTCAAGCGAACTCGCCAGCCGTAGTTGAAGGAGTTGTTTTCGGGTGGGGAGCGACAGACGTTGACGCTTCGGCCATCTGTTAATTCCTAGATTGAAGGACAGTTCAGTGGGCGCGGTGTTTTTCTGTGTATCTGATGATCTGGCTCATCATTTCCACGCACTGGACGGGGTAAAGACCGGCGGCGGACTCGGCGGAAAGCATCACGTAATCGGTGCCATCCAAGATCGCGTTGGCCACGTCGCACACTTCGGCGCGCGTCGGGATCGGATGTTCTGTCATGCTTTCGAGCATCTGCGTCGCGGTGATCACGAACTTCTTTGCCCGATTGCATTTTCTGATGATTCTTTTCTGCACAAAAGGCACCTCGTAAATGGGAATGGAAATGCCCATGTCTCCACGCGCCACCATGATGCCTTCACAGACCGACATGATCTCGTCAATGTTCCGGATCCCCTCCCGGTTTTCGATCTTGGCGATGACACCGCAGGCGTGCGAGTGGCTTTTCAGATGGTGTCGCAAGTCGAGAATGTCCTGCTTGTCTCGAACGAAGGATTGCGCGATGTAATCCACCTTGTGCTCGATGCAAAAATGGATGTCCTCCTTGTCCTTGCGAGTCAGACCCCGAATGTCCAACTTGACGCCGGGAATGTTGATCCCCTTGTGTTCCTTGATGGGGCCGCCGACAACCACGCGGGTCTTCAGTTCCTTCTGGCTTCTGGTTTCGACCACCAGCGCAATGTTGCCGTCGTCTATATAGACATGTTGCCCCGGTTTGATCGGCTGGAGCGACCCCGCCCAATCAAAGGGAATGCGGTCGCCTTCCCCGAAGATATCTTCGGTTGTGAGCCACAGGGTTTGCCGCTTTTTGACAAGGACCGGCTTCTTATCCTTCAGTTCGCCGACCCTCATGCGATAGCCTTCGAGATCGCCCAGGATGCGAATGTGCCGGCGGTATTTCCTGTTCAGCTCTCTCACCAGACCAATCTTCTTGAGGTGCTCATCGAGCGTCCCGTGAGAAAAATTGAGCCGTACGACGTCCATTCCCGCGCGCATCATCTGCCGGAGGACACTTTCCTTGTCCGACGCCGGGCCGAGTGTGCATACGATCTCTGTTTTCGTCATGAGGAAACCCTCCAGCTACCGCGCGATAAAAAGGATTTCGGCCGCGCCATCGCCGTCGCTGATCTGCAATGCCGCGCCCTTCAAATCACGCGGAAATAATGGAATAAACGCTCAACCTTGCTTCTTGGCCTTGGCGGCCTTGATCTTCGCCCAACGAGCTTTTTGAGCCGCGACAATGGCCGCACGGCCAGCGGCGGACATCTTTCGCTTCTTGCCAACCGGCTTCGCGGCCTTCTTGCCCCTGATTTTCGCCCAGCGCGCCTTTTGAGCCGCGGCCACAGCGGCACGGCCTGCGGCACTCATGGTCCGTTTCTTGCCCACAACAGCGGCTGCCGGTTTTCCGGATTCAAAGGCCGACAGTTTGCTGTCCACCTTGGCCACTCTTTCGAGCAAGGCTTCCTTCTTCTGGAGGAGTTTGGTGATTCTGACGAGGTCTTTGGATGTGATGTCGGTTAGGTTCATAGCGCGCTGTTTATGCCCGTAACACCGGGGAATTGCAAGAAACGATGGGGAAGAGAGAAATGAGAGGCCGACACAAGCAAGATGGGCGATGAACGATGCATTTCCTTGCTTGGCCCGTAGGGGTTTTCCTTACACTAGATTAGGGAGATTCCTAATATTCGAGATTCGTCGTTGGGAGTAGGTTTCACCGAAGGCAAAAAGCAGGACGTTGCCGCGCAGGATGCGCATCAGTGAATTGTGGAGGCAAGTCGGAAGAGATTCGAGACACTGAAAGGTCCCAAGCAGGCTTGCGAACTGGCTTTGGATACCAGGAAGGTTGTGTCCGCCAAACGACTTATGAACGATGACCATCGAGAATCACCTCACGATCAGGTCACGAACCTCTCGGCCGGAGAGATCAGGTGCGCGAAATGTCAGTCTTTGAATCTCCGGAGCGACAACCGCTGCGGCCAATGCGGCGCACATCTTTATATTCAGTGCCGACGCTGCAACCATACGAATGAACGTGTTTTGGATCATTGTGGCAAATGCGGAAGCCGGTTGCACGGGCCGCCCTCCCGGCACTTGCATCGACATGTGTTGGACGATAAGAGGGATGACCAATGGGTGAACAAAGTAGTGCTGGTGTTCCTTGGGATTGTATTCGGTTTGCTGATCGCGTGGTTGGTGCGCTACCTGGTTGGTGGGGGGGGTGAGTAATAACAAGAAGTGAGTTCTCAGCGCCTATAGCGATAGTCGTTACGGTTGGTTGGTCGTTTCCTTTGCTGCGCCGCAATGCTCGCAGTGTCCGAGCAAGGAATGTCTGATGTTGTGACAGGCCGTGCATTCCTCAAACAACCCCGTGCCACAACACGGACATGTGTAGGACTCCACTTTCACAGTCGGGTCCGCATGTGGAAGGATCTTGTGGACGGTGCGCCGTGTCCAGTAGAGAAATTTGCGCGGGCCGGTGCGGATGGGGTATTCACAGATGGGACAGAGGAACCGCTCATAGGCTTGCCGGCGCTGCTGGAACATCCACTCCACTTTTGGAAAGGCCACGATCCTGATGAGGTGGATGAGCAGACGGACCACCACGCCCAACAGCACGAGAATCAGGATGTACTTGAAGTATCGTGAAGGGAAGTATTCGTGAACCACGAAGCCCACCTTCACAAGGATGGCGCCACCGAAGGACAAAAGCAGCGGGAAATAAAGGCTGGATCGCTTGCGGATCACAAGAAATCCGGCGACCAGCAACAGCGGGACAAGAACGAGCAATTGATATAAAGCCAGCTTGAGACGGTGCGACTCGCTTTGCTTTTCATACTCCTTCTGGGCGGGTTCCTTCTGCTTCGCGATTTGCTGTTCGACCTGCCGCTTGTCTTCTTCCAGCTTGAGTTTTGTGGACGCCAGGTCGGCCAGGCTCTGGTTCATGCCTTGGTATAGCTTCTGGTTTTCGAGGAAGCGCGTCAGACTGGCAGATAGGTTGCTTTTCTCGGATTCTGTCAGTGGCACCGCCTTTTGGATGCTGAGCTTCTGCAAGTCGAGGAGTTGGTTGATGGTGAGCCGGAGGTTTTGAGAACTGTCCCCCACCAGACGTTGCTCCTCGCGCTTGTTGGCTATATCCCTCTCCAGATCGGCAATCTGTTTCTCGACCCGGTCTTTCTTCTGCACAAGGGCCTGTAAACGGCGGTTGAAAAGTGCAGCGGGTGGCGGTCCAATAGTGCAGCACCCATGGCGGGTTGATACCGCAATCGTCTGAGAGGGTCAAGAACACAAGTGAGTTGAGGGTGTGCAGACCCCTGCTTCCCTTCCCCCGAGG
>CAIQCK010000017.1 GCA_903870275.1 uncultured bacterium | reverse complement strand
GAGTGTTCTGTGCGCGGATCCACCGATCCAATTGTTGGTGCTGCGCTTCGGTGACTTGGACCATGCGGGCTAAGATTGCCATGCCCCTAACTTACTGCCACTCTCAAAATAATAAAATCTATATGTGAGACACTACACTAGGTGTGATCAGCTCGCTATCGCATACCATCCTGTTAGCGCAAAGAGATTCTCAAGCATTCTGAGCAAGATTGCAGAACCAGCCAGTGGAGCGGCCCGACCATGGAGCGCGTCTCAGTTCTTGACCGGGGTTGGCGGAACAAGCTGAAGCTTGAACGACAACGGCTCCGTTTTCAAAGGATGCGGTCGTGTTGGAGTTCGATATTTGCGCTATTGAAACGGAATCGAATTGGTGGTTTCATCACACCCTTGGTTTTCAACTGAACAACAGCTCACGAGATCAACATGATGAAATCGCCACTCGCCATCAACCGTCGCATGTTCCTGAAAACGCTCGGCGCCACCACGTTGTCGGCGCCGTTCTTCACGCGCAACCTTTTCTCCGCGCCGCCGAGCCGCGTGTTGCGCCACGTCAGCTTCGGCGGTGGCGGCATGGCGTGGGCGGATATTCAGGGGATCTGCTGCAATGAGTTCGTCAAGCTCGTCGCCGTCGCTGACGTGGACCTCAATCGCGTCAAGGCGATGAAGGAGAAGTTTCCCGACGCGAAGGTATATCAGGATTGGCGGCAGTTGCTCGACAAGGAGGCGAAGAACTTCGACTCCTGCAACGTCGGCACGCCGGACCACATGCACGCGCCGATCGCAATGGCGGCGATGCAGCTCGGCAAACACGTGTATTGCCAGAAGCCGCTGTGCCACGATCTCTACGAGGTGCGGCAGCTCACGCTCATGGCGCGGCGGAAGCGGCTGGTGACGCAGATGGGCATCCAGATTCACTCGCAGAAGGTTTATCGCCTTGCGGTGGCGCTCGTGCAGAGCGGCGCGATCGGCAAGGTGAAGGAAATCCACACGTGGAGCGACAGGTTCTGGGGTGACACCGGCGCGCCGGTGGAAAAGAATGACCCGGTGCCGGAGGGTTTCGACTGGAACCTCTGGCTCGGCGTCAGCGGCGAGCGGCCGTTTATCGGCGGCGGCTATTACCATCCCGGCAACTGGCGCAAGCGGCTCGATTTCGGCACCGGCTCGTTTGGCGACATGGGCTGCCACATCTACGACCCGGTGTTCGAGGCGGCCGCGCTCACCGCGCCGCTGAGCGTGCGCTCGGAAGGGCCCGCGCCGGATAAATGGAACTGGTCCATCAACGCCGTGATGCGTTACGTCTTTCCCGGCACGCGTTTCACCGAGGGCAAGACCCTCAACATCACCTGGTATGACGGCGCCGAGCGTCCGCCCAAAGACATCCAGGCGCTCGTGGCCGAGCCGGTCAAGCCCGCCGACCCGAAGAAACGCAAGAGCAGCGGCGGCATTCCCAGCAACGGCTCGATTGTCATCGGCACCAAGGGCGTGATGCTGATCCCGCACGTGGGCATGCCGAAGATGTTCCCGGTGGAGCAATACAAGGATTACCCGATGCCGGAGGTGGAGAACGCGCACCACTGGACGCAGTGGGCGGAGGCGTGCATCGGCAAGGGCAAGGCGTCCGCCAATTTCGATTACGCCGGCCCGCTGACAGAAGCGGTGCTGCTCGGCAGCGTGGCGGTGCGCTTCCCGCAAACCACGCTGGAGTGGAACGGGCCGAAGCTGAAGTTCACGAACGTCAAGGAGGCCAACCAGTACATCCGCCGCCAGTATCGGAAAGGCTGGGAGGTCAAGGGTCTGTAGGCGCGGACGGCGGCGCGGCGCGCGATACTGTTTTTGCGGGTGTTGTTGCCCAAATCGTTTTAGCCGCGGAGCGGCACCAGATCGTAGCCCACGGCGCGAGCCGTGGGTCTCGTGACGCAGAAAGATAGCCCCGGCGGGGCGAAAGAAATCATTCATCGATGGGCGTGTTTTCTGTCGCCCCTGACGGGGCTTTTGCCCTTCGCCCCGTTTACCCCCACAGCTCACGCCGTGGACTATAATCTGCCGCGCCTGCGGCGCTCCCCCGTTACCAATAACCGGATGTTGAACAAACAAACATTTGGGCAACGGGCCCTACAACCCCCGTGTAATTCCAATCTACAACCACTCTGCCCTATCGCCTCCAAACGCGGCCGATCAACTGCGCGTAGTGCCGGAGCGTCTCCAGCGTTTTGTGCGCTTGGCGCGCGTTGAGGCGGACGGTGGGAGCGCTGGCGGCCAACGCCGCGACGCATCGCGGTTCGCCGCCCTGTTCGATCAGCATCGCGAGGGCGCTGACGCCCACCGTCAGTTCGTCGCGTGTCTCGGCGTGACCCCGCTCGCAAACTTCACGCAGCGCGGCGCGAACGGACCGCGGCGTCGCGACCGTCGTGGCGGTGAACGGATACGGCGGATACGCGCGCAAATAGGCTTCCAGGTCGTCTTCGCCGAACGTGCTCAACAGCATCTTGCCCACCGCGGTGCCATACGCGTGCTCGGCCATCACATTCGGCTCGTGGACGCGGAGCGATTGGGAAGACGGCAGGTAAACGAGAGGAGCGATTTCGCGGCCGTGCAACGCGGCCAGCATGACGGTTTCGTCGAGGTCGTCCTGGCAGCGCCGGACCAACGGCTCCGCCAGTTGAGCCAGGTCGCGAAACGGCGCATCGCCTTGCGCCAGCTTCGCGCACGCCGGCCCCAGGAGAAACCGCCGGGTCTTGTCGTTCTGCTGGAGATAACCCCGCTCGCACAGCGTCCAGGCGAGGTTGTGAACCGTCGTGGGATTGATGTTCAGGCGGCGGGACATCTCCCGGATGCCCAAGCCCTCCCCGCGCGACTCGCGGATGGCCTCCAGAATATCCAGGCTTTTGTCCAAGGTGGCGGCTCGTTGCATAATTCGTTTCCCATGAGTGTTTATATATAACGAACATTACCGTCAAGCGATTTTCTTTGACTTATCCGGCATAATTCAGAGACTCTCCACCGAGGAACGGTGAACCATTTCGTTATGTTCATACTATACGAACGCATGAGCGCCCAGGTCTTTCCTGGCATCGCTGCGCCCAAGACCCTTTTTAGCCCCCCATGATTCACCCTAGTTCACCATACCTGCGATGGTGGTTATGCGGTCTCCTCTTCGTCGCCACGGCGCTGAGTTTTTTGGACCGGCAGGTTTTGTCCGTGCTCGCGCCGGCAATCACCGGACAGTTGGGAATCAGCAACAAGGAATACGGCTACGTCACCACGGCATTCCTGGTCAGCTACGCCATCATGTTCCTCGGCGGTGGACGGTTGATGGATGTCGTGGGCACGCGGCTGGGCATGGCGTTGTCAGTGGGATTGTGGTCGGTGGCCAGCGCGTTCCATGCGGTGGCGCAGAACGCGCTTCAGCTTGGGTTCGGCCGGTTCCTGCTGGGCGTCGGCGAGGGCGGTTGTTTTCCCGGTGCGGCCAAGGGAGTCACCGAGTGGTTTCCGGCGGAGAAACGGGCGCTGGCGATCGGGATTGCCAACGGCGGCTCCGCGTTTGGCGCGGTGCTCGCGCCGCCGATCGCTGTCTGGCTGGCGAACCTCGTCACCTGGCGCGGGGCGTTTGTCGCCACGGGACTGATCGGCGCGACGTGGGTCGTGGCTTGGTGGTTGTTGTCGCGCGGACTTGCGCATCAACCGGTCGCGGCGGCAAACGTCGGGCCAGAAGCACCAGCGCAAGAAGAACGGCCCGCGTTGCTCACGCTGCTGCGGCGGCAGGATGTTTGGGGCCTGGCGCTCATGCGCTTCATTGTTGATCCGGTGTTCTACTTCTACATGTTCTGGATTCCCAAATATCTCAGCGCGGAGCGCGGCGCGTCCCAGCAACTGATCGGCAACCTGACGTGGATTCCCTTTCTGGCGCTCGGCATCTCCAACGCCGCGGGCGGCTGGGTTTCCGACCGGTTGGTCCGCGCGGGTCTGCCGTCATTGGCAGCCCGAAAAACGGTCATGGCGGCAGCGGCGGTGGTGACGCTCGCCTCCAGCCTGACCGGTCAGGTGAAGACGGTAGAGATGGCGCTGGCGATGATGTCGCTGCTCATGTTCGCCCACGGCTTCTGGATCACCAATTACATCACGCTCATCAGCGACCGGTTTCCCAAGGGCGCGGTGGGCACGGTGGTGGGCTTCACCGGCACCGTCGGCGCCATCGGCGGCATCCTGGCCAACACGGGCACCGGCTGGATCGTGGACCGGTTTTCCTACGGCCCGCTCTGGCTCGCCTCCGGGTTCATGTATCCGCTGGCGTTTGTGGTCCTGATGGCGGCCATCCGGGACGCAAGACCGTCTTCGGCAAACTGAAATGGAGAAACCATGATGAAACTTCGCAACGTCACCCTGGAGATGAGTCCGAAACCGTTCCGCGTGATGCGTGAGGACGCCATCCGCGAAGTCTGCCGCCACATTTTTCACCAGTGGTCGGAGTTGACCAAGGACGCGGACCAGATTTCCGTCATGCTCTGGACCGCGGACGGCTCGGAGATTCTCGATTACCGCGGGCATGCCGATGACGAGGTCGAGTGGGCACGTTACCTCGGCTGGCCAAACGCCGGAAAAGAACCGGTCAAGGGCATGCCAGTGGAGAAGGATCTGCACAAGCAGGCGGTTTACTACACGGACAATCCGCCGACCCTCACCTACGGCGGGCTGGCGACCCTCGTGCGGCTGCTGAAGGAAGTCGGCCGCGAGGTTAGCGGCAAACCCATCCGCGTCGGCGCGACGTTCGATCCGGGCGGCGAGTTCGCGAAGTCGTCGTTCAAATACAAACGCCACAGTGAAATCTGCATGGCCAACACGATGGGCAAAGCGACGTTCGTCTGCTGCTACGCCACGCTCAACGCCGACCACGAGCGCTACGCCGGCTTCCCGAACGGCATCCCGCAGGACACGCCGCTCGGCACGTTTTTCGGCCGGCAGTGCCAGCATTTTCTGAAAGACCTCAGCTTCGATTACATCTGGTTCTCCAACGGCTTCGGTTTCGGTTTGGAAACATGGAAGACGACCGGGCCGTTGTTCGACGGGCAGGAGTTTTCGCCACAGCGCGCGAATGAGATTCGCGAGAAGATACTGAACTTCTGGCGGTGCTTCCGCAAAGAGTGCCCCACGTTCCCCATTGAAACGCGCGGCACCAACCTTGTCACCGGCTCCGACCTCGCCTCCAATGCCACGCCGTTGAAGGACATCTACGCGGGCGGCTTCAACATGACGCCGCCGCCGAACTCGCCCTGGGCCGCGCTCAATGGCGACTTCGGCCTGGAGACGGTCGGCTACATGTCGCGCATCGCCGAGTTGCCACCGGGCAAGGGGTTTCCGTTTCGTTTCTACACCCACGATCCGTGGTGGCTCAACAGCCCGTGGCTCGACCGTTACGGTCGCGAAGCCCAGGACATCTATCTGCCACTCGCCATCGGCCGCATCAACGCCGAGGGCCGTGTCGAAAACCCGGACTCCGTCGCGTTGCTGACGATTGACGATTCCTACGGCCGCACGCCCGACCAGGTGCCGGATGAAGTCATCCCGCACCTGCAAGAGGCAATGCGCCACGCGCCAGACCAGCCGGGGCCTCTCGTCTGGGTTTATCCATTCGACGAATACCACGCGATGACGTTTTCGAAACCGGCGCGGCTGGAGGAACCGTTCTTCGGCGACTGGCTCATGCGCGCCGCTGTCAACAACGGTCTGCCGCTCAACACGGTCGTCTCGACTAAGAACTTTCTCTCCTCACTGAAGCGCGAGCCGGCGCTCTATCGCGAGTCCATTATTGTCACGCCGGCGCCGGACGCCGGCTCGGAGATGTCGAAGGAACTGATCCGGTTCGCCAACACCGGTGGCCGGGTGCTGCTCTACGGACCGCTCGCGCGCGCGGGAGGCGATCTGCTGGCGACGCTCAACCTCAAGCGCGCCGAGCCGGTTTCCGGTGAACTGGAACTGGCCTCGTTCCGGCCGATTGACGAACTGAGCGAGCACCTTTACCCGATGCGGCTCAATCATCGCCCCGCGATGTGCGCCGGCGGCATCGATACGGTGCTGGCAAATCCCGACGACGACCGGACACACGCAATCGCCCGTGTCGTTCGTGGCGACGAGCGACGCGTGGCGGCGGTGTGGCGGCCGGTGCCCGACTGGCACGGCGGCATGATCGCCTGGGTGCGCGGGACCAACTCCAACAGTTTTATTGGCGGCCACCTGCTCACGCCGGACGACCCGACGAAATGGTTCCCCGGCGACCTGCTGCTGCGCTACATCCTCAGCGCGTTCAGCTGGCGCATCGCCTTCGCCAAGCGCCAGCCGGGCCAGCGCAATCCCATCCTCGCCATCGCACGCCATGACAACGGCTTCTTCTTCTCCGGCTGCACACCGAACACCAACGTCGAGATGCGACTGCGCCTCCCGCAGGGCGCGCCGATCTTCACCGGCTGCGACACCGAATTGCGCGCCGGCACGGCGTGCTACCGGATGCCGCGCGCGTGGCATCGCGAGTGCCGCGTGTTCATCATGCAGGAGGACGGCGAGGTGTTCTGCGCCGAGCAGCACTCCGGCGAAATCGGCATCACGCGCCGCTTGAAACTGACGGGCCTGAAAAACGCCGAGGTACGCTTCTATCCCGAGCGCGGCACGCGCGAGAAGGTCCGCATGGTGCCGAACGCCGCCTCGCCGTTCGTGCCATCCGGCCCGCTCAAACCGCAACCCTTCGACGACGCCCGCGGCCATTACCTCCAAATGGCAGAAATCAATGGCTCAATGCTGATCTCCTGGTAACTATGAAAACTCACCTAATTGTTGCAATGACAGTCCTCTCGTTTGCCGGCATGAGCACTGCGGCTGAACAAAACGCCGCGAAGCGCCCGGAAGTCATCGCTGTTTATTACCCTCACTGGCACAACTATGACCTCGGCAGCGCCTGGAAAGGCGAAGGATGGACGGAATGGGACGAAATGAAAGCGGCCATCCCGAGGTTTCCCGGACACCAGCAACCGAAAAAATCGTTGTGGGGATGTTTCGATGAAAGCGATCCCAAGTGGACCGCGAGGGAAATCGACCTTGCCGCCGATCACGGGATCACCGTCTTCATGTACGACTGGTATTGGTATAGCGGCGTCAAAAACATGGAGGAGGCGCTGGAGAAAGGTTTCCTGCACGCGCCGAATCGCAAGCGGCTGAAGTTTGCCCTGATGTGGGCCAACCACGACCGACGAGACCAGTTCTGGCCGGAGTTCGGAAAACCGAGAACCATCCTGCTCCACTCGCAAAACTCCCCGCGCGATCTCGTCCGCGCCATGGACTACTGCATCGAGCATTACTTCCGCCAGCCGAACTATTGGCGGGTGAACGGCGGACTTTTCTTCAGCATCTTTGAATCCGAGAAGTTTGTGAAACAGCTTGGTGGAGCCCAAGCGACGCGCACGGCGTTTGCGGAGATAGACGCACGTCTGCGCAAGGCAGGCCTGCCGCCCATGCACTGGAACGCGATGGTGTCGAGTCCCGCGCAGGCCGCGGTCATGGAGCAGGCCGGCTTTCACAGCACGAGCCGATATAATGTCAACACCGCCGGCAAGGTCCAGCCTGACTTCACCGAACGCTACGAAGACGTCATGGACGCCCATCGCGCTCATTGGGAGAAGATGAAAGCCTCGTCGCTTGTGGACCTTCCGGTGGTGACGATGGGTTGGGATTCGACGCCCCGGTGCCGGCTGGACGTGCCGTGGCCATTTGAGAAGAAGCGGGAGTATCCCTACGGCCCGGTGGTCGTCGGCAACACTCCGGAACTTTACGGACAACTGCTGTGCGATGCCGCCCGGCATATGGAGAGCGACCCGCGCAAGCCGTTCGGCGTCCTGCTCAATGCATGGAACGAATGGACCGAGGGCGGCTACCTGCTGCCCGAGGAACGAACGGGTACGGCATATCTCGAAGCGATCAAACGAGTCTTTGGCAAGTCCAGCCGCTAACCGCAAAAACACTCACCCATGAAAATTTCACGACGCAAACCTCTCACCGCACGGGTCGGCATCTTCGGTGTCGGCCACTACGTCTATTGGCCGCAGTTTCCCGGTCTGCTCGCCGAGATGCACCGCAAGCTCGACCACCTCGTGAAAAAGGTCGAGGCGAACGGCGTTCAAGTCACCAACTTCGGCATGGTGGACAATGCGCTCGGCGCGAGCAAACTGCTGCCAAAACTCAAGGCGGCCGATCTCGATCTCGTGTTCGTGGACATGGTGACCTACGCCACGTCGTCCACCGTGGGCGCGATCCTGCGCGGGCTGGATGTGCCACTGGTGCTGGTGGCGCTCCAGCCGTTGAAGGCGATGGACTACGAGCGCGCGTCCACCTATATGCAGCTCTGCAACGACGACTTCTGCTCGGTGCCGGAATTTCAGGGCGTGGCGATCCGGCTCGGCCGCAAGGCGCCGGAGGTGATACTCGGCACGCTTGACGACGATCCGGTGGCGGATGCGGAACTGGCGGAGTGGTGCGGCATCGCGAAGGCGCTGCACGACCTGCGCCGCGCGCGCCTCGGCCACATGGGCCACGTGCTGGAGGCGATGCTCGACATGCACACCGACCCGACGGCGGTGACGGCGGCGTTTGGCTGCCACGTCGTGCAATGCGAGCCGGATGAAATTCTGCGTCATTACCGCGACGAGTTCCCCGCGGAAATCGAGGCGAAGAAGCGGGAGATTCTCGGCTTCTTCGATACGCCCGATCCAAAATCGGACCCCATCACCACGAAGCTGACCGACAAGGACCTGCATGTCGCCGCGAAGGCTGCTGTGGCGTTGGAAAAATTCATCGCCGACAAGAAGCTCGACGGGCTGGCCTACTACTACGAGGCCGAGGCCGGCACGCCAATGCGCGAGATGGTGACGAACCTCATCGTCGGCAACTCGCTGCTGACCGGCGCGGGTTTCCCGATGTGCGGCGAGTTTGACCTCAAGACCTGCATCGCCATGCTCATCATGGACCGGCTCGACATCGGCGGCAGCTTTGCCGAATTCCATCCGGTGGATTTCCAGCGCGGCTCGGTGCTGGTGGGCCACGATGGGCCGCATCACGTCAACATCGCCGACCGCAAGCCGGTGTTGCGAAGTCTGCTGAAATACCACGGCAAGCCCGGCAGCGGCGCGAGCGTGGAATTTAACATCAAGGAAGGCCCGATCACCATGCTGAGCATCGGCGTGAAGGCCGACGGCAAGTTCAAGTTCGTCGTCGCGGAGGGCGAAAGCGCGCGCGGACCGATTCCGCCGACGGGCAACACGAACACGCACGGCGTCTTCAAGCCCGATGTGCGGACGTTCCTGAAGCGGTGGGTTGCGGAAGGACCGACGCATCACTTCGCGCTGGGCATCGGCCACAAAGCCGCGACAATCCAGAAACTCGCCGACATGCTCGGCATCGAATGCGCGGTGGTTGGGCAATAGCCGCGTCCCGCCGGCCGGCTATCCAACGGAAGTATCATTGACAATGGCGGGTCGTCTGGCGTTAGAAAGCAGGGTGACACGCATGGCCGGACACGACTGAAATCTCAAGAGGAGCCGAATGATGAAGATGACCGTATTGAAGCTGGCTGTTGTTCTCATGCTGGGCGCCACCGCGTGGTCGCCGGCGGCCGACCCGGTCAGTCTCGACCAGGGATTCCGCAATGTCCCCGACGCGGACAAGCCGTGGGCCTATTGGTGGTGGGTCAACGGCAACGTGGACGAGAAGACCATCACGCGCGACCTCGAAGCGATGAAACACGCCGGCTTCGGCGGGCTGCTGATGTTCGACGCGCGCGGGTATCACGAGGACCATATCGGTGAGGTACCGAGCAAGATGGACTTCATGAGCCCGGAGTGGCGGAAAATGCTCAAGTTCTCCATCGAGAAGGCAAGCAAGCTGGGACTGGAGGTCAGCGTCAACCTCAGCAGTTGCGCCGGCGCATTGAAAGGGCCGTGGGAGGTTGGCAATGACGCGCCGAAGAAACTCGTCTGGACCGCCACCGAGGTGCTCGGCCCCCAGAAATTCAGTTGCGAGTTGAAGAAGCCGGAAGGAAAACGTTTCTGGGACGTGGCGGTCATCGCCGTGCGGCACGACGATGCGGCGGCAAAGCTCTCCGACCAATGGCAGGATGGCATGCCGAAGCCCGGCTCCCAACCCGCGGTGACCGATGTCGTCGTTCTCACCTCGAAGGTGGACGCGAAAGGCCAACTCGCATGGACTGTGCCGAAGGGACGTTGGACGTTGCTGCGTTTCGGCTGCATGACAATGGAAGGCCACGAGTATGACGTGGATATTCTTGATCCGAAGGCGGTCGAGGGCCACTTCAACCGCATGGGCAAGGCGATCCTGGAGGATGTCAAGCCGCTCGTGGGCGAGACGCTGACGCATTTCTACAGCGTGAGCTGGGAGGGTGCCGCGCCGACGTGGACGCTCGCGCTCGAAAGGGAGTTTGAAAAGTATCGCTACTATCCGCTGCGGGAGTGGCTGCCGGTGCTGGCGGGATTCACCGTGAAGAAGCCGGAGGAGTCCGCGCGGTTCCTGCGCGACTACTACAAGACGCTCGGCGATTGTTTCCGGGTCAACTTCTACGTCAAGATGGCGGACCTCTGCCATGCCGCCGGTCTGAAGTGGCACTCCGAGTCGGGCGGACCGTGGGACCGGAAGATTGCATCGTTTGCCGAAGCCGACCAAATCGCATATCTGGGCTGCAATGACATGCCGCAAGGTGAGTTCTGGTTCACCGGATCGCCGATCAAGCGCCGGCAGGATTTGAACCGCCCGCAGGCCATGGCCGCGCACATCTACGGCCGGCGGCTCGCGGCCAGCGAGGCATTCACGCACATGGTGCAGCACTGGTCGGCCTACCCGGCGGCGCTGAAACCGTTCGCCGACTCGGCGTTCAGCGACGGCGTCAATCAGTTCGTCTGGCACACGTTCACCGCATCGCCGGTGAAGTTCGGCAAACCCGGCATCGAGTATTTCGCCGGCACGCACATCAACCCGAACGTGACGTGGTTCCCGCAGGCGCGGGCGTTTCTCGATTACCTCGGCCGCTGCCAGTACATGCTGCGGCAGGGCCAGCCCGTGGTGGATGCTTGCGTGTATATCGGCGACAAGCCGTATCAGCATTGGGGCCGCGGCACGAACTGGAGCGAGCGCGCGACACTGCGTCTGCCGAAGGGCCTTAACTACGATCTCCTCACGACCGAGGTCCTGGTGGACCGCATGTATACCAGTGGCGGCAATCTCGTGATTCCGCCCGGCATGACCAACCGCATCCTCGTGGTGGACCTCGACGACGAAACAATCCTGCCCCAGGCGCTCCGCAGGATCTCCAACTTCCGAAGCAACGGTGCCGCCGTCGTGCTGGGCCAGCGCAAGCCACAACGCGCTCCGGGCCTCACGAACTATCCCACATCGGACAAGGACATCCTACGGCTGGCCGAGCCCCTGTGGGCAAAACCATCGAGCGTGGGGGACGTGATGGACGAAAGGAAACTCACGCCCGATTTCGATGGGCCATTTGATTATACCCATCGCCACGACGGCTACACGGACATCTACTTCGTGTCCGGCCACGGCACGGCGGAATGCACCTTCCGTGTGACCGACAAAAGGCCGGAGTTTTGGGATCCCGTCAGTGGCAAGATGAGCAGCGCCGCCGGCTGGCGCATCACCGACGATAACCGCACCGCCGTCACGCTCACGCTGCCGGAAAACGGCTCGGTGTTCGTGGTCTTCCGCACCACGGACCTGCCGCGACAATCCGTGCCGCCTCCACCACCAACCGAGGTGGCATTGACCGGCCCGTGGCAGGTGCATTTCGAGTCGGGCCGAGGCGCGCCGGCTTCGGCGGAGTTCGAGCAGCTCGTCGCGTGGGACAAACATCCCAACGACGGCATCAAGTTCTTCTCCGGCACGGCGACGTATCGGAAGACATTCGAGCTGACCGCCGAACAGGCCAGACATCCCGTCCGCCTCCGGCTTGGCGAGGTCAAGTGCATCGCCGAAGTCATCGTGAACGGCAAGGACCTCGGCATCGTCTGGACCGACCCGTGGAGTGTCAAACTCACCGGCGCGGCGAAGCCCGGCAAGAACGAACTGGAGATCGTCGTCACCAACACGTGGGTCAACCGCCTCATCGGCGACGCCGGCCTGCCGCCACAAAAGCGCATCACCAAGACCAACGTCAGATTCCTGCCTGAGCCTGCGAAGCGCGCTTTCCTCGGCTTCTCGTCAAAGGACCCGCTGATGTCGTCGGGCTTGCTCGGCCCGGTGCGGCTTGAGTTTTCGCGATGAACGTCAACCGACGGCAGTTTCTGCAAACCGCGGCGGGCCTTGCGGCAACCGCCTGCGGCGCCGAAACAGCCGCGCCCCGGCCGGCGAAGATCATTGACACCCACGCGCACTTCTACGACCCGACGCGGCCGCAAGGCGTGCCGTGGCCACCGAAAGATGACGCGCTGCTTTATCACACCACGTTGCCAAAAACCTACCGCGCACTGCCGGTGCCGCAGCGCGTGGACGGCGTTGTCGTTGTCGAGGCGAGCACGTGGGTCGAGGACAACCAGTGGATTCTCGACATGGCCGCGCACGACCCGTTTATCGTGGGTCTCGTCGGCAACCTGCCGCTCGGCACGCCGGAGTGCGCAGGCTGCCTGAAACGCTTTGCAGCCAATCCGGTTTTCTGCGGCGTGCGCGTCCGCGACGGCTCTTTCGAGCAACTGCTCGGCGAGCGCGCGTTCATCAACGACCTGCGCGACACGGCTGAGCGTGGACTGAGCTTCGATGTGCATTTCCCCCTGTCGTGGGTGGCGCCGTCCGTACGGCTCGCGCAGCTCGTGCCGAATCTGCGGCTCATCGTCAACCACGCCGCCGGCGCAGACGTAACGGGCAAGGAGCCGAGGGCGGAGTGGCAGCGGCTGATGGAAAAGCTGGCGGCGCATCCGCAGGTGTTCATGAAAGTTTCCGGCCTCGTCGAAGGCACCAAGCGCCGCCATGGCGACGCCCCAACCGACGTGGACTTCTACCGGCCCGTGCTCGACGTCCTGTGGAAACTGTTCGGCGCCGACCGGCTGGTTTACGCCAGCAACTGGCCCGTGAGCGGATACAACGCGCCGCTCGGCCGCGTGCAGCAGATTGCGATGAGCTACTTCGCCGAAAAGGGCCAGGCGGCGCTCGACAAGGTATTCTGGAAAAACTCGCAGGCGGCGTATCGGCTGAAACTGTGAATTCTTTGGCAGAATAGTCTTGATCCAAAACCAAGCCCGGCGAACTGCGCCTGACGCGCAGATAGATTGGCATCCGCCAGCGGTTTCGGTATTGTTCCAATTACAGTCATGAAACTCCTTCTTGCGCTCGCGACCGTTGTCATTGCCGTCACTGTCCAAGCCGCCGAGCGCAAACCCAACCTCATCTTCCTGCTCGCCGACGATCTCGGCTACGGCGACCTCGGCTGTTATGGCCAAACGAAAATCCGCACGCCGATCCTCGACCACATGGCCGCCGAAGGGATGCGCTTCACGCACGCGTACGCCGGCAACGCCGTCTGCGCGCCATCGCGGTGCGTGCTCATGACCGGCCTGCATCCGGGCCACGCCTACGTGCGCAACAACAAGAGTATGGAGCCGGAAGGACAAGAGCCGATTCCCGCCGAGACGGTCACACTGCCGAAGCTGCTGAAGGCGCAAGGCTACGTCACCGGCGCGTTTGGCAAGTGGGGCCTCGGCCCCGTCGGCAGCACCGGCGATCCGCTCAAGCAGGGCTTCGACCGGTTCTACGGCTACAACTGCCAGGGCAAGGCGCACAACTTTTACCCGACCTCGCTCTGGGACAACGACCGCCAAGCCACGCTTGATAACCCGGAGATTGACGCGCACGCGAACAAACTTCCCGCGGGCGCCGACCCGAACGACGCGGCGAGCTACAAGCCGTTCATCGGCAAGCAATACTCCGCCGATCTCATCGCCGAGCAGGCGCGGCGGTTCATCCGAGACAACAAAGACCGGCCGTTTTTCCTTTTTTTCCCGACGACGGTGCCGCATCTCGCGCTGCAAGTACCCGAGGATTCGCTCGCCGAATACCTCGGCAAATGGCCCGACCCGCCCTACCCCGGCGGCAAGGGTTACCTGCCGCACTTCGCGCCACGCGCCGCCTACGCGGCCATGATCACGCGCATGGACCGCGAGATTGGCCGCATGATGGACCTCGTGAAGGAACTCGGCCTCGACGAGAACACCATCTTCATTTTCACCTCCGACAACGGGCCGCTTCACGGCACGCACGAAGGCTATGCGGGAACCGACGCCAATTTCTTCAATTCCGCCGGCGGACTGCGCGACGGCAAAGGCTCGCTCTACGAAGGCGGCGTGCGCGAACCGTTCATCGTCCGCTGGCGCGGACGCGTTGCCACGGGCGTGACTCACGAGCGCGTGATCGGCTTCGAGGACGTGCTGCCGACGTTGCTGGATTTGGCGGGAGCCAGAAACGCCATCCCGAAACACCTCGACGGCATCAGCTTTGCGCCAACGTTGCTCGGCAAGCAGCAGAAGGCGCGACCGTTTCTCTATCGTGAGTTTCCGGACTACGGCGGGCAGCAATCCATCCGCGTCGGCGATTGGAAGGGCATCCGGCAGAATCTGAAGCCGCGCGGCAAGAAGGCCCAGCCCAACATGCACATCGAGCTTTACGACCTCGCCGGCGATCCGCACGAGACGACCGATGTGTCGGCGCAGCACCCGGACATCGTGGCGAAGCTGGAGCGCCTCCTGCGCGAGCAGCACACGCCGTCGCCGGTGTTTCAGTTTCCGGCGCTGGATGCGGAAAAGGCGAAGTGAAGTATTTGCAGATTTCGATTCAGCAACGGCCTGAGTTGAAACGCAGGAGCTTGTCCCAATCAATGGCAAAGTCCGGCCTGCAAAAGTCATCGGTGAACTCCTTGGCGAATCTGGTCAAGACCTTGCCATACTCGCCTTGGAACTTGTCATTGTGTTCTTTCGCCCGGTGGCCTAGCGGCACAATGATTGTCGTATAGAGGTTCTCGTCTCCAGAGATGAAGCTCCAGAAACTCTGACCGCATTTCTTGAGGTAATCACCTTTTTCCTCAGCGTGTTCTACGCCATAGCAACAACCGTTGACCGCTACGACGTTCTTTCTGGCCGCGTTCGATCCGAGCACGCGCTTCGCCTGTTTGAAGTTCTGCACCATCTTCTTGATTTGGCTGCTGTTCCCCCAGTTTGGGCCGGACTTGATGGAAACGATGTAGTAAATGCCATTGCGCTCAAACTCCAGATCAACGCCTTCGGCGGATGACTTCCGACCGGCAAAGGTTTGTTCACAGATAAAAACGGCCACGCCTTCGAGGAAGCCGCCAAAGATACATTCCTCTTGCGAAGAAAGGTGCGCGTCCAGAATCCCCTTCACCAACTCTGGCGCGGATGTGACATTCTTCGCCTTGAACAAGTATGGGTTCTTTCGCTGTAAAACCTTGCGCAGTTTCAAACCCGCAAGCTTCTCCAACCGTCGCTGGTGAAACGATGGGATGTTGGCTTCTATATGGTTGGTAATTTGCTCAACGCTTACGGATTTCATACCGCTTTCCCTTCTCAAGAAGCTGCCAGTCGGCAGATTTTAAATCCTGTTGAGCCAACTCAACATACTGACGGTGCAGTTCGATGCCGACGGATTGCCGCCTCAGTCGAGCGGCAACAGCGCATGTCGTGCCTGATCCAACGAACGGGTCCAGCACTGAATCACCCTCGTCGGTGAAGAGTTTGATGAACCATTCGGGGAGCGCTGGCGGAAACGCTGCGCTGTGGCTCTTGTTGCCACATTCCGTCGCTAAGTGGAGAACATTCGTGGGATAGGCCAAGTCGCGTCCTTTCCAGTTCGCAATGTTCTTGCCGAAACCGCTTCCAACCTGTGAGTCGAAGCGCACGACATCGTTCTTCCCCAAAGCCTTCAGTCGTGTCTTGGCCCAATCACCCATCGGCACCATAACGGCCCCTTGGTTCATTTTGAACTTGCGGGTCTTGTTGAATTGGAGGCATCGCTCCCAAGAATCTCGAAAACGGTTGGGCCATTTGCCAGGGTAGCAGTTTTTCTTGTGCCAGATGAATTCCTCGGTCCAAAGCCAGCCCTGGCGACGCAACGAGAGGATTAATTCGATGACGAAGGTGTGTCGCTCGCCGTTCTCGACTTTCTCCTTGATGTTGAGAACAAAGGTGCCGGTCGGCTTGAGAACTCGCAGGAACTGCTCGCTACGCGGAAGAAACCATTCGACGTATTTCTCCGGTGGCACGCCGCCATAGGTATGTTTACGCCGGTCAGCGTAAGGCGGCGAAGTAATGATGAGGTCGAAGGTATTGTCTGCGAAGTCCTGTAGGACTTTCAGACAATCGCCTTGCTTGATTTCCGCTGTGGTAACACGCATGGCCGAGATGCACTCGCGCACCAATCGGCCCTGCCAAGGCTGTTCCTCAAAGCAACCCGTGCCTAAAAACAGTGTGGGACGTGCCTACTCACGTCCCACGACAGGCACGGACATGCCTTGAGAAGAACGCTTTCTGCACGCCCCACGTGGGGGCGTGCTTCGAGCGCTGCCTTCTCATCGAAATTGTCCGTTTCGTCGTGGTCAGCAGCCGAAGCGACGCGAAATCGCTTTGGTTGAATTTAGTTGTGTTGCTGTTAAGTCATTCGTTTGTCTGACGGCGGCGAGTGTAGCCGAAACACCAGCAGTCCGGCAAGCACTCCGCGCTCACCGCGACAGCCCGGCACCGCATCACCGCTCAGGCGCGTTCCACACTGCTTCAAACTCCTGCCACGGCCCGGCGTTCATGGACGCGGCGTGCCCGTCGAGCAGCACCACAAAGAACTTGTGCGCCTGCATGAAGACGTTGCAGTTGCTTCCGGCGGGCGTCTTCACGCCGGTCAACGACCACGCCGGCTTGCCCTCGCGCAGAAACACGAGCGTGTCCGGCGCGGGCTGGCCTGTGGTCTGGCCGCGCCGGCCGCTGTCCTCGCCCATCGCGCCTTCGGTGACGGTTTTGCCGTCGCGCTCGAAACGAAAACGGTCGGCGGCGACGCGGCCGATGAAATATGTGAGGAACGCCTTCTTCTCCTTGAAATCCTTTTCGGTGCGGAACGCCCAGCGCTGCGTGAATCGCGGCGCGTCGCTGAACGTGTATTCGGTGCGATACCACAGCGGCGGGCGTTTGAGCGCGAAGCGATAATCGCCCCGGATCTGGCCTTCGAACCGCAAATGCAGGCCGTCGGCATCGGTCCAAAGGCGAATACCAGACTCAACGTCGGCAGAGGCGTCCATGCGCTTCGCTTCGCGCGTCGTGAAATATTCCTGGTCGCCGTAGTAGTCCTGATCCTCAACGAGCACGTCGCCGCCGGCACGCCATTGTCGGATGACGCCGCCCTGCCGATGCAAGGTCACCGAATAATGGCGGTTTGAGATGATGTATTCGGACCCGATGCAACGCAGCGTGACGCCTCCGAGCGACACGCCGACCGTGACATCCGGCTCGGGGGGCAATAGGTTCGTTTCCAATACGAAGGCCTTCGCGCCAGCCGCGCCGAGCAGATGCAGACCGGTCTTGTCACCGGCGCGTTCGGCGAGGCGGAGGTTCTCCGGCACCGCGCCTTCGAAGCGGTAGATGCGCCACCGGCCGTTGGCGCGTTTGTATCCAAGCTGCGGCTGCGTCGGGTGAAGCGGCACGGTCTGGTGCTGCCAGAGCGTGCCCGCGCCTTGCGGACGCCAATAGATGCTGCCCACAACCGTCTCGCCGTTGCCGCGCGTGCCAACGAATGCGTCATGCAGTCGGCCTTCCAAAGTGTCCACAAACCACTCCGTCGCGCCGTCAAAGGCGACGACATCGCCGAGTGATACCCTTTCGCCGACGCCGTCTGGATTATGCCGGTCGAATGTTACGGGCTGAGGGACCGCGGGTTTCGGCAGTACTGTGTATTCGAGCGGGGCGAGCGACAGCGACGCGTTGCCGCCGGGCCAGTTCAGGTTCGCCTTCACCGGCTCGCGGTTGAAGTTGATGACAACGACGGTCGCGCGGGCGCCGAGTTTGCGCAGGCAGGTGAACACGCCGGGCGCGTCGCATGTCACGGCGCGGTAGAACGCCTCGCCGCGCGAAAGTTCGGGGCGGCTGCGGCGAATGTCGTTGATCTCGGCCAGCGCGAGAGCCTGGCCGTCTTCCATGCCCTGGTAAATCATCGGCATGCCATCAATCCACGCGCTCAACGCATACATCGCCCGCAGCCCGCGCACGCCATACCATCCCTGCGCGCGCAACGAGTCGTGGCTCTCGACGTGGCGCAGCCGCACCGCGCCGCGCGGCTCGGACAGTTTTTGTTCCTCCAGATAGTCCTGGAGCGCCGCGACGAACGGCCCGGCGTCCATCCGGTTCCATTGCCGGCAGAGGTTGTAGCAAAAACCGAAATCATAAACCGCGTCCGTCACCGCCTCGTGCCGCGTGCTCTCCACCTCGCCGAGCAGCGCGCCCTGCTCCGGTTTGAGTTGCTTCACCGCCGTGCGGATGCCGTGCAACATGCCGAGGCCGCCGCTCATCGTCGCCAGGCTGCCGCGCGCGTAGGGAATCGCCGGGTCCCAATTCATCTCCTTGCTGCCGGAACATGCGTCCACGCGGTAGCCGTCCACATCGTATTCTTTCACATAGTGCGCGGCGACGCGGGCGATGTACTGCTGCCAGTCCGGCCGCGCGAAATCGTTGAGCCAGTAGTCGAGCGTCGAGCCGTCCTCGCGGTGCAGCATGAACTCGGGATGCTCCTTGTTGTGAACGGCCTTCGGCGAGCCGCCGTGCGGCACCAGGTCCTGCAACACATGGAAGCCCAGCGCGTGCGCCTTCGCCACCAGTTGCCGGTATTGCGCGCCGTCGCCGAGGCCGTCCATGAACCGGTAATAATCCAGCGGCCAGTAAGGACTGCGATACTCGACCGGCATGATCCAGACCGCGTTGACGCCGAGCCGCGGCAGCGTCGGCAGCAGCCGTTCCGTCGCCGCTTGAAAACCGCCGAGGTCTTTGAAGTGGCTGCCGATGGTGCCGCCGGGATGAAACGAGTAAAGGATCGCCTCGCGCACCCACGCCGGCTGGTCCGCCGGCAATTTCAACCCGACCGAGCCCATCCAGTCCCACAGCTTCGCCAGCGCCGACCAGTAACCGCCATCGAGGACTTCCATCGTGACGAAACCGATCTCCTGCGAATCGTCCGGCCGCAGGAAGCCGGCGGCGGTCAGGTTTTGACGCGCTTCGAAGCGGCCTTTGTCCTCCGTGATTTCGACCGACGGCGGATCGTCGGCGAAGCTGGCCCAGAGCAGCGATTGTTTTGGCGAGAGTTCCGCCAGCGCCGGCGCGATCGAACCGTGCCCGCGATGCCTGCGGCCCGGTTGCATGCCCGCGAAGCGAAAGCTTTGTGCCGGCCAGACGCCGGGAAAACGGTAGAAGCCCGATTCCGTCGCCGCCAATCCTTCCGTGCGAAACGCCACGCCGCGCAGCTTCACGGTTTCCTTGCCGCGATTGGTCAGCCGCACCGAGCGATCCAGCCGCGCGCGGTCGGCGTGCAGTTTGTAACGCTCGACCAGTTCATACGGCCCGGCGGCGACGGTAAGTTCCAACGTGTCCGGCGATGGACGGTTCTGGCCGACGAGCTTGCGCGTCAACTCCATCTTCTCCAGCCAGACAACCTTGTTGGTCGGCCCGATGGAGAACGTAACGGACGGCACATCGGCTTTCGGGCGGGCGATTTCCTGGCCGCGGCAGGCGATGCGAAGCAGATCGCCGGTGGTCTCGCTGAAACTAAGTTCGAGCGGCCCGTGCTGGAACTCCACCGGCGCGGCCGGGGCGGTGAACGGGCACGCCAGCCAGAGCAGCGCGGCGCCGGTGAGCACGGTGAGCGGCAGATTGTTCGTCTTCATCCAATCTCGTTTGCGCCGCGCCGGCGGTGGAGTCAAGCAAAGTCGGGCGCATCTTGGCACACGCGCCACGATCAAGCCCCAGAGGCAGGGCGAAGCGTCCCCGCTGAGCCGTATTCGCTCACGTTCCAAAGGTCGCGGCTCGCCGGGGACGGCTCGCCCTACCCAACGGGCGCGGGTACCAGGTTGCGCCCCAACCTGACACTTGCACCGCAGCGCGGGTTTCCAACCCTTGCCACGTGAAACGCGATCCCAATCACCCCGAAAGCTCCGACAGGAGTCGCGAGTCCGTCCCGGACTTTCGGAGCCCATCGCTCGCGATGGATTATTCAAGGTTCACGGCATCCTTTCATTTGGCTTCGTTTCGCAAAAACACGTTTCATCACGAGGACCGGACGGATTCGAAATGTTGAGTTTCTGGTTGGGAAACGGGGTTTCCAGGTTTTCGACGCGTTCATCATTTGGGTTCGTTTTTAACGTAGCCG
>CAIQCK010000016.1 GCA_903870275.1 uncultured bacterium | reverse complement strand
TGCAGGAGTATCTGCTCAACGAGGTGCAGGAGGTTTATCGCCTGCAGGGTGTGACGATCAACGACAAGCACATCGAAACCATCGTGCGCCAGATGTTGCGCAAGGTGCGCATCACCGATCCGGGCGACACGAGGTTTCTCTGGGGCGAGCAAATCGAGCGCATCGAGTTCGAAGACGAGAACAAGCGCATCGTCGAGGCCGGCGGCAAGCCGGCGGAAGCGCAGCCCGTGTTGCTCGGCGTGACGAAAGCGTCGCTGGAGACCGACAGCTTCATCAGCGCTGCATCGTTCCAGGATACGACGCGCGTGTTGACCGATGCAGCTTCGTTGGGTCGCGTGGATTACCTGCGTGGATTCAAGGAGAATGTGATCATGGGTCACCTGATCCCGGCCGGATCGGGCTTCCCGTTGCACCGGAACATCAAGATCAACCTGCTGGGTGAGCCGGTGGAGGAGGCGTTACCGTCGTTGACGGAAGCGGCGGCGCTGCTGAAAAGCCAGCCGGCAGCGTAAAAAGACGAAAAAGTGAAATACTTGTTAATAACTTCTTGAAATATCCGTCGCATTCTATAATCTGGCCCGCTCTGTTTTGAAGCGATAACTGAATAAGCAAAATGCCGACCATCAATCAATTGATTCGTAAAGGACGCACCGAAGCGAAGGCGAAGTCGAAGGCGCCGGCGCTGGAAGGCGCTCCGTTTCGCCGCGGCGTCTGTTTGCAGGTGATGACGCGCACGCCGAAGAAACCGAACTCGGCGTTGCGCAAGGTGGCGAAGGTCCGTCTGACCAACGGCTACGAAGTCATCGCCTACATTCCCGACGAGGGACACAATTTGCAGGAGCACTCCATCGTGCTGGTGCGCGGCGGACGTGTGAAAGACTTGCCCGGCGTGCGCTATCATATCGTGCGCGGCACTTTGGACGCGACGGGCGTGGAGAAGCGTCGTCGCAGCCGAAGCAAATACGGCGTGAAACGTCCCAAGGCGGGGGCGGCGGGCGCGAAGGGCGCGGCTCCGGCGGCAGAGGCAAAGAAGTAGAAGTAAACGAATTACGGCATTATGGCACGCAGACATCGAGCAAACAAAAGAGAGATCAAACCGGACGCGCGTCACGGCAGCACGCTGGTGAGCGTGCTCATCAGCAAAATTTTGCGGGGCGGCAAACGAACGCTGGCGGAACGGATCGTTTACGGCGCCATCGAGCAGTTGGCGCAGAAGATCGAGAACTCGAACCCGATTGAGATTTTACAAAAAGCGATAGACAATATCCGGCCGAAGCTGGAGGTTAAGAGCCGCCGTGTCGGCGGCGCCACCTACCAGGTGCCGATGGAGGTGCCGCACGAGCGACAGGTGTCGCTGGCACTGCGATGGCTTGTGGATTATGCCGACGGGCGCAAGGCGATGCCGATGCGCGACGCGCTGTCGGCGGAGATTTTGGACGCTTACAACAACACCGGCAATGCGGTAAAGAAGCGCGACGACATGCACAAGATGGCACAGGCCAACCGCGCATTTGCACATTACCGGTGGTAGTGCAATTTAATGAAGCAAGGCTGCGAATGATGGGCGCAGGCCGGGCGAATTTTTTGTCTTTAAGCAGAGGATTAGAAAAACATGGCTGAAGCAGTGATACAAACAGGGAAGCTGTCGAGCGCGAATGCGCCCGAACGCGAGTATCCCTTGGAATATACGCGGAACATCGGCATCGCCGCCCACATTGACGCGGGCAAGACGACGCTGACGGAGCGCATTCTGTTTTACACCGGCATGATCCACCGCATTGGCGACGTGGACGACGGCAACACCGTGACAGACTGGATGGAGCAGGAGCGCGAGCGTGGCATTACGATCACCGCCGCGGCCATCACCTGTTTTTGGAAGCCGAAACAGGAAGAGGGGATCCACAAGCTTTGGACCAACGTGCCGCATCGTGTGAACATCATTGACACGCCGGGCCACGTGGACTTCACCGCCGAGGTGGAGCGTTCTCTGCGCGTGCTCGACGGCGCTGTCGCGGTGTTTTGCGGAGTCGCGGGTGTGCAGCCACAGAGCGAGACGGTGTGGCGGCAGGCGAGCAAGTATCACGTGCCGCGCATCGCGTTCATCAATAAAATGGACCGCGTCGGCGCCAACTTTGAGAGGGCGGTCGACGACGTTCGCAAGAAGCTGGGTGCGAACGCATGGCCCATCCTGATTCCGATTGGCAAGGAAGATTATCTTCAGGGCGTCGTGGATGTGGTGAGCCAGCGCGCCTACATCTGGCCCGAGGAGAAGACAAACGAAGCGCAGCAGGGTGCGTTCTATCAGGTCACGGACATCCCGGCGGACATGGTGGATCAGATCAAGGAAGCGCGCCGCAGCCTGATCGAAGCGATTGCCAACCTTGACGACAAGATCGCCGAATACTTTCTCAGCGAGCAGGAGCCGCCCATTGCCGAACTGAAGGCCGCCATCCGCCGCCAGACCGTCGCCAACAAATTTGTGCCCGTGGCCGGTGGCAGCGCGTTCAAGAAGAAAGGCGTGCAACCGTTGGTGGACGCGGTGATCGATTACCTGCCGTGCCCGCTCGATGTTCCCGACATCAAGGGCATTAACCCGCACACCAAGGAAGAAAAACACGCGACGCCCGACGACAAGGGCAAATTCGTGTCGCTAGCCTTCAAGCTCTGGAGTGATCCGTTCGTGGGCCGGTTGGTGTTCTTCCGGTGCTACGCGGGCAAGCTGGAGAAGGGGCAGACCATTCACAATTCCCGCACCGGCAAGCGCGAACGCATCAGCCGGTTGCTGCAAATCCAAGCCGACAAGCGCCAGGAAATTGATTGTATTTATTCGGGTGATATCGGCGCGATCATCGGCTTGCGCAACGTCACCACCGGCGACACGCTTTGCGACGAAGACTCTGAGATTGCCTTGGAGCCTCCCACGTTCCCGGAGCCAGTCATTTCGATGGCCGTCGAGCCGAAGACGAAGGCGGACCAGGAGAAAATGGGCATCGCGTTGCAGCGCCTGTCGGAAGAGGATCCGACGTTCCGCGTCAAGACCGACCATGAGACGGGACAGACCATCATCAGCGGCATGGGCGAGTTGCACTTGGAAATCATTCGCGACCGCATGTTCCGCGAGTTCAAGGTGGAGGCCAACTCCGGCAAGCCGCAGATCGCTTATCGCGAGGCCATCACCAAGCCGGCCGACGGCGAAGGCAAGTTCATCCGCCAGAGCGGTGGCCGCGGCCAATATGGTCACGTGATCATCAAGATCGAGCCGCTCGAGCGCGGCAAAGGCGTTCTCGTTGAGAACAAAGTCACCGGCGGACGCATTCCAAGGGAATTCATTCCAGCGGCCATCTACGGCGTCGAAGAGGCGTGTAACACAGGCGTGTTGGCCGGCTACCCGCTGGTGGACGTGCATGTTGAAATCCTCGACGGCAGCTATCACGACGTGGACTCCAACGAGCTGGCGTTCCAACTCGCGGGCAGCTTCGCGTTGAAGGAAGCCGTCAAGCAGGCTTCGCCGATCATTCTCGAACCGATCATGAAGGTCGAGTTGGTGACGCCGGTGGATTATCAGGGCGACCTGATTGGCGACATCAATCGCCGCCGCGGCATCGTGCAAAGCATCGAGCCGCGTGAGAACGTCGTTGTTGTTCACGCACAGGTGCCGCTGGCCGAATTGTTCGGCTACGCCACCGACATCCGCTCGCTGTCGAAAGGCCGCGCCAGCTACTCGATGGAGCCGAGTCACTTCGACCCGGTCCCCTCGAGCATCCAGAAGCAGATCCTGGAGCAGCGCGGCGATCAATCTACCCGGAGGCGCAGTTAAACCTGTTCTTTGATTTATGGCTGAGACTCAAACCCAACGTGTTCGTATCAGGCTGAAAGCCTACGACTATCGCCTGCTCGACGCCTCGGTGGCCGAGATCGTCGAGACCGCGCGCCGCACCGGCTCCAAAGTCAGCGGCCCCATCCCGTTGCCGACGGAACTCTGGCGGCATTCCGTGAACCGCTCGGTCCATGCAGACAAAAAGTCCATGGAGACCTTTGAGATGCGCACGCATAAGAGGCTCCTGGAGATTATTGACCCCACGGCGAAGACGGTGGACGAGCTGAAGAAGCTCAACCTCCCCGCTGGCGTGGACATCACCATCAAGATTTAACCCGAAACTAAACCATGTCCGTCGGACTTATTGCAAAAAAATTGGGAATGACGCAGGTCTACGATCCGCAGGGGAACTTGCGGGACGTGACGGTGTTGGAGGTCGGTCCTTGCACAGTGCTCCAGGTGAAAACAAAGGAGGGCAAGGACAAATACAACGCCGTGCAGCTGGGCTTCGGCGATCAGAAGCAACAGCGGATGTCCAAGGCGGAGCTGGGTCATCTGGGCAAGGCCAACGTTGTCAAGGACGGCGTCGCTCATTGCGGCCGCGTTGTTCGCGAGTTCCGTGACTTCTCAAAAGAGGTGAAGGTCGGCGATGTGGTTGGCCCGACGCTCTTTGAAGTCGGCCAGTATGTGGACGTCATTGGCACGTCCAAAGGCAAGGGTTTTCAGGGCGTCATTTTCCGCCATCATATGCAGGGCGGCCCGGAATCGCACGGCCACAAAGGCTGGCATCGTCGCGTAGGCGCCATTGGCATGCGCAGCTTCCCCGGCACGGTCCGGCGCAACCAGCGGATGCCCGGTCACATGGGCGACGAGCGCATCACGACGCAGAACTTGGAAGTCGTCCAAGTGCGGGAGAAGGAAAATCTTTTGTTGATCCAAGGCTCGGTGCCGGGAACGCGTGGCGGTTACGTTATCGTCCGCACCTCGGTGAAACTTGGCACAGAGAAGCGGAAGTTGCCGGCGCCTCCTGTGTCGGACAAGAAGGGCGCGGGCAAGGCAGGGCCGAAGGCAGCGGCTCCGGCCAAAGCCCCGGCGAAGAAGTAGCAACGGACTGATTTTGTTAGTGAGAATTTCATGAAGATTCCGGTGATTAATAGCGAAGGCGGAGCGGCAGGCGAGTTCGAGCTGCGCGACGACTTCATCATCAAAGGCAGCCGCGGCCAGCAGACCGTGCGCGATGCCGTGGTGGCGATTCAGTCGAATCGCCGTTCCGGCACGGCATGCACGAAAACGCTGGGCGAGGTGGCTGGGTCGGGCAAGAAACCGTGGAAGCAAAAGGGCACAGGCCGCGCACGCGCCGGCAGCTTTGCCAGTCCGCTTTGGCGTGGCGGTGGCGTGGTGTTCGGCCCGAAGCCGCGGGATTGGTCGCTGGGAATGCCGAAGAAAGTCCGTCGTCTCGCGTTGCAGAAGGCGCTGGGCAACCGGCTCACGGCGGGTGATGTTGTCCTTGTGGAGACGATTGTGTTGAAGACGTCGAAGACGAAGGAATTCGTCGGCGTGGTCAAGAATTTGAAGGTCGGCGACCGTTCAGTGTTGCTGGTCGTGGACAAACCCGATAAGAGTCTAATGCTCGCCTCGGGTAACGTGGCGTATGTGACGGTGGTGGATGCGTCAAACCTGAATGTTTATGATGTGACGCTGGCCCACAAACTGGTGTTCACAAAGTCGGCGTTCCAAAAAGTCGAACAACGGTTGGTGAAGGACTAAGCGATGAGAGACCCGCATCAAATCATCAAGACATTGCGTGTGACGGAGAAGGGCAGCGCCCAGAGCGCGAAGTCCAATCAATACACGCTGGCTGTGGCGCCGGAGGCGAACAAGATAGACATCAAGCAGGCTGTCGAGAAGGTGTTCAAGGTGACCGTGCTGCGCGTCAATACGCTCAACGTGCACGGCAAGCTCAAGCTGATGCGCGGCCGCCCCAGCAGGCAAGTGGGCTGGAAGAAGGCGATCATCACCCTGAAGGCCGGCGACAAAATCGAACTCGCATAGCAGGATTTTTTCATGGGCATCAAGCAATTCAAACCTAGGACGCCCGGCTCACGGTTCCGGATGGATCACACCTTCGAGGAGATCACGAAGGACACGCCGGAGAAATCGCTGCTGGAGCCGTTGCGAAAGCACGGCGGGCGCAATTGCCACGGCCGGATGACGGCGCGCAATCGCGGCGGCGGTCACAAGCAGTTCTACCGCATCATTGATTTCAAGCGCGACAAGACCGGCGTGCCGGCGAAGGTTGCGGCGATCGAATACGATCCGAACCGCAGTGCCCGCATCGCCTTGTTGCACTACAAGGACGGCGAGAAGCGTTACATCCTTGCGCCCAATGGCCTGCAGGTCGGCCAGAGCGTCATGAGCGGCCCCGAAGCGCCGACCGAGGTCGGCAACGCGATGCCGTTGAAGACGATTCCGATGTCGCTGCCGGTTCATGCGATCGAAGTGAACCGCGGCCGTGGCGCGCAGATGGTGCGCACGGCGGGCGCGTCGGCCCAGTTGATGTCGAAAGAAGGCGAATACGTGCAGATCAAGCTGCCGTCGGGTGAAATCCGGCGCGTGCATCAGGAGTGCTACGCGACCATCGGCCAGGTCGGCAATCTGGACCACGACAGCATTACTTTGGGCAAAGCAGGCCGCACCCGTTGGCTCGGCTGGCGTCCGACCTCGCGCGCCATGTGCAAAAACCCCGTGGACCATCCGATGGGCGGCGGTCAGGGCAAGTCGAAGGGCGGCGGCGGATGGCATCACCCGTGTTCGCCGTGGGGTCAGCCAGCGAAGGGTTACAAGACCCGCAGGAAACACAAGTCCACGAGTCGGTTCATCGTGCAGGATCGGAGGAAGAAGTAGCCATGGGACGTTCGCTAAAAAAAGGCCCTTTTGTGGATGAGCACCTGATGGAGAAGGTGCGCAAGCTGAACGAAACCGACCAGAAGAAGCCGATCAAGACTTGGTCGCGCCGTTCGATGATTGTGCCGGATTTCGTCGGCCACACGTTCAGTGTGCATAACGGAAAGATTTTCAACGCGGTTTTCGTGACCGAGAACATGGTCGGTCACCGGCTCGGCGAGTTTTCGCTGACCCGCATCTTTAGGAAGCACGGCGCCCACACCGAGAAGGCCGCCGCGAAGTAACGGAGGCCGTCATGTGGCCCGGGATCCGAAACGCGGCAGCGGCGTGGGTCCTGAGTTGGACCGCCGCTGCGTTGGCCGGCCAAGAGCCGGTCGAGGAACGTTCTTTGGCAGTCAATGGCCTCATCAAGGCCGAGGAAAACGCGTTGCAACAGCAGGAGCTGGCGGTGGCGTTCCGCAAGCTGGTCAGCGACTACGCTGAAATGCAGACCGAGATGGCTGAGAAAGAGCAGGCGCTGAAAGCGTTGAGCGAAAGTCTCGCGGCGGCGCAGGGTGAAGCAGTGGCATTTCGCAAGCGGTGTCAGGAGTTGCAGCAGCAGCGCGCCACGCCGGTGACGGCGGGCGACGCGGTGAAGCTGGACACGGAACTGGCGGACGCGACGGCGGCGCTGCAACGGAGCGAGCAGGAGCGGAGCAAGCTGATTGACCAGTTGCAGCGGCTCAACACGGTGCTCGAGCAGGCACTGCATGGATCAGAGAGCATGAGCCTGATCCAGCGGGCGCAGGCGCTGGCGGAATCGGAGCGCGTGAAGCGAACGGTGGCGGCGACGAAACCGGCGGCGGTGAAGCTGATGCAGCCGGCGGTGCAGCAACCGGCGGCGCCAACGCTGGAGTCGGCGCAGGTGGTGAGCCTGAACTGGAGTTTGCAGTTGGCGGTACTCAACCTCGGCAGCGAGCAGGGCGTGCGATTGGGTATGCCGTTCGCGGTGATGCGCGACGACCGGGTGATCGCCCGGTTGAAGGTCGTTGAAGTGCGGAAGAAGATTTCAGGAGCGGTCATCGAAACGATGGACCGTGGGAATGCGGTCAAGGTCGGTGATCGTGTGCGGTTGACGAAGAGCTAGAATATTTTTATGGACGTGCAAGCGATAACTAAATACGCGCGGATGTCACACCAGAAGGTGTCGGAGATCACGCGCCAGATTCAGGGCATGAGCGTGGCTCACGCCCTGGACGTGCTGCAATTCACGACGCGCAAGAGCGCGCGCATTGTCCTGAAGACACTGCGCTCGGCGGTCGCCAACGCGGAGAACAACGCGAATCTGGCGGCGGACACGCTGGTGGTGAAGGAAGCAGTCGTGGGAACCGGCCCGACGTTCAAACGTTGGAAGGCCAGCGCCCGCGGCATGGCGGCGCCGCGGTTGCGCCGGACCTGCCACGTCAAGATTGTGGTGGCGGAAGCAGCCCGGCGAACGCCCGGCGCGGCGCCCGCTCCCAAGCCGGCGGCCAAGGCGGAAACCAAACCGGCCGAGGCTGTGAAGCCGGAGCAGAAATAACGGAGAACGTATGGGTCAAAAAGTTCATCCTGTCAGCTATAGATTGCCGGTCACCTTCGATTGGCGTGGCAAGTGGTTCGCCGATAAGAAGGAATACATCAACCTCATGCACGAGGACATCAAGGTCCGCGACTTCGTCAAGACGAAGCTGGCGCAGGCGGCGGTGCCGAAAATCGTGATCGAGCGGGCGGCCAATCGCTTGCGCATTACCGTGCATACGGCGCGGCCCGGTATCGTCATCGGTCGCAAGGGCGCGGAGATCGACAAGCTGAAGGAAGAGCTGCACACGATGACCGGCGGCAAAGAGATTTACGTGGACATCGTCGAGATCAAGCAGCCGGAGACGGACCCGCAACTGATTTCAGAGAACGTGGCGTTGCAGTTGGAGCGGCGCATCAGTTTCCGCCGCGCAATGAAGAAAGCGGTGCAGACCGCTTTGGACATGGGCGCGGCCGGAATCAAGATTCGCTGCGCCGGCCGTTTGGGCGGCGGCGAAATCGCCCGCACGGAGTGGTATCGCCAGGGCACCGTGCCGTTGCAAACCCTGCGCGCCGACATTGAATACGGTTTTGCCGAGGCGCTTTGCACCTACGGCAAGATCGGCATAAAATGCTGGGTTTACAAAGGCGAGAAAAAACCGGAACGCCGCTTCGAAACGCCGTCGGCGACCGCAGTGCCGGCGCCGGCGCAGTAAACCATAAAGCGTTGAACTTTTTGCCAGGACACTACCTATGCCGTTAATGCCGAAACGAGTCAAGTATCGGAAGCACCAGCGGGGCAGCCGCAAGGGCTTCGAAAGCCGCGCCGTGAGCGTGGACTTCGGTGAATTTGGATTGCAGGCGCTGGAGCGCGCGTGGATGACCGCCAAGCAGATTGAGGCGGCCCGCGTGGCGATCGCGCGCTACACCAAGCGGCGCGGCAAGCTCTGGCTGCGGATTTTTCCGGACAAGAGCGTCAGCAAGAAACCAGCGGAGACGCGCATGGGTAAAGGCAAAGGCGCTCCCGAGTTTTGGGTCGCGGTGGTCCGCCCCGGTCGCATCATGTTCGAGCTGGGCGGCGTGCCCGAGCCGTTGGCGAAGGAAGCGTTCCGGCTCGCGGCGGGCAAACTGCCGATCAAGACCCGGTTTGTTGCGCGGTTGATGTAAGGATTTTTACAGCCCATGAAGGCCAAAGAACTTCGAGAACACAGTATTGAGGAAATGCAGGCGAAGGAGCGCGACTGCCGCGAGGAGTTGTTCAAGCTCAACCTGCAAAAACACGGCGGCCAGATCGAAAAGTCGAGCCGCATCCGCGAACTGCGGCGCGACATCGCCCGCATCCAAACGGTGATTACGCAGAAACGGAGCGCGGCGGCTGCCGGCGCGAAATAAGTAGAGCGAGATTTTTTATGCCCGATCAGACATCAACTCAACCCGCAGTCGCCATCGCGGCGGCCGCCAGCGCGCGCGAGCGCGGTGTCCGCAAGGAACTCATCGGCACGGTCATCTCCGACAAAATGGCGAAGACCGTGGTGGTGCGCGTGGATCGCCGCGTGCCGCATCCGAAGTATGGCAAAGTCATGACCAAGAGCTCCAAGTTCTACGCCCATGACGAAGAGGACAAGGCCAAGCTCGGTGACCGCGTGCGCATCGTCGAGACGCGCCCGTTGTCCAAGCTGAAGCGGTGGCGCGTGGTGGAAATCCTGCCAATGTCGCACCGGATGCTGGCGCGGGTGACGCAAGAGACAGAGGTTTAACTTCATGCTCCAGGTAAGAACAATCGTAGAAGTGGCTGACAACTCCGGCGCGCGTCGTGCGTCGGTGGTGGGCGTCGTCGGCTCCAACAAAGCCTATGCCCGCATCGGCGACATCATTTCCGCCAACGTCAAAGAAGCGGCCCCGGACGGCACCGTGAAGAAAGGCGAGGTTGTTCACGGTGTCATCGTCCGCACCAAGCGGCCGATCAAACGCTCCGACGGCTCCTATTTGCGGTTCGATTCGAACGCCATCGTCATCATTGACAAGGAGCGGAATCCGCGCGGCACGCGCATCTTCGGGCCGGTGGCGCGCGAGTTGCGGGACAAGAATTTCATGAAAATCATTTCGCTTGCGCCGGAGGTGCTCTAGTTGATGAAGACGCTGCTTCGGAAAAACGATGTGGTAGTGGCCATCGCGGGCCGTTCCCGCGGCAAACAGGGCAAGGTTCTCGAAGTGCGGCGCGGCAGCGGCCGTGCGCTCGTCGAGGGGCTGCAGATGATCAAGCGCCACACCAAGAAAAGCCAGGCTCAGCCGCAGGGCGCGATCGTGGAGAAGGAAGGAAGCATCGCGTTGTCGAACCTGATGTTGTTCTGCCCCACCTGCAAGAAGGGCGTGCGGCTCGGCATCAAGCGCGACGCCGCCAAACGCATCCGGTTTTGCCGGAAGTGCAAGAACGAATTTGACAAATAACCATTCGACTCGGCCGGCAAATTGCGGCCAGAAACAAGCAACATGCCATCGCGGTTAGAAGAACATTACAAACAGAAGGTTGTGCCGGCGCTGATCCAGGGGCGCGGCTACAAGAACCCTTTCGAGGTGCCGAAGATCGAGAAGATCGTCGTAAGCATGGGTGTGTCCACCGCGACCAGCAAGGCGGACAAGAACGCCGTGGAGGACGCCGTGAAGGAACTGACGGCCATCACCGGCCAGAAGCCCGTGCTGAACATCTCCAGGAAGAACATCTCCAATTTCAACCTGCGCTTGGGCCAGGAAATCGGTTGCCGCGTAACGCTGCGCCGGACCAAGATGTATGAGTTCTTTGATCGGCTGGTGAGCGCCGCGCTGCCGCGCATTCGCGATTTCCGCGGTTTGCCGCTGCGCAGCTTCGACGGCCGGGGCAGCTACTCGTTCGGCGTGAATGACCAGACGATTTTCCCCGAGATCGAACTGGACAAGATCAAGCGCCCGCAGGGCATGCATGTGACGATTGTGACCAGTGCCCGCACCAATGACGAGGCGAGGCTGTTGCTGGAAGAAATGGGAATGCCCTTCGCGACGCGGTTGAAGCCGCACGCGGTGGCCAAGTAAAGAGCGGATTTTATGGCGAAGACATGTTTAATGGCAAAACAGAAGCGCGTGCCGAAGTTTACGGCGCGCGGCTACAACCGTTGCCGGGTTTGCGGCCGGCGGCGCGGTTTCATCCGGCGGTTTCAGGTGTGCCGCATTTGCTTCCGCGAACTGGCGGCGCAGGGAATGTTGCCGGGCGTGATCAAGGCGAGCTGGTAACATGAATATTACTGATACTATTGGCGATATGTTGACGCGGATTCGCAATGCGAGCTCCGCGGCGAAACCGGAAGTAAAGGTGCCGCACTCCAAACTGAAGGTGGAGATCGCGCGCATCCTGAAGAAGGAAGGCTACGTGAGCGACTACGCCGTCGAGCAGGAGGAGGGCGCGCACAAGCAAATCCTGATCCAGTTGAAATATTCCGGCAAGACGCCGGTCATCGAAGGTATCAAGCGCGTGAGCCGGCCGGGCCGGCGTGTTTACGTCGGGAGCGAGGAGATGCCGCGCGTGTTGGGCGGCATGGGCACCGCGTTGGTGTCCACGTCGCGCGGGATCATGACCGGCGTTGAGGCCCGCAAACTCAAGGTCGGCGGCGAATTGCTTTGTACTGTGTGGTAAGAATTATGTCACGGATTGGACGACAACCTATTGAACTGCCGGCGAAGGTGAAGGTCACCGTGGCCGGGCAGAAAGTTTCTGTCGAAGGCCCGAAAGGCAAGCTCGACTACGACGTGCCCGCGCCGATCAAGGTCGCGAACAAGGATGGCAAGGTCGTGGTGGTGCGCGCCGACGAGACGCGGCAGACGCGGGCGTTGCACGGACTGGTGCGCAGCCTTGTTAACAACATGGTGCGCGGCGTCGCCGAAGGCTACGTCAAGCAGCTTGAAATCCAGGGCGTCGGCTTCCGCGCCGCCGTGCAGGGCGACAAGCTGAACCTGGTCATCGGCTTCTCGCACCAGATCAACGCCGCGATTCCCAAGAACGTCAAGGTGACGGTGGTTGACAACACGAAGCTGACGATCGAAGGCCCGGACAAGCAAGTCGTCGGGCAGTTTGCTGCGTCGGTGCGCAGCTACTATCCGCCAGAGCCCTACAAGGGCAAGGGCATCCGCTACGTCGGCGAACAGGTTCGCCGCAAGGAAGGCAAGACCGTCCAGCAGTAAGGCGGCCAGGGTTTTTAATTTGGAATTCCGTATATGAGACCGTTGAGCAAAAAAGAATTTGTCGGGCGCCGGCACAAGCGGCTGCGGCAGAAGGTGCGTGGCACTGGCGCGCGTCCGCGGCTGGCGGTGTCGTTCACAAGCAAGAATATTTACGCGCAAGTCATTGACGACGTCGCGGGCAAGACGCTGGTGTCTGCCTCGACGCTCGACAAGAGTTTTGGCGACAAGAAGCTGAAGGCCAACAAGGAAGGCGCGGTCACGATCGGCAAGACGATCGGCCAGCGCGCGATTGAGAAGGGGATCAAGACCGTTGTATTTGATCGTGGCGGTTACCGTTATCTGGTCAGCGAAAAGGGCAAGAATCGTGTCGCGTCGCTCGCCGATGCCGCGCGTGAAGCCGGTTTGAAGTTTTAGGACGCATGAACACCGACAAGTTTGCACTGAAAAAAGAAATCCGCGTTGTTGCCGAGACCGAGAAGGAAATCGAGCAGGTCAAGGTCGTCCCGGTGGTGCCGGAAGAAGAAAAGCTGCCGGCGTATGTCCGGCCGGAACGCGAGCGCGGCGAGATGATCGAACGCGTGGTGTTTATCAACCGCACCGCGAAAGTGGTCAAGGGCGGCCGGCGCTTCAGTTTCAGCGCGCTGATCGTGGTCGGTGACCAGCAGGGTCACGTCGGCTACGGTTTCGGCAAGGCCAAGGAAGTGGCGGATGCCATCCGCAAAGGCACCGAGGCGGCGCGGAAGAACGTGGTTTCCGTGTCGTTGCAAAACAACACCATCCCGCACGAAGTCTTTGGCAAGTTCAGCGGCGGCCGCGTGCTGCTGCGGCCGGCATCGCCCGGCACGGGCGTCATTGCCGGCGGCGGCGTTCGGGCCGTCTGCGAACTCGCGGGCATCAAAGACGTGTTGGCCAAGAGCCTGGGATCGAGCAACGCCATGAACGTCGTCAAGGCGACGTTGAGCGCGTTGTTAAGCTTGCGGATGCCGGATCAGGTCCGGGCGCTTCGAGGGCTGAGGGCGCAGGCGGCGAGTGCCCGGTGACGGTTGCGGATCCAAGACAAAGAGAATTTTCAGACATAGACAGCGACATTTTTCAAGGTTCAACATGCGATTGCATACGTTAAAAAACAGGCCGGGTGCCGTGCACCGTGTCAAACGGCTGGGCTGCGGCGAGAGCAGTGGCCACGGCAAGACATCCACCCGCGGCGGCAAGGGCCAGACCGCGCGTTCCGGCGGCAGTCTCAAGATCGGCTTCGAGGGCGGCCAGACGCGGCTCATCGTCCGTTTGCCGCGCCGCGGATTCAACAACGCCCGGCACACGACCGACTACGCGATTGTCAACATCGAGCAACTGAACGTGTTCGATGACGGCGCGAAAGTCGGCCCGAAGGAGCTGGCCGAGCAGGACATTTTGCAGGGCAAGGGCGTCGGCGTGAAGGTTCTCGGCGACGGCGAGCTTAAGAAGAAGCTGACGGTGCAGGCCCACAAATTCAGCGGCGCCGCCAAGGAGAAGATCGAGAAACTTGGCGGTCAGTGCGAAATCATCGTGTTGCCGGTGGCGCCGGGCGGGCGCAATCCGTACGGCAACAAGAACGCTGCCAAAGCTGCTGCTGCGGCTGCTGCGGCGAAGGCAAGTTAATCTCTCTGGACTGGCATGCTTTCGGCGTTTGCTAATACTCTAAAGATTCCCGAACTGCGGACTCGTCTGCTGTTCACGTTCGGGTTGTTGGCGATTTGTCGCATGTTCGCGGCGGTGCCGGTGCCGGGCATCAACGGCGCCGCGCTCGCGATGTTTTTCGAGAAGACCGCGCAGCAGTCCGGCGGCGGCATCCTCGGCCTTTACAGCCTGTTCACCGGCGGCGCACTGGAAAACTGCGCCATCGGCGCGATGGGCATCATGCCCTACATCAGCGCTTCGATCATTTTGCAGTTGCTAGTCGCCGTGGTCCCGCAACTCGGCCGGATCGCGCGTGAGGAGAACGGCCGGCAGAAACTCACACAATACACCCGTTACGTGACGGTTGGTTTGGCGCTCTTTCAGGGCTACCTGATGGTGGTCGGTTTCTTCGAGCATCCGACGACGATTCTGCGCGGTTTTCAGGGCAACTTGGTGACCGACGCGTGGTTGCGGCATCCCTTCTTCTTCAGGCTCATCTCGATCTTGAATCTGACCACCGGCACCGTCGTTTTGATGTGGCTCGGCGAGCAGGTCACGCAGCGCGGCGTCGGCAACGGCATCTCGTTGATCATCACCGCCAACATTGTCGCCCGCCTGCCGGCCGCGATTGAGCGGACGTGGAAAATGTTTATCCCGGGTGAAGGGATCGAGTCGAAATATAACTTCATCCACTTTCTCGGCATGCTCGCGGTGTTGTTTGTGGTGATTGCCGGCATCATCGCGGTGACGCAGGCGCAACGGAAGATCACCGTGCAATACGCCAAGCGCATGGTGGGCCAGCGGATGGTTGCCGGCGGCCAGACCTACATGCCCTTGCGCGTGAACTATTCCGGCGTCATGCCCATCATCTTCGCCCAGGCGATCCTGATGTTCCCGCAGAAGATATTCTTTTTCCTTGGGCAGCATGCTGGTGGGCTTGGCACTTTCTTCTCCCATCTCAGCGAACTGTTGAGCGAGACGCGTGGCAGCGCGACGTATTACACGATTTACTCGCTGATGATCTTCATCTTCTCGTTCTTTTGGGTGGCGACGACGTTCAACGAGATTCAGATCGCCGACGACCTGAAGAAATATGGCGGCTACGTGCCGGGCATGAGGCCGGGCAAGCCGACGGCGGATTTCCTGCACGCGACGATGACTCGGATCACGCTGGCGGGCGCGCTGTTTTTGACGGTCATCGCGCTGATCCCGCAGGTGATGTATAGCCAGTTGGGGATTGATTATCTGGTCGCCAGCTTTTTTGGCGGCACGAGCATGTTGATCGTGGTCGGCGTCATGCTCGACACGATGCGGCAGGTGGAGACCCACCTGTTGACACGGCATTACGATGGATTTTTGAAGAAGGGGCATTTGCGCGGCCGAAGATAGGCCGGTGCCTCAGCGTTCATTGACACCTGAAGCGTAGCCCGATAGTGTTGCCGGAATGATTGTCCTGAAGTCGCCGGAAGAACTGAGTTGCATGCGTCTGGCTTGCCAGGCGGCGGCGGAGGTTCTGGCGGAGGTCGCTTTGCTGGTTGCGCCGGGGCGGAAAACCCGGGAGTTGGACGAAGCGGCGGCGGAGATGATGCGGAAACGCGGCGGCAGAAGCGCGTTTCTCGGATACCGCGGCTACAAGGGACAGATTTGTGTTTCGGTGAACGAGGAAGTGGTGCACGGTTTAGCGGGCGAACGCCGCATCCAGTATGGCGACATCGTCAGTCTGGACGTCGGTATCGTGTTGGGCGGCTTCGTGGGCGACAACGCCACGACCGTGGCCGTCGGCATGATTAAATTTGAGACGCAGCGTCTGCTCGACGTCACCGAGCGCGCGTTGTATGCCGGTATTGCGGCAGCGCGTGCTGGAAACCGCGTCGAGGATATCTCGCGCGCGGTGCAGCAGGCGGTCGAAACCGCCAAGTTTGGCGTTGTGCGCGAGTTTGTGGGTCACGGCGTCGGTCGGAAGCTGCACGAGGACCCGCAGATTCCGAATTTCGTAGAGCAGCGCGGTCGCGGCAGGAAGTCGGAGATGTTGCGGGCTGGCATGACGCTGGCCATCGAACCGATGACCACGCAGGGCCGGCCGGACGTCGAAGTGCGGTCTGATGGTTGGACGGTCGTGACGAAGGATGGTTTGCCATCCGCGCACTTCGAGCACACGGTGGCGGTCACGGACGGCGAACCGGAGATTTTGACATGTCGAAAGACGATGCCATCGGCGGCGAAGGCGTAGTCGTGGAAACGCTGCCGAACGGCGTCGCGCGAGTGGAAATGCCGAATGGCTTCCGCACGCTGGGTTACGTGCCGGGCAAGAAGCGGTCCGTGTTCGGTCCGCTGCAGCCGGGTGACAGAGTGACGGTGGAAATGACGCCGTATGATTTGAGCCAGGGCCGGATTACCGGCCGGCAACAGTGAAAGAATTTATGAAGGTAAGATCGTCAGTAAAAAGATTGTGCGAGCGCTGCCGCATTGTGCGGCGGAAGGGCGTCGTGCGCGTGATTTGCACGGACCCGCGACACAAGCAGCGGCAGGGTTAGCAAGGACAATTATGGCCAGACTTTTGGGTGTTGATATTCCCGGCGGCAAGAAGATTGGCATCTCGCTGCGTTACATCTACGGCCTTGGGCCGTCGAACTCGCTTGTCATTTTGGAGAAGGCGGGCATTGACCCGAACATCCGTACGGAGAAGCTGAGCGACGAGCAGCTCGGCAAGATCGTCGGCGTGATCCAAAAGGAAGGTTATATTCTCGAAGGCGACCTGCGCCGCGAGATCGGCCTTAACCTGAAGCGGCTCATTGGCATCAAGTGCTATCGCGGCTCACGGCACGTGAAGGGACTGCCCGTTCGCGGCCAGCGTACGCAGACCAATGCCCGGACGCGCAAGGGCCCGCGCAAGACGGTCGGCGTCGTGCGCAGCAAAGACGCGAAAGCCGGCAAGGTTTAGTTTTTAGAAATTGTTGAGGCGTTTATCATGGCAGAAGAAATAGAGAAGAAACCAGCGACGAAGGAAGCGAAACCGGTCAAGGAGGCGAAAGCCGCCAAAGACCCGAAAGCAAAGGGCGCGGCCCCTGCGGCCGCGGCGGCTCCGAAGGAAGCGGCTCCGGCCGAGACCACGGCGGCATCGCTGCTCGACGAGGGCACGAAGCCGGTCAAGGTGGCCAAGCTCAAGGGCGCGAAGAACGTTCACTCGGGCATTGCGCACGTCGTCGCTTCGTTCAATAACACCAGCATGACTATCACGGACATGCAGGGCAACGTCATCGGCTGGTCCAGCGCCGGCAAGGTCGGTTTCAAAGGCTCGCGCAAGAGCACGGCTTACGCCGCGCAGCTCGTGGCGCAGGATTGCGGCCGGCAGGCGATGGCTCACGGCATGAGGGAAGTCGAGGTCCACGTCAAAGGCCCCGGCTCCGGCCGCGAGTCCGCCGTTCGCGCCTTGCAGGCGATCGGTTTGGAAATCAGCGTCATCAAAGACGTGACGCCGATTCCGCACAACGGCTGCCGCGCGCCGAAGAAGCGCCGCGTGTAATCAAACGCAAAACGGAACACCGGATTTATGGCTCGTTACAAAGGACCCAAACAACGCATCAGTCGCCGCTATGGCGTGCCCGTCTTCGGGCCGCACAAGGTGCTTGAAAAGCGCGCTTACCCGCCCGGCCAGCACGGCCCACGGGCGCGACGCAAGCTGACCGACTACGCCCGCGGCCTTGCCGAGAAACAGAAGCTTCGCTACTGTTACGGACTCTTGGAGCGGCAATTCCGCCGCTGCTTCGAGGAGGCCAAGAAACGCCGCGGTAACACCGCCGACATGTTGTTGCAAATTCTGGAGACGCGGTTGGACAACGTCGTTTTTCGACTCGGTTACGCGTCGAGCCGACCCGCGGCGCGCCAGTTGGTGACGCACGGCCACTTGAAGGTCAACGGGCGGCGCGTCAGCATCCCGTCGTATAACGTCAGGCCCGGAGACCTCATTGAGGCGCGGGACAATCCGCGTTCCCGGCAGATGGTTGTCAAGAGCCTGGAGTCGGCGGCGGTCCGCACGGTGCCGCCTTGGCTGACGCTGGAAAAAGAAGCGGCCAAGGGCACCATCAGCCGCATGCCCACGACGGAAGAAGCCGAGCCGCTTGCCAACGTGCAGGCGATCGTGGAATTCTATTCGCGGTAGTCGAGAAGCGGTCAGTAATCAGTAGTTCGAAGACAGAAGAAGTTAACCAACAAGCGAGTATAAGGGCATGGCCGGCGTTCCCGCGCTGAAGCGACCGCGAAGTCAGCGGCGGGAAGACAGCAGGCCATGCCAGATCAAACTCGCGGAAAGAAAAACATGCCAGTTCGACTCGGACGTTTCGAAATGCCCAAGCGGTTGACCAAGGACGAGGCCACCGCGACACCCACTTACGCCAAATACGCCGCCGAGCCTTTCGAGGCCGGCTACGGTCACACCGTTGGCAACTCGCTTCGCCGCGTGTTGCTCAGTTCGTTGGAAGGCGCCGCGCTGACCACCGTGAAGTTTGACGAGTCCTTGCGCGCGCACCACGAGTTTGCCACCATTGTGGGCGTGGTCGAGGATGTCACCGACATCATCCTCAACCTGCGCAAAATCCTCTTCAAGTCGCAGGCCAAGGAGTCGCGCCAGATCCTGCTCTTGGCGAGCAAGGAAGGCGCGATCACGGCTGCCGACATCAAAACGGACAATACCGTTGAAATCATCAACCCCGACACGCACATCTGCACGCTCGACAAGAAGATGAAGTTCGAGGTGGAGTTGACCATCGAGGTTGCGCGCGGTTTCCGCCCGGCGGAGAAGAACAAGGTCCCGGATATGGCGATTGGCGTCATTCCCCTTGACTCGATCTTCTCGCCCGTGCGCCGCGTGCGCTACAGCGTGGAGAACACCCGCGTCGGTCAGCGCACCGACTACGACAAGCTGCTGCTCGAAATCTGGACCGACGGCCGCATGACGCCCGACGACGCCTTGATGCAATCCAGCCACATCCTGCGACATCACCTCGATCCGTTCTGCGAATACGGCAAGGAGCCGGTCGAGTTCGAGGCCGCCCAAGAGCGAATCAGCGACAAAGACGCCGAGTTGCGCAAGAAGCTCAACATGTCGGTCAACGAAATCGAACTGAGCGTGCGCGCCGCCAACTGTCTCAACAACGCCAACATCACCACGGTCGGCCAGCTCGCCATGAAGACGGAGAGCGAAATGCTCAAGTATCGCAACTTCGGCAAGAAGTCGCTGAACGAAATCAAGGAGAAGCTGTCTGGCTTGGGCTTGACGCTCGGCATGAAGTTCGATCTCGGCTTGCTGGAGAGCGGCCCGGCGCCGGAGAGGCCCCTCGGCGAGGAAGCCCCCGTCGAGGCAGAGGAGAAGGAGTAAAGCGGTTGGAAGGATAGAGCAAGGAAACTATGCGCCACGGAAAACGCACCATCAAACTCGGCCGCAAGAGCGAGCATCGCAATGCCATGCTCGCCAATCTGGTCGCCAGCCTCGTTCTTCACGGCCGCGTGCGCACCACGCTGGAGAAGGCCAAGGCCGCGCGGCTGCTTGCCGACCGTGTCATCACGTTTGGCAAGAAAGGCACGTTGCACCATCGCCGACTCGCGATGGCCGCGTTGCACCAGAAGACCGCCGTCGCCAAGCTGTTCAAAGATCTGGCCCCGCAATATCAGGGCCGCAGCGGCGGCTACACTCGCATTATCAAGCTGAACCAGCGCATCGGCGACGGTGCCCCGCTGGCGCTGCTCGAATGGGTGGAGACGGCTGCCGCAGCAGTTCCGGCCCCCGAGCCGGAGAAGCCTGCCGCGACCACCTGAACGAGGCAAGCAACACATCATTCGCACGAAGGCGCGAGGGTCACCGGGACTCTCTCGCCTTCGGCATTTTTACGTCAATGTGTATCTAGGGAAGGAACAAGGGCCGTGCGGAGGCGGACTCGTTGGGAGGGATTTTGGGAAATCCGTGCTAACTCGGATATTTCATCACGGGTGCGGCTTCTGAGTTTTGCGGTTGAAGATGCGTGGAGTTGTGGATGAGGAGGACGCAAAGCCCGAGTTTTTCACCGTAGGCCGGCGAAATGATTGAAAAGGGTAGGATTCCGCCGTAGCGACCGCCATACAAAAAGGGTTAGGCGGTAGCGCCGCGGACCGCCGGCGCGGGGGCCGCGGAGGGACCGCGGGCGGTCGGCAGACGGATGAACCAGGTGTGGTCCGCGTCGATTTCAAAGGGCGCGCCGATCGCGGCGGCGGCTTCTTCGACGGCGCGGCGCACTCCCCACTCGCGCGACCGGCAGTCAATGTCGTGGCCGCAGAGCAGGCCGCCTGGCTTGAGCTTCGGCGTCCATGCAAGGATGTCTTCACGCACTCCCTCGTAGCTGTGGTCGGCGTCAATGAATACAAAATCGAGGCTGCGATCCGCGACCAGGGCGGCGGCGACCAACGAATCCGCACGCAGCTCCGCGCGACGATCGGAGGCGAACTCTGTGGACCGCAATGCCAGCGCGCGCACGGCATCCATCTGAGCCTGTGAAAGTTTCGCCACGCCATCCTGCGTCCCAGCGTAGCGGCCGTTTGGGTCGGCGGCGCGCCAGGAGTCAACAAGGGTGAGATGAAGATCGGTGCGATGGCCAAGGAGGTAGGTGGCAAGACGGCCTTTGAAGACGCCGATCTCGGCACCGTGAATGGCTATGGAAGATAGAGGTTGGAGGCCGGAGGATTGGGCATTTGAAATTGGAGATTGGAGATTGGAGATTGAAACTGGCGCCGGCAGCCGGCGAAGAATGGCGTCGCCGCGGCCGAGCGGGGCGGTGAAGCTGGAGCGGCCAAGGCCAGCCGGCATCGCGTCGGCCGGGATGCCGCCGCTGTGAATACAGAACGGCCAAACGCCGTCCACAAAACGAGCGGCCACACCGGCGAGCACCGCCGATTGCTCGGCGAGCGGCAGCTTCATCAAACGGAAGCAACTGTCTTTGGACTTGAGCACGCCGACGTAATGGTTCGGCAGCACGTTCCACGCGCCCCGGTTAGCGCGATGCAAGGCCGTCAGGACTTTGGGGCCAAACTCGGTGCGGGCGAAGACAGCGCCGGCGCCGCCAGAGGCAGCGGGTGATTGGAAATTGGAGATGGGAGACGGGAGTTTTGCACTGATGATTTTTCGGCACTCGGCAAGCACGCGAGCAATGGCCGGTGAGCCAGGCGCGGCGATCATGCAGCAGTTGGCGATGCGAAAATTGGCGTGGCTTTCGTTCTGAAACACCGAATGCTCGTAGTGAAGAAGTTCGTCGAACGCGCGCACCGGGTAGCAATCCGTGTCGAGGTAAACGCCGCCATCCCGGTGGAGCACCCAGAGGCGCACAAGATCAGAACGCTGGCAGAGCTGCGAGACGCGGAACGACGCCTGGTAGAGATCGTCGGGCATGTCCGCCGGCATCGCCGCGTGCACGCGAACGTCCCACGCCGGATGCAGTTCGCGGAACCGGGCGATGTTGTCAGCGGCCATCTTCGGCGGCGCGCTGCCGAGCCAGACAAAGTGGGCTATCTTTGGCACCGGCGGCGCGGCGCACCAGAATTTATTCTTCGCCAGAGGCTTGCATTTCGGCGGCGCCGGCGCGGGCGGCACTTTCGGTTTCTGGCCTGGCTTGGTTTGGTCATAGAGACCGGCGGTGCGCTCATTCATGGTGTTGACGTTTCCCCATTCCTCCAAGGCGAGTGCGACGGCTTTGTCAAAGGTGATCTTGTCGAAGGCTTCAACGGCGCTGTCGGGATTGCAGTTGAGCACCTGAAGCTTGGCGCGGTCGAAGATTGGCCGCAGCAATTTGAACCGCTCGCGGAGCGTCGCGTAGGTTTCGTTGTTGCCCTTGACCGAGCTTTTGCCGCGCGCCTGGTCGAAATGGTAGCGGTAATCGGCGGCCATCTTGAAATCGCAGCCGAGCAGGAAAATCCGCCGCACGCCCAGGTGGTAGAGCAGCCGGATTGCGACCAGCATGACGCTCCGCGCACCGCCGTTCTTGTCGTCGTTCCCCCAACAGAACGAAGATGCCGTGAGAAACGCCGCCGCGTTGAATCCGCAATGCCGATGATAGAAATAGGTGGCGGGGCAATCCTGAATCAGGGTTTTCGTGAAATCCCACTTGTCGCTGTCGAAGACGCGCTGGTTGCGGCTGCCGTGCGGCGCGAACTTGAGGATGCGAGGATCGAGCCAGATCGAACGCAGGAAGTGATCGGCCGGGTCCACGCACGTCCAAAGGTCCGGGCGGAACGTCTTGACGGAGTTGTTGACGCCCATCGTGAGGATGCCTGGCTGCCGAAGCCTGGCGTGGTCGAGTTGCGCGAAGCTCGGCCCGCCGCAGATCAGGAAGGCCGATCGTCCGCGGTAGAGGTTGGCGATTTCCACCGGCTTGTTTGCGGCGGTGACGACGAGGCCATTGTGCGCGCCAGCCGCAGCCCGCCTGGCGCACGGCACGCAAGGCGCGCGGCCGTCGCCCGCCGTCCTCGATCCGCCACGCGCGATGAGCGCCGGCGGTGTGGGGTCAAACACATCGGCCAGGTCCTGTTCAAAAAGAATTTCTCCCATGATCAATCTTCGTCCACTGGGTCGTTATCCACCGGGCTGGTTTCTATCTGGGTCGGGTCCTGTGAAAGGACCTGGTAGCACAGCAATCCCTGCCACAAGTAATCGGTCGTCATGTACACGTTGAGCATGTAGTTGCCATCATCGTCGATGGTGCCCGTGAGGTTGCCCACGATCGTGCGCGTCGCGAAATTCCCGTCAGCTAGAATGTTAAACTCCTCGATCGGGCAACGCCCGCCGACAAGCATCGGCTCGCCGAAAGGCAATATTTCGGGGCTGCCAGAATTGGGGCTTAAGAAGTAGGCTTGGTAGCTGTTTGGAGCCGCGCCCGAAAGCGAAAGGATGAAGGAAACCTGGTCGCGCCATTTTTCAAAGATTTGAAGCACGCCGCCATCCGTGGAGATCTCGGCAATTTCCAGGTAGAGCGTGCCATTGTCGGGCGCTTTTACCGGACCGGGCCAATCGTCCGGCTTTTTTTGTTTCAGATTCACGGTCGGCGACAAATCGAGAGAATCCTTGAGGCCGGTGACGATGGACGCCTCGAAAGATGGATCGTCGTCAACGCCGGTCAAGTTGCTGAATTGGACCTTGAGCGCGATGACCAGTGGATTTTCCGCCGTCGCGTTCACGGCAATATCACCGTCCAACGACACCACCGTGGGATCGGTGTCGTTATCGCACCAGAGCCAGCCGTCTTCCATTGTGACAACGTTCCAACCCGCGCCCGGCGGACGATAGACGCGGTATAGCCAGTGGTCCTCCTCGGACACCAGGCCGTGCGAACTGACCAGGCCGCCGCTGCTGTTGGAGTGCGTCGGGTGCGAATGATGCGTGCCACTGGACTCGGCCGGCGTGGAGCTTTTGTGCGACGACGACGGCGCGCTGGAACTGCTGACGAACTGTTCTTCGGGGCACTCCACGTAATTGTCCGGCTGAAACACGACGATCTTGCGCCAGACCTTGAGCTTGCCGGAGAGGACGCGGACGTGGTCCACCAACAGGCCGACTGTCACGCTGCCGCGAATGTTCTGCCAGAGGTCCGCCTTCTGGCCGTCGTCGGCCAACGGGTCGTCGCTGCCGGTTTTGATTGTGCCAATGACGCAGCGGACGGTGATGGTATCTCCACTGCCAAAATCCTGATCGGGGAACTTCTCCCACTCCTCGGTCTTCGGATCGGTGCCGTCTTTGATGGTGACCGACTGCACCAGCGGCTCCAGCATCTCGCCGCCATTCCGAAGTTTTACCTCGGCCTCGAACCAGACGTAGTGTTTGTCGGTGTTTGCGTCCACGACGATCTTGAGCGGATCGCCGGCCGAGTCATCGTTGTCGGGAGTTTTGCAACTCACCTTGCCGGTGTGGACCTCAAACGTCCGCCACGCCGCCGGATCGGGAGTGGTGTCGGAAGCCGCCGCCGCCGAGTTGAAGATTTGAAAATCGTGGAGCGCGTCCGCCGGCGTGTCTTTCTGCCGGCGCGGCACGCGGGACTCGACGTTAGAAAGCCGCGCCGCGAAGTTCTTCACCGTCTGGATGAGCGCGTTGATCGCGCGCCAGTTGCCGCGCGCGTCGCCGCCAGGCCGAAGCTCGCCGGGGATGCTCATGAGTGCAGCGCCGGACGGCGCCGAGCCGTTTGTTTGCGGGCGGCGTTCCGAAGATTGCCCCACATTTTCGCATGGGCTTCAATCACCAGATCGTTCAGCCGCGCCCGCTCGCCGGCGTTCAACTTCGATTGCCGCCCCATCAGCGCCATCCCTTCCTCCGACAAGGCAAAGGACGAGCTGGTGGGATAGAGGTCGGAATCGATCACGTGGCATCCCTGCCAGAGCTTTTGGAGTTCCCAGAATCGGCCGGACGGCCGCGTGAGCTTGTCGCCCATGCGCAGCCACTTCCATCCCATCGAATAGGGAATCCGCGAATCCGGCATCTCTTCAAACCCGCCCTTCATCGGCAGCGGCGGGGCCACGAAGGATTCGATGATGGAGGCGACCGGCGCGAACATCCAATACGTGTCGTGGCCGCGCCGCTTCTTGTTGTAAATCTCCATCAGCGTGACGCTATCGCCCGACACGGCATTGATTCGGGCAAGCGCCTGTGCGCGATCCGCCTGCGTGCTGGCGCGGAGCGCGTCGTCAATCAGCGCCATGTATTTTCCGCCTTGGTCCGCGTCGTTGAACAAGTCCGCGTAGCGCGGATTTTGTTCGATCGGGATGTCTATTTTTTCAAACTCGCACGAGGGCCGCGGCGGCGGCGTGTCGTCGGTGGTGAAGTTGACTGTGAGAACCCCCTTGCCGCCCTTCTCTTTGATCAGCTCCGACGTCTCGACAAAAAATCCGGCAAAGTCGCCGGTGCCGAGCGCACCCCATTGCGGCTGTATCCGCCTGAGCGTGGCGTAAGGTCCGCGATAAACCCCCGTCGCCGTGTTGCGCCACCACGCGGTGTTGATCTTCGGAAAGCCCGGATCGAGCTGAATCTCGGTCGAACCGCGCCAGATTGGAACGGGCGTGCTCATGCGTTCAGGAAGGCATCGCCCGCGCCCTGGCGGGAAAGAATTTCCCTCATCAGCCTGACCATGTCGCTCGTGTTCCGCGCCGTGTTGCGCGCGTAATCCGAGCTGGCCGACGATGTGCGGGACATGAACAGGCCGGCCCTTGAGAGGCTGTCGGTTTCTTTGACGCCCGCGATCTTCGCGAGCAAGCCAGTCCCGCCCGCGGCGACGTTTTCGGCACTGGTTTTGTCAGGGGCGGTCTTAATGCCGGCGGCCAGCGCCGCCAGTTTCGTCCGGGCTTCCTCAAGCGACGCGCCAAAAATCTGGAGGTTGCCGCGGCCCTCCGAAAAATCCTTCATCGCCTTCTGGATGATGGCGGCAACCTCGGCCATCCGCGCATTGACGGCCGCGCTCAACTCGCTCTTTGCCGCCGGCGCATCCTTGGCGGCAATGCCCTTGAACGCGCCCACGGTCGCTTTGGAGCCTTTCAAATAATCCTGGCGATATTCCTCGTAGGTCTTGTCGCCCTTCACCTCCAGTTGCTTCATGCCCATCCATTTGCCCGCGGCGGTGGAGGCGAGTTGGTTCCAAGACCAAACAATCCAGCCCGCGAACGTGTGGGCAATGACCTCGAACGCGGCCGAGATGTGGGAAAGGGGTTCCTGGAAGCACGCGAGGAAGGCCGCAGCGAACTTTGCGACGGCCCATTCCAGGCCATCGGCCAGGCCGGTCCAGAGGCTGCCATCGGTGAGAAACCGGAACGAAGTCATCAGCACCGGTCCAAACATGCCGGCGGCCATCGTGGCAACGCCGGCCAGCGCGCCGGCTAGAAAATTTGTCGCCTCCATGAATCCGACCTTGAGTGCAAGGCCAACGAGATCGCCGAGCTTGCCTTCCTTGAAGGCGTCGACGAGCAGCGCGATGACGCCGCCGATCTGCTGGCCCCACTTTGAGAAATCCATCTTGTTGAACCGGTCGAGCAGCGGCAGCAGCACGGTTGCGACGCGGTCCGCGATGCCAAAGAAGAACCCCTTGACGACTTCGCCGGCGCGGCCGAGCGCGACGCTGACCTTGTGGAACGTCTCGGCGTTTTTGGCGAGCAGCGCGGCGCCGGCGGAGAGCGGCGCGCCCATGTCGCCGCCGGCAAAGACCGGCAGCAGCGCCGCGCCTTCGCGGCCAAACAGATTGCGGAGAATCTGAACCTTGTCGGCCTGGTTGGACACCTTCGCGAGCGCGGTCTGCAACGCCTGCATCTGCTGCGCGGCCGTCATCGTGCGCAGTTTGTTCACGTCGAGGCCGAGGCGCTGAAACGTGTGCTCGGTGTGCTCGCCCATTTCGTTGACGCCCGCGAGCGCCGCCTGCAGGCGGTTGACCATCATGGCCATCGTCTCGGCCCCGAGGCCGGCGACCTTGCCGGCGCGCTCCAGCTTGAGCATCGCCTCGGCGGTCTGGCCGGTGCGAATCGCGAGGATGTTGAGTTCCGATCCGCGCTCGATGACGCGCCCTATCTCGGCGGCAATGCCGCCGATCGAGAGACTGACACCTGCAAGCGCGGCAACGGAGCCGAGGTGCCGCACGATGGCGCTGCCGGCGCCGCTCGCGCGTTGCATGATCTGGTTCAAACCCGCCAGCATCTGCTGGTTGTCGAGCCTGGCGATGGCTTCAAGTTTCATGGCTCAGTCCTCACCGGCGGCTTCGATCGCATCGAGGAGTTCATCGGCGAAATAACCCTCTGGCGCTTCCTGGCCGTTTTCCTCGGCCTTGCGTTCCGCGCGCGCCGCGGCCGTCATGAAGCAAACATTCATTGGCACGGTGTCCATGATCGTGTCGAATTTCGTCGGGTCTCCATTGGCGAGGGTTTCGATTAGACGGAGGAACCATCCGCAGCCGGTGCCGCCACCGGCGCTTTTTTTTCGGCGGCATCCTTGCCGCCCGGCACCGTGGAGAATCCTCCGGCGATGTGCGCGAGCATGGCCTGGATGATGTCGGGCAGGTCCTTGACCTCGAACCGCTCGCCGAGCGCGTCATAAGCGCGCGTGGTGAGGTGCTCGATTCCCTGGGCAACCTGCATCTTCACTTCCGCGATCGGCGCGGTCATGACGTAGAGCGAGCGCATCACGTTGTCTATCTGCTCGTCCGGCGCCAGGCCGTCCATCGTCGCGCCGACGACGACGGATTTGATGTCGCGCAAGATGGCGAACACGCGCGGGTAGAACGGTTGAAACACGATGCCGTGGACCGCAGCCGTCTTCGGCACGACGGCGGCAAGCACGACGGCGGGAATGCCGCTGGCGCTATTTTCGCGAGCCGTGGCGAGGGCGGCTTTCTGTGGCGCGGACAGGCCGCGGACGGGTTGCGGAGGCGGCGCGGGCGGCGCGGGAGTTGGGGCGCTTGGTTTGGACATGGCGGTTCCTTTTTTGTAGCCGCGCTCGTAAGAGCGTGGCGGTCCTTGGCACGCGGCAGCCACCGACTTACGTCGGCGGCTACGGCGCGCGGAGAATCAGCTCTCGCTCTGGCTCTCGCTGGCCAGGATGGATTCCTCGGGACCGGCACTCGGACCGGCGCCGCCGCTCGACGACGGATTCTGCTCATCCCACAACGCCTCGTAATCAATGCCGGCGTAGCGCACGAACTCGATCTTCGCCGTCATCTCTTTCTTGCGCGCCTTCTTCGGCGACGCCTTGACGCACGAGCAGAGCATTCCCCAGACCTTCAGGATTGTGCCGGTGGTCGGCAGGGGAATATCGCGCCGGGCCACGACGGTGACGTTCCGCTTGTCGCCATCGGGAATCATGACGTGCGTGATCGTGAAGCCGTTATTGTCCTCGATGGTGGCCTCGGCAACGATCGGCTCAACGTCCGCGTCCTCGACGATCTCCGCCGAGTTGAGAACGCCGCCGCTGCCCCAGATGACGGTTTTGTTTCCTTGAATGACCGGTGATAACTTCATGGTGCTGTTTTTCCTTTCGATAGAGTGATGGAGTGGTGAAAATCGGCTAAGCAATTCCCCATTTGGTTTTGAGAAAATCGGTCAACGCGAGCTGCGCACCCGAATCCAACTGGGAGTCAAACACGAGCGCCTCGCAGATGTCCGCCGGCACCGGACCGCTGCCATCCCAACCGTTGGCGCCGAGCGCGATTGGGCTGGCGGCCGTTACCAACGCAACGGGCATCGTGTAGTCGTAGACAGGCACGCCATCGATGCTCCAGAAGATGTTCGTCCCATCGTAGTAAAGGACGTGGACGTGCAGATCGGTGTCGATGGCCAGGGAGCTGCCGACGTCGCCGGAGCCGCCGCCGTGGAACATCCATTTGCCATCAACCGTCTCAACCTCAAAATTGGTTCCGTTGCCGGACGGCGTGCCGAAGCCAATGAGCGGGTTCCAAGCGCCCGGCGTGTCGTTAAATTTCCCAACGAACACAAGTGTGACCGGCGCGCCGAGTCCGGTGATTCCGAGATTGGAAATGCTCTTGAGATAATTAGTCAAACCGTCGAAGCGCAGGCAGCCCTTCCCGTTGTAAACACCGGCTTGATAAGTCGGCGCGGAACCGGCGACCAGGTCGTTGCCGTTGCCGGACTGATCGGCCATGCGGCCGACAGGATCGCCATTGGCAACCGGTATAAGTTCCGAGGCGTCCTGAAACATCGAACCAATAACGGACGCGTCCACGTGAAACACTGCGCCACTGTTCGGCTCGGATGCCGACGATGGCGGCGTGCTGCTCGATGAAGGCGGCGTGCTGCTCGATGACGGCGGCGTGCTGCTCGATGAGGGCGGTGTGCTGCTCGATGAGGGCGGTGTGCTCGAAGACGATGGCGCGCTCGACGACGGCGGCGTGCTGCTTGACGATGGCGCGCTCGACGATGGCGGCGTGCTGCTCGACGATGGCAACGACGATGAGGGCGGCGTGCTGCTCGATGACGGTGCCGAGCTGGGCGGCGTGCTCGACGAAGACGGCGCGGAGGATGACCGCTCGCTCGACGACGGCAGGCTTTCACTGGAGCGCGGCTCGCTTGACGACGGCAGCGGCGGAATGGTTCTGCTGCTGGACTCTGGATAGCTCGAACGCGGGATGAACATCGAAGACTCCGGCTCGGAAACGGAGGAAGCCGGTTTGCTCGATGTCGGCGGCTCGCTTGAATCGGTCGGTGTGTTGCTCGGCGGGCCGTCGATCGCGTCATAGCGTTTGCAGGTGACCTTCGCGAGCATCTCGTGCTTGCGCGCCTTCTTCGGCGCGGATTTGACCACGACGCACTCCACGCCCATCGCGGTGACAAGCTGGCCGGTGACCGGCAGCGGAACGCCGCGCTGGCAAACAATCGTGAACGGCACCTCCGCGCCCTGCGGCATTAGGATGTGAGTCACGACAATGCCGTCGTTGTTTGGGATGGTATCTTCATCCACAATGGGATCGAGTTCGCCTTCCTCCACAATCTCGGCCTCGTTGAAAACACCGTTGCTTCCCCAGATGATGTTCCGGTTCCCCTGGATGAATGGAGCGAGGTTCATGACTCCGGCTCAAACACGTCGGTGATGGCCACGACCAACTGGAACTCCATCTCGAATGCGTCGAGCGGCATGTTCATCGGTGTGATGAATGGCCGCGCGAAGCGATAGTTCATGATGCCGCTGGTCTCGCCGGTTGGGAAAACGTAACCGCGCAGCTTGTCGCGAACCTGCGTGACACGTTCGATCAGCGCCGGCCGCTCGGCGTCCGGGATGATGAGGTTTTCGCCAGGCTGTTTCTTGAGACCGCGATTGTGCGAGACGATGACCTTGATCTTCTGGGTGAAGATGCCGGCAACCTCCTGATCGGTCTGCGCCTCTTCGCCGTCCCAGGAGAGAATGACGCGAAATCCGACCGGCGACGCGGCGAGGATTTCCAGGACGTGCCACGGATCGCGCGCGAGCGAGAGTGCGCCTTTCTCCGACTGCACCCACGGCAGTAGATAACCGCGCAGCATCCGCAGGATCGCGGCGGCGTCGAGCGTCGGCGGCGCGGAGGATGAAGTTTCGCTGTTCACGCGAGCATTCCTCCCCGGCCGCCGTTGGGCGTGATCTTGGACCGTCCGCCAATGAAGACGGCGGGCGGACGCACCGGCTTTTTGGCCGGCTCGATCTGCTCTTCATTGCGGCCGATTTTTTCAAGGCGCGTCCGCAGCTTCTCGGCTTGTGTGTAGTAGGGATTCTTTTCCTCCCCGGTGAAGCCGCGGCGGTTGTAGAGCAGTTCGAGCGCAAACGTCTTGGCGGCCGTGATGACGATGGCTGGTAGGGGCGCGGTGAAAGGGACTGGAAACCGCTGTGCAACGCGGCCGTCAATCATCTGCTGCACGTCGGTCTGGATGTCCGACCACACGCCGAGCATCCGCGCGACGGCATCGTTAATGTCCGGCGCGCTTGAACTCTCCGATTCACTCGATTCGCTCGGCGGCACGCCTTTGCGCGCAGCGGCGAGCGTGGCGGCAATGAGGGCGGGCGTGGTGAACGTCGCGGCGTCGCCCGCGTCATCGAGGGCCTGGCAAAGGAAGTCGCTCGGAAGGCTTCCCGTCAACTGCCATAGCTCGATGTAGTTCATTTCGGTTTTCGACAAGCGAACGGGCGCTGGCGGCTACCACGCGCACCAGCGCCCGTTCCTGCTGGCGCTTCGCTGGATGCTATTTCTTGCCGGCCGGGTCTTTGAACTCTTCCAGCTTCGGGTCCTTGGCGCCGAGCGCGCCGGCGCCGGTGCTGCCGTAGGCGAGTTCGGGCAGGCCGTAGCCGGCGCCGTAGCGGCCGTAAGCCTGGAACAAGAACTTGTGATGGGTCAGGACATATTCGCTGTTCGGCTCCGTGCATGAATTGAGCCGCGCGCGCAAGTTGACCTGGTGGATGATTGGCGCGATGCCGGGGAAGCCTCGCTCCAGGATGGCCCAGAAATCCGGGTTGAACGCGTCCACGGCCGGCCACACCACCAGCTCGGCGGTGCCCTTGTCCACATTGGTGCCGCCACCGTAGAGCGATGTCAGTTGGCCTTCCGCGAAAGTCGCGGTCAGGTTGACCTGCTGGCCTTCGAGGATGTCCAATCCCATCGCGCGGTTCTTCGAACCGACGACCAGCGCGAGTTTGCGGCCGAGTCCCATCGAACGGCCTTGCGAGTTCATCCGGCCGATCAGGTTCGCGACGCCGGCGCGGAACGCCACGCGGTCAAGCTTGTTGGTGCCGAAGTTTGTGAAGGGGAACTTCGACTCCGGCACGGCTTTCTTGTTGGCGCTGAAGAACGGCGTTCCGGTGTAGTCGAGCGCGCTGGCGGCGAAGCCACCGCAGAGCGCGGCAACAACCAGTTCATCGGGATGATACGCGGCCACGTCGCCGAGCGCCTCGAAGCGGCCGTTGTAGATGCCGTATTGGTCGGTCTCGATGTCGAACTCCGGCACTTCGATCGTGTCCTCCCACTCCTCGTTCTCGATCGAGTATTTGATGGCCTTCAGCCGGTTGATCGTCGCGACATCCACCAGCTTCTTCATGCCGGGAATGGACGCGAGCCAGGCATAGACGTTCGTGCGGACGCTGGAGGGAATCTCCACCGCGGCGTTGCGCCACTTCGGCTCCGCGGCCTGGTAGGCTTTCTCGTATCGGACGCGGTAGCTCCGCCAGAGTTCCGCGATGTTGGCTTGGTTGATGATCATGGCTGCGTTCCTTTGTTTAGGTGATGAGTGAGAGTGGCGGTGTGTTATTCAGCGGCCGACGAACTGGAGGCTTCCGAAGAGGCCGGCGGGTGAGAACTTTCCTCGGAGCTTCCCTCGGAGGTTTCCGACTCCGGCGCGGCGGCAGCGCCCGCGGCCGCGAGGAAGAAGTCCACGCAGACGACCGAGCCATCGGCGCTCAGTTCGAGCGTGATGCCCGCGACGATCTTGCTGCCGCTGGTCCGCGCGACTGTGTTGTCGTCTTCGATGAAACAGACCTTGCCGACGTCGTCGGGACCGAGCGGATGGATCGCGCTGTTCGGCACCCAGCGCGGCGCGCGCTTGGCAACCACGGTCTTGTCGCCGGCCTCGCCGTTGGTATTGTCCACTTCCTGCTCGGCCACGCCGCGGACGATGAGCCCCGCCGTGTCCTCGGCCGGGACCATGTTGCCCGCGGGATTGGTGGCGACGATTCCGCCGAAGAAGATGTGCGTTGCCTTCTCGATCGGGCCGGTGATGAAAAGATGGTCGCTCTTTTCCGGGAGATTGATGTTGTCGGTGAGCATGGTCTTGATTCCTTTTTCTATTTCTGGATTCTGTCTTCTGACTTTTGGCCTCTACTCTTTCCCGTATTTGTCGAGGTCCTCTTTCGTGACGCCGCAGTTCTTGTGAATCTTTTCCGCCTCGCTGGCCGTGGCGCCGGTCAACCCGGTCGCGCTGAAGGTCTGGACGTGGCGCGGCGTGCGCTGTTCGAGCGGCACCGTCACCGGCGCGCTGGCGACGAACGTCTGCAGCGCCTCGATCGTGACGCCGCCCTTGCCGTCCTTGTCCGGCAGCATTTCCGCCGGCACGACCTTCCCGTCGCGCGCGGCGAGGTCGAGGATGTAACCGCGCTCGATCTTATCGAGCCGGGCCGCGAACGTCTGGAGCGGCGCGGCCGGATCGGCTTTCTCGATCTTGTCGAGCCGGGCCGTGAAAGTTTCGAGCGCCTTGGTGCCCGGAGCGGCCGGCACGAGCTTCGCGAGAAACTCTTTGGCGCTGGCGGCGAGCTGCTCGTCGGTCGCGTCGTCCTTGGGCGCAGTCAAACCGAGGGCGGTGAAAATCTGGATGATGAGTTTATTCATGGAAGGGTTGGCGGCGTGGATTTGGTTTTCGGAGGTGTGGATGAATTTGCCGTCGTCTCCGATGGCGGCGGAAAAGAGACCAAGCTTGGCGTCGAAGTTCGCGCCCTGGCGCGCGAGCGCGCCAGAGTGCAGGAAAATCACTTCCCCATTTTCGTCGAAGGCTGCGGCGCCGGAGATGTTCGAGTAATGGCCGTCGAGAGCAAATTTGGTTCCCTCCGGGGTGTAATGCTCGATGTCAATGCCCACGCCGACGCCGCGCTCGCAAAAAGGTTTTCCGGTGCCGGCAATCAGCCGCGGCGGAGGAGAGAGTTTGTATTCCTCGGTGCCTGGAACGGTGTTGTGTTCGAAATCGAGCGCCACGGAATCAAAACCGAACGCCTTCTGGTTTGCGGAAAAGACCTGGAGGGTTTTCTCACCTACATGGCGAAGTCCTCGTGTGGTTTCATTTTGACCCCACTTGAAAAGAACCAGCCGCTTCGGAAGCTCCTTCGCGGAGGCGTCGAAGGTCGCCAATGGGCCTATTGATTCAAGTCGCGCAATCTTCATTGATTGCGGACAGATTAGACGCAGGCTGCGGAGCCGTCAGGTCGCTCTGTCCAGAGTGACCATTCTGGCCGATCTTTTATTTATGCGCTGCGGCGTAGTGTTTTCGGCTGCGGAGCCTATGAATCCGCGCACACCTCGGGCACCGGTATCGGCAAGAGGGAGAGCCGCATCGAACGCAAAGTCTTTTACTCTGGCGGATGTGTTCGCTGTGGCGCTGAAGATTGATGATTCGTGGCCTGCAATGGGCACACAAGCAACGGCGCGTTCGCTGCCTACATTTATGGCACTTATTATGAGATCGCAGCAGCCGATACATCCGCCGCTTGCGTCGGCGCCTGAGCGCGGCGCACATCGGGCAATAGTAGCCTTCTGAAGGATGTCCGCACCTTTGGCATTCGATTTTCACTTTGGCGCCATCCGGTCCATCTTGTCCTGTGCGACGCGTTGCACGCGCACTTTGGCGAAGTCGGCCATCTGCTCTTGATTCACCCAGGGAAAAAACGGCCGCGGCGGCAGATTGTGCGGCGCGTATCCGAACTGGTGCGCGGCGGCGTAAGGCGCGTCCGTTCCGGTCCGGCCTTCGTCGTTGGTGACGACGTGGTTGCTGCCGATGGATTGATTGAGATGGCCGTGAAGAAAGAGAACGGATTCGTCGCCCGCTTTTTTCCGACCGGGCTTTTGCTGATCGCGCTTCAGCGAGTCCCACGACGCCACGCGCAACATCTCGTTGGTGAACGCCAGCACCGTAATGCGGTCAATCTCAACCAGCATCGCCTCCAGGATCGGCCGCCGGTCGGAGATCTTCGCCGCCAGCTTCGCCATGCCTGGCGTAATCGTGTCGCGGATTTGAACAGAGAGGCCGGCGCTCATGTTGCTTGTCCCCTTAAAGTTCTGCCATCACCCACTCGCCGTTTTCTTCGGTCTGAACCTTGAGGCCGGCTTTGGCGGCGATGGTTTCCCACACGCCTTCGTAAGCGCGGCCGTCGTAGGTTTGCGGCAGCCGGCGCCGCCAGGGCATCAGCGCGAGCAGCCGGTCCGCGGCGCCCTCGTAAACGAGGGGCGCGGCATCCCGCTGTCTTTCCCATCGGCCGGTGATGACGAGTTTCGCGCCATCGGGCCATTCCAAAGTTGTGCGGAAGGTTTTTATTTGCTGAAGAACACACTTAGGATAACGCGGAGGTTTTCGATAATCAACGCGTTGGGTTTTTCCTTGATCATGTTTGCGAGCTTCGCGGGGTTGGCCAGCAGTTCCACATGCGTCGTCGGCACCTCCAGACCGCCGACGGTCTGATTGGTTTCGTCCCGCGTGAGATATTGCGTGCCGGCGTAGTTCCACCACCATTTGTCTTTGCGGAGCGGGTTCGTGTAGCCGACGTTCACCAACGGTTCCCCGGCCGTCCGCTGGTCGTAAAGCGCCTTGATCGCGTCGCGATACTCAGGCGGGCCGTGAAGGTGAACCCAGTGCATAAGCTCGTGGTAAATCGTCTCGCGCACCTTGACCATCCCGCCCTTGGCGTGCGCAGACTTCGATATTTTTAAGACGTGGGCGGTGTCGCTATAGCTTCCCTCCAGATCATTGCCCAGGGACTGCGCCAGCAAGATTGAAAACTTTGGCAGGCTTTTCGCCAGCGGACCAGGCAGAAAATTGACGAAATCCTGAACGGCACCCGTCACACTCTTGGCGGAGAATTTTCCCTTGGCGTTGTCGCCTAGAATCTCAGAAACAACGTCGGCCGCTTTCGCCGGTGCCGTTTCCCGCAGTTCCGAGATCAGCGCGCGCACGTCGTCTTCTGTCCATTGGACTTTCTTGTCGAGGCCGAGGCGTGCCAGCGCGGCTTCGATGGTGTCCGGTGCCTCTTTGGGCGGCGGTGTCGGCGGCGCTTCCGGCGGAAAGATCGGCGAGCCGCCGAGCCATTGCCAGACCGTCGTGCCCTTGTCATCGAGCGACTGCGCCTGGGCGAAGTTCTGAAACGCCTTCCACGTCTCCGCGTCGTAGCGTTCCTTGAGCGCCTCCAGCGGCAGCCGCAGTGTCGCTGGGTTCCACTGGAAGGCCGCGTCGCGTTCGGATTTCGTCGTCGCGCGCGCGGACGGCGAGCGCACATCCATCTGTGTGCCGGCGAGCCGGCGCAGATCGTCCGGCGCATCGCGGCGGAACGCCGGTCCTAACACAAGATCGCCTTGATTCAACTTGCGCAGCGCCTCGCCCTCGACCACGGCGCGTTCCTCCGGCTGCCGATCCTCATCCTCTTTCTTTGCATCGGCGAGGTCGCTGTTGCTCACGCCGACCACGCGGCAGCGGCAACCCCAATCCCACGGCGGATAATGGTCCCTCCAGAAATCCGAATCCGCCGGCACGATCAATCCGTTGAGCGCGGCGTGTTCGTCACGCACGCGATCGTCGCCGGCCGTCACATATTCCCACGCCGGGAACACGTCGCGCTGGCGGTTGAGCACTTCGTAGTTTGCCGCCTGGTAAGCCTGGAAGCCGTGCGTCCGCAGCAACATCTCCGCCCTTGATTCCGCGCGCCGTTCCTGCTCGGCGCGAACATCCTCCGGCGCGTTTTCGTCCACCAGCCACGGCGAGATTTCCCCGATGATGTCTTCCTTGATCTTATCCCAATCGCCGCCCGCCGGCAGGTCCGCGATCCGGTCGCGGACATTGAGCGCCGCCTGCGCGGCGTTCGCGCCTTCAAGTCCGGTGATAGTAAACGCCCGTGCTTTCAACTCCGGCAGCAGCCGGTCAAACACCTCGCGCGAGACAACCGGCTTGTTGCGGATGAACGCAATCGCCTCTTCATGCGGCGTGGGTTGGAATAAGAAGGTTGATTCCATTGTTAAAATCCCCAGCAAGCCAAATCGCGTTTCACCATGATTTGCACTCGGCGTGCGCGGATGCTGTCTGGAGTAATTGCATTTCGTGGAACGTGGCTGGCTTCGGCCAGAACTTGCCGCACATAGGCATTAGTAAGAACAACCCGGCTGATCATTCTGCCCAGGTTAATTTCATCCCTGTGATCCTGAAAGAACCGAAGACCGATTGCCTTGGCCGCGCCGGGATGTTTCGCACGCCATCTGTGCATATAGAGCGCGTTCTTGCCCGGATTCCGGCTTCGCCAGTTTCGCCGGTAGCCAGGATGATCTTTGAGAAAAGCGGCCTGCCTTTCACGTCGGCACAATCTGCAACTATTGCGCCAATGGTTGAACTCTTTTAACGGCCGCAACTGACCACACTCTGGACAACATTTCTTTTTCATGATTAGTGATTCGCGGCCGGTAATTGGGTGGGGCGAGACTCCGTCGAGCCTCCACCGTTCGTCTTCTGACCGCTGGCCTTCAGATCCTCATCCAGCTTTCCCTGTCGGATTCTGAAATTGAGTTCCCGCGCGACCGTTTCGGTGCGGGTTTTGTAATCGGGCACATTGGCCACATGCAGCGCGCCGAGCATCGTGGCCAGTTCCTCCTCAACAATCGGCAGGTTGGCCAGCTTCTCTTCGCGGGTCAGATCACTGCTAGCCAGGTGGCGAAAGAGATACGTCCGCAGGCAATACTCGAACAGTTCCAGATGCGCGAACCGAGCAACTGTCAGCGCGCCCTGTGGCGAAGCTTGATGGAGGATGTTCGGGTTCATGCCGGCGATTCTGTGTTCTTGATCAGCCGGCCGAGGTTGTGCTTTTGCCGGATCGGAACCTTCAACCGCGTCAGTTCCCCGATCAGCATCTCCACCGTTTCTTCATCCGGCTCGTCGAGGCCATGGCCTTTGGAGTCGGCGCCGATGTTGACCCACGCTGGCCGGCAGCGCGCAACCATTTGAGCCAGGTCAAATGGATTGCAGTTTAGGATCGGCTCGATTGTGATGAAGGTTTGGATGTCCGGCCGGCATTCGCGCAGCCCCTGGAAGGCAGCCACGCGGAACTTCGGATGCGGAGCACTGCCCATCGCATCGTGCCACCGGTCACTTTCCAAGGTGAGACCGAGAATCATATCCACCGGCCAAAGGATTGTAGGCATCCCCGCTATCTCTAGCACGCGTTCAAAATTCTTCGTTTGAAAAACGTAACGGTTGTTGGGCCAACGGCGACAATGATTCAGGATGGCTGCGATATTTATCAGCTTCACTCCCGCCGCAAACAGGTCGCACATGTGCTCGATAAAATAAGTGCCCGGCTCCGCCATCGGCGTGTTGAGTTCCTCCGGCTTGAGCCGCAGCGGACCAGAATAATGACTCGCCGCGCGACCGCTCTTCACGTAGCAGTAGCCGCAGCGGTGCGGGCACGCGCCCCGGTGATGGGTGATCATGTGCGTCACCCAGGGATACATGTTCGAGCCTTCAAAGTTTCTGGTTACAGGCATGGCGTCTCCTTTACATGTTTGAACTCGATCCGCGTGACCTTTCGCGAAGCCCGGCAGTTCATGTGCTGTTTGAACATCAGGACAAACTGGCGCGGCGAAAGGTCGGGGAAACCCTCGCGGACACAATCCGCCGCTGTGATTTGCGAAAGCCGCTCGCGCCGGGTGCTGATGACGCGGATAACGCCGAGCCGGATAATGTTTTCCCCAGACTTCAATCCCATTGCCTTGCGGACGCCGCAGAGCATCGCGCCCGGCTTCAAATTCTTCCAGCCAAGCCGGCGCGTCACCGTCTTTGTGCGTGCCAGGAACTGCGTTTCGGTCAAGGCAAAGGAAATGTTTCTCATCGCGCGCCCTTTAGTTCCACTTGAACAGCAGCACGAAGATCAGGACCAGCGTGAACAACGCCGCGATGTTCAACCGCTCGGTCAGTTGTTCGTTGGCTAGAAACCAGTCCCGCAACATCAGCACCAGCAGCATCGAGGCCGCCGTGCCGAGGATCGTTCCCACCACGAGCAGTTCGATGTCTCCCACTGTTTCTTTCCGGCGGCGCAACGAGCCAGCGATGATGCAATAAGACGGTTCACACGCTGGCTGAAACGTCTCCAGCAACTCTATAGCAACATCAACAGCCACCTCTGCTGGCCATCGCGGCTTCTCGCGCTTTGGATCTCCAACCAGAGAGCGGGTATCGAACGGCGGCGGCTCTGTGAGGATGCCGGTCATTGCTTCATCCTCCATTCACAGCATCCGAACTGCGCGATTGTGATGATGGATTTTCCGTCCTGTCCGTATGCGCCAAAGCTGGTGTACTGCGATCTGCGGCACAGCCGTTCACCGGTCAAGTTTTCTTCACCTTCAAACTTCGTGTTGATTGATTCTTGAGACCACCAACCGCAGGTCTGACAGTGGCGCGGCGTTGCGTCCACTCGCGCTCCCGTGTTCGGTATGATTTGGATCGCGCGATCATCCCAAAGTTCAATCATGCCGAAGTCTTTACTGTTGGTGACAGGCAGCCGCGCGCCGAAGTGTTTCTCAGTCCAGTCCTGGATGATGCGCCTGATCCGTTTTACATCGCGGAACTTCTTGCCTTCTTTCACGCCCATCGAAATTGCCACTTCGCCGCCATCAACGCGTGCCGTGAAAATGCGAACGTCGCGCTTTTCCGACAGCCATTTCTTGACGCGCTCGGCCATTGCTGGAACTGGGTAGCCAATGTGGTCCTCGCCGCGCCAGCCATCGTAAAAAGCCAGCGTCCCATCAAGGTCAACTCCGATCCAACCGTTAGGCTTGTTATTCATCGCGCGCCTCCCGAACCAAGTTCCCGGATCAAAATCTTTTCCACCTCGCCGATGGCGCGTTTGGTCGCAACGATCTCGCCGCGATAGCTGACGTGCATCGGGTCCTGTTTGGCCGCCGACCGCGCCAGTCTTAATTGCCGGCGCAGCTTGTGAAGAACTTCTTTGATCAGCAGCAGTTCGTTCATCGCACGCCTCCCGGCCTTGTCGCCGCCAGCCGCGCGCCCGCGGCGGAGAGTTCGCGGAAGCGCTGCGAGAGGTCCGCGTCCCATACCGCCAGCTCGACGGCCGCGGCGGCGGCGCGCGTGCGGCGCGGGCAACGGCGCAGATCGAATCCGCGCGCTTTGAACTTCGCAAAGCCCAGATTCCAAGCCGCGTAGATTTCTCCAGCGCTGGGAGCGGCGACTTCCAAGTCGCCGGATATTGATCGCGAGCTGCTGCGGCTTGGAAGTCGCCGTTCCTGGGATAACTTTTCCTCCAGCATCGTCAATCCGCTGCGGCCATACTCGCGGCTCCAGGCCGGATCGCTCACCCAGGCGTAGGGTTTCGTCGGCAGCTTGCGCGCCGCGCGCCAGGCGGTGACATCGCTCCAGAACTTCGCCTGGATGTGGAGGATGCCGCGGGACCGGCCGCCATCGCCGCGCAGCTCCGCGCCGTTGCGGGATTCCTCGGCAATCATCTGGTTGAGCATGGCCTCGAAGCGTGATTGGTGATTGGTGACTGGTAACTGGTGACTCGTGATTGGTGACTCGGCGGCGTTTACCACCGAGGCGCAGAGGACGCAGAGGACAGCAACCCTTTTCAACGCATCCGTAGCAAAAAAATTCCGGTTCTTAATCTGCTTTGCCAAAATTCGGGCCGCCGCCGACTTTCGCGGATAGCTAGGAGCGCTCGGACGCCTGTGGTTGGGGATTTCTGCCGATAGCGCGCCGAGGCCCGGAAATCGAATCCTGGAGGCTCCGCTTGCCGTCTCCAACCGCCCACTGCCCGCTGCCCACTGTTCACTGCCCACTGTCCGCTGGCTTCTGGCATGCGTCTTCATCCTATCGCCTCCCGAAACCGCGCCAGCCGCGTCATCTTGCGGCCGTCCGGCCACTGCTCGGCGCGGTTCCAATATTCCGGGTCCTCGCAATCCTTCATGTAGGCCACAAGCGATTCCACCTCGACCTCGCGCGTGTGCGGCGTCGGCCGGCGCGACTTGATGATGCCCGCGGTCAGCAACCGCAGGAACGTCTTGCGCGGCTTGTTGACCGCCTTTAGCAACTGCGCGTCCACCGGAACCCACGCCGGCCACGGCCTGACCACCGCGGCGTAGAGATTGTCGCCGCGCGCTTCCCACCGCGGCAGCGCGAACAGCGGCATGATCTCCAACGGCGCCGGCGCGGACTTCGCGCCCGGAGGAATCCGCACGATCGCGCGGCTGCCGATTACGCGGTGGTCGTTGTTGACCTCTGGCTTCTGACTTTTGGCCTCTGGTTTTGTCGGCATGGTTTTTAGACTTTCATCAACAACTGTTCCTGGAGAGCTAGCCGTTTGGCGGCTTCAAACAACCCGCGGGCTTCAAACTCGGACGAAGCGCGATAGACGCCACCAGAGGAAGTTGGCAGTGGGCAGTGGTCAGTGGGCAGTGAATCGCTATCATCGACAAGCACCGCGAGGCCGTGTTGGCAAAGCTCTGTGACGCGCGGGCGGACATCGAGAATGAACAACGGATCGTGGGGTCGCATCGCAACGGCCAGTTGCTTTGTGGTGCAAGGGCCGTGGCGCTTGAGCGCGTCGTAAACTTCCAGGCGCAGGTCCACCAGGATCGCCTTGATGTCGGCGAAGGTCGCGTTTCGGTAATCAACGGGCTTCATAATTCAAAACAAGCCGAAGCTGTTGCCCCCCCCATTTTGGATTAAGCCTCTGTGGGTTCGGCAGACCTGGACGCGATACGGCTCGCCCGCGCTCGTGTCAGTGAATGTGCCGTTGGCGCGCTGGTTGCATCCCGGCCACTTGCAGCGGAACGGCGCGCGGCCCCGTGTGGTTCTGGAATCGAAGAGCGTCTTCATGACTTTTGAAAGCTGCCGTGGCCGATCAGCAGCCAGTGTGGATGAGGCCGCGCGACCACTTGAACAAACTCTTGAGAGCCGATGCGGGCGGCGTGGTCTGTGGCATCATGCGTGATGGCTTGGGCTTCCATCAGACCCACTACCGGCGAGCAAATAATGTGCAGGCTTGGATCGAGCCGCAGGATTGGGTTTATCGTCCGCAGCCGGGCCTTGAGCAAAGAACGCGCCCCGCGAAACATCTGGCGGCTTACCAGCGTGGTGTTGGAATCGAAGAGCGTTTTCATGATTCAAAACGGATTTTTGGCCTCTGCGTCCTCGGTGTTTCCGCAGTGAGTTTCCGGCTGACTATCCACTGTCCACTGTCCACTGCCCACTTCCCTGCCGCCCGCCCTCATTGCCGCCTGATACTTCGCCATCTGCTCGGCGACGGGCGGCATGGCCGGCCGTTTCTCCATCTCGAACTTCAGTCCCCAAAGCTGCTTGGGCGTGAGGTCTTCGATTCCCACTTTCCAGATGCGCCGCGCGACGGTGGAGACGTATTCCATGCGGAAGTTTTTCTCGGCGCAGACGCGTTTGAGTTTCCACATCGCCAACCGGTGCGCTTCGGTCAACGCGCGCAGCATCCAGTTGAGCGCCTCCGCCGGCTGGCCGAGCAGGTCCAACCAGTGCGCCATGATCACGCAAAAGTCCTTCTTCGTTGCCGACAGCAGCGACGTGTGACCGGTGGCGCGATATTGCTCCTCGTGCCGCCAGGCGTCCAACTCCGCCTGACTCGTCGGCTGCCGGCCGTGGACGTGCTCGAACGCCTCGCGCGCCTTGATGCACAGCGCGGCCTTGTCGGCGTTGTCGAGCGGCCCGTTCTGCGACGGCGGCGTGAACGGCCGGCGCGGACGCGCGGGCGCGGGCGGCGGCGCGCTGCTGGCAAACATGGTGGCGGGGATGATCACTGCAACAACTCCTTCCATCCGCCCGACGGAGCCTCGTTCTTGTCCCCGTTCATCCAGTCCATCGCGTCGCTCGCGTTCATCCGTGTCTCGCAGTCGCGCTCCTCATCCGGCCATCGGTCATAGATTGCATCGTTGTCCAAGCCCTCTCGGAGCACTTGGATTTGAGCTTCGATGCAGGCGCGGTTGTCGGTGAATGTTCCCGGCGCGACGCGGAGCTTGTAATCCTGGAGCACGGCAATCTCGGCATCTATCTCGGCCTGAGTTCTCGCGCCACCGGTTTTGGCTTCGGTGGATTGTTCCGCGACGTATTTGCCGAGCATCTTCCACGGAAAATCCTGGATTACTGGCACCAGGCGAATATCAACGCCGCGATCTGTCAACCACTTGGCCGCTTCTGCCAACGTGATGCATTGGTGAACAACGCGCCACGATCCACGCCCTTGCTTGATTTGCCAACGGCCCTGGCCGGTGCGCTTGCCGATGCGGTATTTCTCGGCGCTGTCGGTTTGTCGGCTTCTGGCTTCTGGCTTCTGGCTTCTCTTCATGCCGCCTCCTTTGCATCAGATTCAGCTTTCGCCTGCTCCGCAGACATCAGAACGCATTCGAGACGCAGGACAGCATCCTCAAAGTATTTGAGATTGCGGCATCCGTTGCGGTCCAGCGTCTGCAACTTCACCTGTCGCATAACCGCAGCGGCGTGGTCGTAGGCAAGGCGAATACGAAACCGCTGAACATCGTCGAGTTTCATGCCGCCTCCTTTCCGTTGCCGCCAACCTTCCACCCGAGTTCCCAATGATTGCCCTTGTCCAAGACAATCCATTCCTCAGTGCCGTGGGCGGTGCGAACAAAGGCGCGAACACAATCCTTTGCGCGCATCCGCAGCCGGACGCGAGCGCCAGCGGGAATGTTGGAGATTGGTTTGCGGGACACGACGCCGCAGATAACCGGCTGGCCAACGATGATGGCTTTGCCTTTGTTCCAAACAGCAGCCGTGACGATAGTGCCATCGCTGCCGGGAATCGCCGGGTCGAATCCGCGAAGACAACGCAGCGCTGCCGCCGTCAATCCCACCGCGCCAACCGCCCCGGTGAAGAATGTTCGCCGCGAGATCACGCCACCTCCTTAATTTGCCAGTAGGGTTTCGAGATCGCGGGGATGTAATCCATCGTTCCACGGATCTTGATTTTGGTGAACCCGACGCGGCCGGAGTGCTTCTGTTTTCGGATCAAAGCGCGGACTCGTTTTGCCGCGACTTCCGCCGATCCAGCGATGATCAAATAGCCGCCGCAAAGCTGTTCGCCGTTTACCTCGGCTTCAACCTCCCACAAATGAAATATCCGTTTCACGCCGCCTCCTTGGCCGCTTCGGTTGGGGCTTCGACGGTTTCGATCTTCAGCTCCACCTCGAAGAACTCGCCGCGCTCGCAGGTGACGCCGAGCTGCTCCAGCATCAGCGGCGCTTTCGGGTTCTTCGGATTCGGGATCGGCTCGTTGCGGTAGGCGAGCATCGCCTCTTTGTCCGGCTCAGGATCGGGCGTCCGCAGCAGGACGTTGTCGAGGCCGAATGACTTGACGATCTTGACCACCTTCTCCCAGGTGAACTTCGGCATCAACTTCGTGCCCCAGGCGCCGAGGTAGAGTTTGACTTTGCCGTGGACGGTCTCGATGAACTCGTGCCCGTCGAACTCTTTGCGGTTATCCACACTCCATGCCTTCACGCCTTCGTGCCAGGCATTGATCTGTTGGACGGCCTCATCAATGCCGGCGGCGAATTTTTCCTCGGCGTCTTTAACGGCCTTGGCGCGGTTGGCTTCGAGTTGGTTCTTGCGGATGGTCCACTCGCGCATCTGACCGACGCCGTTGACCATCTCATCGCGAGACGTGATCGTCGGGACGGGGACTGTGGTGGATTTCGTTTCGGTCTGTTTCTTTGCCATAGGTAGCTTTCCTCTCAGTTGGAGTTTTGGAGTTATGGAGTAACGGAGTGTTGGGTTGAGACGGCATGTTGGCCGGAGTGCGTTCGCAGGCCATGCAAAGCCAGTGCTTTAGACGCGCGGCTGAGGTGTTCCATCCCGCGTGCGAGTTGAGTCAGTTCCTCTTCGCTGATCTCTGCGCTATTTACTTCGGCTTCATGGATTCGGTCCTGGATGTTGTGAGCCGCCGCAACCATCTGCGCGGCGGCGGCTGTGGTCTTGTCATTAGGAAACTGCCGAGTTGCCGGCTTGGTTGGATGCAGCAGGCTCCACAACCGCATCGCCAGCCAGGCGAATACGAATCCGGCGGCAACGCAGCCGGCGCCGGGGAGAAGTGATTGAATGGCGGTGTTCATCGCGCTTTCTCCACTTTGGTGACGGCTTGCTCGAATTGTTCCGCTGTGACTTCCTCGCCGGACGCTTGCTTGCGCGCCTCGCGGCAAACGGCGTCCACGAACGCCAGATGGCCGAGCCGTTGCGCCGGACCTTTGCCATCCAACACCAGAATCTTGGCAGCCAGCGCTCCCTTGCCGTTCTTCCAGCCGAGACGGCGGTTGACGAGCATCTCCACGTCGTTCACGCTGAGCGCGTCGAAGTTAATGCGCGCGGCGAGCCGGTTGCGGACCAATTGGAGACACTCGTAGTAGGCGGTTGTTTCGAGCCGCCGCATCAGCGTGCCGAGGCCATAGAAGATGAACTCGCCGGGCGTTTGGTTGATGAGCGTTTTGAACATGTTCAGCGACGCCGGGCCGAGATGATGGGCTTCATCGGTGCCGATGCACACGCGCCGGGCGTTCAGTTCGGCGATGAGCATCTCCTTGCGCGCATTGGTGCCCGATGGGAATGCTTTCATGCCGACCAATCGCAGCAGGCCGCCGAGCATCGTGTTCTCGCTCCGCCAGGTGCCATCGGCCTCGCCGTGTAGAACGCGACGGCCATACTTGGCCGCCAGTTTTTCCCCGGCCTTGCTTTTGCCGCTGCCGCTGGCGCCTTCGCAAATAATCAGCCGGTTGTTGCCGTGGACGTTCATCACATCCAGGAACGCCAGCCGCAACCGGGTGCACGTTGAGAGGTCGTCGAAGATTTCCTCATCCTGCGAGTGCGCGCCAGCCTCGGCGGCAATGAGGTTCACGACCGTGCGGTATTCGAGCAGCCAGCGTTCAAGGTCGAGTTCCTTCAGGTCGCCGTTGAGGATGCGGATGAAGGTTTTCGTGGAGCCGACGCCGCCGTATTTCTTGGCGAGTTGCGTATCGCTCCACTCGCGTTTCTTCTGGTAGTCGCGGATGGTCTGCGCCAAGGAAACCAGTTCCTTGCGCTGCGCCTCCGCCGCCGTGGTTTCGGGTTCGGTATTCATCGTGGTAGCCTTTGGTGCGGTTGACTTCTGTTTCTACGTTTCCAGCAACTCGCCGCGCTCGCGGGCTTCGGCCTCGCGGCGGGCGATGTGTTCGGCCGCGGCATTGCGGTCGAAAGTGGCGCGGGGAACGGCCAAGGAAGCCGGTGCCTGTGGACGCCGAGAATCGTCCGTGGAACCAGCCGGCGCCGCTCCCCGCGTTGAAAGTGGGCGTGACGCGGGCAAGGAGCTTCCGCCGGAGCCGAGTATCTCCGGCGCGCATGAAGAACCCGCGTCACGCTGAAATTCGATTCGCGCCGCGCCGCCGCGGCCGTCCTGCCAGCGCGCTTCGAAGGGATTTGAAATTTGAGATTCGGGATTTGAGATTGACGCCGCCGCGCGCCTGGCGGCGATCTCCGGCGGCAACTGGCGGCTGGGGCAATGCGGCGCGATCTGCGCGTAGATCGTCATCACCGCGCCGTTGTAGAGCCGCCGCAGCTCGTGCCCGTCCATCTCGCCGTCGAGGAACATGCCCTTGCGCTGGAAATAATCCGCGCTGCCGAGATGCCGGCCGTCGAGGCTGTGAATCTGCGCGGGCGACTCGAAATCTTCCCGGTCGAAATAGACGATCACTTCCTGCCCGTCGCGCTCGGCAAACAAATTTGGATTCTGGTAGAAGTAGCTGACCTTGCGGCCGGTCGTCTCGTCGGTGCGCGACGGCTTCACCCAGCCGCGCGAGATCGTGCAGACGCTCCAGTCGCGCCGGAACAAATACCGCTGGGCCTCCGGCATCCGCAGCAGCTCGCCGTGCTCGGCCAGCCCGTTGTTCCACAACTCGCCCGGCTTACCCCAAAACACTTCGCCCTCGATCCGCTCGCCCGCGTAAAACTCGAACTGGTCCCTGAGTCTCGACGCGAGTTCGTCGCCGCGGAAGAAATGCAGCCGCGCATCCTCGGCGTTGCGCTTGCACGCCTCGAAGATCTTCTTCGCCCGCTCAAACGGCCGGCGCATCTGGTCGCGACCCAGGCATCCGTAAAGCGTTCCCTCCAGTTTCTGGCTGCGGTGGAGAAACGCCTCGATGCTCTTGCTTTTCGGCAGGTAGCTTGTCCAGGTCTGGAGCGTCTTCGAGAATCCCTCCATCTCCGGCTGCTTCGCGAGATGCCACGGTGTGATGTTCGTCGGCAGCATCCGCAGTCCGCCGACGCGGCGCGTCTGGCTGACCTCGCCGTTTTGGTAAATCACCTTCGCGCCCGCGATCAGCGTCGCCTCCCACGAGCCGCGCTCGAACTGCACGCCGAGCCGCGGCAGGCCGAACTTGTCGAAGACGTAGCCGAACAGCGCCCAGATGTCCGCGGCGCGATAGCTCGATTTCTCGCGCGCGATCAGCGCGAAGGCCAGCGGGTTCTGGCTGGCCACGTCAATCACCGGCAGAAACTGGCCTTGAAGCACTTTGCATCCGAACGGGTATTCCTCCGACTTCGGCCACGGCACCCACCACGCCCAGATCGGCGTCGTGTCGTCGGATGAAAAAATATCGCCTGGAAGGATGTCGAGCTTCCGCGGCGTGTAGGCGCCTTTGAGCGACAGCGTGCGCCGGCCGCGGTGGGCGTTGTTGAGAATCGGGGATGGTTTCACGAGTTTCAGGAGGGACTTGGAAATCGAGTGTTTCGAGCGCCGCCCCTCGCCAACCTTGGTGAAGTAATCCTTCACCGCCTGCGGCGCGTCCAGATGCGTGACTTTGACAACGATCTTGGAGCCGCCAAACGGCTGCTCGATCTTGCCGCCGCAGCGCGCGAACTTCCGCCACGCCGCGCCCGCGCTGCCGTCAAGATCGAGCGCCAGCGCGCGCACCACCTGGAGACAAAGCTCCCACGCGGTCGCGCCGCAGAGCCGCCGCAGTTTCTCCGCGACACTCTCGCGGCCGGAGTTCCGGCAGCGGTCCACGAGGCCAGTGAAGCCTTCCTTCGCGAATCGTTCCTCCCAACGCCGCAACGACAGCAGCGGCACTCCGACTTCGCGTGCCGCGCGTTTCGGGTTGCGGAACCGCTTCAACGCCTCGGCAAATTGGTTCAACTTGGTCTGGCGCTCGTGCGCTCGATCCAGCGCATCGTCCGTGGGAGCAGCCGAAGAAATCAGAGGCCGGTCAGTCGCTTCGCCCTGCGAGTTCCCGGTATGTTGCGCGCGCTCTGCCGGTGTCAAATCGGTAGAAACCCCCGCGCGCACTGACAACTCTCTTGGGCACGCGATAGGAGCGTTCAGCGCGCCGGCAACCGGTGGTCGCGTGGTCGTCGCGGTCGGCCTTTCGAGTTGTAAATGGTTATCGTTCATCAGTGCCGTTCGGTGGGCACGTCGTTAAATTTTCTTCCAAACAAAACCGTGCGAGTAGCTGTGCTTTCCGGTCCGCTCGACAAAGCGGATGTCCACGCCGCGGCTGAAAACCCTGATCCAACGAACGGTCAGCCAGCCGTGACGCGGGACTTCGATGATGTCCGTGGGCTTCAGTTCAAATCTCCGAACGCGCAGTGCGCGATCGCCGTCATCTGGAATTTGGCTCATTGCCGCGCCGCCTTTCGCTCCTTCAACTTTTTCTCGACTGATTTGCAGACTTCTTCCGGCCACACCTCGACAAACTCATCGGCGACCTTTTCCGCAATCTGCATCCGCTGGCTGGCGCTGCGCAGTTTGGGAAAATAGTTTTTGAATCGGAACGTGGCGGCCTCAACGATGTCCATCAGACTGTCGTGAACCGAGACGCGCGAGTCCGACCGACCCTTGTTGTTCTCTGGTGTCACGCGGCCCTGGATTGCGCAGATGACCCAGCCGAGGTTTTTCTCGCCGGATAAAATCTGCGGCTCAAACTCGATGACGAATTGCGGATGGTCTTCAAAGAGACCGAGCAGGAAAACCGCCTGATTCCAACGATCCCGGCTGAAGCCGTGCACCCTCGCCATGCGCTCGCGAACCCTACCCTTTTCATCCCCGATGGTCGGATTTCCGGCCATCGGGGATTCTTGGGGAATTTGGCCCATTTTCAGGTTGGCGAGCCGTTTGGCCTTTCCGGCCTTCAAAAGGGTTGGCCCCTCCATCTTCGCGATGGTGTAAGCCCTCGCCGAATCGGTGTAGTGCCGGCGCTCGAATAGGCGCGCGACGGCAAACGCTAATGCCTCCTGATCGTTGTCAAAATGTTTCTGGACGATCGGAACGGTGTCCCGGTTTTCAAGCCGGGCCGCCTTGACGCGATGGCGACCGTCCACGACCAAGCCCTCCTGATCAATCGTGATTTCATCTCGGACGCCCTCAGCGCGGACGCTGGCGAGCAACTGCAAAAACTGCGGATCGTGGTCGGCCAGCATCGGCAGCACGTCCACGCAGGGACGCACTTTCAACATCTCCGGGTCTCGTGTTTGTTTCATCTTTTTCGGCTCCTTGTTGGTTGGTGGTTAACGATGGGGTTAAGCGTTCCGAGCTTTGCAGCTTCGCGACGGCGGTGGCGGCGGCGTTGTTGAATCCCACTTGCCTCTTTCGAGTCGCAGGCCCGGCGCCGGCGGTGGAACTTCCGCTTCCGCCGTGTTTCCGTGCTGGATGGCGGAGCGCAGCGTATGAATCGCGGCGTCGAGATGGTTGATTGCCCCCGCCGGCATCCGATGGCCGCCGCAGACGGCCCTGAGCTGCGCCACGCGATTGCTTACCTCGCGCGCCAGGTCCGCCGCCCAATACTCCGCCGTCTCGCGATAGCGGTCGGAATCGGCAGTGGACGGCGGGCAGTGGGTAGTGCGGGAGGCTGAAGGAGCGGCGACTTCCAAGTCGCCGGATTCCGAAATGGGCGACTTGGAAGTCGCCCCTCCGGCAGCGGGCAGCGGGGAGTTGGATGATGGCGGCAGCGGAGCGAAGGTCTCCGACAGCCCGGCCACAAAGACGCGCACGTCGAAGTTTTTCGGGAAATAAGTTAAAGGCAGGGTTCGGATCGGCGGGCGGTTACTGGCGGCGGGCTGAGGGCTTCTGACTTCTGGTTGCGTGGTAGCGTTCATCGGTTTTCATCCTTGTCAGCGAGCAGGGCGCGGATAGAATCGGCGTCCAATGACTGCGCCCGCTGAAGCACTTCGGCGGCCGATTGGCCGTCTGCTGGCCATTGAAATCGAGGCCGCACAAACCAGGCCAAGTGCAACGACAGCCAGACCAGCCCTTGCGTTGGAATTTGCCGAACGGCTGATCCGATGCGCGTCCCTGGACGCGGTGCGAACGCTCGTGCGAGACGACCCAGCAGGCTCGCAATCGTTTCTGCGGCTGGCGTCAACACTTTACGAAATGGCGCTGGCAGGCAAAGCCCGGCCGACTGCGCCGCCTCCAGTGTCTCTGACAGAGTTCGCCCATCTCGCCTCCGCCATGATGGATTTTCTCGGCGAAGCCCGCCGCCTCCGGCCGGAATTGTGGGAGTAGCGTTCATCGGTTTTCCTCCTTGTCAGCGCCGAGGCCGGTGGTAGTCTGCGCGCATGAGCCTTGGGAATTACACTCAATGGGCGGCGGCCATCGCAGAAGAGTTCCAATCAACCTTGCCCAGCGAAGATGCAGACGCTCTGCGAGCCGATCTGTTGACGATGGGCGAAGCGGGCTGGGAGGCTTGGGCGGCCGAAAACCAAACAGCCGTATCTTGGTTCGTATCCAGCACAGCCGCCAAGCGGGCCAAGCGAAAGGACTGGGCGAATCCGATTCTTCGGCGTCGGCTATCGCTTGCTGTGTATCATCAAGCTCGTCTTGCAGCCGCATTTCTAAACGCAGCAGAGCAGATCTCGCCGGGGGGCAGTTACCGGGAAACTGCAGAATATGCGGCCTCGCTGGCTCGCGGCGTGGTCCGCCGGGCGCGGTGGATTTGGCCGTTTGACGGCGATCCGCCGTGGCCTCATTGGGTTCCTGATCGTGAGTGGTAGTGGTAGCGTTCATCGGTTTTCCTTCCTTGAAAAATGGAGGTTGGCGGGTTGGGAACTTCGCGTAGCCGGTGCGCCGCCGGCATTCTTGCGCATCCCGCCAACCCCAAGGTTAAAGTCGTCTATTGTGAGTTTCAAAAGAGGACAAGCTGCGGCGGAGCAATTGCCGGATGCGTCTCGTTGTCTGGCCGTCTCGACGGCGAAACCATAGGACCGAATGTCGGCCGCGAGCCTCATCGCGTAGGGGTTGTATTCTGACGAGTCCGCCACGCCGATGATCTCCGTAACGAGCGCCCGCAACCTTAAAAAATCTCCCAGCGACATGGGGATTCGGTTGTTAGCCCTGGCCGGATCGGTTCCTTGACGGCGCATCAAATCCTGCCAGGTAAACTGCTTTTTGGAATTTTTGCGTTTCGATGTGGTAGCTTTCATAATTCTCCTTTAACGAACCGCTCCGCAGCGTCGCGGATGCGGCGGATGACTGGCCGGTTGGATTGCCGTCCGTTGATGGCCAGACTCACCAACGACGGATGAAAATGGTTTGACGCGGCCCATGTCTCACAGGTCTTCCCCGCCATCAGAAGCATTGCCACGAACTGATCGCGGAAGGTGACCTCGTTTTTGCTCTTGACCTGTTTTGCCGTTCGGTTCATAAGGCACGCGGTAAAGACGTTTGACGGTCGGAGAATATCAGATGTGAATATGTCGTCAACAAAAATCTTCACTTGCGAAGGATTCGGTTCACGACTGAAATCCGCAATGGCGGCGGCAGGAATTAAAAATCAGCAAGAATTGGCCGCAAAACTGACAGTTTCGCAAGCCGCTGTTTCAGGCTGGATGCACGACACCATCCCTCAAAAGAGATTACTACACGCTCTAGCTTCACTTGTGAAATGCTCGCCCGATTGGCTTCGCACCGGCGCAGGCTCGAAAGCCCCGGTCATTGGCAGTAATGTCCGCGAGGAATCGCCGCCGCCGAACATGCGGTGGGTTAAGGTCGTTTCGTGGGCTACCGCTGGGGCCGCGAAGGATTACACCGACATGGAGACCTTTCTCGACGAGAGGGTCCCGACGCAGTCCCTCGATGAAAATGCTTTCGGCCTGATCGTTGAGGGCGACTCGATGGAGCCGAAGATCAGTGAGGGCGATTATGTGACGGTATCGCCCAACAAAGAGGCGCGGAGTGGCAACATTGTGATCGCACGAACCCGGAAAGATCACGGAGTTTACCTGAAAAAATACTTTCTCCATGGCGAGCGGGCGACTAAAGTGCGGCTGGTGAGCCTGAACACCGAATATCCACCCTTGGAATTTGAACGGAGCGATTTCAGTTTCATCTACCCGGTAGTCGGGCTGTTTCGGAAGATGTAGGAGGTAAGATCATGAGGACGTTGGTTCTGTTGTTGGCCGCGCTGCTCGGCGCGGGGAACTGTGGCGCGGCGCTTTTCGACACGGTAGCCCAAGTCGAAGCGCGCTATGGCAAGCCAGTGAGTGGAAGCGGCGACCGTTTCATCTATCAAAAGGATGGTATGCAAATCACGGTCGGATTCATCGTCGGACGCGCACATCTTCTAGAATACACGCGCGGCGATAATGGCCTCGAACGCGATGAGGTTAAGGCGCTGCTCGAAGCCAATCGGATCGGCGCTGGGCGTTGGAAACTGGTCAGGGGAAGATGGGCTACCGAAGACGGGACGATGGAGGCCATTTCCATTCAAAACGGCTTGCGGATTTTTTCCAAACAGTGGAAGGGATCAGCGAGTGTTGAGGGGATGCTGACACCGCCGCCAGCCATTGCGCGAAGTAAAGCGCCGCCGCCCGCGCTGACAGCGCAGGCTCCTACCGCTCAAACGCCGTCCCCAGCCGCGCCGGGAATATTACGAGGTCGCATCATCCAGAAAGATGTCAAAGTCCATTTGGTCGGGATGAAATTACTGAAGCCGGGCGTTTATGTCGAGGTGAACGGGGAACGGATTTTTTTGCCGCATCTTGAGACAACGGCCATAGTAGGAGAAACCATCGAAGTCGCTGGCGTTGTTGAAAAAGGCCGGACCGAAAAAGGCGAGCGTTGGTTTCAGTAAGCGGTCTGCTTTTCCTCCCCTCCAAAAAAACATCCGCCAGATCGGCCACTCTGGACAGAGCGAACTGACGCCGCGCCATTGCCGTCCGTAGGCTGGCGGCATGTTACCGATCCAGTTGTCAGTGGGCAGTGGACAGTGGACAGCCGGCAGTGGCCAGTGGTCAGTGGACAGTTTTCAGTCTTTGCTGGCCGCGGCGGATGTCGTGCCGACCTTCACCTCCGACGCGGCCATCACCGTTGCCGGCCTGCTCGCATTCCTCTTCGCGCTCTCCCTGGTCATTCAAATCTGGAAGGACCTCAAGCCGACGCCGCCGAACGATGAGAAATACGCCGGCGCCGAGGCGTTTCGGATTTGTGGCACGCGGTGCGCGGCAGACGTGGCGAGGGCCGAGGCGAGCTGCCTGGACAAGATTGGCGCGCTGGCCAAGTCGGTGTCCGACATCCAGGAAGATCGGAAGCGGAACATGGCAGACGTTTGGGCGGCCATCCGCGCGAACGAAAAAACCGTCTCCTCCATCACGAGCGATCTCCAGCGCGCGCTCGGCCGTCTCGAAGGCCGCTCCGATGTCATGACCGAACTTCGCTCCATCCTCGGAGAAAAAGACAAGGAGGCGCACCGTGGCTGAGATCGATAACGAACGCTGGCAGGACTGCAACCATGCCGTGCTCGGATTCCTCGCCGTCCGCCCCACGGCCGCGTTTTCTGTGGACGCGATCCGCTCGATGATGCGGCGCGAGTATGGCGATTACAAAGCGATCGAGATCATGGACGCACTCGAATTTCTCAAAGGGAAGGGTTTTATCACGGAAGTGCGGGACACGCTGGATGTCATCCCGTCGTGGAAGGCAACGAGCGACGGCGTGCAGCACTGGCGGGCGAACGGATAGGAAGCCAGTGAACGGTGAACAGTGGGCAGTGGATAGAAGAAAGGAATTATGAACTCGTTTTTATCGCGGGCGCGGGCGCTGGCGTTGATCTTCGCGCTCTTCGCCGGTTGCGCGCCGCACAAGCCATCGAACATTCCGCCCATGCCTCCGCCGCCGTCCACCGGGGCGACGGCGTCCGATATTGGCGACGCGCGCACCGACGCGGCCGGCGCGCAGCAAAACGTCCGCGCCGGCAAGGTGGAAGCGAAGGCCGACCGCGGCCCCGCGGCGGTGCCGATGCTGGACAAGGCCGACGCGCAACTCAGCGAAACGCTCGCCCATCTGGACGCCGCAACGGCGCACGTGGCGGAGTTGGAGGCGCAAATCAAAAACACGGCATCAGCCCACGACGCGCAGGCCACGGCGTATCAGTCGCAGATCGCAGAGCGGGATGCCGCGAACAAGAAGCTGGCGACCGAAAACGACCATCTGAAAAACGAGGTGCTCCGCCAGGCAAAACTGCGCATCGGCGCGCTCGGTTCGCTGTTGCTCATTGCCGCTGTCGGCCTGGTCGCCGCGGCGATCTGGGGTGGATTCCCGATCGGCTTCAAGCTTGCGCCGATCTGCGGCTGCATGGGAGCAGCGGCGCTGGCGATTGCCGTGATGCTCTCGAAGATCGTGCTCGGCGCGGAGATCGCGCTCGGATTGGCCGCGCTCGCCGCGCTCGGCTACGGCGCGTGGCAACTCTTCCACCACACGCCGTTGAACGTGGCCGCGCAGCTCCAACAGCTTGCCGGTGAGAAAACCGCGCTCGAAACGAAACTCAAGATGGCGATGGCGCCGAAGCCGGCCGGAGCCAGGCCATGAGAATCTTTCGTCCCAACCCACTTTCGTTTTCCGAGTTTTGCCGCCGCGCCGGGGCGTCGCGGAACCTCGGCGCGATTGACCCCGAGTTCTCGCGGATGGTCCGCCGTGTGCGCCAGCAGCAATTCATCCGCACCGCGCGCGTGGTCCTGTTTGTCGCGGCTACCGTCGCGACCGCATCCATCCTCTCACTCTTATGAAACCATCCATTCTCAACCGTCGTTACGGCTGGCATCCCGATCTGCCCGATCATCGGGACCATTATTTCCTGCTGGCGCGCCCCGCGCTCGGCCTGCCGCCGCATGTGGACTTGCGCGGGCCGGACATGCCGGCGGTGTACGACCAGGGCGATCTCGGCTCGTGCACGGCCAACGCCATCGCCGCCGCGCTGGAGTTCGACCGGTTGCGGCAAAAGCTGCCCGACTTCAAGCCGTCGAGGCTCTTCATCTATTATAATGAACGGGCGATGGAGGGGACGATCAACAGCGACGCCGGCGCGCAGATCCGTGATGGCGTCAAGAGCGTCGGAACGCAGGGCGATTGCCCGGAAACCGAGTGGCCTTACAACCCGGCGAAGTTCGCCGTGAAACCGACGCCGCAATGCTACGCCGACGCCGTCAAGCACAAGGCCGTGCTTTACCAGCGCGTCGCCCAGGTCCCGTCTCAAATGACGGCGTGCCTCGCCGCCGGGTTTCCGTTTGTGTTCGGCTTCACCGTCTATGAGTCGTTCGAGTCCGCGCAGGTCGCGAAGACGGGCGTGGTGAACCTGCCCCGGCCTGGCGAGCAATCGCTCGGCGGCCACGCCGTGCTTGGCGTGGGCTATGACATGCCGAGCCAGCGGCTGATCGTCCGCAATTCCTGGGGCGCGGGCTGGGGGCAGCAAGGCTACTTCACCATCCCGCTCGCCTACGTTGGCAACGCCAACCTCGCGAGCGATTTCTGGACCGTCCGCATCGTGTCGTGAAAACGGAAGTCAGAATCCAGAAGTCAGGAGCCGTCGCGCCGCTGAAGCGCGCGCGGGCGTTGCTGGCTGAATTGCTGGCGGCGAAGAAAGACGCGATGACAGCGTTGAACGCCGCGATGCGCCGGCACTCGAACCGGCCCGAAAAACTCCGCGCCTATCCGTGCCCCAACTGCCGCGGTTGGCATCTCACCTCAAAGGAGTTCGCGCCGGCAACATGAACGACCGCCTCGCCAAGGAAGCCCGCAAAGGAAAGGTCGCCTGCCTGCCGGCCGGCGTCCGCGACGAAGTTTGCCAGCGGCTTCATGACGGCCAGCGCGGCGGAAAAATCTGCGCGTGGTTGAACGGCCTGCCGGAAGTGCGGCGCGTCATGCGAGAGGAGTTTGGCCGCGCGAAGATCACCGGCCAGAACCTCAGCGAGTGGCGCAACGGAGGTTTTCTGGACTGGCGCCGGCGGCTCGATCTCAACGCGCAGATCTTCAAGGCCGTGGATGAAGCCGGCGAACTTCGCAAGAAACTCGGAATGCCCTTCAGTCAGGCGATGCGGGAAATTCTTGGCGGCAAATTGTTGCGGATGGCCGAGGCAGCCGCGGATGGCGACGTGCCCGGATACGTCGAGGCCGCGAAGGACTTGAGCGACTGCGATCACGACGCGCTGAAGCTGCTGCTCGAAAAGGAAAAAGGCGCGCGGGACGAACGCAAGGTCGCCGTGGATGAAGGCAAGCTCGCGCTGCTATTGCGCGGCAGCTCCGAAAAACTGCTGGCGATGCTCCAGGATAAATCCGCCCAGAAGATTGCCGAGGGCGGCGGCTCCAACGCCGAGAAGATCGAGTCGCTCGGCCAGCTCATGTATGGCGAGCTTTGGAACCGGTTCAAGGCGCAACAACCCAATGCCACAGCGAAATGAAATGCGCCAGCCGATCCAACGCCGGGCCGAAGTCGTGGAAGATTTCGCGCCGCCGCTCTGGTGGCTGCGTCTGCGCCTGACGCATGACGAGCGCGAGGCGTTCGACCGCAAAATATTCGGCAGCTCTATCCCGAAAGGTTCGTCGAGGACGTGAGATGAAACCCGCTGCCTCCCAACCATCTCCCGCGCCGCCGTTCAAGCGGCGGGCCGGCCAGGTCGCGTTCATCGAAGACCAGATGGCGCACCGCATCATGGCGCTGATCGCGCGCCGGCAATACGGCAAGACAACCATCGCTTCCGACATCAGCGTCATGAAGATGATGGCCATCCGCGGCCATGATGTTGTTTTTGGCAGCGTCAAACTGGACCTCGGACGTGAGATGATCCGCAAGGAAGGCGCGCAGTTGCAGAAGGCGTTTGCCGAGCAGGCGCGCCGCGTGCGCGCGGCAAAGATGTTGCTCGAAACAACCGACGACCGCGGCAAGACGCTGGCTGAAATCAAAGACGATGATTTCGCCGAACTCTATGAGGCGAGCCGGCTGGAGTTCCGGCTATGGCACGATCGCACAACCTATTCGCGCACCAAGGTTGTAGCGTTGACGCCGGAGGCGGTTGGTGAGACAGGCGACCTGATCCTGGATGAGGTGGGTCGCGTTCGCAAATTTCGCGATGTGTGGGAGGCGGTCAAACCGTTCATTTCGTCGAATCCATTGCTGCGCATCTTGCTGACGACCACGCCGCCGCCGGACGACACGCACTATTCTTTCGAGTTACTCTCCCCGCCGGTCGGATTCGATCCTCCGCCGAAGCCGGAGGGCAATCTCTACAAGTCCGATCTTGGCATTTGGGTTCGGCGTATTACTGCCTATGACGCCTACGCCAACAAGGTGCCGCTCTATGATGACGACACCGGCGCGGCGATCTCGCCGGAGGAATCGCGCCGGCGCGATCCCGACCGCGACGCGTGGGACCGGAACTATGGCTGCAAGTTCGTCTTTGGTGGCACCGGCGCGTGCAGCGGCCTCGCGCTTGATACCGCACAGCAGCGCGGCATCGGCGAGTGCTCATTGATCACTTGCTACACCAGCCCCCGCGTTGGACGCGGAAAAGCGCTCACGGTCGTTGACAGAGACGGCGATTTTGACGCGGGTCTGCGCTGGCTGGAAAAAAATATCGGCAACAATCAGGTCGGCCTCGGCTGGGATCTCGCGACGACGACCAAGCAGACCAGCAACCCCAGCGCATTTGCCGTTTGCGAACGCTACGGAATGGAGATGATCGTGCGTGCCGTCTTCATCTGGAAAACCGCCGACCCGGATGTTGCGCTCGACCGCGCGCGCCGGATTGTGGAAACCGTCCGGCGGCGGACCAACGGCGGCCGTGCTCGGCGGCTCTGCGTGGACGCGACCAATGAACAATATTTCGCCGCCCGCGTGAAACGGGAGTTGCTGCATGAACTGCCCGTGGAATTGATCGTCGCCAGCGTGACCGTTGAGGCGCCAGGCCAAGACGGCACGATCACGATGAAACAACTGCTCGGCGGCCGGCTCGTGAACGATCTGGATGACAATCACCTCTGGCTGCCGCCGGAACGCTATCTTCGAGATGACTGGCGCCTGGTGAAAAAGGAAAAGGGTGCCTTCGTTTGCGAACCGGACATTGACGGCAAGCATGGAGACACGTTTGACGCCGCAAAGCTTGCGCGCCACGCGCTCTTCGGCTCCGGCGGCCCGGCGGAGGCGCAGGCCGTTCAAGTCGGCGGCTGGCGAAACAAAACCACGCAAGATCAAGGCGGATGGAAAAATCAGCGTCCCTACGGCGTGGGTGCGTCCAAGGGCGGTGGAGTGCTCGGCTGATATATATAAAGGAGTTCCATGTTCAACTTCCCCATCATTCCACCGCAGCTCAAGCTGCAACTTAAACAGTGGATCGCCAACAAGCTCGATGCCGTGGCGCGAACCGTCTGGTCGCCAATGTCGCAGTTTCCAACGACGCTGCCGTCGCTCGACGCCGACGTGCTCTTGGAAATCATGCGCGAGGCGGAGTGTGGCAACACTACACGGCTGTTTAGTGTTTATCGCGACCTCGTGTTGAGCGACAGCCACATCCAGGCCGAGTGGAACAAGCGGGTAATCGCCGTGATCGGAGATAGCCTTGCCACGCAGCCCTTCGACAAGCAAAATGCCGATGACGTTGCGGCGGATGAGTTCATCAAGACAAACGTCATCGGCCACGAAACCTGGGTGGGAATGCTCACAGCGCTGATGCAAGGCCACCTCTGGCCTGTCGCCGTGGTGGAAAAGGTTTTCGCGCCGGCCTCACCCGCGCCAGATTCGTCTGAAGCCGTCCGCCCGCAATTTCAAATCTCCAAGATGATCCCGGTGCCGCATGATCTATGGGATTATCGTTTCGGCTACCTCACTCTGCGAGATGCGGACCCGGAAAGCGGCGTCCCCACCGCAGACATCCGCGAGCCGGACCCGGCGCGTTACATCGTGCATCGCGGACACATCCTCCAGACAGGCGACAACTGGGGCGGCCCGATGCGGTCGCTGCTGTTCTGGTGGCTTTTCAAAACACAGAACCGCGAGTTCTGGATTCGGTTTCTCGACCGCTACAAGTCGCCTTTCTTGATCGGACGCTGCGATCCGAACGATGATGCCAGCCGCAGCACGTTGGTGCGCGCGTTTTCCGCCGCGACAAAACTGTTTGGCATCGTGATCTCGAAAGACACGACTGTCGAGGTGGAGGCGGCGGCATCTACCGATGACGGTACGGCCTATGAGAAGATGCACAACCTGGCTTCCGATGAAATGAGCAAACTGATCGTCGGCCATACACTTTCCGCTCGCGCGCAAAACACGGGGCTTGGCTCTGGTGTCGCCGGGCTTCAAGGCGAGGTACGCGAGGACCTCCGCATCTATGATGAATTGGTCCTTGGAGCGACCGTTCGCTCACAGCTCTTCGCACAGGTGCTTCAAATCAACGGCCTGCGCGGACGCGCTCCGAAATGTGTCTGGGGTGGTGTTACGGCCGCACAGGCCAAACTGCTCGCCAGTGTTTTGGCGGAATTGAAAACTGCCGCGCTCGAACCGACCGATGACGCATTGCCGGTGCTCGGCGAAAAACTCGGCTTCGCGATACAGCGCGTCAAGGCGCCGGCGCTGGGAGATGGCGAGACAGGAACTCCGGGCGGCAGTTCAAAACCGGAAACCTTCAACGCCGCGTTGCCGTTTCTGTTGACGCTCTTCGCCGCCAATGTGCTGCCCGGCGCCGAGGCTGAAGAAGCCAACGATTCCGTTGCGGCGGCGGCCGCGGCGGACTTCGCGCGGAGCCTCCGCCGGACCTTCGCGCCGCTGGCGCGGATCGTCCGCGAGAGCCGGTCGCCAAGGGAAATGGAATCGCGCGTGCGGGCGTTTTGCGCCGAGTTGTCGCCCGCCGATCCAGCCAGCTCGATGCTTCGCAGCTTGGAGGCGTTTGCCGCCAACGGCAGCATTGTCAACGCTCGCACCCTCAACGCTCGCGGCCGGCAAGCAGAGAAGCGATGAAGCCATTGCGAAGTTCTGCGGAGTCGGGGCGGCCATGAAGCCACTCGACATAGTCATCCACGCCGATCATCAGCTTGATGATTTTCAAGCCGGCCCGTTTATGCTCGCGGAGCGCCGCCTGATAAACCATCCGGTAATAGGCGATCCCCCACCGGTGCTGCGGCGCGAACAAATCGAGCGCGGCCTGGTCTTTGAAGTCGGGAAGGAACACACGGCGGCCATCTTGTTTCAAGGGACGGATGGCCTCGGCGTTTCGTTTGGCGTCGCTCCAACTCACGGGCAAAAATCGGCACGCACATCTGCTATGTGTGTCCGAGTTTTACGCCCTGGAGCCGGGCGGTGCTGCGATGCTGAGATTACTACAGCACGATCATTTCATGAAGTGCAAACAATGCGGGCCAGGCGGATGCCAGGCTCACGCGGCGCAGTGCAAGTGCGAAACGACTGCGCAATCACACCATCGGGTAACAGGTCTGCTGCCTTGGCCAGGCGGTAAATCGTGGCTCGTTCCCAGGCTGCTCAGGCTGATCCCGCCGCATCGTTGCTACTGCGAGGTCTTCGGCGGCGCTGGCGCATTTCTTCTCAGCAAGCCGCGCAGCGAGGTGGAAGTTTACAACGATGCCAGCAATCGTCTCGTCGAGCTATTCCGCTGCGTCCGGTTTCATCGCGACGCGCTGCTTGAAGAGATGGAGTTGGTGCTCAACAGCCGCGATGAGTTCAAGGCGTTTATCGCTCAGCCTGGCTTGACGGAAATCCAACGCGCTGCGCGCTGGTTCTTTCGCGTGAGCACCTGCTTCGGTGGATCGTCCATTGACAGCTTCGGTGTTGCGAAGAAGAACGGCGGCGCGGCGATGGGTTCCCGAATCGGTCGCCTGAACAAACTCGCCGCTTTGAGCCAGCGCCTCGACCGCGTCTGCATCGAGCGTCTGGACTGGCGCGACTGTCTGTGCCGCTACGACGGGCTGGAGACGTTCTTCTTTCTCGACCCGCCCTACACGAACTGCGATCCAAAAATGTATGCGGGGTGGAGCGCAGAAGAGATGGCAGGTTTTGCCGCTGCGCTGCCGGGGTTAAAGGCCCGATGGATGGTGACGGTCAACGATACGGAAGCAAACCGCGATCTGTTTCGGCGATTTCACATCCATCCGCTTGCCCGCACCAACATGATTGAAAACAGACCCGGTAAAAAGCTGAAGCCGATCTACCGCGAACTGCTGATCTCACGGGACCGCCTTGTTAAGGTGCCCGCCTAATTCCCATCGTGGGGCATTTGGTTGCCAGGACCGGGATCGGCCGGCGCATTTGTCGGCTGATTCCGGTGCCTGGAACCAACCCTTTTCTATGGCCCAATCTAACCCATAATCCGCCCTCCAAGCTGTTTTGAACCGCTTTCGTCTTAACCCGCGCCACTTCAAGCCGTTCCAACCACATCAAACCACATCGCACCATATCAAGCATTCCGCCTCGTGCCGTCACCCTCTGTAGACACTCCCCCCCCAACCCCCGTTGTTGTTCTCGTGCCGGGGACAGCACCCGCCCCAAACTTCAGGCCGAATTGAGCCGCGCCAGCACTTGCCGCAACAGATCGGCATAGGGATAAGCGCTGCTCAGCAGGAGCCGGATACGGCGCGTGTTGCGCACAATCACCGTGCCGATCTTCAACAGTCGCAGACGAATCGTGCTCACCTGCGCACGGCAGAGTTCGGTGCCCGCCAGCCCCAGCCGACGGATCGCTTCCAACAACACGTAGGCCGCCGAACTCAGCAACAACCGCAACTGGTTGGCCCACCAGCCATGACAACTGGTGCGGTCCGCAAACAGTCCCAGTTGTTGCTCCTTGATCCGGTTCTCCATCTCCCCGCGTGCGCAGTAAACGTCGTCGTAAAGCGCTTGCGCCTCACCCGTCAGGCTGGTGAGCACAAACCGCGGGTTGCTGCCCAACACGCCGTGCTCGGCTTTGGCGATCACCCGCCGCGGCCGATCCCAAGTGGCCGCCGCGTAGTCCAGCCAACCCAAGAGCCGCTGCTTGTCGCCGCTCTGTTGATGAGCGGCAGCCGCTTGGCTCAACAATGGCTCGGCCAACGCCAACAGCCGCGGATTCTTCGCCAGCCCCACGATGTAATCCACCCCGTGCCGCTCGCACCAGCGCAACATCTTCCAGCGGCAAAAGCCCGAGTCGCCGCGAAAGACAATCTTCACCCCTGGCCACGCCTGCCGCAGCCGCGCCACCAGCAGCTTCAAGATCGCCCAAGCGTGTCGTGCTGCATCGATGTTGCTGGGGCGCAGGTAACTGACCAACAACTGTTCGCCGCAAAACACATAGAGCGGCAGAAAACACCAGTCCCCGTAGTAGCCGTGGAAGAAGCGGCCTTCCTGCAAGCCGTGGACGCGGTCATCGGTGGCGTCGAAGTCCAACACTAATTCGGAGGGCGCGCTTTTGAAGCCGTGGATGAACTGTTCCACCAACACCGCGTGCATCGCCACCGCGCTACGGCGGCTGGCGCGCGCTTCGAGCCGGCAGAGCGTCGGGCTGGAGGCCAGTGGCTCATCGCGCTCGACGGCCGTCTGCCAAGCTAGGTCGTGGCGTAGCGTGTCGTGATCGTTGAGGTCTTCGTAGCCCAATGCGATGCCGTAGATGCGCTGGCGCAACAAATCGAGTTGCGGGTGGCTGATACGATCGGCATCGCGCGAATCGGGCAGCGCCGTGTCGAGGGATCGGGTCAGTCCAAGGCGGCGGTCGGCCTCGCGCAAGAGCATGACCCCGCCATCGCTGGAAACATCGCCCCCCTGGAAACGAGCCTCGATTTGACGACGATCAAAGCTTGGAAAAAGAAGCGGTTGCGCTTTACAGTCTGTCATTAGCGAAGTCCTTTCGATTGATGTCTTGAACCACTTCAATCGTAACGGGTTACCCCGTGGACTTCGCTATTTCTTTGCACTCATGATGAAATATCCGGGCTAAGCCACATGCTGGCGACGCCACCGCCACCACCGCGCCACCACAGTGCCGCCGAGCAACATCAGCACAGTGGATGACGGTTCGGGCACCGTGACCTGATCAAACGAATAGACGGACGAGTTCGGATTCAAAAATTCGGTCAATTCTTTGAACTGGGTTGTGATCGTGTTGTCGTCATTGACCGTGACCACCAGGTAGCCGAGATTCGGCCCGTCCGGTCCGCTGTCGGCGGCATTGCCGCCAATCGCTGCCTCCAACACCTGGCCGTTTGTATTCGTTGTGTTCGGGCTGGCCTGCGGCGCGGCAGCCGTGCCAACGACGTATTGGCTGAAACTGTATCCAGCCTTCGCGTAACGCTGGTAACTATGATCGTGAGCGGAGAAATCCGCGATCGCCTTGTCGTTCAAGGCCGCCTCCATGGCGGCCGCGTCGCTGGGCTGCTCGCTGACGTTATTGTCCCCAATCGGAGCATGTTGGAACACGAAACGCAGATTGGCGGGCACGGCAAGCTGGCTGTTCAGAAACGCCATGTCAGCAGAGTACGTTGTCCCGTCGGCGGCGGTGGCAAACTGATCCAGACCGATGAACAACGACCCTTTATGTGTGAACGCATAGCTCAGGCCGGTTTGGTCATTAATCGTTCCGGCGCCGTTGGTGTCCAGAGTCATGGAGTTGGCGGTGGGAATCGGCATGTTTTGTCGCCAGACATTCGCGGCGTCACTGTTGCCAGCCGCGCCGTTGACGCCCGGTAAGATCTCCTGGTTGCCGCGCAGGGTATAAACGGGAATGCCCTTGCTGGTCAGGGGAGACATCATCTGCGACCAGCCTTGGAGAATCGAAGCGTATTGACTTGAGGTCGGTTGTGGACACCCGCAGATCAGGTCGCCGGGGAACAGGACAAAGTCAATCGGCGTGGAGTCTTTGGCGATCGCTGCCACCACGCTCGTGAACAAGGGTGAAACGCGGGTGGTGCCGTCGTAAAACGGGCTGCTGGTCCCGCCCGGATCGCTTGGATAGGCGTTGCCCGGAGATTCGAAGCCAAAGGCGGACCGCGAGTCATCGAACATGACGAAACTCCAGGATGCTTGGGTCGCACACGGAGCCACGGCAAGGACTGCCGCGGCCACGGCCAAAATGAGAACGGTATGCAGATGTTTCAAACTCTCCTGTTTCTCCTTCTCCCAAAACCATGCTGGCGCCTCCCCGGCGGTTGATTCGTTATCCAACCACAATAACCGCATGCCGGACAAGTCACATTTTGGAGGTTATCAGTCCTTGGTGCCGTGTCGGGCTGTTGACTTTGTTGGCGAATTTCTCATTCTTGGCGTTTGTCTTGAGAAAGTTGTAACCTTTGCGTCAGGCGGATGTATAAAAAAGTAGCAATGGAACAACCAGCGGACGGCGGCACAGCACGACCGGAACAGGTGCACGCGGCGGCGGATCGTGCCACCGTGGAGCAGGTGATTGCCGGTGACACGGAAGCGTTCGCCGGGTTGCTGCAACGGCATCAGTCGGCGGTTTACACGCACATGCTGCGGATGGTGCGCCGGCCGGAAGACGCAATGGACCTGACGCAGGAAAGTTTTGTGAAAGCGTTCAAATATCTCGCGCACTACAACCCGCGGTGGGCGTTCAAGACGTGGTTGATGACGATTGCCACGAACACGGCGATCAATTTCATCCAAAAGCGCCGGCTGCAAACGGTTTCCTTCGAGGAAGTGGGCGAGCCGGCGGCGGCGCCGAAAAGCCACGCCAAGGAGATGGAGCCGGCGCTGCTGGCGGCGCTGGCGCGGTTGCCAGAGAAAGCGCGGGCGATGTTCAACCTGCGCTATCAGGAAGGACTGCCACTGGCCGAGATCGGCGCGATGCTCGGCGAAAGCCTGGCCAACGTGAAGGTGACGCTGCACCGGGCGCGGCGGTTCTTGAGAGCGGAACTGGAGAGAGGATTATGAAAGCGAATGCGTTGCGGGAACTGGAGAGTCCGCCGCCGGAGCTTGCGGCGCGGGTGATGGCCGACGTGCGCGTGTGGCGCCGGCCGCCGGCGGTGGCGTGGCTCGTGGGCGCGCAGACGGCGGTGCTGGCGGCGCTGTTGTTCGCCAGCGCGGCGACGTTGCCGGAGCAGGTGGCGACGACGACGGATACGGTGCGCGACTGGTCGGAGTCGGTGGCGACGGCGGTGCTGGAAATGTCGGACCGGTTCGGTGAGATTGTCGGCTTGAGGGAGATCGAGGAGATTCTATAAAACTTGTGACCTTGTCGGCGTTGGGAGTGGGCGCTGCTGGCGGGTTGGGAGCTTTCGGTATGGAAAAATATGTTGGGTTGATGCTTTTTGGATGGCTGCTTGGCACCTTGGGCGGTGTGCCAATGGCACTGGTGTTGCAAGCGGTATTTCCGCGATTTCTGCGGCGCGCGTCGGAGTGCCTGGAGCGCGGCCCGTGGTCGTCGTTGGTGGTCGGTGCGCTGGGCTTGGTGATCGCGCTGCTCGCGTCGCACGTGGCCCGGCAGCCATACGGTTTGGGCAAGGCTCTTGGGACCGTCGCAAGCTTCGGGTTGAGTGCCGTGACGGTTTTCGGCGCGGCGGCGGCCTATCGGTTGCTTGGCAGCCGGATGTATTTCAGCATGAACAGCCCGCGCGCGGATCAGGCGTTTCCCTCGACACTGCTTGGCGGCGTGGTGTTGAGTCTGGCGGTGCTGTCGGTGCTCGGCGCGCTGGTCTACGTGGTCGTGTTGGCGATGGGCCTTGGCGCCGGTTTGATAGCGCTGCTGAGCAAGCAACCGAAGCCGCCGGTGGTCAGTCCAGTTCCACCCAAACTGTCTTGAGGTAGGGTTTCTCACCGGGCGCGACGCGAAAATCGAACGGTTGCGTGGCGAACTCCATCCGGCGCGCGCGTGCGGTGCCGCGTTTCACCGCCTCCATGAAACGCTGAGGGCTAAGCAAGCGGGCGTTGGTCGAGCAAAACAGCGTGCCGCCGGCCTTCACCAGCGGTTCGGCGAGGGCAACCAGCTTGGCATAATCCTTTTCAGCGCTGAAAGGGCGGCCTTTTTTCACCGTCGAAAACGTCGGTGGATCGAGCAGAACCATGTCGTAACCACGGCCCTTTTTCGCCAGCCGCGCCAGCCAGTCGAAACAATCCCCGTAAATGAAATCGTGCGCCTCCGGCTGGATGTTGTTCAACCGGAAATTGTCGCGGCCCCACTCGAGGTATCGTTTAGAGAGATCGAGACTGGTGACAGTCGCGCCGGCGCGCGCTGCGGTCACCGAGAAAGCGCAGGTGTAGGCGAAGGTGTTCAACACGGTTTTGCCGCACAAATCACTCGTGAGCAGACGGCGGCGGTTCTCGCGTTGGTCGAGAAACAAGCCGGTCGAGTAACCGGCGTTGAGGCTGATGGAAAATTTCAGGCCGTTCTCGACAATCTCGAAGCGCGATTCCGGCATGGCAGTTTCGCCAATGGGTTGCTTCTCCATGGAACGCTCGACAATCTGCGACATGGGTGCCGGAGATTGTAATGTGTTGCGCAAACGTTGGTTGGGCTGACCATACCACTGCACCAACAATCGCTCGCCGTAGCGGTCCACCATCGCGTCGGAAAAACCGTCCGCCGCGCCGCTGACGAGACGGCAGGCGTTGGTGTCGGCGGGATCGAAGAGCAGCGAGCGGAATTCGCGCGCCGACGTCAGCCAGTCGGGGTCGGAAAATGTCGCAGGCGTCGGCGCCTCGATGCGCAACGTCTGGCCGGTTTGCGGGTGGCGCAGTTCGAGCGATGCGGCGTGCAGCATCAAGCGGGGCAGGGGAGTCGTCGGCGTTTCATAAAGTGCGTCACCGGCGACGGCAAAACCATTCTGCGCAGCGTGCATCCGGATTTGGTGAGTGCGCCCGGTTTCCGGCGTGGCCCGCATCAGCGCGAAACGGCCGCAACGGCCGGCCGGCTCGAAAACAGTCGCGGCCGGTTTGCCCTGGACCGGCGAGGAGACTTGCAAGGGTTTCGATGGCGGCGCGGCCGCGGTCAGAAAAAGATAAGTTTTTCGCAGCGCCTTTTGCTCGAACTGTTCCGAGAGGCTGCGGTTGGCGACCGCAGTCTTGCCGAAGACGAGCACCCCGCTGGTTTCTTTGTCGAGCCGGTGATGGATGGCCAGCGGCTGGCCCCGGCGGCGCTGCAACCACTCGTGCAAACCTTCGGGCGCGAGCGCGTCGGGCGCGTGCGTGTTGATGCCGGCGGGCTTGTTAAGCGCCAGCAGGTGGTCGTCTTCGAAAAGGACGAGAGGTTCCATGCGGTGTGACTCGTGACTCGTGATACGTGATACGTGATACGTGATTCGCGATTTGTGATCCAAAGTGTGCACTACTAGAAACGTCTTTGACAAGCCACCTGTCTCGAATCCCCAATCACGAATCACAGATCACGTCTCATAAGAACTGGGTCTGGTAGTCCTGCATCACGGCACCGTCGAAGCGTTCGACGAATCCGGCGACCTTCGACAGCACTTCGTTTGCGTGTTGTTGTTCGTTGGAGACGGTGACGGTGCCGAGTCTGCCGGATTGCCAGAGATCCAGTTCGCCGATTTCGGCCACGGAGACGTTGAACGTCTGCCGCAACCTCGTCTTCAGACTCATCAAAATCTGGCGCTTGTCCTTGAGCGATTGCGCCTTTGGAAAACTCCGGTCCACTTCGAGATTACCGATGGTCATGCGAGAGTCCCGAATCGGATCGGGGGGGGGGCGGCAGAGGCGTCAGCCGGATTGTTGATCGGCCTTCTCAAACGGCGCGACATTCATGGCCATGATGTTGTAGCCGGCGTCCACATAGAGAATCTCGCCGGTGATACCGCTGGACATCTCTGAGGCGAGAAACGTGGCGGTGCCGCCGAGTTCGCGCAGTTCAATGTTGCGCTTCAGCGGCGCGGCTTCGGGATAGATGCGCATCATTTTCGTGAAACCGCTGATGCCGCGCGCGGCCAGGGTGTTGACCGGGCCGGCGCTGATGGCGTTGACGCGGATGTTCTTCCGTCCGAGATCGAACGCGAGATAGCGGACGGAGGCTTCGAGCGACGCCTTGGCCACGCCCATGACGTTGTAGTGCGGCACGACCTTCTCGCTGCCGTAGAAACTGAGCGCCATGATGCTTCCGCCTTCGGTCATCAGCGGCGCGGCACCGCGCGCGAGGGCCACCAGCGAGTAGGCGCTGACGTCGTGCGCCACGCGGAACGCCTCGCGGGAAGTGCTGAGGAATTCGTTTTCCAGAGCCTCCTTCGGCGCGAAGGCCAGGGAGTGAAGCAAGAGATGGAGTTTGCCGAAGTCGCGCTGGAGGTTGGCGAAAACGGCGGCGATATCCTCGTCGCGAGTCACGTCGCACGGATAGAGCGGCGTGTCTTTGCCGAAAGTGGCGACGAGTTCCTCGACGTTCTCCTTGATCCGTTCGCCCTGGTAGGTGAAAGCAAGCTTGGCGCCGGCATCGTGCCACGCCTGGGCAATGGCCCACGCGATAGATCGGTTGCTGGCGACGCCGAAAACGACGCCGAGTTTTCCTTCAAGAAGTTTTGGTGCCATACGTTTTTTGCTTCCGCTCATGCGAATTCCTTATAAGCGAGGTCACAAGCCGACTGCAAGCCAGACAGTCTACGCCAAGTTTGGCGAAGAAGCAAAAGGCCCGGCAGTCTTTCGACCGCCAGGCCTTTTGAAGTTGGTTACGGGGTCTGGATTTGAACCAGAGGCGTTCAGGTTATGAGCTTGAACGAGTTTTTGAAAACCCATGAAAAACATCGAAATATGCTGCGTGTTTATGGTCTTGTGTGGGTGGATGTGTGGGCGTTTTTAGTCGGTAACGCCCGCTTTGTTCCAGTTTGTTACAAAGGTTCCCAAGCCAGTATTTTTCATTACAGGAGGCGGTCATGTCAATCGAACTCAGAACCGGGCGCAATGGCAAACTTCATTCCACTGGGTATGGCCGATATGAGGTCACCGGCAAGCGATACGTGATCAATCTTGGTGTGAAGGGTGCCGGCTCGGCGCCGGCTTCGCTGTCGCTTCGGGATGAGAGGGAGACAAGGCTTGTGAGTCATTGGCCGAGCAACAGGAAATCGTGCGGCGAGTGGAGGGGCTGTTCGCGCTGGCCGATCAGATTGGGGCACGGTTGACCGCGGCGCAGCAGCAAGCGGAAAGGTTCACGCCCTCGCTCGTCGCCCGTGCCTTCGCTGGCAAAACCCGTTCCCCAAGACCCGAACGACGAGCCTGCTTCCGTCTTGCTTGAACGCCGCAAACGCGCTAAATCCTCCACACCGCCATGCTGACAGACAACATTTTAGATTTGATTGGCCGCACACCTCTGATCCGGCTGAAAAATGAACGGATCTTTGCCAAGGCCGAGTTTCTGAACCCCGGCGGCAGCATTAAGGACCGCGTGGCGCTGGCGATGATTGAAGGCGCCGAGCGGGATGGCCGACTGCGATCTGATTCGATTCTCGTGGAGCCTACTTCGGGCAACACTGGCATTGGTATCGCGCTGGTCGGGCGGCTCAAAGGCTACCAGGTCCGGATTGTCATGCCGGAGAACATGAGCGATGAACGCAAGAAGCTGATCCGCAGCCTGGGGGCCAACCTGGTGCTCACGCCGGCGGCGGAAGGTATCGGCGGCGCCGTGACGCGCGTGCGGCAAATGCAAGCCGAAGACTCCCGCGTGTTTGTGCCGCAACAATTTGAGAATCCCGACAACCCTCGCGTTCATTATGAGGAAACGGCGCATGAACTGTGGCGGCAAATGAACGGTGATATCGCCGCCTTTGTGGCCGGGGTGGGGAGCGGTGGCACGTTGCAGGGCGTCGGCAAGTTCCTCCGCGAACACAAGCCGGGTGTCCGCATTGTGGCGGTGGAACCCAAGAATGTGTCCGCGCTGCTGGGACATGAGCCGGGACTGCACCAGATACAAGGCATTGGCGACGGCTTCATCCCTGCGGTGCTCGATGTGAAACTGGTGGACGAGGTGATTGAGGTGACCGACGAAGACGCGATAGAGACCACCCGGAAGCTGGGCTGCGACTATGGGTTGTTGGTGGGCATTTCTTCGGGCGCGAACGTGTGGGCGGCGCGGCAGATCGCCCAAAAGACAAACGGCAACGTCGCGACCGTGCTGCCGGATCGCGCAGAACGTTATTTCAGCACGGCGCTGATGTGAAGAAGCCTGGGAACCGGCGTCTTTCTTCTGGAACGAATCGAAATGCAGTTGAGAAGCCGGAGAGCGCCAAAGAGCTTCGCGATGTTCTCTTGAAGAAGCTTCCGCTGGAGGTGATGAAAGACGTGCCGGACGTCGAACTGAGGCTGCAAGGAACGGTGATAGGGGCGAAGCTGTTGGGGGTGGATCGTGGAAACCCGGAATGTGGGGAGACGATGCATGAGGCGGGCGCAGAGGATGCAAACCGGTATTAGTTGCGGCTTTTTGAAAAGCCAAGACCGCATCTTTCACCAGAAGGCGTGGAAGTCGTGGATAATGAGATCAGGGCGGGGATCGCAGCAGAGGAAAAAGCCAAGGGGTGCGGCGGCGGTTGATGTGATCGGGACAATCACGGGGTTCTTCCAGCTTTTTCGACAAACGTCCACGCTAAATGATCGTTCTGCACTGAAGCGACTGCAAAATGGCCGGTGATGCGTTGCTCTCCCGGCGGCGTCTGGACCGTGAGCGTGCCAGCGTCGAGCATGGACATGACGTAATCACGACCGAGCGCGGTCTCGACGACGAGCACGCCGGACGGGTCGAGCAGCTTCACGCCACGCACAAACGGTTCGCCGCCTTCCTGACCTTCGAAGACCGAAATGAACGTCTTCACGCCGTCGCCTTCGCAACGCCGCACGATGTAGGGGATGGTCGCGCCGATGTCGGAGTTCTTCCAATCGCGCTGTCCCCAGCCGTCCGCGACGAACGCCCGCTCGCCGCGCTGGCCGACGTTCCACGCAATGCAGGTCATATGGGCGCCGCACGGCCACGTCGCGCGCCAGACGCCCGGACCATCGGCAGCGCGGACGTTGTTGAAATCGTAGAGTTTCTCCGACGACGCGGGCTGCAGCCCGAGATCGAGCACATCGCAGGTGTTCGTGAAGCCGTGATAAACGTAGTCCTGACGCTTGCCGCCCTCGACGCGGAAAAAATCCACCGCGTAACTGCGGCCGCCGCCGTGATCAATGATGGCCGTCGTGCGCCGGTAGAGCTTCGCGTCGGGATACGCGCGCGACGACGCTTCCATCGCCTTCACGTACTCCGCGGTCTTGAAGAACAACACGTCGCCGCCGCGGTCTTTCGTGATCTGCTCTTTCTCGTCAACAACCACCGTGTTGTGCGCGACGGTGCGCACGGTCATGTGTTTCTCCGGGTGGTCCCAAAGATACCCGAGGTCGGAAAGCAGCTCGCGGCCCTTCTTCCAGTAATAGAGGTTCAGGCTATCCTGATGATGATGGTTGCCCCAATGACTTGCACTCAGCGTCAACAGACTCTCGCGGCCGTCCGCGCCCGTGCGCATGTGGCCAATGCGCAGTTCCGTCGGGCACCAATCAGGAAATGACAGCGCCGGCGCGCTCCGTTGCTCCAAACCCGGCTCGCGGATGTAGAACGCAAGGCCGGAGCCGGGCATCTCTTTTACCAGTTCCCGCCGCGTCACGTCGCCCGCGGCTGCTCCCGCTTTCACGCGGCCGCCGCCGGTCGTCTCCTTCAACAACGCGAGATAGTGGGGCCGCTCGGGATAGTTGCTCGCCATCAACTCGATGAAGTTCGACCCGAGGCCCGAGGCGCGCATCGAGTCGGCGGAGGGCGGATAGTTCAGGTCGCCCTGCAACCCGCGGAAGAAGCACTCCCACACGCGGTCGTAGGCCGTACCGTGGTAGAGGTCGAGCGAGTCAATCCGTTTGCCCTCGCCGTCGCGATAGCCGGGCGGGTCGCTGTAGCCGCGGAACGCCTGCGCGAGGTCCCAGATGCCGCCGAGGGTCATCGTGCCATAGCCGGGCGACTCGGACGTGGCGCCGTCGGCCAGGAACCAGCCATCCACGGTCTTGTGGAAACCGTCGAGACCGAAGCGCACCAGTTCCAGATGGCCGACGCACATGCCGACCAGCGCGGCGGCGGTGCGGTTGCTGACGGACTTGTTGTTGATCCCCTTGTCGCAGACTAGGAGGATCGTGCTCTCCAGCAACAGGTCGCGCTCGATCTTGCGCCGGTCGGCGTCGCTGTAGATCGGTTTGCCCTCCGCGTCCTTCGAGGTGCAAGTGAAGTCATAAGCCTCGACCACCTGCCGCACAAACCCCGATTCCATCCCGACGCCGCCGGCGCGGCCCGCGCTCCAATAGCCGGTGTGCAGCCGGCGGTCCGGCTTATTCGGCGGCGGGCACAGTTCCGGTTCGGGAAGTTTGTTGATGTTGAGCGACGCGATGCGCGGGTCCATGTCCGCGTATTCGCCGTAGCCGACGTGTACGAGCCACGACGGGTAGCATTCCGCGAACCGCAGCAAAATATCGCGGCAGGCACGGGCGTATTCGGGCTTGCCGGTGAGCAAGTGCGCCTCGGCCAGCGTGCGGCCATAACCAGCCATCCACTGCACCTGCCGCGAGCGCACATTGGCGCTGAAGCTGGGCCGGCCGGTTTTGTAGCCAAAGATGACGAACGTGTCGCCGCCACAATACGTGATCGTCTGCGGCTTGCGCCACCGGGTCTGGATCACGATATCCTCGGGATACTTGTCATTCGGGAAAACTGCGCCGCACATGTTGCACTTGATGTGGTCGGCGTCGTCGAGTGTCCACGTCCACAGACCGTGTGGATGCACCGGCTTGCCCTGCGCCCGGCACGATGGACACGGCGTCCAGAGCGAATCGCCCGGCGTGGTCTCCGGAATCATGTGCGCGACGAACTCCGGCGTGAGCCGGTCGAGATACCGCCGGGCGTTCTTCTCAACTCCCGCGGCGTAACTCTTGGCCCAGGCGTAGCAGCTCGTGTTTTCCCGCGCGCGGGCGATGTCGGCGGGCTTCAGGATGACGCACGGATGCTTGATCGTGTCGCGGTATTTTTCCCATGGCGACCAATCAAACAGGGGTTCGGGTGAGTCCGCCGGCAAGTTCGCGGCGGCGACCAACATGGAGAATGCGACGAAGAGCTTGCGGTGTTTCATGGCGACCTGGCGGCAGCGTAACCATTGCGCGCCGCAACGCAATGGCAAAACACCCGCCGGACTTTGTCAAAGCCGCCCGAGGACGCCAATCTCAGCCAGCGCGGGGCAAACAGGTGCGCTGGTTGTTACGCCGCCGCGCTGGAGAAGTCTGGCAGCTTCCGACGCCAGTCATTCAAACGCTTGCTCTGTAGCGACGTCGTCGGCATGATGTAAGCAGCTTGCCGTTGCACATCCGGGTTACTGAATATGAAACGACTCAGCATCCTCCTGGCATCCTATCTGGCCTTCGTCGCATGCGCATGGGCGCAAGCCTCCACCAACGCGCCGCCGATGACAGCGCTTCATCTGGAACAGAGCCGGCAGGACAACCCAGAAGGTTCCGGCCTGATTACGATTTCTGTTTCCCCCACCTCGCCGTCGAACGCTTACATGATCGAGCTGGCGCAATGCGCCGGCTTTTTCTACGAGCAACCACCGCCCGGCCAGACGGGCCGCGCGCGCGTGCTTGTGCTCGCGGGCGAACACAAGCTCAGCAACGACCAGCGCAACAAGCTGGCTGCCTTCGTGGAGAACGGCGGCGCCCTGGTGTCGCTGGGCGGGCTGCATGGAATGGAAAAGCTGTTTGGCGCGGAGCCGGTGCCGTCGGGCATCAACAAGGGTTGGGGCATGAGTGGCGCGCGGCAACTCGGCGAAGGTTATCTCGATGCGCGTCAGGCGCGCCATCCGGTGTTCGCCGGCCTGAAAAGCTCGCTGCATTTCTTCGGCGGGCTGGCCGTGCAGGCGACGAACGCCAAGGCCATTGGAAACGTACTGGATCGCCATCGTCGTGCAACGAATCTACCGGTCTTCCTGGAGCGACGGGTGGGTCGCGGAATTGTGCTGCTGATAGCGCCCGACCTGCTCAACAGCATTGTTCACATTCAGCAAGGCATCGCCGTGATGTGCGACGGCACGCCGTCGTTTGACGGGACCATGGCGATCAACGAGGGGATTCTAAAAACCGACGACGGCCAGGTGCTCGACTACGATTTTGATCGTGTGACACTGGCCAAGGGCGAGGCGCCGTTTTTCCTGTATCCGGTGGCGGATGAGTTGCGGCTGATCATCCTGCGCACGATCCAGTACGCCGCGCAGGCGGTGGGTCAGCCGTTGGTGCAGATTGCCCCGTGGCCACGCGAGGTGCCGGCCGTGGGGTGTATCAGTCACGACAGCGATGGCAACAAACCCGAGCACGGCTGGGCCCTGCTGGAGCAGGTGAAGAAGGCCGGCATCCGCACCACATGGTGCACGATGTTCCCGTGTGCCTACCCGCGCTCACTCTACGATGCGGTGCGCGCCGAGCGCTGCGAAATCGCCCTGCATTACGACGCGATGAAGAGCGACGCGGACCACCAGTGGGGCTTCGACATGCTCGTGAAACAGCTCGAAGGGCTCTCCGCGAACAGCGGCGTCAAGGACATCATCTCAAACAAGAACCATTACACGCGGTGGGAAGGACGGCTGGATTTCTTTCGCTGGTGCGAGAAGGTCGGCTTGAAGGCCGACGGCTCGATGGGGCCAAGCAAGCGGGGCGGGTGCGGTTTTCCACGCGGCACCTGCCAGCCGTGGCGACCGTTGGACGATGAAGCAACGCCTCCGCGGTTTCTGGACGTTTACGAAATCCCGCTGATCACCCAGGACCTGAACATCCACTTGCCAGCGAAGCGCGCGCCCATGTTGCTCGACCAAGCTGTTGCGCACGGCGGACTGGCGCATTTCCTGTTTCATCCGGCGCACATTCTAGAGCCGGGCATGTCCGATGCGATGCAAACCGTGGTGGCGGAGGGCCGCAAACGCGGCATGGAATGGTGGACACACGCAGAGGTTTGGCGTTGGGAGACGGCGCGCCGCAGTGTGCGACTGATCGAGGCAACAGTGGCTGACAAAAAACTGCGCGTGAGGTTGATAACTGAACTGCCACTGAAGGACGCCACGCTGATCGTGCACGAGCCAGATGGCAAACAGCGCCGGCAGACGCACGATTTGACGGCGGGGGAAGTGGTGAAATTGGATCTGTAGCGCAACAAGCGTGAACCACAGGCGCATCATCGACGCAAGCGAGACATAATCCGTGCAGACCAGCGGTCACAACGACGGTGTGAAACCTGTCGAGAGGCTCTGCGGAATGAAGAAGACGATAGGCGGCGGCAGGGCAAGGGGCGTGCGAATGAACGGGGTCGGGATGTCAAATGCCAAGCGTCGCATGTGAGGCGTCGGCAGCGAGACGCCAGGGGATGAGCGATCGGCTGTCCGAGCGGTGACAGGTTACAGGAGAGCCGGGTGGAATTGGCAGCGGGCTCTAGTTTCATACGCGTGAATCCATGTTCATCCCCATCGGAAAGTACTTGCAAACAAGGTGATAATCGTGAGACAAGAGGAGAGGGGAGGAGAAATAGCTAAATGAATATACCGAGAAGTATCGCGCTCGCCGCAGTGAGTGCATTGCTCACCCTCGCCCCTGGCAGCCGCGCCGAAACCGACATCACCAACGTTATCAACGGTGTTCGGATCAACTATGGCAGTGGTTACTACATGGTCGGCAGCAATGGCTCCTTCAACGCACTGATCGTCACCAACGCTGGCGTGCTGCTGGGCATAGGCACCGGGATTATTGGCAACTCCGGGACTTCGAGTAACAACATCGCCATCGTGACTGGCGCGGGCTCGGTTTGGTCCAACGAGAATGCGACCTACCTTGGTGCCACCGGTTCCTTCAATCAGTTGATTGTCCAGAACGGTGGTTTTTCCAGGACGGACTTCGATTTTATTACTGCTTACACCGCCGCCAGCTACGGCAACCAGATCCTGGTGACGGATACCAATTCGTCATTGTGGGCTGGCCATTTATACCTGGGCTACAGTGGCAGTTCGAACAGCCTGACGATTCAGAAGGGAGCAACGGTCACCACTGGCAGCAGCGGAGCCTTCATGGGATACAATGTTTCCAGCACTGGCAATGTGGCGATCGTGACGGATTCGGGGTCGCTTTGGACCAATATGGGCCAGCTTACGGTTGGAAACTCGGGTGGCCGGAACACCTTGATCGTCACCAACGGAGGCAGGGTGGCTACCGCCAGTTATGTGTATGTGGGGCAGTCCAGCGACAGCAACGTCGTCTATGTCACCGGTCCGGGATCCGTTCTTTCCGGCGGTTTTTACGTTGGCTACAATAATTCAAGCAATACGCTGATTATCGCCAACGGCGGTACCGTTAATGGAAGCGGGGCTATCGGCTGCAATGCTGGCCCCGGCTACAATAGCAGCTTGAATTCCGTACTCGTCACAGACCCAGGATCGGTTCTGAACGGCTCACTCACTGTGGGTTCGACCGGTGCGACCAACAGCCTGACGATCATCAATGGCGGCAAAGTGGTTTCCCAGTCCACTTGCAACATCGGTTACACCTCCGACAATAATCTCGCCCTCGTGACCGGCACTGGCTCCCTCTGGACGAATTCAGGCAATCTGTCCGTTGGCGAATCCGGCGCTGGAAACATCCTGATCATTACCAATGGGGCGGCGGCGTTTAACAGCACCGTTTACATCGGCACAGCAGGCAACAACAACAAAGCGCTCGTGGCCGGAACCAATTCACAGTGGCAAATCCAGGGCGCGCTCATCGTCGGCGATACCGGTGGACTCAACAACAATGTCAGTGTCACCGCCGGCGGCCTGATGACCAGCGGTTCCGCGGTTCTAGGTAACAGCGCCCAAGTTAATTCAAGGAGTTCGGTGCTGGTCACAGATACCGGCTCTCTCTGGTCAAATGGAGGCAGCCTGATTATTGGCAACAATGGTTCCGCCAATACGCTTACCATTTCCAACAACGCCAAAGTGATCGCCGGTAGCCTGATCCTTGGACAGAACCCCAACGCCACTGGAAATATCGTAAATGTTTTGAACGGCAGTTTGTTTGTAACCAACAGCATTGGGAATGGGCTTATTGATATCCGTCGCGGCACGCTCAACTTCAACAGCGGCACGGTGACGGTGAACCAGCTCCTCGCCGCTAACGGCGCGAGCAGCATTGTCAATTTCAACGGAGGCACGCTCAATAGCGGCGGCAGCACGGTCACCAACGGGGCGCTGTTCCAGATCGGCAACGGCACCAGCGCGGCCACGTTCCAAATGCTCGGCGGCACGCACAGCTTCGCCAACGGCCTCTTCATCAACACCAACGCCACGCTCACCGGCACCGGCACCATCACCGGTTCCATTACCGACGCCGGCCTCATCGGCCCCGGCAACGGCCTTGGCGTCATCACCGACACCGGCAGCCTGACGATGCTCAGCGGCGGGGCGATGACCCTGGAACTGGGCGGCACCAACACATGGCTTTACGACCAGTTCGATCTCACGGGCGCGTTCACCTTCGGCGGCACGCTGACGGTGTCGTTGGTCAACGGGTATACGCCGGTGGCGGGGGATCAGTTCAACCTGTTCGACTTTGGCAGCGCCAGCGGTGCCTTCATCCAGACCAATCTGCCGACCTTGGGCGGATCCTTATTCTGGAACACGAGCCTGCTCTACAGCAGCGGCGTGATCTTCGCCGACACCAACAGCACCTCCTCGTTGACCAACATCGTGGTGATCAACGGAGTCACCTCCAACTACCCCGGCACGTTCATGGTGGGCATCAGCAACGGGTTCAACGGGCTGATCGTCACCAACGCGGGCGTTCTCATCTCCAGCAACGGCGTCGTCGGCAACTCAGCCGTCGCCAGCAACAACTTTGCGCTGGTGACCGGCGCCGGCTCGCTCTGGAGCAATAGCGGTTCGCTTTCCATTGGTGGCACGGGTTCCTTCAACCAGTTGACCATCACCAACGGCGGCACGGTGTATGACTCGAACAGCTATGTCGGCCTAACTTCCAACTCCAGCAACAACGCGGTGGTGGTGACGGACGCCGGCAGCGTTTGGAACAACAGTGCCATGATTAACATAGGAAGCAACGGCTCGTTCAACCAGTTGATCATCGCCAACAGTGGCAAGGTGTATGATCTCGGCTGTTATATAGGCAGTGGCTACAATTCCAGCAACAACCTGGTGACGGTCAGCGGTGCGGGCAGCTACTGGAGCAACAACGCGATTCTCGTCATGGGTGGCAACGGGATATTCAATCAACTGGTTATCACCAATGGCGGCGTGGTGTACAGCGGGTTGGGCTATGTCGGGAACAATCCCACGGCCCGCAACAACTTGGCGATGGTGACGGGCACGGGCAGCGTCTGGAACAGCGGTTCCGCGCTTTATGTGGGCGATGCCGCCTCCGGCAATCAACTGACGGTTGCCAATGGCGGCAAAGTGGTCTCCGCTGCCGGCTACATCGGCAATCAAGCCGGCGCCAACAACAATGCGGTGCTGGTCACCGGCGCGGGCAGTGTTTGGAGCAATAACGGCTCGGTGGTGCTGGGCTACTATAGTTCGGGGAACTCGTTGACCATCGCCAACGGTGGCCAGGTGATCAGCCTCAACAGCATTGTTGGCATCTGGGGCGGCGCCAACAGCAACGCGGTGACGGTCACTGGCGCGGGCAGCGTCTGGAACAACACCAATGGCGATTTGGATGTGGGCTATGCCAATTTTGGCGCCACATTGACCATCTCCAGCGGCGGCGTTGTCAACGCCAACGGCAACATTTTTATCGGTCACGATGCTGGCGGCAACAACAACACGGTGCTGGTCAGTGGCGCAGGCAGTATGATGAGCAATAGCAGCGGCATTTTGCTGAGTTGGTTGGGCGACTCAGGCAACGCGTTGATGATCACCAACGGCGGCCGGGTGTTTAGCGCCTCCGGCGCCATCGGCTGCAGCGGCAACAACAACTCCGTGCTCGTCGCCGGCACGGGCAGTGTTTGGAACAGTGGCGGCACACTCAACATCGGCTCCAATGGCTCCTTCAACACCTTGACGATTGCCAACAGCGGCGCCGTGGCGGCCACCAACATTGTCATTGGCTACAACGCCGCCTCTGGCAATGGCATCACCGTCTCCGGCGGCAACCTCTACGCCACCAACGCCGTCGGCACGGCAGTTCTCAACGTGCAATATGGCACTCTGGCACTCAACAGCGGCGGCCAACTCACGGCCGACTACATCTACGCCACCAACAGTGCGGTCAATCTCATCTACTCCGTCTTTAACTTCAACGCAGGCACTTTGACCACTTACGATGGTTCCCAGATCGTCGGCAGCAACTTCAATATTGGCACCACGCCCGGCCAGACGGCGACGTGGAACATGCTGGGCGGCGCCAATGCCATGCTGCCCGTGGCCGGCAGCACCAACACAACCATCCTCGGAAGCACGACAGGCGCTGCCGGCGTTGTCACGGTCAGCGGCGCTGGCACCGTTTGGACCAACGGCGGCAACCTGTGGGTGGGCGGCTCCGGTTCGGGCAGTTTGTTGACCGTCACCAACGGCGGCCAAGTGTCCGACGCCACGGGTTACATCGGTTACAACACCAGCGCCAGCAACAACTCCGTGCTCGTGACTGGCGCAGGTTCCCTCTGGGCCGGCAGCGGCACTTTGTATATCGGCAATAACGGCGCGGGCAACAGCCTGGGCATTGTGAACGGCGGCGAAGTGGATAGTGGAGCCGCATGGATCGGGGGCTACAATGCCGCATCCAGCAACAACTCGGTTGTCGTGAGCGGCATTGGCTCACTCTGGAACGACAGCGGCTCTCTCTATGTCGGCACCTCCGGTGCTTCCAACAACCTGATGATTGCCAACGGCGGCAGGGTGCTGGATACCATCAGCTATATTGGCTTCGGCAACGCTTCCAGCAATAACATCGTCCTGGTGAACGGGGTCGGAACGGTCTGGAGCAATAGTATCAACGTGACCGTGGGTTTCTACGGATACTCCAACAACCTTGCCGTGATCAATGGCGCCGATGTTTACGATGGCATCGGCAATATCGGCTACAACGCATCCGCCAACAATAACAGTGTATGGGTCTCGGGAATCGGCTCGCTCTGGAGTAACAACAGTTTTGTGCAAGTCGGTTTTTGCGGCTCCACCAACAGTCTGACGATCAATAGCAACGGCCAGGTGTTTGACACCTCCGCCTATATCGGCAGAACCACCAGCGGCGTTAACAACGCGGTTCTGGTGACCGGTTCCGGTTCGCTCTGGAACAACAGTGCCGCCCTGTATGTTGGCGACACCGGCTCATACAACAGCCTGACCCTTGCCAGCGGCGGCACCGTGATCGCCACCAACGTGCTAGTTGGCGCGAACTCTCCATCCACAGGCAACGTGATCACGGTCAATGGAGGCAACCTGATCGTCACCAACTCGACGGGCGGTGGTGCGCTGGACTTGCGCAACGGCGTTCTGGTGCTCACCAACGGCACCGTCACGGTCAACCGATTCTTCGCCACCAATTTCGCCAACAGCGTGGTCAACTTCAACGGCGGCACGCTTAACAGCGGCGGCAGCACGGTCAACAACGGGGTGTTGTTCCAAGTCGGCAACGGCAGCAGCGTGGCCACGCTCGATTTGCTCGGCGGCACGCACAGCTTCGCCAACGGCTTGTTCATCGACACCAACGCCATTCTCACCGGCACGGGCACGATCACCGGCTCCATCACCGACGCCGGCCTCATCGGTCCCGGCAACGGCCTTGGCGTCATCACCGACACCGGCAACCTGACGATGCTGGGCGGCGGGGCAATGACCCTGGAACTGGGCGGCACCAACACCTGGCTTTACGACCAGTTTGATCTGACAGGCGCGTTCACTTTCGGCGGCACGCTGACGGTGTCGCTGGTCAACGGGTATACGCCGGTGGCGGGTGACCAGTTCAACCTGTTCGACTTTGGCAGCGCCAGCGGTGCCTTCAGCCAGACCAATCTGCCGACCTTGGGCGGATCCTTGTTCTGGAACACGAGCCTGCTCTACAGCAGCGGCGTGATCTTCGCCGACAGCAACAGTACCTCCTCGCTGACCAATGTGATTGTGATTAACGGAGTCACCTCCAACTACCCCGGCACGTTCATGGTGGGCATCAGCAACGGATTCAATGGGCTGATCGTCACCAACGCGGGCGTGCTGACTTCCACCAATGGCGTCATCGGTGGCTTGGCCGGTGCCAGCAACAACTTCGCGCTGATAACTGGTTCGGGCTCCCGTTGGAGCGACAACGGTTATCTCTACGTGGGCAGCACGGGTTCCTTCAACCAATTGACCATCACTAACGCCGGCTGGGTCACCGACAGCAGTGGTTATCTGGGCTATGCCGCCGGCAGCAGCAATAATACGGTGTCGGTGACCGGTGCGGGCAGCGTTTGGAGCAACAGTTCCATTGTGGCCGTCGGCGTCAACGGCGCGGGCAACCAACTGACGATCGCCAATGGCGGCGTGGTGTACGACGCGACCGTCTTTGTCGGTCAAGCTTCCAACTCCAGCTACAACGCGGTTGTGGTGACGGACGCCGGCAGCGTTTGGAACAACAGCGCCATGATCAACATAGGAAGCAACGGCTCGTTCAACCAGTTGACCATCGCCAACGGCGGCAAGGTGTATGATCTCGGCTGTTATATAGGCAGTGGCTACAATTCCAGCAACAACCTGGTGACGGTCAGCGGTGCGGGCAGCTACTGGAGCAACAACGCGATTCTCGTCATGGGTGGCAACGGAACCTTCAACCAGTTGACCGTTACCAATGGCGGCATGGTGTATAGCGCTACCGGCTATATCGGGAACAATCCCACAGCGCGCAATAATGCGGCGGTGGTCACCGGCGCGGGCAGCGTCTGGAACAGCGGTTCCATCCTCTATGTGGGCGACACCGCAGGGGGCAATCAACTGAATGTGTACAACGGCGGCGCGGTGTATAGCGCTACCGGCTATGTGGGCTACTCCGGCAGCACCACGAATGTGGCGCTGGTGACGGGCGCGGGCAGCCTTTGGAGCAACAGCACATTGATTGTGGGCAACAACGGTTCGGGCAACAGCCTGATGATTTCCAATGGGGGCACCGTGTCGGCTACCAACCTCGTGGTCGGCGCTAGTAGCGCCTCCACCGGCAATGTCATCGCTGTTTCCGGCGGCAACCTCTTTGCTACCAACGGCACAGGCACCGGCGCGCTCGAAATTCGCTACGGCACGCTTGCTTTCACCGGGGGTGTCATCACAGCCAACTCGTTGTGGGTGACCAACAATGTCGTAAGCACCAACGCGATGTTCAGCTTCGCCGCCGGCACGTTGACGACCACCACCAACTCTACAATTGCTTCGGTCTATCAGAATTTTGTCATCGGCAGCGGCGCGGCGGCAGGCCAGACGGGCACATGGAACATCGTGGGAGGCGTTGCTAAAATGCAACTTGGCGGTTGCAACACCATCATCGGTACCACCAACGCCAGCGGCAACGGGGTTGGCATTGTTAACGTTACCGGCTCCGGCTCGGTTTGGAGCAACGGCGGCGCTCTCATCGTGGGCAGCAATGGAGCGTTCAGCCAACTGACGATCACCAACGGCGGCACGGTACTCGATACTTGGGGCCTCATCGGCAGTTCGGCCACCGCGAGCAACAACACGGTGCTGGTCGCCGGTGCGGGTAGTGTATGGAGCAATAGCTCTTTGTTTTACGTTGGTAACGCTGGATCATTCAATCAACTGACCATTGCCAACGGTGGCACGGTATTCAACAGCGGCAACGGCTACATCGGCGGCCTGGCCACCGCGAGCAACAACACGGTGATGGTCACCGGTGCGGGTAGTGTATGGATCAATAGCTCTTTGCTTTACGTCGGCAACTCTGGCCCATTCAATCAGTTGACCATTGCCAACGGGGGCCGGGTGTTCGATACCCTCGGCTACCTCGGCAACAATGCGGGTGCCAGCAGTAACGCCGTTCTGGTGAGCGGCGCCGGCTCGATGTGGAGCAATAGCAGCAGTTTGTATATCGGCAACTCTGGCACCGGCAATAGCTTGACCATCACCAATGGCGGCCAGGTATGGGCTACCTTTAGCACCATCGGCTCATCTGCCAATGCCACCAATAACTCTGTTTTGGTTTCTGGCGGCGGTTCGATATGGACCAATAGCGGTAACTTGTTTGTCGGTGGCTCTGGCTCCAGCAACAGTCTGACCATCGCCAACGGTGGCCGGGTTTTCAACACGAGCGGCAGCATCGGAGGTTTCAACGTCTCCAGCAACAACTCGGCAGTGGTGACTGGCTCTGGCTCGCTCTGGAACAACAGCGGTCTCCTGACAGTGGGTTATGGTTCCGGCAACAGCTTGACGATTGCCAACGGCGGACAGGTTCTCAGCAGCGGCGCCTACATTGGCAGCAACGGCGGCAACAATGCAGTGCTTGTGACGGGTCCCGGCTCGCTGTGGAGTAATAGCGCCAGCCTCTACCTCGGCTACCTCGGCTCCAGCAACAGCCTGCTCGCAACCAACGGCGGGGTCGTCTCGGCCACGAACCTTGTCGTCGGCGCCAACGCCTCCTCCACCGGCAATGCCCTGATCGTTTCCGGCGGATGGCTCTATGCCACCAACGTTACCGGCGGCGGCGCGCTGAATATCAATGGTGGCGCTCTGACCCTCAACAGCGGCACGGTGACAGTCAACCGGCTTCTGGCCACCAACAGCACCAGTAGTGTAGTCAATTTCAACGGTGGCACGTTCAACACCGCCGGCAGCATGGTCAACAACGGGGCTCTGTTCCAGGTCGGCAACGGTGTTGGCGCGGCCACGCTCAATCTGCTTGGCGGCATGCACAGCTTCATCAACGGCCTGTTTATCGACACCAACGCCACACTTACCGGTACGGGCTCCATCACCGGCGCCATCACCGACGCCGGCCTCATCGCCCCCGGCAACGGCCTTGGCGTCATCACCGACACCGGCAGCCTGACGATGCTTGGCGGCGGAGCGATGGCCCTGGAATTAGGCGGCACCAACGCGTGGCTCTACGACCAGTTCGATCTCACGGGCACGCTCACCTTCGGCGGCACACTGACGGTGTCGTTGGTCAATGGGTATACGCCGGTGGCGGGTGACCTGTTCAACCTGTTCGACTTTGGCAGCGCCAGCGGCGTGTTCGGCCTGACCAATCTGCCGACGTTGTCGGGTGGGTTGTATTGGAACACCAGCCTGCTCTACAGCAGCGGCGTGATCTTCGCCGACAGCAACAGCACCTCCTCGCTGACCAATGTGATTGTGATCAACGGAGTCACCTCCAACTACCCCGGCACGTTCATGGTGGGCATCAGCAACGGGTTCAACGGGCTGATCGTTACCAACGCGGGCGTGTTGACATCCGTCGGCGGCGTCATCGGCAATACAGCCCTTGCCAGCACTAACTTCGCGCTGGTGACAGGCGCCGGCTCGCTCTGGAACAACAGCGGATCACTTTCCATTGGCGGCACGGGTTCGTTCAACCAGTTGACGATTACCAATGGCGGTCAGGTGCTCGACAGCATCGGTTTCATCGGCTACAACGCTTCGGCCAGCAATAACATTGTGTTTGTCAGCGGCAGCGGTTCGCTCTGGAGCAATGCCAGCGATCTGGTTGTAGGGGTCTCCGGCTCGGGCAATCAGATGACGGTCAACAATGGCGCCCAGGTGCTCAGCGATAACGGCAACGTGGGCTTTTTCGATGGAGCGAGCAACAACGTGGTGCTGGTCAGCGGCGCGGGGACGGTCTGGAGCAACAACAGCGACTTGTGGATGGGTTTGTACGGTTCCGGCAACCAACTGACCATCGCAAGCGGCGGCAGAGTGGTCAACGGCAACGGTTACGTGGGTGCCATGGCGGGCGCGAATAGCAACGCGGTCTTGGTCAGCGGCGCCGGTTCGGTCTGGAGCAACAGAGCGGATTTGTACGTGAGTGATGACAACAACTGGGGCAACAGCCTGACGATCGCCAACGCTGGACAGGTTTTCGATGCCAATGGTCATATCGGCGCGTTCAGCAGCGGTTCCAGCAACAACGCGGTGGTGGTAACAGGCGCCGGTTCACTCTGGCGCAACAGCGCCAATCTGGAGGTGGGCGAGACCGGT
>CAIQCK010000015.1 GCA_903870275.1 uncultured bacterium | reverse complement strand
GTGTCGAGAGAATCATGGAAAAGATTGCCCGTTGCCGACACCGTTTGGAACAAGTCCAACCCGGCTGCACCCAGCCAAAACACCCAAGGGAAATGTGTAGTTAATTAAGGGACACACCACTAGCGCAGTCCATTGGAAAACGCACATTTTGACTCCCGAAAAACATGCGTTTTTGGCTGATTTTTCACTGCGCTAGCGCAGTGATTTTTCTTGCCAAAAAATTCCCGCGTGTCATTGCTACGCCAGTTCTTTTGGGCGCAGTGTGCCCGCCGTTGGTGTCCCGCCTTTAGGCGGTCTGAATTGAGAACCGGACCGGCTGAAGCCGGGACACCAACGGTCGCGAAGCAATCGTTTTCACATGAGAACACCAACTTGGACATTTCACGCGCTTCGTAGCCGCCGACGTAAGTCGGCGGAAAGGTGGCGGTCGGGGAAGTGTCCACCTATCCGTGAGTTTTCGGATGCCGTCGAGCTGGGAGGTAGATCGCGACCTCCGGCCATGAGTCTCCAACCGCGTCTCCGCTCAACCTTGGTCAAAGCCAGTCAAAGCCAGTCAAAGTGGGTCAAAGTGGGTCAAAGTGGGTCAAAGTGGGTCAAAGTGATTTCGACTATTATTTTTTTACATCGCACGACTCCAATCCGGCCTGATCCGACTCAATCCGACTCAATCCGATCCGTTGACAGCGGGTGGGCCCTGTATCCGCTATGCCCGACATGGATACACTTCATTCCCTGATTGAATGCAATCCGCCGGCGACGAACGAGGCGTTGAAACGGCGGCGGCGCGCGTCTATGCTGCCGGCCATGAAACGGCTCTGGTGGCTGGCGGCGCTCGCGATGACGTGGACGGCGGGCGCGCAGGTTCCGAATCCATCGTTTGAACAAGGCAGCGGCGACGCTCCCGACGGCTGGAAGCTGTCGTCACCACCGGGCGAGTGGGCCGGCGGCGGCCGCACGGGCGCGCACTGCGTGGCCGTGACCGGTTCGGGCGAAGACTCGAACTTCTGGCGGTGCGACGGCGTGAAGTTCGAGCCGTCGCAACTTTACCGCTTCGCGTTTTATGCGCGTTGCGCGCCGGGAACGACGGGTGGCCTCATCAGTGGACCGTCGTTCGCCAACCGCGACCTGCCGGTGAGCGAAACGTGGGATCGCAAGTCGTTCGTCTTCGCGACGCCGACGGTCGTGCCGTCGAATGCCTGCCTGCGGCTCGGTCACTGGCGCATGAAGGGCAAGGCGATGTTTGACGACGTGGACCTGCGGCCGGTGCAGGCGGTCCACGCGCGCATCGCCGGCGTCGAACTCGGCGAGGGCGAGACGATGCGCGACAGCCTCTACCGGTTTCACACGCAGCTCGGCGGCGACGGCGGCAACTACTCGCACCCGCTCGACGCGCACAGCGCGGGCTTCAACAGCAACCGCTGGACGTTCGGCCCCGGCGGTTACGTGGTTTACAAACACCTGGTCGGCAGCCACACGCAACGGAACGGCAAGGTGACGGTCAACATCTGCCATTACGAAGGCGGGCGGTGCATGATCGAGATGAGCTTCGACCGGATGCGATGGACCTCGGTGGACGAAGTCTCCGGCCTGGGCGAGAAGACGGTGCAATTGCCGTCGAAGATGTTTCCGGCGGGCGTGGTTTATCTGCGGCTGCGCGCCGAGAGCGGAACGGAGAAGGAGAAGCCGAAGCCGGCGTCGTTTCAGATCAGCAGCTACGACTACGAGGCGCAGTTGGCGGGCCGGACCCCCGACGGCCGCGGGCGGACGGATTTCGTCGAGGTCCAGCAATCGGACAAATTGCTGCATGCGGTGTGCGAGACGCTCGGCGACCCGCTGCCCGGCGGCGACCACAACTCGATGTGGCGGCTGATCAACGATTCGGACGACCAGGCCAAGGTGCTCGCCACACTGGAAGTCTGGCGCGGCGACCGGCGCGTCTCAAAATCCAGCAAAGGCGTCAAACTTTTCCCCGGCCATTCGGAGGCTGTCGAGATGAGGTACGAGATGCTCGACGCGGGCGACTACGAGTTGCGGTTCGTCGAGCGCGATTTGCGGAGCAAACGCGACGTGTTCACAGCCCGCGTGCCGCTGACCGTGCCGCTGTTGTTCGCCTCCGACTACGGCTGGCGGCTCAGCGAGGAGAAGTCCAAGGTCGGCCTCTGGTGGTGCGAGTCGCTGCGGAAAATCAGCCGCGAGCGGCCGATACCGAAGGACGCCGCGCAGTCGGCCGTCCTCATCAGCGCCGCGCGCAACGAAAGCGAGAGTTTCCAGCTTGCGATTAATCCGCTGAAGTCGCTGTCCAAGGTCAGCGTCAGCCTGACGGACTTGCAAGGGCCGCGTGGCGCGAAGATTCCGCGCGAAAACATCGCCATTCACCGCGTCGCTTACGTGCACGTGGCCACGCCGACCGACGAGACGGGCGTGGCGGAGGAATGGCCCGATCCGCTGCCGCCGCTGGCGCCGGGCGAGCAGTTCACGCCGGAGATCGGGTGCAACACGACGATGTGGTTCACGGTCTATGTTCCCGACGGCGTGCCGGCGGGCGACTACGACGGCGTGATCGAATTGAAAGAGAAACCTCACTCGAAATACGACACATCGACGTGGAGCGCGTTCGTGCCGTTGCGCGTCCACGTCTGGAATTTCGCGCTGCCGAAGGAGACGCGGCTGAAGACCGCGCTCGGCGTCAGCCTGGGTTTTGTGAAGGCGTATCACAACCTGACCACCGACGAGGAATTGGCGTCGGTGTGGGATCTCTACATGAAGAACTTCGCCGCGCACCGCATCTCGCCGTATTGGCCGATGGGCAAGACGGGCATCGGCGTCCAGTTTGACAAAACCGCCAGCCCGCCGCGCGTGAAGCTCGACTTCGCCGCGTTCGACGCGGCGGCGGCCCGCTATCTCGATGAACTTGGTTTCAACACGTTCCGGCTGTCCATCGAGGGCTTGGGCGGCGGCGGCCAGGGCAAGCCGTGGCACGACGGCACGTTCGGCGGCTTCAAGCAAGGCACGCCGGAATACGAGGCCTTGTGGGGAGATTACGCGCGGCAGCTTGCGGATCATCTCGGACAGAAAGGCTGGCTGCGCAAGGCGTTCTTGTATTGGTATGACGAGCCGGAGCGGAGCGACTACGCGCCCGTCCGCCGCAACAACGAACAGATCAAGCGACTCGCGCCGAAACTGACACGAATGCTGACCGAGCAGCCGGAGCCGGAGTTGATCGGCGCGGTGGACATCTGGTGCCCGATCACGCCGAACTATCGTGCGGACATCTGCCACGAGCGCCAGCGCGCCGGCGAACACGTCTGGTGGTATGTCTGCTGTTCGCCGCACGCGCCGTATTGCACGGAGTTCATTGACCACGCGGCGGTCGAGTTGCGGACATGGCTCTGGCAAACATGGGGCTACGGCGTCGAGGGCATTCTCATCTGGGAAACCAACTGGTGGAACCAACCCACGCGGTTCAAATCGCCCGCCCGGCAAAACCCGTGGGAGGACCCGATGAGCTACAGCGAAAGCGGGACATGGGGCAACGGCGACGGCCGCTTCCTCTACCCGCCGAACCGTGACAACGATCGGAAACAGAAATTCCTCGACGGCCCCGTCAACTCGATCCGCTGGGAAATCTTGCGCGACGGCATAGAGGACTACGAGTATTTCGCGTTGCTGCGCGAGCTGCTGAAGTCGAAGCCCGACGCGGCGGCCGAGGCGTTGCTGAAGGTGCCGCCGTCGGTCTTCACCGATATGACGCACTTCAACGCCGACCCGGCGCCGCTGCTGCAACATCGCGAGAAACTCGCGCGGGCCATCGAGCGGTTGAGCCGGAAGTGAGGCGGGAGGAGAATGAGAGGTTGCTCTTGAGTCTGGAATTTCAGCAATGTGTTGTTAGACTGCGCGACGTGATTCGATTCTTTTTGCCCGCCATCATTGCCGCCGCGCCGCTGTTCGCGCAGACGCCGGGCGCGCCGCCGGTCCTGCCGGCGGCGGACGTGGTGCTGAAGTATCACGACACGCGGCTGGCCAGTGTCAAATCCTGGCAGGCCAACTTCATCAAGAACATCTCCGAAGGTGCGCTCACCGTCGTCCAGAGCGGCACGGTGCGTTTCGTGCGCCCATCGGCGGCCGGTGCGAACACACCCGCTGTCGAAAAGGGCCGCGCCGATTTCCTGATGCAGGTGAAAGGTCACGAGCTCAGCTACACCATCGTGTCCGGCGCGGACAACGTCGCGTGGCAGATCGTCAGCCAGGGCAACCTGCGCGGCATTTACAAACTCGACATGAGCCGCCCCATCGCCGGTTCCAAGGAAGACCCGCGCGGCCTGAACCCGATCAACGAAGTCAGCCCGCTGGCCATCCTGCAAAAATTCCGGCTGTATCTCGACTTCACCACGGACGGTGTGCAAGAACTTGGCGGCCGGCAACTTTACCGCCTGATCGGAAAACCGAAGGCGTCGGCGCCCGCCGGCCAGTTGCCGCTGGGCGCGCTGCAAGTGTGGATCGGCGCGGACGATGGTTTTCCCCACCGTGTCGTGGTCGCCGACTCGCGCGGCAACCCCGTGCAAACCATTGACCTCAGCGGTGTGCGGCTGAATCCGCCGCTGGACGATGCGCTGTTCGTCTTCACGCCTCCGCCCAACGCCAACATCCAGGACCTCAACGCCCGCCTCGGACAGGCGCAGAAATAGAGGGCCCGATGTCCCCGATGCATTGAGCGTCGCGTCTGGAGGAGGCGATCCACAGCGGCATTGCAGGGGCAACAAGATTGTTGCTTTATCGTTACTTTACCCAACTTGACTCGGAATCGGGCGGGGTTGAAGGTAATGATTACGAAACGGCGATGGATGCCGTGTTCGGAGGAAATGGTGTTTGAAGCATGGACGTTTGGAGTAAGGAACGATGAAAAGCCAAAGGAACGGAGCAGCAGCCGCTTATCTCGGGGTAATACTAATCACCATGGTTCGCCTTTCCATTTGCACAGCCTATTCCGGTCAACCCGATCAGAACAAACCGGCAGGGCAAGACTTCAAGGAAATCCAGGCCAAAGCCATCAAGGGCGACGCGGGCGCGCAATACGCGCTCGGTGTGTGTTATGGCTACGGGAAGGGCGTGGCCAAAAACGAGGTTGAAGCGGCCAAGTGGTATCGCAAAGCCGCTGAGCAGGGAAATGCCGACGCGCAATACAGCATGGGATGGTGTTATCAAAACGGCGAGGGTGTGGAAGGCGCAACGACTGAAGCCGTGAAGTGGTATCGCAAAGCCGCCGAACACGGTCACATCCTCGCGCAATACAGCCTCGGTTGGTGCTGTCAGAATGGCACGGGCATAAACAAGAACCTGGCCGAGGCGGTCCAGTGGTTCACTAAGGCCGCTGAACAGGGGCATGCCGACGCGCAATACAGTGTCGGATGGTGTTACGGCAATGGCCAGGGCGTAGCCACGAACTGTGTGGAGGCTTACAAGTGGGCGGTGCTGGCTGCGGGCCAAGGATACGAAGATGCCAGAAAGCTCAGGGACGATATGGAGCGGCGGCTGAAGCCCGATCAAATCGCTGAAGCCCGGCGGCTGGCAGAGGCCATCAAATCGCGTTTGACGCCGCCGTAATCAGGCCAGCCCCGGACACAGGCCGGACCGCTTGCATTCTGCTGTTTGTGTTTTCTCGCTTATTCGAGCAATTTGATGTGAATATTTCAGGAAGCTCGATGAAAAGTTTGAAATGGACGCAGATAAAACGGAACGGCATAAATTTCTTCATGCACTTGAAACTGATCGCCTTTTTAGTCGCTCTGGCGGCCGGACCAGTGTTCGCGGCACAAGCGCCGTTTGTGCGGCCGCCGCTCAATCCTTCTCCCGCGCCGGCGATCACGGAAACCAACCGCACGGACGGCCCCGGTTTCGGCACGCGCCGGCTGGCGAGCAGTTCGTCCGAGGAGGCGACGATCCGCGAGCTGTTCCACTGCGTGGTGCGGCTGTTGCCGGATGACCGCGCTGAGTTGACCTACGACTTCAAACTCCAGAACGTGCTGGACGATTTTGTGACCAAGCCCGGCGAGAAGGCGCCGGATGCCACCGGCGGCCCGTGGGAAACCCGTGACGGGTTTTTGCAAAAAACCGTTCCCACAGACGCGCCGCTCTTCCATCGCGCGCGATTCAACGGCCCGGTCACCGTGTCGTTCAAAGGCTACGTCGTCCCCGGCGGCACCCAGTATTCCTGCGGCTACTACGATTTGCTGAAAGGCACGCAAAACCAGGCCGGCGTCGCGATCACGCCGGCGCAAACATTCAGCTTGTTCCTCGCGCAGGAGGCCAACATGCTGGCCCACGCCACCAACTCACCCATCGCCGGCAAGGTGCAGGAGTTGACCGTGAATTTCGAGCAGCCGAAATTCTCCGTCGCCGCCACGGGTGTGCCGACGCTGGCCGCGCCGTGCAACAACATCGGCCTCGGCCAGGTGTTCATCGCCGCGCCCGGCTCGTCGGTGGCGCTGGACAGTCTGAAGATTACCGGCAAGCTCGATCTGGACTGGTTCCGCAAAACGATTGACGACCGGCTGACCACCAATTTTGTCGGCCGCGCCGCAGCGCGCTACGGTCCGCCGCCCGCCACGGAGACGCAGTTGCGACAGATGATCCGCGGGTTCCAACGGCTGCTGCCGAACGGCCAGGTTGAGCTGGCTTACAACTTCAGCAACCCGGCGCAGTTCGCCGACTGGCAGGTGATTGATCCGCGCGGACGGGCTGATCCCTTCGCGTGGCGCGTCTATGACGGCGTCGTTCACAAAAGCCAATACGGCCCGACAACGCTGGTGCTGCAACCGAAACTCGTCGGCCCGATGAGGGTATCCGCGCGCGCCGCCATCATCAGCGGCAGCGGCGTCAGCATCGGCCTGCGTGATATGGAAGCCGCCGTGCGCTGCGGTTTCAAGCTGGGCATGGGCGGCGTCTCGCTCGGCGACGACGGCGGCAAGCTGCAACTGGCCGCCTTGCCGAACGTGTTGCTGAACCAGCTTCATTGGCTGGAGATGACGCGCGATGACGAGAAAGTCACCGGCCGGTTTGACGCCGGGCGTCCGCTGGCCGGCGTCACCAAGCGCGCGGAGCCGCTCAACGTGTTGCTCGCCGCCGACGAGTCCACCGGCGTATTCAATGACGTGCGCGTCGTCGCGTTCCTCGACTACGACTGGTGCGTCCACGAGCTGAAGATGCACGGCTACCAGGTGGCGACGCTGCCGATTGGATTGCGCGGGCCGGAGAAGCAAGCCAAGAGTGACAAACCCATGCAGGCCGTCGCCTTCTCCTCCTCTTCGAAAATCAAGGTCCAAGCCAACGCCGACTGGCAGGATACGCGGATCATGCTGCGCAAAGGCGACACGGTGAACTTCTCCGCCTCCGGCACCTACCAATACGAACGCTCTGCCAAGTCCACCTCCTCTCCCGACGGCGTCGCCGCGGGCACCGGCCGCACGCCGCCGTGCGCGAAGCTGACGCCGTGCGCGCTTGTCGGCCGCCTTGGTTACGGCGAACCATTCGAGGTCGGCACCGAGAAGCAAATCGTGGTGAAGGAGATGGGTGAGCTTTACCTGCGCGTCAACGAGCAGCCGGTGTCCGACAATTCCGGCGCGCTCGATGTCGAGATCGTCGTCATCCCTGTGGCGAAGTAGCGCCGACCTGCGTCAGCGGCGGCCTGACGGTTTCGTCTTCTCCTTTTCCCGCTCGCGGACCCGTTCTTCGGCGGAAAAGGCAAACACCGACTTGCCGCGCAACACGCAACCCCGCCGGCCCGGCACGCAGTCGGTCTTCAGCCGCAGACAACCGTCCTTGGCCGTGTCGTAATGTGGACAGGCAAACGAACCCATCGTTGTGTCTTTCCGCTCGCTCGGTCATCGCACACTACGACTCGTTACGCCACCGCGTCAACTGGCGCCGGCCGTTGGGTCTTCCGCCGCCTTGACAACGTTTCACCTTCGCCGATACAAGAACCACCTCTGTGAATTCACAGCGTCCAATTGCCGCCGTCACCGGCCGGCTGGCTCCGACGCCGAGCGGCGGATTGCACCTCGGCAACGCGCGCACGTTCCTGATCGCGTGGCTCTCGGCGCGCGCCGAGAGCGGACGCGTCGTGTTGCGCGTGGACGATCTCGACCGGCCGCGGGTGAAGCCGGGTTTCGTCGAACAGGCGGTCGCCGACTTGCGCTGGCTGGGACTGGAATGGGACGGCGAGCCGCTTTTCCAGAGCCGGCGCGGCAGCGACTACGCGGCGGCGCTGGAGAAACTGTGCGCGGCCGGGTTCGTGTATCCGTGTGTTTGCAGCCGGCGAGAGATCGAGATCGCCGCGAGCGCGCCGCACGAAGGCGAGGAAGGTCCTGTTTATCCTGGCACGTGCCGCGGGAAATTCCGCGACGCCGACGATGCGCGCCGGCGCACCGGCCGCGCGCCGTGCTGGCGGTTCGGGGCGGATCATTCCAACTGGCGCGTCGAGTTCGACGACGCGTTGCACGGGCGCTGCGGTTTCGACGCCGCCCGGCAACTCGGCGATTTTGTCGTGTTTCGCAGCGACGACATCGCCGCTTACCAGCTTGCCACCGTCGTGGACGACCACGCGCAGGGCGTCACCGAGGTCGTGCGCGGCGATGATCTTGTCACCTCCACGCCACGGCAGCTTATGCTTTACCACGCGCTCGGTCTGACGCCGCCGCGTTTTCTCCACGTTCCGCTGGTGCTCGACGCCGCCGGCCAGCGGATGGCCAAGCGCCGCGATTCGACGCGCCTCGACGCGCTGCGCGAAGCCGGCGTTTCCGCTGCGCAGGTTGTCGGGGCGCTCGCCGCCAGCTGCGGGTGGGCCGCGCCGGGCGAGCGCGTGATGCCGGCGCAGTTGATCCCGCGTTTCGATCTGTCGAAGCTGCCGCGCCAGCCGGTCCGGCTTAATTTGGCGGATCAGCCGGTCGCGTGAGGGGAGCGCTGCTCACTGCTGCCGGCGGAGCAATTGGAAAGATTCGTGCATGAACTCGATGTCGGTCTTGACCTGCGGATAAACCGCGGCGGGCGCCCAGGAGACGACCCGAAAGGCGCTTCCGGTTGTTTTGGAGATCAGGACGGTGCAACAAACACGCCGCTCCACCCCGTCTTGCACGGCGCGCGCTTCCAGCCGCAGCGCTTCGAGTTCGTTGATGGTCTTGTTTTCTTCCTTCTCGATCACCACCCCGGGATTCAGCGTGCGCAGGCCGGCCAGGCAACGGTCGCGTAGCGCCAGCAGCGAGGGCGTGCCGCGCTCGGCGTAAACGCGGGTGTGGGCATTGAGCGTGCGATGGGTCAACTCGACAATGTTTTCGTCCGGGCTGACGGCGGCCGGTTCCTGCGACCATTCCCGTGAGGGCACGATGAAGCCAAATTGCCATGTCTGGTTGATGTACGGCCGGCCGCCGCGCGCGTAGGGATGGTTGGGGATGTCGCGCATCACCGGCGGACCTTCGATCCGCCAGAGTTGTTGCGTGTAGGTGAAGATGCCCACCAGAGCGCCGAGCACCAGGCCAATCGTGCCCGCCAGTTGTCCGCCGACGATCCGGCGCCGGCCGTGAAAATAAATGCGAACGAAACCGATCAATGCCAGCAACACCGACACGCCGCTGCAAGCGTAACGCGCGTAGTGGGTCCACCGCGTCAGACGGTACACCTGACTGGCGGACAACCATGCGCCAAGCAGTTGCTCCACGGGCAGGAGCGCGGCCAGCGCCACGGCCACCGACGCGTAAACAAAATGATTTTTCCCCGGCGCGCGAACCCGCCAGACCCACACCAGCCACGCACCGCCCAGAACGGCGATGCCCAAAAAAATCCCCACCCACCAGAGCGTGTCCTCGTAATCCCACGGCGTAGCCGAACGAAACGGATTCATTTCACGGCCTTGTAGTAAAGCTTCCGGCGCAACGCAACGCGCGCGGCGCGCGCCCGCTCTGCGGACTCCAGACAAAAACTCCGGCGGCCCCGGTTCATGGTTGGCGTAGCGGCAGCCGGAACTGCTCGGCGATCTTGGCGAAGGTGACGCCGCCCTCGACAATGTTCAGTCCCGAACGAATCGAGGCATTGTCGGCCGCCGCGCGGCGCCAGCCTTTATTGGCGATCTCCAGCACGTAGGGAAACGTCGCGTTGGTCAGCGCAGACGTCGAGGTGCGCGCCACCGCGCCCGGCATGTTCGTCACGCAGTAATGGACGACGCCGTGCCGGATGTACGTCGGCGCGCCGTGCGTCGTCGGCCGCGACGTGGCAATGCTGCCGCCCTGGTCAATCGCCACATCCACGATCACCGCGCCGCGTTTCATCTGTTTCACCAGTGCCTCGCTCACCAGCACCGGCGCTTTGGCGCCCGGCACCAGCACCGCGCCAATGAGCAGGTCCGCCTGCCGCACCGCGTCGCGGATGTTGTAGGCGTCGCTCATCAACGTGGTCACGTTCTTCGGCATCACATCGTCAAGGTAACGCAGCCGCGGCAGCGACACATCCAGGATCGTCACGTCCGCGCCCAACCCCGCCGCCATCTTGGCCGCGTTGGCGCCGACGATGCCGCCGCCGATGATCGCCACCTTGGCCGGTGCAACACCCGGCACGCCGGCCAGCAACAGCCCGCGGCCCTTGAACGGCTCCTCCAGGTATTTCGCGCCTTCATGCACCGCCATCCGGCCGGCGATCTCGCTCATCGGCACCAGCAGTGGCAACGAGCCGTCCGCCGACTGCACCGTCTCGTAGGCAATGGCGACCACGCGCGTTTGGATCGCCGCCGCCATCAGCTTGCGGCTCGCCGCGAAATGGAAGTAGGTGAAAACAATTTGCCGGGGCCGCAACCGGCGGAACTCCGCCGGCTGCGGTTCCTTCACTTTCACGATCATGCCCGCGCGCGCGTAAATCTCCCGCGCCGAGCGGGTGACCGTTGCGCCCGCCTCGCGGTAATCCTCGTCGCTCGCGCCGCTGCCCGCGCCGGCGTTGCACTCCACCAACACGCGGTGCCCGGCCGCGCGCAACGCGTGCGCGTGCACCGGCAACAGGCCGACCCGATACTCGTGGTTCTTGATTTCGCAGGGAACGCCGATGATCATGTCGCGAAGATAAGAGCCGCACCGCGCCGCTGCAAGGGAGAATGCAAAGCAAGGCCGGGGAAAAATGACGAAACCAACACACCCCGCGCAAAGACGGAGCTGGCGCGCCAGCTTGTGCGCTCGCCGACAAAAAGAATGTGGGAGGCCCCCTGTTATCAGGGGGAACGACCAAACTGCCGAGTCAGTCGATCGCCTGAGGAATCACCTCCCACAAAAATCATTTGTCAAATACCGTCATCGTCTTGCGGCGTCAACTCCAACTTCATTGCGCCGGCGGTGTCGCCGCCCGCCTCACCGCCTTGTCAACCCTTCGGCGACAACAAAACCTCGACTCTCCACAGAAAATTTCAAGTGAAACTTGTTTTGCAGTGAAACTTTCTTCCCGGGCGTCCGGCCCGTTGAATTTCATCCCCTTGTTGAACCGCTGCTGCGTCAACCAGCGCGGCCCATCGCCTCGAGCAACGTCTTCGTCTTGGCCATCGCGCGCGCGCGATGGCTGATGCCGTTTTTCACTTCCTCGCCGAGTTCGGCGAACGTCAGGTCGTGGCCCGCCGGCACGAAAAGCGGATCGTAGCCAAACCCGCCCGCGCCTCGCGGCTCGAACAGGATGCGTCCCTCGCACGTCCCCGCGCACCACGCCACCGTCCATTCGCCAACCTGTGCGCACCGCGCGCCGGCTTGTTTCGCCGCCGTCGCCAACGCGGGGGAAGCGCCTGCGATGGCGATCACGCACTGGAAACGCGCGGTGCGTTTCTCCGCCGGCACGCCGGCCAGCGCGCGCAGGAGCTTGGCATTGTTCTGCGGGTCGGTGGGTCTCGTGCCGCCGGTCTCCTGCGCGTAGCGCGCCGACCTCACGCCCGGCGCGCCGCCGAGCGCGTCCACTTCGAGACCGGAATCGTCGGCGAGCGCCAACCAGTGTCCCTCCGCGAGGTGCGCCGCCCAAACCGCTTTTTTGGCGGCGTTGCCGGCAAACGTCGGCTGGTCCTCGACGGCATCCGTCGCTTCGGGCACGGCGTCGAGGCCGAGCACCTCGAACGCCGCGCCAAGAATGGCGCGGAGTTCGCCGAGCTTGTGCCGGTTGCGTGTTGCTGCAAGCAAGCGCATGGACGGAAAAGGTGCGGATTGCCCTTGCGGAAGGCAAACAAAAACTCGCCTACACGCGCCAGGCCCCATCACGTTGCATCGCCCCACTGTAGCGCCAGTATCCTTGCCGGCACTGCTCGCGTTTTCGGGTTGAGCCGTCGCATTTGGCTTCGTTTGGCTTCGAGCGCGGTCAACTTCTGCTATGTCGTTTTCAAATAACCTGCGGGTTTGCAGTCCGTTGCAGCAGACTCGCGTTTTTATTTATTTGGGTTCGTTTTGCAACGTCCTTCGTGCCGGCAGAACTGTTTCCGAAAACAGGACTTGGGCACAGAATCACCGAATACAGAATCATGATTTTGTAAGCCATGGTCTTGCTCCATCCGTCCCAACCCGGACCGAGTGGGATCGGGTCGGATCGAACCGGGTTGGCTGAGCATTTCCGCTCACCAGCTTCTCTGCCTTGGCCCTCTCGCCCCCCCCCTTCTGTTTTCCTCTTTTATCGTCGGGCGCAGAATATAGAGATTTTGTCTACAATGTCAAGATAAATTTCCTACCATTCCGCGGCACGGCGCACACTCCCGCCGCCTATCCAGTGTCGGGAGTTGGCCCCATCGCCCCATCACAATCCGGCTGTTACGGTGGCGTCGGAGATTGCTTCTTGCGTTTGCGAATAATTACCACCGCCATGACGGTAAACAACGCGGCGGCTATGTATGACAGTTGGTGGGCGCCTTTCGTCGGATGAACCCATCCGTGCATGTAGCCGAGGACCGCCGTGGCTAAAACGATTAGAACGAGGATCGTGATGTAGCTCGTCTTCGTCTCCTTGGGCGGACTCAGTGTGTTTTTAGTCATCATTCACTCCTTGAGTGTGCAACGGCTCCTTTCTTTAAAAGAGCTTGGAGCGGGATTCCCGAGCTGCCCTTTGGCCCTCGGACCACTCTTCCCGCTCCACTCAAATCGTCGTAAATCTGAGTTAAACTTCCTGTTTTGCTTCGGTTCTTTTATGTGCAGGTGTAATGCCAAGTGTTGGAAGAGAGGAAAGGACCTTGAAAGCCCCATGTTTCCCCGGGGTTTTGAGTAAAAACAAGGATCGGATTGCATCAACTGTTGAAAGCAGGCGGGCATTTCATGCAATCTGACCGTGCGTTGTCATTGCAAATGCGATCCAGTTGGCCTTGATTCACGAACGCGAGATTTGCGAGAATCGCCAGACTCTTATCTGGCGGTCAAACTGGAGCAGATCGAGCAGCACTGGATTGGGCCATCAACGAATGAAAACTGAACTGCGATCATCAACCGGATTCAGGAATACATTTATCAGAGTTCGTTTCAAGACTGCGCTATGGTCGGAAAGCGTTTTCCTGTTTCTGGTTGTCTCGGCTGCCGTCGTGTGTGCTGCCGATTGGCCATCGTGGGGTGGACAACCGTCGCGCAATATGGCCTCCGAAACAGAGAAGGGGCTGCCGGATTGGTATTCGCTGGGGGAGAAAAATGCCGATGGCGAAGTCGACATGTCCACCACGAAAAACATCCAATGGGTCGCCAGGCTCGGCAACAAGACCTACGGCAGCCCGATCGTGAGCCGGGGCAGGGTTTTTATCGGCACGGCCGGCAAATCATACGAAGATGCCGCGGTGCTTTGTTTCGATGAGAAAACAGGGCATGAGTTGGGGAGGTTTGTCTGCGGTCCTTCGCAAACGAAAGCCGATAATTTCGGGGTGAGTTCGACTCCAACCGTCGAGGGTGACCGCCTCTATTTTGTGGCGCCGTATCCGGAAGTCATGTGCGTGGACCTGAATTCATGGCTCAAACCGTCCGCCGCTGCCGGCACGACGGATTCCGCGCGGCACATCGTGTGGCGGTATGACATGGCCAAAAACTTGCATGTCATGCAGGATCATGTCGCCAGTTGCTCCGTTCTGGTTTATGGCGACTTTGTGTATGTCTGCACCGGCAATGGACGTTTCAAATACACGGACAAGCCGTTTTATCCACTGACTCCCAGTTTGATTGTGCTCAACAAGCATACCGGCCAGATGGTCGCACGTGACGATGAACAGATTGGCGAACAGCTTTGGCGCGGGCAATGGTCCTCGCCGTCGCTGGCGATGGTCAACGGAAAAGCACAGATCCTTTTCGCCACCGGGAATGGGTTGTGTTACGGGTTTGAACCGGTTGATCCAGCGGTGAAAGTCATTCCCGATCGTTGGATCACGACGACCCTGCGCGGCCCGATTGTGTGTTATATCGATGTCAAAGGCAAAGACACCGGCGGACTCTCCCCTGCAGAATACGCCAGGAAGTTCACCCCGCTGGACTCCATGGAAAAGCCGGCGTTGCCGCTGGAATTCCGTTATTCGATCAACTTGCCGGTCATCACGCCGGTCAATTCCATTCCGACGGCCAGGGTGCCTGACGTGCCGATCCTGAAAAAGATCTGGTGGTTCGATTGCCTGCCCCCGGAATACAGAAACGCGCCGTTTTATGCCCGCGGAGGCAAAGGGGACGGCCAAAAGCATCCCTGCGATATCATCGCCACGCCGGTGTTCTACCGCAACCGGGTTTACGTGCCGATCGGCGGAGATCCGGTTCATGGCAGCAGGAACAGCAGGGGAAACCTCGTTTGCATCGATCCGACCCGGACCGGTAACGTCACCCGGAGCGGCAAAGTCTGGAGTTACGACAACTTGAATGCGGCACTGACCACGGTGTCCATCGCCGATGGGTTGGTGTTTGTCATTGACGAAGCCAGCGTCATCCACTGTCTGGATGCGGACACCGGGCAGAAGTATTGGACCTACGCCCTCAAGAGCGATAACGGCCAGTTAAATTCCGCCCTGCTGGCGGTGGATGGCAAGTTGTTTGCCGGCAAGGCCATCCTGGCGGTGAGCAAGACGCTGAAAGTGCTGGGCACCATTGAGGGAAGCGCGGCCACCAGCAGCAGCACGCCGTGCGTTGCCAATGGCGTTCTCTTCACGGTGCACGGTAAATCGTTATGGGCGGTGCGTGATAAAGGCGAAAAGAAACCTGAAGTTTCCCTGATCCCACCCCCTTCTGCAACCTCCGCCACACCGTCTCAATAATCCCGCATCACGACGGGAGTTGACCCCATCAATCGATGTGGAATTGACTTGGCTCCATCCTTTGAACCTGCTGCCACTCTCCATGGATAATTGCGATCACGGTGTGCGTTTGGGGTAAATGAACAGTCTGTATAGCTGATCTTGATAGGACAAATTACCATTGTAAGTGTTTTTATCCGCATTCAGGTAATCAAAAGAGAGTTGATAGGCCCTCCCCTTCAGCACTGACGCTATAGTCGTTTCGACGTTCGCACAGGCAATCGTGCAACTCCCGTCTTGTGTTAGCGATATTTGTCGCGTCTGCCAAGCATCTGCCAAACGCACTTGCTTAAACCTCGTGCACGCATACTCCACAATGGATCCCAGAAGCACATTACTGTGCAAACCCGGCGCAACCAAGGTTATGTGTGCGCGCCCGCCCGGCCAGTTGGAACCCAGTCTTTCAAACAGCCGAGTCGCGCTCGGCATTCGTCGCAGTGTTTCGCTGTAGGCAAACTTGTCATCAGGCAGAAACACTGTGACAATGACACATGCAAATACAATTTCGCTCAAATAGAGCAACCATCGGCGACGTTGCAAGACAAACCAGCAGAGTATTGTGGCGATTAAGAACACCACGAACAACGTCCACGCGTTGTTAGTCATAAACGTGGGCGAAAGAGCCGGAAACGCCAGTTCGGGTTTCAAGATTATTACTAATAGACTATTGCTCAGGACACCGGCAACTGCGCCGATGGCCAACAACGCCTTTAACCGATCGTCCCATCCGGCCAAGGCCGCATGACCGCGAAACACCATACATGGCAGAAGACACCAAAACACAAGATTGAGTCTCAGATTGTTCCCGGAAAACAGCATATTGTGGCAAACCCCGTTGTTATCCGAGAACGGCGTGACTGTGTAGATAAACAATGTGTAGATAGTAATGGCCATGCCTGCCAGGTCCGTCGCATGAAATGTCCGGCGCGAAAGCTTGCTGATCGCGTCAATGCTCAAGGTGATTATTAAGGCAAAGTAAATGAAAACGTGAACAGGTGACATGGCTCGTGCCATCCCTCGCAAAAACAGTGGAACCGTCAGGACATCGAAGTTCTGGAGAATAGACCCGCTGTTTAGAGCAGGCGAGGCTTTCGATTCTGCCCCTAATAATCCGAATGAGACGGAGAAGGGATAAATCGGATTGCCGGTATGCACGAAGTTAAAAACATAAAACAGGCAGCCGCAAAAAAGTATCAACGCAAACACAGCAAGATAACCAGGGCGGCGTAAGAGTCCGAACATATACACTGCAACAAAAGGGGCTAGATAAAGAAGGCTGTTGGATTTGGACGCTACAGCTAACGCGGCCGCAAATGCCACATACGGCCACAACTGATATTTCTGCTCCGTCAAGAGAACGGCCATGACAAAGAGAACAAGGGCGGCAATGAACAGGTCGTTTTTCAGACTATTCACGTCTGTGGAGACAATGTCCGTAGACATCACAAAGGCGGCAATCAACCAGCCGGTCTTTTGATTTCGAACAAGCGCCAGACTGGCGCAAATAAAGAGAGCCAGCTCCAGTGCCTTTAACAAGATAAGAAATACCTTGGGGTAGCGACTGAAGAATATGACAGATAAAATCAAATCATGTCCGCGCGTGAAATAATTGGTGGGGGCATCGGGTCCGAGAAGAAGATAGCGCGGGTCAAAACTCGCCGTGTCTCCGCTCCGCACAAAATACATGGCGTTGGGCAGATGGTAGGTGATGTCACAATGTCCAATCACGCCCGGTATGGAGAGCAAGATCCCGGGCAAAAGAAGCGTCAAACACAATCGAGCCTGCCAGGAAAGTGGCGATTCCATCAGTGAACAAGTAATCTGCTTGGCAGCGTTTACAAGACAGGCTCCGCCAATGATGATAAACAGAAAGCTGACAATAAAAAGCGGCAGTGGCTTATATAGCCCCACAAACCCCAGAAGCATGAATTCAGAATACAGAACAAAAAAGAAAAGGATGATCCATGCGCCCAAGCGCACGTCGCTCATTTTTCCATCCGTACCGAGCGATGTAAACAGGCGGCAGCTCAGCGACGCAGCGCCAAGCAAAACAAACAGCACACAAAGCGAATCCATGTAGACGATACCTCTCGAATCCCGGGTTTTGCCTCCCTATCGTCAAGGCACTCCATGTATTTCGTTGTCCTAGTTAATGGACATGAAATCTGACCCCTTAACTGCTTAAAGGCAAGACTATGTTCACGAGGTCAACTCTCGACTCTTGACAGTTGTTGTTTCAGTCTCGTCTCGCGAGCTTTTCTGCCTGTGTCTTGTCTTGCAGCGCTTCGGGGCAAAGCTCAACGCAGAGGCGCAGGGAACTCCGGGGATCGCAAAGTCTCCGTGATGTTTTGCAATTTGCCGCGCCTGAATCCACATGCAAGCTGCTGCGATACCGATGAAACCGGTGGACATGCACGTTCATATCGCGGGCAACGGCTCCAGTGGCAGCGGTTGCTGGGTGCGTCCGACCGGCCTGCACCGGCTGCTGGCGTCGTTCATGCTCCACCACAACGGCCTGCCGCAAGACGCGCTCGACGGCGACCTCGACCGGCTCTACAGCGAGTTACTGCTGAAGCTGGTGAGATCGTCCTCGCTCGGCGCGGCGGTGATTCTGGCGCACGACGACGTGTATGACGCATCCGGGCGGCGGATGGAAGGCGCCGGCTCGCTCTACGTGCCGAACGATTACGTGCTGAATCTCGCGCGCCGGCGTCCGGAATTTCTGCCGGCGGTCTCGATTCATCCCGCGCGGGCCGACGCGCTGGAGGAACTCGACCGCTGCCTCGCCGCGGGCGCCGTGATGATGAAGCTGCTGCCGAACTCGCAGAATGTGGATTGCAGCGACCGGCGCCACACCCGGTTTTGGGAGCGCCTCGCCGAAGCCGGGCTGCCGCTGCTGGCGCACACTGGCGGGGAGCACACCGTGTCGGTCATCCGGCGGGAATGGGCCGATCCGCGCGTGCTGGAGTGGCCGTTGGAATGCGGCGTCACCGTCATCGCCGCGCACGTCGCCGGCAACGGCGGCGTGTTTGACCGCGATTACTTCGACGCGTTCGCCGCGATGACGCGCCGTCACCCGCGCCTTTACGGCGACCTCAGCGCGCTGAACATCCCGATCCGCAGCAAGAGTTTCCGTGCCTGTCTCCAGGAACCGTTCGTCCACCGGCTTCTGCACGGCAGCGATTTTCCCGTGCCGGTGATGGGCCACTGGGCGTGGATGCGCGGGCTGGTGGATTGGGAAACATTCCGCCGCCTGGAGCGCGAGCCGAATCCGCTGGAACGCGACTATCAGCTCAAGCGCGCGATGGGTTTTCCGATGGAAACCTTCACGCGTATCTGGCAACTTCTCCGCCGACCGGCAACCCGGTTTACTGAACCATGAAATATCAACTCGCCTTCTTCCTCGCGCTCGCCCAAGCCATCGCCGCCGATACGCAACGCCCCGGCGACAACATTGCGCTCGGCAAACCCTACACGCTCGATCCGCGGCCGAATTATTCCTACTGCACCGATCCCGGCGACAAGACGCAGCTCACCGACGGCGTTTACTCGAAAGGCTATTTCTGGACGCAAAAGAGCACGGTGGGCTGGCAAAGCGTGGGCGGCGTCACGATCACCATGGACCTCGGCGCGGTGCAACCGATTCGCGGCGCGTCGTTCAACACCGCCGCCGGACGCGCGGGCGTGACGTGGCCGGCGAGCATCGTCGTCCTCGTCAGCGACGACGGCAAGAGCTACTATCCGGCCGGCGAGTTAATCAGCCTGAGCCTGAAGCACGGCGCGCCGCCGGCCGACTACGCAATCCACCGCTACTGGACCGACGAGTTGCGCACGCACGGGCGCTTCGTGTCCTTTTTGGTGACGGCGGGCGGGCCTTACACGTTCGTGGACGAAATCGAAGTTTACCGCGGCAATCCGGACTGGGTGAAGCTGCCGTTCAGCGGCGAGGGCGTGACCGACGCGAAGGCCTACCATCTTCACGCCGTTTTTGAGCAACGCATCCGCAAGGACATACTTGCCGTGCGCGAGTTGGCCGCGAAGCTGAAAGGCAAAGCGCGGGAGAAGGTTGTGGCTGAACTGGACGCCGTCGAGCGCGAGTTGCCGTCCATGTCGCGGCGGCACGACCCGAAGGCGCGCGTGATGTTGCCGTTGAATCCGCTCCACGAGCGCGTCTTTCGCGCGCAGGCGATGGTCTGGCGCGCGCAGAACACCTCGCTGCTCACCATCTCGCCGGCGAATCCGTGGGACCCGCTCGACATCACCGGCGCGCCGCCGCGCGGAGCCGGAAAGGGCGTGACGGTGACAATGATGCAGAACGAATACCGCGCCGGCGCGGTCAACATCAGCAACGCCGGCGAGAGCGCCGCCGAGTTGCGTCTGGCGATCACCGGCCTGCCCGGCGGGACGAATCCGCCTTACGTCGCCGTGCATGAGGTTGCCTGGACCGACACGCGCAAAGGCATCGCGGTGGCGGCGGCGTTGCCGGAAGCGCGGCGCGACGGCGACGCGTTCGTCATCGGCGTTCCGTCGGGCATGACACGACAGGTCTGGTTCACGTTTCATCCGGCGGACATCAAGCCGGGCACGCACCGCGGCACGATCCTGCTGTCCGGCGGAAAAGCAATGCTCGGCGTGCCGCTGACGTTGCGCGTGTATCCGTTGCGGTTTCCCGACCAGCCGTCGTTTCACCTCGGCGGCTGGGATTACTCCGACGCGATCAACGGCGGCGACGTGACGCTGGAGAATCGCGACGCATACATCGGCCACCTGCGCGCGCATTTCGTGGACTCGCCGTGGGCGACGGCCGCTGTGCTTCCGTTTACGCTCGACACCGCGCGTTTCGATGAATGGCTCCGGCTCTGGCCCGGTGCACGGCAGTATTGCGTCTTCGCGTCCGTGGGCGAACACATTGGCAAGGCGAAGATGGGCACGCCGGAGTTTGACGCGAAAGCCCGCGAGTGGATCACATTCTGGGCGAACCACGCGAAGAAATGCGGGCTGAAGCCGGAGCAACTCTGCATCCTGTTGCAGGACGAACCCGCCGAGGCCCGGCGTGATAACATCATCCTGCCGTGGGCCAAGGCGATCCGCGCGGCCAACACGGGCGTGAAAATCTGGGAAGACCCGACGCATCGCGACCCGGCCGCCGCGAACCAGGAGATGATGGCGCTCTGCCACGTGCTCTGCCCCAACCGCCCGATGTTCCTCGACGGCGGTCCGAAGTTTCGCGACTACTACGCGCAACGCCACGCCGCCGACACGGAGCTGGCGTTCTACTCCTGCAACATCGGCTCGCGGCTGGCCGATGCGTATTCATATTTCCGGCTGCAGGCGTGGACAGCGTGGCAATACGGCGCGAAGGCGTCGTTCTTCTGGGCGTACAGCGATTCCGGCGGCGGCTCGTCGTGGAACGAATACGCCATGGCGCATTCGACCTGCTACACGCCGCTCTTCCTTGAGCCGGCCACCGTTACCGGCAGCAAAGAAATGGAAGCCATTCGCGAGAGCGCCGAGGACTACGAATATTTCGTGATGCTGCGCGACCGCATTGCCGCGGCGGAGCAAGCGGGCCGGAAAAGCGCCGCCGTCGAGCGTGCGAAGAAACTGCTCGTCACCGCCGCCGACCGCGTCCTCAACGCGCCCGATGCCAACAAGCTGATGTGGGCCGAGCCGAAGGACCGCACGGTGGCCGACAAGGTGCGCGTGGAGATGCTGGAGACAATGAGCGCATTGCCTGCGCCTGACGCTCGTCGCTGACCGGATCTGCCGCGTAAACTCTCGCCAACTTCGCGACGCGTTGGTATAATCGGCGCGTCACGGAGAAGGGCTATGAAGTTTTTAACATGCTTGCTCCTGCCGGTTGCCTTCGCGTTCTGTCTTCATTCATCCGCTGCCGCACCGCTGCCGGAAGAACTCCGCGACATCGGTGTCACGCGCGGCATCTGCGTCGTACTCGGCGATCCGAAATGCGAACTGGCCATCCAACTGGCGAAGGAAACCGAACTGCTGGTTTATGTCCAGTTGCCGGACGCCGGCGTGGCGGAGCGGGCGCGGTGGCGGGTGGACAAGCTGGGCCTTTGCGGAACGCGTGTTGTGATCGAGAGCGGGCCGGTGGACAAACTGTATCTCGCCGACAACATCGCCGACGCGCTGGTGGCCGTGGGCGACGCCGCTGCAATGCCGGAAACCGAGGCGCTGCGCGTCCTGCGTCCGCAGGCGGTGGCGCGGCTCGGCGGCAAAAAGCTGGTCAAGCCGATGCCGGCCGGCGTGGATGATTGGAGCCACTTCTACCACGGCCCGGACAACAATCCGCTCTCGCGCGACGCGGTCGCCCGCGCGCCCTACCTCACACAGTTTCTGGCCGAGCCGCGCTACGCGCCGTTGCCGCAGGTGGCGGTGGCGTCAGCGGGGCGCGTGTTCAAACTGTTCGGCCACATCGCCTTCAAGGAGCGCGAGGAGCCGTGGCTCAACACGCTCGCGGCGTTCAACGGCTACAACGGCACGCTGCTGTGGCGGCGCGAGACTCCGCCGGCGCTGATGGTGCATCGCAGCACGCTCATTGCCACGCCCGAGGTCGTTTATTTCGGCGACGACCAGTCATGCAAGATCCTCGATGCGGCCACCGGCGAGCCGCGCGGCGAGATCGCGCCGCCCGCCGACGTGGCCGGCGGCACGTTTTGGAAATGGATGGCGTTGGAGGACGGCGTGCTCTACGCGCTTATCGGTGAACAGGAAGAGCGCGACCCGGTCATCCGCGGCAAACGCGAGACGCACGGCTGGCCGTGGAATCCGCTGTCGCCGGGCTACAACAAACCGGAGCACACGTGGGGTTTCGGGCAGACGCTGCTGGCGATTGACCCCAAGACGAAGAAAGTGCTGTGGCGGCACCGCGAGACGGAACCGGTGGACAGCCGCGCGTTGTGCATGAAGAACGGGCGCATCTTCGCGTTCCACTTCGGTTCCTATCTGACGTGCCTCGACGCGAAAACCGGCAGTGAATTGTGGCGGAAGACGAAGGACAACGCGACGGCGCTGTTTGCCTCGCTCGGCGAGTATCTGCCGCGCCAGGACTGGCGCACGAACTGGCGCACGGCGGCCTACCTCAAGTGCAGCGACAAGGCGCTCTACTTCGCCGGCCCGCCGATCGGGAAACTGCTCGCGGTCTCGGCCGAGGACGGCAGCGAGTTGTGGGAGCATCCTTACAACAACTACCAGCTCGTGATTTGCGATGACGGCGTTTACGGCTTGAGCGGACAGATTGACCAGGACCCGTCGCGAAAGTTCGATCCGCTAACCGGAAAAATCCTCGCCGAGATTTCGCTGGGCCGGCGGGCGTGTTCGCGCGTCACCGGCTCGGTGGACGCCATTTTCTGCCGCGCCGGCGAAGGCTCAACGCGGCTCGACCGCGCCAGCAACCGGCCGCAGCTCGTCTCGCCCATGCGCGCGCAATGCCACGACGGCGTGACCATCGGCAACGGCCTGCTCTACTGGTGGCCGTCCACGTGTGATTGCAACCTGACGCTCTACGGCATCACCTGCCTCGGCCCGGCGGGCAACTTCGATTTCAACCGGAAGGCGGTCCAGTCGGAGCGGCTGGAGCGGTTCGGAGCCAGCGACGACACGATCGCAGTGTTCGGCGAATCGCCCGCCGATTGGCCGGTGTTTCGCGCGAACGACTCCGCCACGGTGACAACCACCGCAACAATTCCCGTCATGCCGGATTGCAAATGGCAGACCATGCCGGCCGTGTCGTTCACGCCGACCGCACCCACCGCGGCGGGCGACCTGGTTTTCATCGGCGGCAGCGACGGCATCGTCCGCGCGCTGAGCGCCCGGACGGGACAACTGCGCTGGAAAGCCTACACTTGCGGCGACGTGCGCTATCCGCCGACGATCTGGCAGGGCCGGGCGCTGGTCGGCTCCGCCGACGGCTACGTTTACTGTTTCGAGGCGAAGACGGGACGGCCGCTGTGGCGGTTCCGCGCCGCGCCGGTCGAGCGGCGCATTCCGGTTTACGGCCAGTTGCAATCCACATGGCCCGTCGCCAGCGGCGTGCCCGTCGTGGACGGCGTCGCTTACGCGGCGGCGGGCATCGTCAATTACGACGGCACGCATGTCTATGCGCTCGACGCCGCCACCGGCCGCATCCAGTGGCAGAACAACACCTCCGGCCATCTCGATGTCGAAGCGCGTACGGGCGTCAGCGCGCAGGGTCACATGCTGCTTGCCGGCGGCAAGCTCTACCTTGCGGGAGGCAACGCCGTCTCGCCCGCGATCTACGACGTCGCCGGCGGCCGATGCCTCAGCGACCCGGCGGTTTTGCACCAGGTGACCAGAAGCAACAACGTGCCCGGCTCCGTCAGTCCGCGCGGCAGCGAACTGTACCGGCTTGGCGACGAAGTGCGGGTCGGTGGCAAACCGCTCTACGCCCATCCGAAGTATCAGGTGTTTGATCCCAGCGTCGTGAACAAGACCTTGGTGGCGGCGGCGGGCGACCACGCCATCGCGTGGGTGAACAGTTCAGCGCTGATGGGTTTCTCGCGCAACGATCTGCCGGCCGTCACCGCGAAGTGTCTCACGTCCTGGGGCAAGCCGAATGTTGCCAACCTCGTTCCGTTGTGGGCGAACAAAAGCAAGGACATCCTCGCCCTCGCTCTCGCCCCGAACGCCGTCGTGGTCGCGAAGCCAACGGAACTTGCCGCACACGATTTGCAGGACGGCAAAGTTCTCTGGACCCAGCCGCTCCCTGCGCCGCCGGTCCCGTGGGGCCTCGCCGTCAACCGCGACGGCCGCGTCATCGTCACGCTCGAAGGCGGCCAGGCGATGTGCTTCGGCGCCGTCAGACAGTAAACGCGGGAAGCTTCCCGGGAGGCCGAAACCGGTTATTGCTTTTTTCCTGCCTCAGCGCACAACACGACATGCGACTTCGCCGGCACGGTGCAGCGGATTTGGCCGTCGTGAGGTTTTGCGGTTGTTGGCGTGGATGGTTCGCCGTGCGCCTGGAAGCAGAGAACTTTTTCAGCGCCGGGCGCGGCGATGGTCGCGGTTGCGGCGGATTTGTTCGGGTTGTGGATGACCATTAGCCACTGGCCGTCCGCTACCACCTCAAGCGCGCGCAGGCCGCCGGGCAGTTCGTGACGTTTCACTTGCGCGGCGGGCTGGCCAGCAGCGGGTGAGATCTCGACGGTGTAGAATTGTTCCGTGCCGGCGGGATAGATGAGCGGCTCCTTCTCGCCGGAGCGCACGCTCGCGGCGTCGCGCAGGACAATCTCGGTGCTGCGGAATTGTTCGGGCGACTGCAACCAATAATTCTCTGACGGCTCGGTGATCACATCGGCGTAGTTGTGCTCGTGGAGCCGGACGCGCAGGCCGCCGTAGCGGAACGTGCCGTCGTCCTGTTTCTCAATGGCAAGTTTCTGGCCGAGCCGCACGCGGCCGTGGATCGAATACGCCTTTTCATCGGCGAGCGGCCGGATCGAGAGCGTACCGATGATGCGATGCGGCGTCTGGATCCATTCCTGCTGGCCCTCCCAGTTCGCCAGCGTGGACTTGCCACCCCACGCGACGTTCTGGGTGCGGTAGCGCGTCGTCAACGCCGCAAAATTCCCGGCGACCGTGACGGCGTTTTCCTCGTTGGCGGCGAGATAGCGGCAGCTTCTGTAGCGCAGCCCGCCGGGCTGGAGCCGATACTGGCTCGTGACGACCTGCAGCGCCGCGTCGAGTGGGAATTGTTTTTCCTCCTTCGAGGTCAGCATCGCGCCGACGAACGTGTCCCTGCCCTGCGCGCCCCTGCCGGGGTCGCGCGTGGTGCCGGCGAACGACCAGTGGCCGAACCGCCCGCGCGGGCCTTCGACGTTGCGGTCGTAGATAATGTAGCCGTCGCGCTGCGGCGCTTCGGGAAAATCACGCCAGAGCGTGGCCGCGTAGATGGCGTAGTAGTGGCTCGGCTTCGCCCACTTCAACTCGACGTTGGCGATGCGGCGGTTTTGCGCGGCGAGCTCGACCGCCTTGGGCCGGAACGTGTGCAGCATCGAGGCGACGATGTCCGGGCCGATGGCCGACGCGCCGCCCCAGTAATGCTTCCAAAAACAATCGGTGTAATACTCCGGCACGCCGCCCGGCTCGACGTTGGTGGGATAGTAAGGCGCGCTCGCCAGCACGAGGTCGCGTGCCACGCGGCTGCCGGTCAACTGCCAGTAGCGCGCGAGGTGCGTGACGTTGATCTCGTGATAGACGAAGCACTCGTTCTGCCGGCCGAGGTAGGTGAACGCGCCGTCGGGATAAAACGAGTGGGCAACGAGTTTGAGAAACCGCTCCGCCTCGGCGTGCCAGCGCGGTTCGCCGAGAATGCGCGACGCCAGTTCCATCAACAGCAGGTAGTGGACGTCCATGTTGGGATACCAGCCCGCGCTGTGGCGGTCCACCTTCTCACCGTAGGACTTCAGTTGGAACTCCGTCACCGCGCGCGCCGACGCCTCCCACTCCTTGCGTTTGCTCGGCGGGATGAGATCGGGCCACGTCGCGCGCAGCAACAGATACGCCTCGAACGTCGGCACATAACAGAAACGGTTGATGTTCGGGTCCTGGCCCGGCATTCCCTTGCCGCCGGTGCGGCCGACATTGAGATCGCCGCCACGATGGTTCTGAAACACACCCTGCATCCAGCGCATCACCTGCGCGATCAGCGCCGGATCGCCGCGCAACGGGCTGGACGGATGACACGCCGCCCACGTCATCACATAGGTCCGCGTGCCGAAGCCGCCGAACTGCCAGAAATTCTCGAATGCCTTGTAGCCGGCCTCGCCTTTCGGGAAACGCTGCTTCACGTCGCGGACGCGTTTGGCTTCGTTCAACACCGGCTCCAGGTAGGGATTGCCTTGGGTCTCTAAAATCGGCGGCAGCAACCCCGTAGTCGCGTCACTCCGTGACGCGGTTTTCGGCGATGATGATTTCGCGTCACGGAGTGACGCGACTACTTTGCGCACATCATCGAGCACCGCCTTCGCCGCAGTGCCCATGCCCGCGGCGGCCGAAGCCTCTGCATCCTCAACGGCCCAGAGCAACACGGCGCGTTTTCGCGCCACCTCGATTGGCT
>CAIQCK010000014.1 GCA_903870275.1 uncultured bacterium | reverse complement strand
TTCTTTGCCGGCGCGGCTGTAGCGGTCACGCAGCTTGGCCAGCACCTGATTCTTGGTCTGTTTGTCCATGTCGGGATGCATCCGGTTTGGGTAACACCCTTTTTGAGGCAACGACCAGATTCCTCATCCAGTTCCCCCCCCCCGCTTCGGTAACAATCTTTTTGAGGCAAAGCGCGGCGGCAACGGGCGGCGATTTCCTCTTGAGTTGTCGCGACCCGCGACCTAACCTCGCGCGTCGTTTTTTTGAGCCATTGAGTTTCAACCAGAAGGACAACAATATGCAGACCAGCCGCCGGACTTTTCTCAAGCAGATCGCCGCTTCCACCACCGTCGTGCCGTTCATCCTCCCCTCGCGCCTCTGGGCCGCCGGGAGCGGACCGAACAGCAGGCTGACGATGGGCTTCATCGGCATGGGCAAGCAATCGCGCGGTTTGTTGGGCGGGTTTCTCGGACAGGACACGCACGTGCTGGCGGTGTGCGATGTGGACAGCACCCGCCGCAACAACGCCAAGAAGCGGGTGGACGACTATTATGCGACACGGCCGGAACTGAAGGTCGGCACGGCTGGTTGCACGGCCTATAACGATTTCCGCGAAATCATCGAACGCAAGGACATTGACGCGGTATGCATTGCGACGCCGGATCATTGGCACGCCATCATTACCCTGGCGGCGTTGCGCGCGGGCAAGGATGTGTATTGCGAGAAGCCGCTGACGCACAACATCCACGAGGCGATCACGGTGATGCGTGCGGTGGATGAAAATAAGCGGGTGCTCCAGACCGGCTCCATGCAGCGGTCAAGCAAGGAGTTTCGCATTGCGTGCGAGCTGGTGCAGAACGGCGCCATCGGGAAGATCACGCATGTGGAGTGTCAATTTGGCGATCCGGCCGTTCCCTGCGACCTGCCGGAAGAGGCGATGGAGCCGGGGTTGGACTGGAACTTCTGGCTCGGTCCCGCGTCCGTGCGTCCCTACAATTCCGTGCTCAGCCCGCGCGGTATGCACGATCACTTCCCCGCGTGGCGCAAATACCGCGAATTCGGCGGCGGCATGGTCACCGACTGGGGCGCGCACCATCTGGACATCGCGCAATGGGGCCTCGGCATGGACGACAGCGGCCCGGTGGAGGCGTTGCCGCCGGCGACGCCCGACGCCAAGCGCGGCGCGAAACTGGTTTATGCCAATGGCATCACCGTCGAACACAAGGATGGCTTCGGCGTCCACTTCTTCGGCACGGAAGGCGAAGTGCAGGTGAACCGCGGCAAGTTTACGATGAAACGCGGCAACGAGATGATCGCCTCCTACACCGGCAAAAAGGACAGCGAGGCGGACAAGAAGACCTCCTGCATGGCCCAGGTGCAGAAAGCGGAGCGCGCCTTCCTGCAAGACGCGAAGATCAAACTCTACGAAAGCAAGAGCCATCTCGGTGATTTCCTGGAGTGCGTGAAGTCCCGCAAGAAGCCGATCACCAGTGAGCAAGTCGGCGGGCATTCGGCCATCTGCTGCCACTTGATGAACCTGACCTACTTCCACGGCCAGAAGATCAAGTGGAACCCGAAGGAGTTTGACTTCGTTGGCGGCACCGGCGATCCGAAGTGGCTGACCCGCGACTACCGCAGTCCGTGGACAGTATGAGCGGGCCGGCGCGAGCCGACGGCGGTTGGAAATAGATTGAAACGGATAGAGGGACAGCGCAGTGCGCTGTCCCTCTTCGTTTTTGGAGTGGGCGGACTTTGGGGGCAGGGGATGACAAGCGAACCGTCTCCCGTTCGAATCGCTCCGCGGACGATTCCACGCGCTGACCTTGCCGGGTCTGGTTTCCGAAACCCATGGTCACTAATAGGGTAAATTAGAGGGGGCTATTTGTGGCAGACAGGGGGTCATTTGACAAAAGGCCATCGTGTGCTACTACGTTATTCGACTTCGGTGTTCGTAATAATCACGGAACCACATGAAGGAAATCAACCGCGAGATATTGCTGAGCTTTTGGAAGGTGCATGTGTTGCACCATGCAGGCCAGGAGCCGCTTCACGGCCAGTGGATGATCAATGAGTTGCGCCACCACGGCTACGACATCAGCCCGGGCACACTCTATCCCCTGCTTCAGCGGATGGAGCGGCTGGGGTGGCTCAAAGGGAAGGCGGACCCGCGCGGCGGCAAGCGGGCGCGCAGGGATTACCGGCTCACGACCGAGGGCCGAAAGGTGCTCGATCTCGTTCGCGAACAGATTCGGGAGCTTCACGCGGAAGTCGTGGCTGAAACCGGCGAGGGAAGAAAATGAACCTCGTTCATGTTGCCTTACGCCGTCCGTTGACCATCGTGGTCGCCGTGGTCGCCGTCGCGCTCGGCGCCGTGCTGGCGTTGCGGCAGATGCCGCGCGATATTTTTCCGCCGCTCGGCATTCCGACCATCTACGTCGCGCAACCCTACGGCGGCATGGACCCGGCGCAGATGGAAGGCTACCTCACCTATTACTACGAGTATCACTTCCTCTACATCACCGGCATCGAGCACGTGGAGTCGAAGTCCATCCAGGGAGCGGCGATTATCAAACTGCAGTTTCATCCCGGCACCGACATGAGCCAGGCGATGAGCGAGACCGTCCAATACGTCAACCGCGCCCGCGCCTTCATGCCGCCGGGCACGGTGCCGCCGTTTGTAATGCGCTTCGATGCCGGGAGTGTGCCGGTCGGCAACCTTGTCCTTTCCAGCGAGACGCGCACCGTGGGCCAAATGCAGGACGCCGCGCTCAACTTGGTGCGGCCGTTGTTTGCGACGTTGCCGGGCGTGTCGGCTCCGCCGCCGTTCGGCGGGGCGGCCCGCAGCATCGTCATCAACCTCAAGCCCGACCGGCTGCGCGCGTTCGACATGTCGCCCGACGAGATTGTCGCCGCCGTGGCCTCAGCCAACACCATCAGTCCCTCCGGCAACGTTACCCTCGGCGACAGCTACCCGATGGTGCCGCTGAACTCGGTGGTCAAGAACATCAAGGATCTCGAAGCCGTGCCCGTCCGCGCCGGCGTTTATCCGGCGATTTTCCTGCGCGATGTGGCCGACGTGGTGGACGGCTCGGACATCATTACCTGCTTCGCTCTGGTTAACGGCCGCCGCACGGTCTATATCCCTGTCACGAAACGCGCCGACGCCTCCACGCTGTCCGTCGTCAGCCTCGTTAAACAAAACCTCCCGAAGTTCCAAAGCGTGCTGCCCGGCGACGTGAAGATCAGCTACGAGTTCGACCAGTCGCCGCACGTCACAGGCGCCATCGGCGGCCTGCTGCGCGAAGGTTGTCTCGGCGCGGTGCTCACCGGCCTGATGGTGCTGTTGTTTTTACGCGACTGGCGCAGCGCGTTCATCGTGGTCATCAACATCCCGCTGGCGCTGCTCGCGGCGGTGTTCGCGTTGTGGGTGAGCCACCAGACCGTCAACCTCATGACCCTTGGCGGCCTCGCGCTCGCCGTCGGTATTTTGGTGGACGAGGCCACCGTCACCATCGAGAACATCCACACCCACCTCGCGCGCGGCCGGCCGCTGGCTCGCGCGGCGCTCGATGCCACGCAGGAGACCACGGTGCCACGCCTGCTGGCGATGATCTGCGTCCTGGCGGTGTTCATCCCGACGTTCTTCATGACCGGTGCGGCGAAAGCGCTGTTTGTGCCGCTCTCGCTGGCCGTGGGGTTCTCGATGATCGCATCGTATCTGTTGTCGAGCACACTGGTGCCGATTCTGAGCGTGTGGTTCCTGCGCGGCCACGCGGCAGAAGTTCACGACAGCACGTTGTTCGGAAAATTTCAGAACTTTTACGGAGCGTTCGCCCGCGGCGTGGTGCGCGCGCGGTGGCTGGTCGTGCTCGCTTATCTGGCGGGCGCGGCGGCCGTGATCGTGCTGGTTGGCGGACGGCTCGGTGAGGAAATTTTCCCGCGCGTGGACGCGGGCCAGCTCGCGTTGCGGCTGCGCGCGCCGGCGGGCACGCGCATTGAGAAGACCGAGCAGATCGCGCTCAAGACGCTGGACCTCATTCGGCAGGAAGTCGGCCCGGACAACGTCGCCATCACGCTCGGTTTCGTTGGCGTTCATGGGGCGAGCTATCCCATCAACCTGATCTACCTCTGGAACAGCGGCCCGGAGGAAGCGGTGCTCCAGGTGCAACTCAAGCCCGGCGCGCCCGTGCGCGTTCCCGACCTGACCGAACGGCTGCGGCAGAAATTCGCCGCGGCGATGCCCGACGTGAAATTCTCCTTCGAGCCGAGCGACATCGTCAGCCGCGTGATGAGCCTCGGCTCGCCGACGCCGGTTGAAGTCGCCGTCAGCGGCCCGAATCTCGCCGCCAACTTCGCGCACGCGCAAAAAATCCGCGACCGGCTGGCGGCCATCCCCGCGTTGCGCGACCTGCAGTTCGGCCAGTCGCTCGACTACCCGACGGTGGATATCGCGCTCAACCGCGAGCGCGCCGGCCTCATGGGCGTGAAAATGGACGAGGCGTCGCGCTCGCTCGTGGCCGCGACGGCATCGAGCCGTTTCACGGTGCCGGTGTATTGGGCCGACCCCGTCAGCGGTGTCGCCTATCAGGTCCAGGTGCAGATTCCACAAACAGCGCCGACTTCGCTCGAAGAGGTGAAAAATATTCCGATCGCGAAACGCAACGGCCAGGCGGTTCTCCTGCGCAACATCGCTGCCGTCACCAACGGCACGGCCGTCGGTCTTTACGAGCGCTACAACATGCAGCGCACCATCACGGTGACCGCGAACATCGCCGGGACCGACCTTGGCACGGTGGGCCGGCAGTTGGCGCAGGCGCTGAAGGAAGTCGGCGATCCGCCGCCGAAAGTCACGGTCACCGTGCGCGGCCAGATCGTGCCGATGCAGCAGATGCTCGACGGGTTGCGCACCGGCCTGTTGCTTGCCGTCGTGGTGATCTTCCTGCTGCTGGCGGCGAATTTCCAATCGCTGAGACTTTCCTTCATCGTCGTTTCCACCGCGCCGGCGGTGGTGGCCGGCGTCGTCGCGATGCTCTGGCTGACCGGCACGACGCTGAACCTGCAATCGTTCATGGGCGCGATCATGGCCATCGGTGTCGCCGTGGCGAACGCGATTCTGCTGACCACCTTCGCCGAGCGCAGTCGCATGGGCGGCGCGAGCGCGCAGGATGCCGGCGTCGAGGGCGCGCGCAGCCGTTTGCGGCCGATCCTGATGACGAGCTGCGCGATGATCGCCGGCATGGTGCCGATGGCGGTCGGATTTGGCGAGGCCGGCGAGCAAACCGCGCCGCTCGGTTTGGCGGTCATTGGCGGTCTGTTCGCTGCGACGTTCGCGACGTTGACGGTGCTGCCGTCGGTGTTCGCCATCGTCCAGTCGCGCGCCCACCGCCGCTCCGCGTCGCTCGACCCGGACGATCCGGCGAGCAGCCAATCCGCACCTTCGAATGAAAACACAAGGAAGTGATATGAAATGTCGTTTGATCATTTTGCCGACCGCCGCCTTGATCGCCGCCACGTTCGCGTTGAGCGGCTGCAACCGGGCCGCTGGCTCCAAAGACCCGGCCGCGTCGCCGGCAGCGCCGGTCAACGTCCAACTCATCCATCCGCGCCGCGGCGAGATCACCCGCAGCGTCACGCTGCCGGGCAATGTCGCGGCGTGGCAGCAGGCGACGCTTTACGCAAAGGTCGGCGGTTATTTGAAAACCATCGCGGTGGACAAAGGCGACGAGGTCAAGGCGGGCGATCTGCTCGCCGACATCGAAGTGCCCGAACTGCTTGCCGACATCGCGAAGACACGGGCCGAGGTCGAGGTGTCCGATATTGATTACCGGCGCGTGAAGGAGGCGCAGAAAAAAGCGCCAGAGCTGGTTGTGCCGCAGACGGTGGACGATGCGTTGGGCAGGCTGAAGGTTGCCAAGGCCAGCCTGGAGCGCGACCAAACGTTGCTCGGCTTCACCAAGATCACTGCGCCGTTTGCGGGCATCATCACGCGGCGGTTCGTGGACCCGGGCGCTTTCATCCCGGCGGCGACCTTCGGGAGTGCAGCGCAAAACGCCGCCATGGTCACGCTGACGGACTTCAGCGTCGTGCGCGTGTATGTCGCCGTGCCGGAGCCGGAGGTGCCGTTTGTCCGCAAGGACACGCCGGTCCAGATCGGTTTTCAGGAATTGCCCGGCAAAACTTTTCCCGGCGGGGTGACGCGCTTCGAGTATGTGCTCGACAGCGCGACGCGCACGATGATCACGGAGATTGATTTGCCGAATCCGCAGCGCGAACTGCGGCCCGGCATGTATGCCATCGTCAAGATCGGCGCGGAACGCCACACCGACGCCTTGCTGACGCCGGCCGAAGCGGTGCTGGTGGAGAAGGCCGGTAAATCCGTTTTCGTCGTGAATGCCGACAGGAAGGTTCGCAAGAAACCGATCAAAGCGGGTTTTGAAGACGGTGTGTCGGTCGAAATCCTGGACGGGTTGATAGCCGAGCAGCCGGTGGTGTTGCTCGGCAAGCTGGTGTTGCAGGACGGGCAGGCGGTCAACGTGACGGAGGCGAAATGAACGTGAAGCGTGAAGCGTGGAGCGTGAAGCGTGGCGGTTCCCTTGGGAGCGCGGGTATCCTGCCCGCCGGTAACGCGTTCGCGCTGGTTGCGATGCTGACAGTTTCCGTCGCGGTTTCGTCCGCTGGCGACGCGGCGAAGATTCACCCGATTGACCTTCCGACCGTGTTGCAACTGGCCGGCGCGCAAAACCTCGATATCAAAATCGCCCGCGAAAAACTGACCGAGGCCAAGGCCAACCACGAGAGCGCACGCGAGCAGTTCTTTCCGTGGCTGTCGCCGGGCGCGGGCTACCGGCAGCACAACGGCATGGCGCAGTCGGTGCCGTCCGGCGTGGTTTCGGATGGCCACTTTCAATCCTACACTGCGGGCGCGGCGCTGGCCGCGCAGGTGGACATCGGCGGCGCGCTCTACAACACGCTCGCCGCGCACCAACTGGTCAGGGCCGCCGATCACGCGCTCGATGCGCAACTCCAGGACACCATACTCGCCGCGGCGCAGGGTTACTTCGATCTGGTGAAGGCGCAGGCGGCCGTCGGCGTGGCGCGCGAGGCGGTGCGGATTTCGCAGGATTACCAAGACCAGCTTCACCGGGCTGTCGGGATCGGCATCGCCTATAAGGGCGACGAGTTGCGCGTGCAGGTAGAGACGCAGCGAAACGAGCTGACGCTGCGGCAGACCCAGGAGCAACAACGCGTTGCCGCGGCGCGGCTGTCGCAAATCCTCCGCCTCGATCTGACGGTGGAATTGATCGGACGCGAAGCCGACCTTGCGCCGTTATCGTTGGTCGAGACGAACGCCACACTCGACGCCCTGGTGGGGCAGGCGCTCGGCAACCGGCCGGAACTCAAGCAGAGCCGGGCGCTGATCGGCGCGGCGCGCGAGTCCAAGGACGGCGCGGTCTATGGACCGATGATTCCGACCCTCGGCGCGCAGGCGTTTGCGGGCGGGTTTGGCGGCAATACCGCCGGCGCGCCGTCAAGTTTTGGCGGTTCGGAGGATTACTACGCCGGCCTGAGCTGGCGCGTCGGGCCGGGCGGTTTGTTCGACTTCGGCCGCATCCACGCCGCCGAATCGCGGCTGCGCAGTTCGAGGTTGCTGGAGGAAAGACTCAAGGACGAGGTCGCGCGCCAGGTGGTGGAGGCGCAGACGCGGCTGGAGTCGCAGGCCGACCAGCTTGCCACGGCGAAAAAATCGCTCGTCACCGCCGGGGAAAATCTGCGATTGAGCCGCGAGCGCAAGAAGTTCGAGGTGGCCAACGTGCTGGAAAACATTCTGGCGGAGCAGGAACTGACGCGGACGCGAAACGATTATTTCACAGCGGTGGCAGAGTTCAACAAGGCGCAATACGCGCTGAACAAGGCCATCGGCGCGCTCTCCGCCCCGCCGGCGAAGTGACCAATTTGCGCGAGCCTGAAGCGGCTTGGCAACGATGCAATGGCCGCGGCCCCTCACCCCGGCCCTCTCCCCGCAGAGGCGGGGAGAGGGAGAGATTCTTCGCAAGGATGTCGGGCGAACCATTTGGTGCGCACGAAGTTTGGTGCGACCAATTTCCCTCTCCCCTCGCTGGCGAGGGGAGAGGGCCAGGGTGAGGGGAGTTGGTCGAAGATTGTAACTGCATCTTTCCGGTTCAGGGCGTGTTCACTGAAGATTGCCAGACCCAGTCGCCTTGCTCCAAGTCGCCTTTTTCGCTGGGCTTTCCGCCGTCATCCTTCTCGTTCCAGCCGACGGAATAAAGGACGTAGCCGTCGCCGTCGCGGCGATACTTTAGCGGTTCGCCGGTGATGATGTCGTGCGGCAGCTTCGCGATGAAGCGCGGCACGAGTGCGTCGAGCGTTTCGGGGAACCTGCCATCCGCGAGCCGACATCGCTCCAAGGCGCAGGCGAGCGTGGCTTCGTCCGCCATCACTTGAGCATTGGCGAACCGCCTCAGGCAGGAGTTGAGAGCCGGGTGAAGCAAATACGACAGCACACGATGGCGCATTATTTTTTCAAACGGGCGATTGCTGGATTTTCCCAAAGCAATTGTTTGTTTCTCGATCAGCTTCGGGTAAACCCGCCTTGCCGCCAAGTTGATCGTCGGCAGGAACAGATCGTCAAGCATGCGGTGGTAGCTGAGTTGTTCGAAGCGCCACCAACCGCGAGGGACCATGCCGACGAGGAAACTGCTGGTGGCGGACGGAGCGCCACCCCCCACTGCACTGAGGAAGTCGCCCCTGTTGGGTGATTTAATCAAGAATTCAAACAATGCGTTTCCAAACGCGCAACGTTCGCCTTCAACCGCCCGCGTGTAGTCGGCGAGAAAGTCCTGGCTCTGGAATCGAGTTTGAAGTGTCTGCACCTGCGCGTCCGACCAGCGATGTTCGGCCAGACCTTCCCAAACAACATGCGTTGCCAATTTCAGGCAGCCGATGCGCACAAGGTGGGAAATCAGTATCGGCTCGTCTTGGAGCGAATCGGCGACATGAAACATCAGGCCAAGGTCGTCGAAGGCTTCAGCCGTCCGGCCCAGCGCCAGTTCCGATGTGGCCCGCAATTCCAAAATACGAACAGTTCTGGGAAGCACTGGCAAATGCGGGAGCACGAGCGCGACAGGATTCTCGATGGTGTAGTTGACATTGAAGTGCGAATACGGCCGGCGGCTCGCGGCGCGCAATTCTTCGATCACCGCTTCGTATGGTTTCAAGGCCGCCAGCACGGCAGGCGCGGCCTCGGCGCGCTCCTGGTCGCTGTGTCGTTCCGCTTTGACCAGCTTGTCGCCGCTGTTGTTTTGAAAGGCCGCGCGCCAGCCCACCAAGTCCGTTTTCTCGGTCTGACCAACCCATGCCCATCGGGCTTGAGCGGGTCCGGCGGGCAGCGATTTTGCAAAGTTGCTGACGCGCTGAAACGCATGGGTGTCGCGAGCTTCCTGTGTGCCGGGTTTGAGATCGAACAGTGGCGCCAGGAACGGCGTCATGGCGAAGTTTTGTTCGTCGGGCACGCGCGGCGGAATGAAGGCAGCCAGATCAAACTTCTCACCTTTCGCCTCCATCTGCTGCTTGTAAGCGCGCCAATCCCGCTCTCCGCGCCAGTTTTCCTCTGCGTAGAGCAGGGCAATGAGCGTGACCAGGAGGGCGAGCGCGAAAAGAAACCGGCCGAGCCATTTGGCGGCTCTGGATTTGGTTGGTGAGCTCATGGCGTTTTCCTTTCAATGGGTTGGCATCGTTACGCGCTGGCGGGTGGTGTCGTGAGTTCGCTGTGCGGTCCCGATGACTTCGTCTTTTGCGGAGCGGCGGTTTCAGTGGAGAAGTCCAGCAGCACGGCCAACTCACGGCGTTGCTCGGCGAAACGCTGCATGGCCTCGCGCGATGAAGGCGTTTGCTGCGCGACCAGCATCGGCGCGGCGGGCGTTGCGGTGTGCAGGATGGCGATGATCACCCACGCCGCCGCGAGGCTGGCCCATGCCAGCGGACGCGGCCAGAGCAGTTCGCGCCACCATACTGTAGCGGCGGGTTCCGAGCACCGATTGTCTTGCGCCAGGCTTCGGCGGTCGGAGGCCGCCGCTACAGCTTCGCGCAGAATCTCCGCCCGCCACGCGGCGGGAACAGCGCGTATCGGCTGATGCTCCAGTTTCTTCTCAAAGTCATCGCTGTTCATTTCAGTTCCTCGTAGATAGGACGCAGCCGCTCGCGCAATTTGTCTACGGCGTAGCGATAACGGCTCGCAGCGGTGTTTTGCGAAAGGCCAAGCCGGTCGGCGATCTCCTCGAACGTCAGCCCTTCCCACAGTTTGAGATGCGCGACGGCGCGCTGGTCGGGTGGCAACTCGCCGAGCGCCGTCGTCAGCGCGTCGCGAAACGCCTGCTCGTCCGGCGACGCGGCTGGCTCGAAAAGCTGGAAGGACTCGGCGGCAAGCTGGTCGTAATTCTTCTGCCGGGTGCCGCGCCGTCGCATCAGGTCAATCGCGGCGTTGTGCGCGAGCCGGATCAGGAACGCCCGCTCATCGCGCACGCCGTCAAGCAGCGCCGGCTGGCGGGCGAGCTTGAGGAAAATTTCCTGCAGGACATCGCGCGTGTCGGTTTCGTTGCGCGTGAAGTTCAACAGAAACGCGAACAACGCCTGCGCATGGCCGTCGTAAAGGCGCTCGAGTTCGGTGTCGGCCGGCATGTTCGTATATTGACGCCGCAGCGCGGCGGATTTGTCTAGCGAATGTTTCGACCGACGTTGCGTTGGGAATTGCTAGACTCCGTCGGGGGGCGTGGGTAATCTGCCACGCCAAACTTATTGCAGGAGATTCCGAAGATGACACACTTGTCACGCCGTCAATTCCTGAAAACCGCTGCCGTCGCCACGAGCGCGGCGGCGATGGGCCGCCGTCTCACCGCAGCCGACGCGCCGGCGATTTTGCCGGAGCGTTCGCCGAACTCAAAAATCGCCACCGCCTGCATCGCCGTCGCCGGCCGGGGCGGCGCGCACGTCGCTCCGGCGAAAAGCGAGAGGCTGGTCGCCATCTGCGATGTGGACCAGCGCGCGCTCGACCGGGTTCGTGAGAAGGAGTTGAAGGACTACGGCGAGGTCAGGTGTTTCACCGACTACCGCAAGCTGTTTGACGAGATGGGCAAGTCCATTGACGCCGTGTTTGTGGCGACGCCGGACCACAATCACGCGGCCGCCGCGATGCGCGCCATCCAGTCGGGCAAGCATTGCTACTGCGAGAAGCCGCTGACGTGGTCCATCAAGGAGGCGCGCGCATTGGCCGAGGCCACCGCCCGAAAGAAAGTCGCCACGCAGATGGGCAACCAGGGCCACGCCAACGCCGGCAACCGCAAGATCGTTGAGTGGATTCGCGACGGCGCCATCGGCGAGATCAAGGAGGTTCACACGTGGACCAACCGTCCGGTCTGGCCCCAGGGCCAGGTGGACAAGGGAGTGGTCGTGCCCGTGCCGGAGAGCCTGAACTGGGACTCGTGGCTCGGCCCGGCGGCGTTCCGCGATTACACCGAGGTGCCCGCGAAGGAAGGCGAGAAGAAGGATGGCAATAAGAAGAAGAACGACCGGCGCAACTCGCGTTCGCCCTACGTGCCGTTCAAGTGGCGCGGCTGGACTGATTTTGGCTGCGGCGCGATCGGCGACATGGGTTGCCACACGTGGGACAACGTCTTCTGGTCCTTGCAGCCGGACTATCCGGAGTATGTCGAGTTGCTCCAGGTTGAAGGCTATGGCGGAAGGGAAATCTTCTCGAAGCAGACGAAGTTCAAGTGGGTGTTCCCGGCGAAAGGCAGCCGGCCCGGCTTTGTCGCCTACTGGTATTCCGGCGGACTCAAGCCGGAGACGCCGGAGGAATTGCTCAATGATCCGACGCGCCAGGGCCCGGACAATAAGAAACCAACGCTGGCCGGCAGCGGCAATCTCTACATCGGCACGAAGGGCAAGTTGCTGGTCGCCGGTGACTATGGCGACAGCCCGCGGTTGATTCCGGAATCTTCGATGAAGGCGTTTCTCGAAGGCCGGCAGGGCAAGACCTCGCCGAACTTCATCGAGCCGTCGCCCGGTCATCACGCCGAATTCCTGATGGCGGCGCGTGGCGAGAAGCCGTGGAACTTTCCGAAATCGAACTTTGCCGAATACGCCGGGCCGCTGACCGAGGTGATGCTCCTCGGCGCCATCGCCGAGAAAATGGGCAAGGTCGGCTTCAAGATCGAATGCGACCCTGTCCAACGCGTTGTCAAGACCGAGGCGGCGTTGCCGTATCTCGGCCGCGAGTATCGCAAAGGCTGGTCGCTCTAAGCGTCGGCGACCGGCATCGGAATCATCCAACCAGCAAACTCAGGATTCATGAGCGACGAAGCTATTTCCCTGCAACAACTCGGCGACGAAACGGCCAGGCAGTTTCAACAACACTACGGTCGCGCCCCGCGCTGGATCGCTGCCGCGCCGGGCCGCGTGAACATCATCGGCGAACACACCGATTACAACGATGGCTTCGTCCTGCCGATGGCCATCGAGCGTTACACGGTCATCGCGGCGGACCGGCCGGCCGGCGCAAGCCAGCCGCTGGTCACTTGGCACTGTGCCCGCACCCGCCAGAGCGCCAGTTTCCCGCTCAGCAAGCCAGTTCCGAAGGGCGAACCGAAACACTGGACCAACTACATCCGCGGCGTCTTCGCCGGATTCCAGCAACGCGGCGTGGACGCCGGCCCGCTCGACGCACTGATGCTCTCGACAGTGCCGCTCGGCGGCGGCCTTTCCAGCAGTGCGGCGCTCGAAGTCGGCACGGCCACGCTGCTCGAGACGGTCACCGGCCACAAACTTGACCCGGTCGAGAAGGCGTTGCTCTGCCAGAAGGCGGAGCACGACTACGCCGGCATGCCGTGCGGCATCATGGACCAGTTCATCTCCGCGCTCGGCCGGAAGGATCACCTGCTGCTGCTCGATTGCCGCTCGCGCAAGACCGAGTTGGTGCCGATGAACGATCCCAGCGTCGAGGTGCTCATCGTCAACACCAATGTGAAACACGAACTAACCGGCGGCGGCTACGCCCAGCGCCGCAAGCAGTGCGAGGAGGCCGCGCGCATCCTCGGTGTGCCGTCGCTCCGCGAAGCTGACGCCGCGATGCTGGAGAAGGCCCGTGCGAAGATGGACACGACAGTCTTCCGGCGCGCGCGGCACGTCATCGGCGAAATCGAGCGCACACCGGCCGCCGCAGTCGCGATTCGCTCCGGCGACTGGCCGACCGCGGGCCGGCTCATGTATGCCAGCCACGCGGCGCTGCGGGACGATTACGAAGTCAGTTGCGCAGAACTCGACGCGGCGGTGGAGATCGCGCAGGAGATTGGTTCCGCCGGCGGCGTCATCGGTTCGCGCATGACCGGCGGCGGTTTCGGCGGTTGCACCGTGAGCCTGGTGAAGACGGCGGCTGTCGCCGACATCTCGCGGAAAATTGCCGAAGCCTATCGCAAGCGCACGGGCATCGAAGCGACGCTGTTCGTCTCCCGCCCCGGCGCGGGCGCGACCGTCCTGAAATCGTAGTGGCCGGGCCGCTACGGTGTGCAGACCGTCTTGCGCGGCGCGACCAGCGCGGTGAGTTGCGGCACGTCGAACGCCTCCAACAGGCCGAAGCAGAACATTTCCGGCGTCTTGTCCACCGTCCAATCCTTCTCGATGACCTCCTTCAAGCTGCCGAGCGCGCCGTGAAGCTCCGCGCCCGCGACGGCTCTCTCCTCCAGCGCGGCGGCAATGAGCGAGAACGTGCTGGAGCGCGGGCCGCACGCGACCAGCGTCACCGGGCCGCTCTTGAGTTCGCGTTGCGACCAGCGGGCAATGGCGGCCAGTTGGCTCGCCTGCAAGCCGAGCGGGCGCTCGCCCACTCCCGCCACGAGCAACGCAAACAGGTAGTCCCGCTGCGCGATCTTCGACTCGCCGAAATAGAACGGGTCCACCGCCAGCACGCGTTTGCCGGCCGCAAGCAGCCGCTCCACCTCGGCGGCGGCGCTCTTGCGGCCTTCGTCGGCGACGAGGATGACCGTCTCCTTCGTCGCGCCGCGCGTCAGCTCAACGGCGGGCACCGTCCAGACACCGCTCATCTTGAGTTTCCAGAACGTCGCCTTCACGCCGTCCTTTTCCTCGCCGCCGGCGCGCTCCGCGACGACCGCATAGTCCTTGGCGTGAACGACCTCGCGCAGCTTGGCACGGCCGGTTTGCTGCCAGCGGACCAGCGCTCCCTTCGCCTCCGGGATTTTCGGGTTGCGCGGCAGATTCCGGCTCAACGCCCGCGCCAGCGTGTTGAAGTCCGCGTTGTCGGCGGGCAACTCGACGGTCAGCACCGTATTGGTCTTCACCTCGGCGTCGCAGGGAATCTCCACCGCGTCAAACTTCGGGTCGCCGCTGAAGAAATCGCCGATCATCCCGTAAAGCGCCTCGCGGTTGTCCCGTTCGAAGTTGTGCGTGCCCGGCACGTAGTTGATGTGCGAGCGCAGGGCGGAGGTCTGGCCGTACATCGTGTAGATCGGTTGGGCCGCGTCGAGCAACGGCGGCAGCGCGTGCGGGGCGGCGAAGCAGCAGTTGTCCTTCGCGTTGAAGGTCAGCAGCGTCGGCCGCGGCGCGCGCATCGCCGTCATGTGCGTGTAATCGGCCACGGTCGCCATGTCGCACGGCGTTTGCTCGGAATCGCCAAGGTCGGTGAGATACCGCGCGCGCGTGCGGTAACTGGAGTAGCCCGCCACCGGATTGGCGAGCGTGATGCGCGTGTCGAGCGCGCTGATGAAGATGCTCTGCCAGCCGCCGCCCGAGACGCCCGCCACGGCCACGCGGTTCGGGTCGGCGTGCTCCAGCGACAGCAGCACGTCCACGCCGCGTTTCATCGCCAGATAAAACGGCGCTATGCCGCTGGTGCCGCAGAGGTCGAGCTGGTTCATCCGCGAGTGCGCGTAGCCCGTTGTGCGCAACTGGCCCATGTTGAACCACTCGACGTTGAGCGAGATGACGCCGCGTTTGGCGAGATTGATGCAGCGAATCTGTTTGTAGCCCACGGCCTTGCCGACCGGGTCGTGGCCGTTGACCGCGAGCATCACGGGCGCTTTCTCTGTAAGATTGTCCGGCAGATAAAGCAGCGCCGGTATCCACAACCCCGGCAGCGCCTCGTAGCGCAGCTTGCGGATCTTGTAGCCCGGCCCGCCTTCCATCGTGTCGAACCACTCCACCTTCGTCTTCGCGTCGCGCCACGCCGCCGCCTCGCCGCGGAAGACCACGCGCTCCAGCATGTCGCGTCGCAGCCGGTCGGCGATCTTTTGCCATTCCGCCGCCGACTTCACCGCCGGCATCGGCGGCACGCGCACCTCCGTGAACGCCTGCACCTCCGCCATCGGGACGTTCGTGCCGATGATCGGATGCTGGAGGAGCGATTGCAGACCCGACGGCGCATCGGCCGCCAGCGCGAGCGTTGAGCAAGTGAGGGAGAGGAGGACCAGAAGGCTGGAGCGAGTTTTCATCGTGGCCCGGATATTTACAGGAACGCCGCGCGGATGGAAGCCCGGAAAGATGGTTTTTAGCCGGTTCTGCGCGGCGTGAGCCACGGATTGAACCCAGCGCGGCGGAGCCGCAACCACGAGCAGGGCGCTGACAGCGCGGTGGTGGCTGCAAAATGTTGTCAGGAATGAGCGGTCCTTCGGCATGGTAGTAACCGGCAAAACACCGATTGGCGGGGCTGAATCATTTGGGTTCGTTTCGTAAAAAAACCTTTTTGATTTCCCCACCCCTGGACATCGAAATAGACGATTTCCATAGGAAAATGACGTTTTTCAGTTTTGACCGGGGCCATCATATGGGTTCGTTTTGTAAAACGACCCCTATGATTGAGGGGGAGGATGATCGCCCCGCCACCGGCTGCCGCCGTCCATATGGAGGGCGATTTTGCCACTTTCGGCGGCCCGGAGGCGGCGTGCCCGCCAGACCGGCCATGATCGGCTCCGCCAGCGCCTGGCGGCTGGACGCCGTTTGGGGCGCTTCCGAAAATTTATGATCGGTGGGGCGAGACTCCGTCGAGCCTCCGCAGTCTGAAAGCTCGACACGCCCAAAACGGAGGCTCGACGGTGTCTCGCCCCACCGTCTTGGGTTGCGGCTCCGCCGCGCTGTGCAATCCATAGATTGTTTCCGGCGGCCCTTGGGGGCCTCCGGCGGGACGGCCTCTGCTCGCATGACGGCGGTCTTCATTGCAAGGTGAACAATATGATAAATTCTCTATTATGTCAAGAGAAAATTGCTATACTTGTTGCGGGGCCGGTCTGGCGGAGGGGCCGCTTCACGGGCTTGGGCGGGAGGCGGCGCGACGAAGGCCGGAGGGGAAGCCGCGGATGAACCCGGCGCGGCCGAGCCGCAATCACAAGCAGCGCGCTGACAGGGCGTTGGCGGCTTGAAAAACCTGTCAGGAATGCGCGATCCTTCGACAGGATGGCACGGGTGGTTCTGGCTTCCGCCGCCAAGCCGGTTCAACCTCCCGGCCGCATCCGCCGCCCAAACTCCCAACTGCCAGTTCCCATCTCCCGTCTCAAAAGCTTCCCCCCGCCGCTTCCGCCCGCAGTTTCACCGCCTGTGGTTTACGCCAGCTTCCTCGCGATCTCCTCGTCCAGAATCTCCCGGACGGTGAGGGGGATGATGATGCGGTGCTCCTCGCGGAAGAAACGGTCAATCTCGTGCATCGCGTCGCTGGAGTAGTCGAAGGACACGAAGAAGCCTTTCTCGCATTTCGCCCGCCGCATGGCCGTCTCGAAGGAGTCAATGTCCGGCCGTCCGGTCTTGTCCTTCTGCTTCACCTGCATCGCATAGAAGTGCTCTTGCAGCGCCAGCTCATCCGCCCCGGCTTCGCGGACGTTGTCCAGCGCGGTGACAGGGAAGATGCGGCCATCAATGCCCTTGTCGCCGACCTGGGTCTTGTTCTTTCTGCCGCCGAGCGCAATGACCGCCCAGTTCTCAAACTCGAACGGCGGATAAGCGCGCAATTTTTCCTCCGTCAAAGGAATGTCGCGGACGATGAAGCCGCGCCCGATGGCCCAAAGATCTTCGTCCTCCCTCATGCCGCATACGTTCTTGTCCTTCAATCGCTTGGCCATGACGCGGCAGGCGGTGGGCGAGACGTCTATGCCGATCCATTGCCTCTTCAACTTCTGCGCCGCCACCAATGCCGTCCCGCACCCGCAAAACGCATCGAGCACGATGTCGTTTTCGTTGCTGCTGGTCTGAATAATTCGTTCAAGCAACGCTATTGGCTTCTGAGTGGGGTAACCAAGTCTTTCCGCTGCGTTCGCGCCAATTGGCGAAACATCGAGCCAAATGTTCTGTAATCTCTCGCCCTGACTTTCATCAGCATACATTTTCAACCGGAGCGCGCCGTCAGGCTTGGTCGGGAAATGCAGTCGGCCTTCTGTGTCGTATTTCTTCATCCGTTCCAAGTTGCATGACCAGCCGTTTGGATGCGGCTGATAAGTAACGCCGTTGCTCGCCGTGTATGGATAGTGGAGATTCGGACGAACCCCAGGATTACGAAGTGTTACTGATTGCCAGCGCCGACCGTTAGCGTCTTGATTCGGATACTTCTCCTCGATTTCCTCTGGTGTGAGTTGTTCCCACGGTTGGTTCCAGCAGTAGTCGTCGCTGCGCGTATAGAAGAAAATGCTGTCTGCAATGTTGCCGTAATTCCTGCCTACGTTTCCATGCGCGAACGTCCGTTTCCAAATAATTTCGCAGCGAAAACAGTTTTCCCCAAAGATTTGGTCGAGCATGACCTTGACGTAGTGGGAGGCGTGCCAGTCGCAGTGGTAGTAGAAGGAGCCGGTCTTCTTGAGAACGCGGGCCATCTCGTCGCAGCGGGGGCGCATGTATTCGATGTAAGCCTTGGTGGATTCGTGGCGGTCCTCGAAGGCGCGCTTCTCTTTGGTCTCGCCCCAGAAAACCTCGTAGTTTCGGTTGGAGTTGAAGGGCGGGTCAATGTAGATGAGGTCCACGCAAGCGTCGGGGAGCTTGCGGAGTTGTTCGAGGTTGTCACCGCAATAGATGACGCGGGTGTCGAGCAGCGAAGACGGGCGTGCTGTAGGCCGCGTGCCCTCACGTGGTGCCGGAGTCGTGGCGGTGGCGGCGGGTGCCGGGTCGGGGACCCGGCCTGCAACGGACGGCGAAGCGGCGGCGGGAGTGGGAACGGCTTCGGATTTCTTGCGTGCCATGCCGCGGAGTGTAGCAAATCCGGCGGCAGGGTCAACGATAGCGGGGGACATTCCACAATATCCGCGCTGGCACGGCGGGGATGAATACTGTAAAAAACAAGCCCGCCGCGCAGTGAGTGGCGGCGTGACGCGAAGAAGATAGAGGAACTTTGACATGAAACACTACGTCGAAAACAAGGTCATCATCATCACGGGCGGTTCGAGCGGGTTCGGGCTGGAGGCAGCGCGGCTGTTGCTGGAGATGGGCGCGAAAGTCATCATCACGGGTCGCGATGTGAAGCGGCTGAAGGCGGCGGAGAAATCGCTCGGCGTCGGGGAGCGGTTGATGGCGATGCAGGCGGACGCGACGGTGTCGGCGGACTGGGGGCGGTTGATGAAAAGGGTGGTTGACCGGTTCGGCACCTTGGACGTGCTCATCAACAATCACGGCGCGGGCCTGAAGATTGCGCCGGTGCAGGACATGAGCGACGAGGACATCCGGCAGGTGCTGGACGTGAACATCGCCTCGGTCATCATCGGCTGCCGCGAGGCGGTGCGCGTGATGCGGTCCCGCGGGCGCGGTCTCATCGTGAACGTCTCAAGCGGTTGCGCGTATCATGCGTGGGCGAACTGGGCGGTTTACACGGCGGCGAAGGACGGCATGGTCGGCTTCACGCGTTGTTTGCACCGCGAGATGGCGGAGTGGGGCGGCAAGGCGGCGAGCTTCGTGCCGGGCGCGGCGAGGACGAACTTCTGCAAGGCGGCGAAGATTGACGACAGTTGGGAGGAGGGTTATCCCGACGCGGCGGACTTTGCGCGGACGCTGGTCCACTGCGTGGACGTGCCGGACAACTGCGTGATCGAGGAGGTCAACATCTGGGGCACGAAGCAGGTGAAGGACATGCTCAATCCGTATTGAATTCAAGAACCGAAGTTCGTCGTGAAACAGACATTCCTGTCTGATGAACGACGGGTCTCAATCCTTACGGCTTGATCTGGTTGGCATTGCGATACTGGCGTGGAGAACAGCCGCAATTGGCCTTGAATGCGGTGTTGAATCGGCTGATGGAGTTGAAGCCGGAGCTTAAAGCGATGTCCAGGACAGTATCGTCCGTGAGGGTCAACAATCGTTGGGCATGCGAAAGCCGCAATTCCGTCAGGTACGCGATGAGCGTGGTGCCGAAAGTTGTTTTGAAAAGGCTCATGGCGTAATTCGGGTGCAATCCCACACTGCGACTGATGTCCTCCACCGCAAGCGATTCGGTATAGTGCTGGGCAATGTAAGCCGCCATTTGTTCGACTTTGCTCAGATTCCCCTCGCGGAGCGAAACCTGTCGCGAAGTTTTCTTTCGTTGTGACGGGGTGTCTTCAGGCACTGAATACGCGAGCCGTCGCAGGCGCGCTTCCATTTCGAGCAAGACGATCTTTTTCAGCTCCGGTTTGTCCGTCCGCAAATCATCCAGCCATCGTTGAAACAGTTCCTGGTCAAACCGCGCTTCCTGCGGATTGGGTTCGCACACGAGTTGGCCGTGAAGAAGCGGCTGCACAAGCCGGTCCGGGAATTTGCATTGGAGAAACCAAACCAGCGGAATGGTGGCCACAAAAAAATCAGCAAGCCCTTCAAACTGAATGGTCTGGTGGGGCGTGGCCGCCCAAAACACATTCAACTGCCTTGCCCGGATCGTCACTTTTTGACCCGCCAGGAACTGTGTAAAGGAGCCCCTTTCGAGAAAGATCAGTTCAATCTCATTGTGCCGGTCGTAGCGTTTCATCACCCTGGGTGTCCAGCGGACACATCGGAATCCGTAAGGCATGAAATCCGGACGCGAGGGGTCGAAACAATTCACGACCGTAGAATACAGGCACTTCTTGAGAAAATACAGGTAGAATCCACTGTATCATCTTGTTAGTTTATGCCCAACATGCATCCTCAGCTGTTCAAAACGAAAACTGAATAGAAGGAGCCGTTCTCAAGTTGAATGGGAATCTTTAGCGGCGAGAAACGGGTAACAATGACCGCGCGGCTGCATCTTATGAATCGAAGCATCCTGATAGGGCTGATCGCGTTTGCCGGTGTCGTGGCGGTCGCCGCCGAGGACCATCCGCACAAAATGCTGCTGGTGGACGAGTCGAGGCAGCGCCTGCGTTGCGTGGACCTCGACGACACGGCGAAGAGCTGGGAGATTCCGTTTCCCGACCGTTGGCGCGACGCCCAACTCATCGGCAACCGCCGCGTGCTCGTCAGCACCAAGTCAGGTTTTTGCGAGTTCGACTGGGACACGCGGCAGAAGACGGCCGAGTTCAATGACGCGAGCCTGACCGGCATCGAGTCGGTGCGGCGGCTTTCCGACGGCCGCACCATCGTCGGCTGCAACAAGAAGAACGCCGACAAGACGACCGCCATCGTTTTCCACGAACTGGACAAGGCCAATAAACCGCTGCGCACGGCGACGTTTGACGGGTTGAACACGCTGCGGTTGTTCCGGCTCAGCAGCAAAGGCACGCTGCTCTTTGGCGCGAGCAAGACCTTCATCATCGAAGGCGACCTCGACGGCAAAATCCTGCGCAAGATCGAAATCAAGGACGGCGGTCATTTCTACGAGGTTCTGGAAAAACCGGACGGTCATCTGCTGGCCGGGGGCGGTTACAGCACGTTCATCGTGGAACTCGACGCCGATGGCAAGGAATTCAAACGTTGGGGTGGCAAACCGGGGCCGGCGGAACTCGGCTTTCATTTCTTCGCAGGCATGCATCCGCTGAAGGACGGACGGATCGTCATCGCCAACTGGACCGGCCACGGCGCGCAGGACAGCGAGAAGGGACATCAGGTGTTGATGTTCGCGCCCGACGGCAAGCTGCTCTGGAGCTGGCATAACCCGAAGCTGGCCGGCAGCATCAACCGGGTGACGGTGCTTGACGATCTCGACGTCACCGTGCCGTTCGAGGAGCGGCCGGCGGGATCGAAGAATCCGTGATCGAAGAAACTGCGCACAAGATGAATGCAATCAAACTTGCAACGGTACTAACGGTAGTGGCGAGCGTGGGTCTGGCCGCGGCGGCCCAGCCCCAGCCCTTCGGCTTCGATGGCGCGAAGTGGATTTGGTTTTCCGCGGAGCCGATGCCGTCGTCGCAGAATTTTCCGGCGGGGACGGACTACTTTCGAGGGACGTTCGCGTTGCCGGAGAAGGCGCAGGTCCAATCGGCGGAGGTGATTTGTGCCGCCGACAACCTGTACACGCTTTGCGTCAACGGCAGACTCGCGGGCGAAAGCGAGTCGGACCCGAACGCATGGCACAAGGCGAAACGGTTCGACGTGGCCGACATGCTCGTGCCGGGAAATAACGTACTGGCGGTGGAGGCGATCAACACCGCGCCCGGTCCCGCCGGCTTGTTGGTGAAGCTTGTGGCGCAACTGGCAGACGGCCGGCAGGTGGTTTGCGTGACCGGCGAGCCGTGGAAGAGCCTCGACAAGGTGTTGCCGAAATGGCAGCAGCCCGGCCTCGATGACACACGGTGGCGCGCCGCCCACGTCGTGGGCGACTACGGCATCGGGCCGTGGGGGAAGATCGTGGCACGGCCGCCTGCCGTGCGCGCGAGCGCGCCGATGGACGATGCGCGGCGGCAGGTGCGCGCGCAGATCGAGGCGCACAAGGTCGCGGCGAACCGGGGTGGCGCGGCGCTGCCGAAGCCGGTGGTGGAGATCGTTCCGCCCGCGGATTATCCGTGGCCGGAGGCGGTGGCTTTCCTAGGCGAGGATTGCAGCCTGTATCGGCCGCCATCGCACACCGGCACCAGCGCGGACAGCCTGAGCGTCACCATTTTCAATCCGCGCAATTCGCGCGCGTTTCCCGAACACGACCTGCCCGCCCCGATGAAGGTGGGTCACAAACTGTTCGTGTTGAAACCGGCGCGGCCCGGTGTGAAACCGCAGGTGTTGCTCGACGCCGGCAAGGGCGCCATCGGCTCGCCGAGCGTGTCTTTTGACGGAAAGTGGATTTATGTTTCGATGGCGCGCGAGGGCGAGGCGTTCTACCACATTTACAAAGTGCCCGCGTCGGGCGGCGAGCCGCAACGGCTCACCGACGGGCCGTTTCACGACATTGACCCGGCGGAACTGCCGGACGGCCGGATCGTGTTCGTCTCCACGCGCATCGGCACGTTTGAGGAATACCACAGCCCACCGTCGCGCGCGCTCTTCGCGATGAACGCCGACGGCACCGACGCGCGGCCGCTCACCAACACCATTATTTTCGACAACGAGCCGGAGGTGCTCGCCGACGGCCGCATCCTGTTCATCCGCTCCGACAACTTTTTCGACCGTGGCAAGGTCGAGACGCTGTTGCACGCGGTGCATCCCGACGGCACAGAGGGCTATACGGAATTTGGTTTGGACAACGGCCCGGAGTATGGCAGCCGGTTGCGCGCGTTCAACTGCGGCAGTCCCGCGCCGATGCCCGACGGTCGCGTCGCGTATCTGTCCGGCACGGGCGTGGACATTGGCCGGCCGGGCTGCGAGGCGAAGGAATTGCAGCGCGTCGGCGTGGAAGCAGGCGATGTCGCGGCGCTGCCCGATGGCCGGCTGCTCGTGACGGTGGCGCGGCGGGTTCCCGTTGAGAGGGTCGTCAAAAAGCAGAAGCGGACCGTTCACGATTTCAGTTACGAAAAACTCGCCATCCTCGACCCGCAGACGGGTGACAAGGTAGTGGTGGTGTTCAACTCGGAGGAAACGCCGTTGCACTCGCCGGTTTATCTCGGCGCGCGGCCCCGGCCGCCGGTGCTGGCGCAGAAAATGGAACCGGCCGACGCGGACAACCCGCGCGCGACGGGCGTGCTCTTTTGCCAGAACGCGCGGTTCACCAAGAACACCACCGCCGGCTGGTCGCACGTGCGCGCCATCCGCGTGCTGGCCGGCAAGGGCCTGACCGTGCGCTCGTCGCATTCCTACATCGTCCACGCCGGCAACGAAACGACGGAACTCGGCACCGTGCCGCTCGCGCCGGACGGATCGTTCGCGGTTGAGGTGCCGGCGGACACACCGATCGCGTTCCAGGCGGTGGATGGCGAAGGCCGCTCGGAGTTGAACGAGATGTCGTGGATTTACGTCCGCCCCGGCGAGCGGCGCGGCTGCCTCGGTTGCCACCAGTCGCGCCAGTCATCGCCGCCGCACGCCGTCGCGACAATGCAGGCGATGCGGACGCCGCCGCTGAAACTGCTGGGACAGGGGCAATCGCTCCGGTTTCGCGGCAACAATCCCGCCGTCACGGGATTGATGGAGCTTCAATTGGACCGATTTCGCGAAATCGCCGGCATCAACCGTCACAGTATGACGGGCGACGCGCAAATCACCGGCGCGCAGGAAGTGGCGGCGCTGATTGCGCAGTTGCGCGGCGCGGATGAGCGATTGAAAGTGACAGCGGCGCAACGGCTGGCGATTTTTCGTGAACCTGTGGCCGCGCCGGCGCTCGCGGAATGCCTGCGCCATGCGAGCCGTGAGGCGCGCGTGGCCGCTGCGATGGCACTGAGCGATTGCGGCACGCGCGAATCGGCCGAGCCGTTGCTGGCCGCGCTCGCCGACGAAGAACCGCTCGTGGCCCAGGCGGCGTCGGTGGCGCTGGAGAACCTCACCGGTCACGCGTCGGACTTCAACGCCTTTGTTGCCGCCGACGAACGGACGCGGCAGGCCGCGAAATGGCGCGATTGGTTGCGAGCCAACAACTGGGACCAGATCGAACAGGAACTGGCGCGGCGAATGGAGAACAGCGACCACGACGTGGTCCGGCGCGCTGCGGTGGCGCTCGGGCACATTGGCGGCGACGCGGCGCGGGTGGTTTTGCGGAAATACGTGGCCGGTGAGCGCGGCAACAATCCGTATCCCGAATGGCGCAAGACCCATCTGGGCGACGGCGCGAAGTTCAACGCGCTCGCGGCGGCCAATCCGCGCGCGTTGCAGGCAGCGACGCGCGCGCTCGGCTGTCTGAAAGACACCGAGGCAATGCCGATGCTCGCCGAGACGCTCCGCGTCCACAGCCACCCCGCCACCGGCAACCTGTTCCTGGCCGAGGCTGCGGCGGAATCGCTCGGCCGCATCGCCACGCCGGCAGCGGAGGCGGCGCTGACCAACGCCTTCGCGCAGTTGGAGGACTACACGCTCTATACGTATTGGTATGGCGACCATCCGGCGCTGATGGCCTGCCACGCGTCGCCGGTGCACTATCTCATCGTCGAGGCGCTGGATGCGATGGGGTCCACGAGGGCCGGCAGCATCGTTCCGCACATCATCCGTTCGGTGCCAACGGATTTCGACCGCGCGCTGTTTCCGTGCAACGACGACTGCGAGACGCTCTTCGGCCGCGTCATCCGCCGCAGCGGTGCCGGGATGGCCGTGGTGGAAACCTGCCTGTCCATCCTGGGCGACGCGCACGCCACGCGCACGAAGGAGATCGAGGACGCGATCGGCATGACCATCGGCGCGTGGGGCGGCAAGCCCGATCCCGAAATTCGTGCGGCGCAAATCCTGTCGTTGGTTTGCCGCGACCGGAAATACGAGCCGCGCGTCCGCGCTGTCTTCGACGCCTACCGGGCAAAGCCCAACGACATTCCGCGCGTGTTCGACATCGGCATTCCGGTCGTCCAGAAGCTGCCGACCAAGAACTGGGTTTGTTTCTTCACGGCGCGATTGTTGGGCAACCTCGGCGACCCACAGTCGGTGGACACGCTGATGGCCGCGCTGGACCGCGAGTTGTCGGAGGCTGCGCACGGAAGTCCCGACCCGCTCGGCCCCGGCGTGATGTTCCTGCACAACGACTTGACGCCCTGTTGGCGCGCCGCCGCCGCGTGGGCGCTCGGCCAGATTGGCGACGCGCGCGCGACGCCGGTGTTGTTGAAAACGATCGGCGACTTGAAGAACGCTCCCGACACGCGCCACGCGGCGGCGGAAGCGCTGGAGCGTTTTGCGGACGCCGGCAACGCCGTCGCCATTCGCAAACTCGCCGCCGACTATCCGGATGTCGCCACTCGCCGCACGCTATTGCGCATTGGCGCGGATGTGGCGCGATGAAGCGGCGGAAGCGCCTGACGTTCGCGCCGGCCGCCCCTTGCTTGACAACTTTCACTTTTGGCCGGTGTTGAAATACCAAACCTACCCGGCTCGCGGTCGCGCCGAAAGGAAAATGCTTATGCAAGGGTCCAACCGGTTCAAAAACCTCGTTGCGGTTTTCTGGGTGATGGGCGCGTGCGCCGCTGTTACGGCGAACGCCGTTGCCGCAGACAACGAACCCTCCCCGCGGCCTCCGACGCAACCGGATGTTCACCGGCCGCCAAACATGCGTCTCATGCCGCCCGCCGCGTGGCTGGATCCCAACACATCGGCGCCCAACGGGACGCAATACAAGACCTTTCAGAGCACAGTGATCGGGAGCAACGTCAGCTATCTTGTCTGGCTGCCACCGGGTTACGAGCAGGAACAAAAACGCTATCCGGTGATCTACTGGTTGCACGGCATGGGCGGCAACCAGCGGGCCGGCGCGACGATGTTTGTCCCGCGTGTCGAGGCAGCCATCCAGGAGGGCGTGCTGCCGCCCGTCATCGTCGTGATGGTCAACGGCATGGTGAAAGGTTTCTACTGCGACTCGGTGGATGGCCGGCGGCCGGTCGAGAGCGTGATCATCAAGGACTTGATTCCACACGTGGACCAAACTTATCGCACGCAGGCCAGGCGCGAAGGCCGCGTGATCGAAGGCTACTCGATGGGCGGCTACGGCGCGGCGCACCTCGGTTTCAAATATCCCGAACTGTTCGGGACGGTCGTCATCAATGCGGGCGCGTTGATTGATCCGACGTTGTCGGACATTCCCAAAGAGGGGCCGATGTTTGGCGTGTTCGGCGGCGACAACGAGCGCCGCGTGGCGGAGCATCCGCTGACGCTGGCGCGCAAGAATGCGGACAAGCTGCGGGACAAGACCCACATTCGCATCGGCTGCGGTTCGCTGGACAAACTGCTGCCGCGAAACAAGGAGTTGCACGAATTGCTGACGGAACTCGGCATCCAACACGATTACGAAATCGTTCCCGACGTGGCGCACGAGTCGCCGCTCTACTACCGGAAGTTGGGAACGAAGGTCTTCGAGTTCCACCGCAAAAGTCTCGAAGCGCTGGACAAGGCCCGGTAGACAAGAATCCCTCGTGAACTGCACCGATGAGAACAGTGCTCACGGCTTTCTTTGACAAGTATCTTCGGAAGTGAAAACCGCGCCGCAGCTTCAATCGCGTTCGTTTGCATGATGATGAAAACATATCCCGCCGTCCTCGCGTTTCTCGCTTTCGCGATGCTGGCATTTGCCGCCGAGGGAAAAAATGACACTCGCAAGCCGTCAACTGCGCCCGACAAACAGGGTGACCAGAAAGCCAACGCCGAAGTCCACTGGCTCGATCCAAATCAGAACGAGCCGGCGGGGACGCACTATCGGACCTTTACCAGCAAGCTCGTTGGCGGCGAGGTTAGTTATTTGATCTATCTGCCGCCCGATTACGAAACCAATACCACGCGGCGCTATCCGGTGGTCTATTTTCTTCACGGCTACGGCGGCAATCCGCGCGCCGGCGCCGTGTTCGTCACACCGCTGGACGAATACACCCGCGCCGGCAAAGCGCCCGCCACGATCGCGGTGCTGGTGAACGGACTGACGGCCAGTTTCTACTGCGATTCCCAAAACGGCAAACAACCGGTGGACGGTGTCATCACCAAGGAACTGATTCCGCACGTGGACCAGACGTATCGGACGATGGCGAAACGCGAGGCGCGGGCCGTCGAAGGTTTTTCGATGGGCGGCTACGGCGCGGCGCACCTCGGCTTCAAACATCCGGACCTTTTCGGCTTGGTCAGCGTCCGATCCGGCGCGCTCACCGACTCGGTGGAATGGGGCCCGCTGAAGCCTCCGCAGGGCGGCCGCCGGAAGATGATGCTGAGCGCCGAGAAAAGTTATTTCGAGGCTAATGATCTCGCCACGGTGATTCGGCACAACGCCGACGCGATCCGCGGCAAGACCAAGGTGCGGATTGCAGTGGGAAGCGAAGACTCGCTTCAACCAAACAACCAGGCGCTGCACGAATTCCTCACACAACTGAAAATCGAACACGACTACGAAGTGGTCGCGGGAGCGGCGCACAACGCCACCGTTGTTTATCGCGCGCTCGGTGAGCGTGAGTTTGCATGGTATTTTGAAGCGTGGCCAAGAGAACTCCGATGAACCGTTTGCGCACCACTACCCGCCGGCAGTTTTTGGCAACAGCCACCGTGGGGTCGGCTTTGTGGCTTTGGCAACAGCGGTCTTTTGGTCAGGTCAAGACCGGCCCCAGACCGAAGCTGGTTGCCTATGACGAGTTAATGACGGAGTTCATGCGCGAGCACAAGCCGCCCGGCGCTTCATTGGCCGTGGCCTATCATGGTCGTTTGGTTTACGCCCGCGGCTTCGGTCACGCCGATCTCGAAAAGCAGCAACCCGTCCTGCCCGTGTCTCTGTTTCGCATTGCCAGCATAAGCAAGCCCTTCACCTCTGCGGCCGTCATGCATCTGGTTGAGAAGGGCAGGCTCAAGCTCGACGACCGGGTGTTCGAGATTCTGAAACTGGAGCCGTTCTTGGAACGCGGAGCGCGCATGGACCCGCGCTTGCATGAAATCCAGGTGCGGCATTGCTTGCAGCACACGGCGGGATGGGATCGCGACAAGTCGCTCGACCCAATGGGCGCTGAGGCTGCTGAAACGGTGGCCAGGGCGTTTCGGGTCCGCCTGCCGATTCATCCCCGGCAGATCATTCGATACACCATGGGCAAGCCGTTGGATTTCGCCCCTGGCACGGCCTACGCATACTCCAACTTTGGATACTGCGTCCTGGGGCGTGTGATCGAAGCGGTTACGAACAAGCCATACCATGAGTTTGTGTCCCGGCAGATTTTTGCTCCGATGGGCATTCGCCGGATGCAGTTGGGAAAAAACCTCCTCAGGGACCGCGCTCCGGGCGAAGTGAAATATTACGACAGCGGCAGGCGCACCGGCCGGGCCATCTCCGGCCCGTTCATTGGAAAAGAGGTGCCGCTGCCTTACGGGGTCGAGTGTATTGAAACGATGGATGCCAACGGCGGTTGGATCGCCTCCGCGGTGGACCTGCTTCGTTTCGCTGTTGCCATGGATGACCCGACAAAATGCCCGATCCTGAACGAGGCCAGCATCCAGACCATGCTCGCGCCGCCGCCGGGCGCGGTGGGGCATCTGGCCAACGGCCGGCCGAAGGAGGTTTACTACGCGTGCGGCTGGGACGTTCGGCCCATCGCGGGGCAAGCGGGCAGATACACCAAATGGCATGGCGGCGGGCTGGCCGGCAGTTCCACGTTGCTGGTTTGCCGCGCTGACGGCATCAATTGGGCGGCCCTGTTCAACAGCGATGCCGGCAAGGACGGCAAGGCTTTCGCGGAACTGATTGATCCGCTTCTGCACAGGCCCGCCGATGAAATCAAGGACTGGACCGATGTGGATTTGTTCCAAACATTCTGAGATGGAAACAAGAGGTTGCCTGACGGGGCATCTCAAACCCTGACATGATGAAAACCCAAATCTATTTCGTGTTTTTGATTCTGGGCACGCTTTTTTTGCCCGCCGCCGATTATTATGTCGCCACGAACGGCTCGGATGCTGCCAATGGTTCGTCCGCACAGCCGTTCCGAACAATCCAGAAGGGGATTGATTGTGCCACCAAGCCCAGCGACACCGTAACGGTTCTTCCGGGCGTCTATTCGGGGGAACTTGTGCTCAAATCGCGGGGCGCGCCGGGCAAGCCCATCGTCATTCAGGCCGCGAAGAAGCAGGAGGTGATTCTCGACGGCGCGGAGCGCGTGCGCGGCTGGCGGTTGCTCGACAACGCGCACAATGTCTGGGGCAAAGAGTTGGGGACGCCAGCGCCCTACAACAATGACGACGGCCGATGGGACATGCCGCCGCGGTTGGAGCAGGTGTTTGTGGATGGCAAACGCTGCGCCCACCTGAAAGAGGACACGGCTTATGGCACGATGACGGATTACAGTTTTACGGCGACGCTGACCGATCCGGCGCGGTATGCGCTGAAACTTCCCCAAGGAAAAAATCCCGACACCGCGGTGACGGAGATCACGGTCAAAACCAGTTTGCTGAAAGTGCGGGGCGACCACGTTGTCATTGACGGTTTCATTTTCCGACGGGTCCGGAACACCTATCAGAACGCGATGGTCGCGCTCAACGGCGAAGGCATCGAGTTTCGCAACAACCTGCTCGAATACTCCAGCGCCGGATCGGGGCTGGCCATCCAGACGAAGCATTCGCATATCCATGACAACATCTGCCGCCACAACGGCCAGTTTGGATTTTCCGTTGGCGGTGGTGACAACCTGATCGAAAACAACCTCGTGGAAGGCAACGACCTCGCCGGCTACAAGGAATGGGGCACCGGCGGCACCAAGATTGTCGGCAACGCCAACATCATCCGGCGCAACCGTTTCATCGGCAATCTCGGTGGCGTGGCCATCTGGCTCGATTGCGGACCGGCCGACAACGTCATTGAATACAACTACGTATCGGGCAACTACGGCGAAGGCATCCGCGCCGAAATCTCCTTCCACAGTTACATTGGTTACAACATCGTCGAGAACACGCAGGAATGCGTGCCCACGATGTACGGGAAAACGCAGCGTCCTCATTGCATCGGCATCTCGGTGCAAAACTCGACGGAGATTTGGGTCGTCAACAATTTCCTGAAGGATAATCGCGGTGTCGGCATCCAACTCGCCACCTACAACCGTAAGGCCACCGATCTGCCCAAGTGGCAGGAGCGGCGCGGAGACGAGAAGCAGAAGCAATGGCTTGACCGTTCCTGGAATGGCGGTTTTGTGTATGCCTACAGCAACATGTTTTTCAACAACGTCGTCGTCCAGAACACCGCCGAGGCAACCGGTCCTTGTGTGTTTCTTATGGGTCTGACCAACGGCCAAAAGCCGCATTGCTTCGGGAACCTGTTCGACTACAACTTCTACTGGAATTCGGTCACTCACGCGCCGAAGGTGCAGGTCAGAAACTTGTTCGAGGTTCCCAACGGGAAAAGCGAATGGCAAATCCGCCTCGGAATGGACGCACACGCCATCGGCGGCTTCTCGCCGGCGGATTACGCGCAACCGGCCTTCGCTGCGGACTATCCCTACAATCCCACCGCTTCCTTCGCGGGCATCGGCAAAGGCAGGGAGTTGAAAGACCTGTCCTGGCATGCGGAGGTTGATTACTTGCTGAATCCTCTGAGCGCCGGGCGTAAACCAAGCATCGGGCATATCGAATCTGCTGGAAAGTGAAAGTCATTCCTGCCCGGTATCGACAACAACAGCGGAGCTTTCAGTTCCGGCTGTCCAAACGATAATCGTTTCAACGACTCGCCCGTTTCGAGGCACTATCGTTGTGGACGCCCGGAGTCGTGTCTTTTAGAATCGGCGGCATGAACTCACGAACAGTGAAGACCCTGGTGGCAGTCGCGAGTGTTTTGGCATTGTTGCAAGGCGCTGGCATCGCCGCTGCCGATCAGACGCCGACGCTGACCAACCTCCGTTGTGAATACCTTGTCAAACCGCGCGGCATCGACGTGCCCCAGCCGCGATTGAGCTGGGTCATGGAATCGGCAACGCGCGGCCAGAAGCAGACGGCGTATCGGATTCTCGTCGCGTCAGCGATGGACAATCTTGCCAAGGACAAGGGCGACCTCTGGGACAGCGGCAAAGTGGCTTCGGACGAGAGCGTTCAGATCGAGTATGCCGGCAAGCCGCTGGCGTCGGGGACGAAAGCTTTTTGGAAAGTGCGCGTGTGGGATTGCAATGGACGCGAGTCCTCCTGGAGCGAGCCGGCGTCGTGGACGATGGGCTTGCTGAAGCCGGAAGACTGGACGGGCCGATGGATCGGCTCGCCGACGGCGGCGGAGTTTGCGACGAAGAACAAGAAGGAGGAACCCGCACCGATGTTTCGAAAGGCGTTCCGCGTCGATAAGCCGGTCCGGCGCGCGACGGTTTACATCTGTGGCCTTGGTTACTATGAGTTGCGGCTCAACGGAAAAAAGGTGGGCGACCATGTGCTCGACCCGGCGTTCACGCGCTACGACCGGCGCGCGCTTTACGTCACCTACGACGTGACAAAACAACTGATGCTTGGTGCCAATGCCCTCGGCGTCATTCTCGGCGACGGCTGGTTCAACTACACGGTGGACGCCGCGTGGTATTTCGACGAGGCGGCGTGGCGCGCCCGGCCGAGGATGATCCTGCAACTGGCGGTCGAGTTTGCCGACGGGACGACGCAGACCATCGTCAGCGACGAGACGTGGAAGTTTGCCACCAGTCCGATCATTTCCAACGCGCTGCTCAATGGCGAAACCTATGACGCACGGCTGGAGATGCCGCGTTGGGACACGGCGGGTTACAAAGACAAAACCTGGATCGCAGCCCAGGTTGTCGAAGCGCCGAAAGGAATCCTCTCCGCGCAGATGGCGCGGCCGATTCGCGCAACGCAGAAGTTGAAGACCGTAGCGCTCACGCAACCGAAGCCGGGCGTGTTTGTCTTTGACATCGGCCAGAACATCGCGGGTGTGGCACAACTCAACGTCCGCGGTCCCGCCGGCACGACCGTGACGCTCCTGTATGGCGAGTCGTTGAACGCCGACGGCACGGTGGACCAGAAAAAGATCAAGGAGCACACCTACGACGGCGAGTTTCAGGTGGACCGCTACATTCTCAAAGGCGCGGGCGACGAAGTATGGCAGCCGCGATTCGTCTATAGCGGTTTCCGATACGTGCAGGTCACCGGCTTCCCGGGCAAGCCGACGCCGGCCAGCCTGAGCGCGCTGGCGGTGCACACCGATCTGGAGAGCACAGGCAGCTTCGAGTGTTCCAACGAACTGCTGAACGATATCCAGCGTTGCACGCGATGGTCCTACGTCAACAATTTCCACGGACATCCGACCGACTGCCCGCACCGCGAAAAGAACGGCTGGACTGGCGACGCGCACCTTGCGGCCGAGGCCGGCCTCTACAACTTCGAGCCGTCGGCGTCCTACACGAAATGGATGAGCGACTTCCACGACGAGCAGAGATCCAGCGGCGAGTTGCCCGGCATCGTGCCGACCGGCGGATGGGGTTATAAATGGGGCAACGGCCCCGCGTGGGATTCGGCCTACGTCCTGATCCCGTGGTATCTCTACGAGTATCGCGGCGACCGGCGGATTCTGGCCGAGCATTACGACCGTCTGAAACTTTACGTGGACTACCTGACAAGCCGCGCCGCCAACGGTATTGTCAACATCGGTCTCGGCGACTGGTGTCCGGCGAAAACGAAAACGCCCGTCAACATCACTTCCACCGGTTACTATTACGCCGACGCGATGATTGTCTCGAAGATCGCCGCGGTGCTCGGCAAAAAAGACGACGCGGCGCGTTACGCCGCGCTGGCCGACGGCATCCGGAAGGCTTTCAACCGCGCGTTCTTCGATCCGCAGACGAAGCAATACGGCGGGGGCAGCCAGACCGCGCTGAGCTGCGCGCTCTATCAAGGACTGGTGGAGCCGCAGAACGTCGCCGGTGTCGTCAGCAATCTCGTGGCGAACGTCGCCGCTCATGAAGGTCATTTGGATTGCGGCATTCTCGGCACGAAATACCTTCTGCACGCGCTCACCGACAACGGCCGCGCCGACGTGGCTTACACCGTCGCTTCGCAGACAACCGCGCCAAGCTGGGGCAACTGGATCAAGCGCGGCGCGACGACGCTCTGGGAGGATTGGGAGGGCAAGTCGTCGCTCAACCACATCATGTTTGGCGACGTTTCCGCGTGGTTCTACGAGGCGCTGGCCGGCATTTGTTCCGATCCGTCCGCGCCTGGATTCAAGAAGATCATCATCCATCCCGCGGCCGTCGGCGATTTGAAATGGGTGCGCGCCAGCCACGACTCCATGCACGGAAGGATCGCCAGCGACTGGAAACGCGAGGGGGAGAGGTTCGTTCTCGATGTGACGATTCCCGCAAACACCACCGCCATGGTGTTCATTCCCGCGAAGAGCGCCGCCAGCATCACCGAGGACGGCCAACCGCTCGACAAGGCGGCGTGCGTGAAGATTCTACGAAGCGAAGGCGGCTGCACGGTGGTGGAGGTGGGATCCGGTGGGTATCATTTCGTCGCCAAGGCCGCGCGGTAACGGCGCGGGTGTCATTTCCGCGAAGCTGGGTCTTGAAATATTGTATTGACTTGTCCATACCGGCCGGTATGGTACGCGGCCAACCGGAAATTTGGCATGGCGAAAACTTCTCCTCAAATGCCCGCGCGGTTGGCGCAGAGCGCCTTCACCATGTTCTCGCGTCACGGCATCGCCAACGTCAGCCTTGACCAGGTGGCCTCGCACGCCGGCGTGACCAAGGGCAGCGTTTATTGGCATTTCAAATCCAAGGACGAACTCATCAAGGCCGCCTGCGTTCACTACTATCGAAACACCCACCGCCAGATGAACGCCGAGATCGCGCCGGTCCGCGATCCGCTGAAGCGGCTGGAGCGGGCGTTGCGTCGTTCGGTGAGAATCTGCCTGCTCGATGAAGAAAACCGCGTGTTTACGATGGACATCTGGAGCCTGTCGCTGCGCGACCCGGAAGTGCGGCGCGGCTGGGGGCAGTTCTACGACAGCGTGCGGGAATTTTACATGGGGCTCGTGCAAGCCGCCGCGTTGTCCGGCCAAATGAAAATTGACGACCCCGAGCGCGCCGTGAACCTGATGCTCGAAGCCATCGAGGGCATCAAGCTGCGCGCGATGTTCGAGCCGCAAATCTGTTCGCCCCGCGAGGAAAGCGAAATTGTGAAGAGCCTCTTGGAGATTTTAGGCTGCGGAAAACCCGCCGCCAGAGCCGCGTAACCGTGTTTGAACCATCACCCATACCGGAGAGTATAGACGCCATGGAACGCCAAACCCAGCCAGTTGCAGTTCAGCCAACCCGCCGCCAGTTTCTCAAGACCACCGCCACCGCGGTAGCGGCCGCCAGCAGCCTGTCCATCGAGCGCTCCGCGCACGCGGCCGGCAGCGGTGTTTTTAAGATTGGCATGATCGGCGCGGGCGGTCGCTGTGCTGGCGCGGCCAAAGATGCCATGGATGCCGACTCCGACGTGCGGCTCGTCGCGGCTTGCGACATCCACATGGACCGCGTCAAAGGAAAGCTGGAGGTGCTCAAGAAGCAGAAGCCCGAACAGGTGCAGGTGAAGGACTCGAACTGCTTCGAGGGACTGGACGGTTACAAGGGCGTCATCGAGGCCAGCGACGTGGTGCTCATCGCCAACGCAGCGAAGTTCCACCCGCTCCACACCCTGGCCGCCATCGAAGCCGGCAAGCACGTCTTTTGCGAGAAGCCGCACGGCATTGATCCTTATGGCTTGAAGATGATGGCCAGGGCTTGCGAATTGGCCAAGCAAAAGAAACTCTGTGTCGCCTCCGGTCTCCACAGTCGCCATCACCTCGGTTACCAGGAGGCGATCAAACGCATTCACGACGGCGCCATTGGTGACATCGTCGCCATCGAGGAGAACTTCCTGCGCCAGCCTTATGGCGTTTATCGCCGGCAGGAGGGGTGGACGGAACTCCAGAGCCAGCTCGGCAACCAGTATCACTTTGTCTGGCTTAGCGGCGACGACGTGCCGCAGTCGCTTGTCCACAACATGGACCGTGCCTCGTGGGCGTTGCACGAACAAGCGCCGATCAAGTGCCACGGCCTCGGCGGACGCGCATCGTCGTTCAGCGAGGAACACGGTGACGTCTTCGATCATCACTCCGTCGTTTACCAGTTCGCCAACGGCGTGCGGGTCTATGCCTTTTGCCGGACGGAGGTTCGCTGCTACAATGAATACTCCAGCATCATTCTCGGCTCCAAAGGCCGCTGCGACCTGATGCGCTGCACGATTGAGGGCGAGAATAAGTGGAAGTATGAAGGCCATGCCCCGGAGCCGCACGGCCACGAGCATGTGGTGCTCTTCGACGCCTTGCGCAAAGGTCAGGTCATCAACAACGGCGACTACATGGTCCGCAGCACGCTGATGACTGTCATGGGCCAGATCAGTTGCTACACCGGAGCGGAAGTCACTTGGGACCAGATCTGCAAGTCCGACTTTCATTTCCCCGTCAAACCCGAAGACTGCCGCATGGACATGGAGCCGCCCACCAAGAAAGGCCCCGACGGCACCTATCCCGTCTATGTTCCCGGCGCCACCAAACTCATCTGATCGCGTACCGCGTTTCTCGCATCACACTTCAAAGGAAAATCCCATGAGCATCGAAAACCAACAGACCCGCCGCCAATTTCTCAAGACCTCCACCGCCGCCGTCTCGGCTGTCGCCGTCGGCGCTCTCGACATCAGCCGGTCCGCGCACGCCGCGGGCAGCGGCATCATCAAAATCGGCATGATCGGCGCGGGCGGACGCTGCACCGGCGCGGCGGCCAACGCGATGAATTCCGGCCCCGACGTGCGGCTTGTCGCCATCCACGACATCTTCATGGATCGCGTCAAAGGGAAGCTGGAGGTTCTTAAGAAACAAAAACCCGAGCAGGTGCAGGTGGACGACGCGCATTGTTTCGACGGGCTGGATGGCTACAAGGGCGTCCTCGAAGCGGTTGACGTGGTGCTTATTGCCAACGCCGCGAAGTTCCATCCGTTCTACGCGATGACCGCCGTGCAGGCTGGCAAACACGTCTTCGTCGAGAAGCCGCACGGCATTGATCCGCACGGCATCAAGACGCTCACCGCCGCGTGTGAGCTGGCCAAGCAGAAGAACCTCTGCGTCGTCTCCGGCCTCCAGAGCCGCTATCACGACGGTTACATCGAGACGATGAAGCGCATCCACGATGGCGCCATTGGCGACATAGTTTCCATCGAGGAAAACTTCCTGCGCGCGCCCTACGGTGTCTATCACCGCCAGCCCGGCTGGACCGAGGTGCAAAGCCAGTTTGGCAACCAGTATCACTTCGTCTGGCTCAGCGGCGACGACGTGCCGCAGTCGCTCGTCCACAACATGGACCGCGCGACGTGGGCGCTCAATGAAACGCCGCCCTTGAAATGCCACGGCCTCGGCGGACGCTCATCGTCGTTCAGCGAGGAATACGGCAACACCTTCGACCACCACTCGGTCATCTACTACTATAAGAACGGCGTGCGGGCCTATGCGTTCTGCCGCACCGAGGTCCGTTGCTACAACGAAGTCTCCAGCATCATCCTCGGCAGCAAGGGCCGCTGCGACCTGACTCGCTGCCAGATCGAGGGCGAGACCAAGTGGAAGTATGAAGGCAAGGCGGATCCTTATGATGCCGAGCATCGGGCGTTGTTCGGCGCCATCCGCGACGGCAAGACCATCAACAATGGCGATTACATGGCCCGCAGCACGATGGTCGGCATCATGGGCCAGATCAGTTGCTACACCGGCGCCGAGGTGACATGGGATCAGATCAACAAGTCCGACTTTGCCTACGCGCCGAAGTGCGAGGACTGCCGCCTGGACATGAAGCCGCCGGTGGAGAAGGGACCGGACGGCACGTATCCCGTCTATGTGCCCGGTGTGACGAAGTTGATCTGAGTGAGAATTGAAACGCAGAAACGAATTACAGAAGCGACGCGCACTCCTGAAGGGAGCAACATAGACAGCGTATGAGATCGCTCATTCAAGATTTGTTGGCCGTGCTTCAAGCGATCCATTCAAGACGCGCTGCATCTGGCGGAGACGCAACGTCTCTCCGCATTGGGGCGGTGCATAGCGTCGCTGAGAACGAGCTTTCCGCTGGGCGATTTCGGAATCGCATATCGGCTCTTAATTCCATTCAGGACGCATGTGCTCGGCGTTTTGGTTTAGATGCGGCGGGATTTGACAAATTGGTGGAGCTTTGGCTAGCCGGGGATCCGACTGAACTGCGGTGCAGGCTTCTAACCATCGCAGGCCATGAACAGCATCGCACCGAGTTGGAATCGTTGTTTCCCGAACGTGTCCAACTCCCGCCCGAAGCTATTCATCCCGAGACGCTGCCCGAAGGAAAAGACTATGTCACTGGTGCCGTTCGAGAAGTCAAAGTCAACGCCTACGAACGTGACCCTGAGGCAAGACGAGAATGCATTCAACGTCACGGGACAACATGCGCCGTTTGTTTGATGAACTTTGAGCAACGATATGGACGAATCGGGAAAGATTTCATCCACGTTCATCATTTGAGACTATTATCAAGTCGAGAAGTCTATAACTTGAATCCGATGAAGGATTTGATCCCAGTCTGTCCCAACTGCCATGCCATGCTCCACTCATCTAATCCACCTCGCTCTGTTGGTGAACTGAAATCTCTGATGGCCGAGGCATTACGCAACCAAACATCATTATGAAAACACAACTCGCTAAGGTCATCGCACTGACCATCCTCATCGGCATAGCCACAACCTCATCGCCACTCTTCGCTGCGGACTCCAAATCCTCCGACGGCTATCCGTATGCCGGCCCGCCGGCGGCGGTGCCGAAACCGATGCAGGTGCTGCTGGTCACCGGCTGCGATTATCCCGGCCACAAATGGCCGCTGACGGCGCCGGTGCTCGCGCAGGGTTTGCGCGAAGACCCGCGCGCCGACGTGCGCGTCATCGAGGACGCGCACTTTCTCGACTCGACGGCGCTGGATCGTTACCAAGTCGTGGTCCTGCACTACATGAACTGGAAGACGCCGGGGCCGAACGAGGCGGCGCGCGCGAACCTCAAACGGTTTGTCGAGAACGGCGGCGGCCTGGTGCTGGTGCATTTTGCATGCGGCGCGTGGCAGGAGTGGCCGGGGTTCGTGAATCTCGCCGGCCGCGTCTGGAACCCGAAACTGCGCGGTCACGACCCGCGCGGGCCGTTCAAGGTCGAGATCGCCCAGCCCGATCATCCGATCATGAAAGGGTTGCAGGACTTCGACACCGACGACGAGCTTTACACGTGTCTGGTGGGTGACCCGTCCATCGAAGTGCTCGCGAAGGCCACTTCGAAGATAGACAAGAAGGATCATCCGATGGCGTTCGTGATGAACGTCGGCAAGGGCCGCATCTTTCACTCGCCGCTCGGCCACGACGTGAAGGCGTTCAACCCGGCCGTGCTCGAACTCTTCCGCCGCGGCACCGCGTGGGCCGCCGGCAAGTCCCCGGTGCCGTGAGATGTTTCTCATCATCCGGGCGGCATCAATGTTTGCGATGATAAAATCAAATAAATGTGTTGCCGCGTTTTTGGGCGTTGTGGCCATCACTCTGGCATGGTCTGCATCGCGCCCGGCTGGTGCTGACACATCGGCAGCGCAGGGCCGGCCCAATATTTTGGTGATCATCACCGATCAGCAGCGCGCGGACATGCTGAGTTGCACGGGCAATCCGTTCGTCAAGACGCCGAACCTCGACAGCCTGGCCCGCAACGGCGCGCGGTTCGAGCGGGCGTATTGCGCCAATCCGGTTTGCGTGCCGTCGCGCTTCAGCATGTTCACCGGCCGATTGCCCTCCTTCATCGGCATGGAGAACAACAGTCACATCACCAACGCGGTGCCGCAGGAGGTCTTCGATCACGCCATGGGTTTCGTCTTCCGGCAGGCGGGCTACCAGACCGTTTATGGCGGCAAGGTGCATTTGCCGCAGTCGGGGCCGAAGCAAGGCTGGGCCACGCGCTATGGTTTCGATTCGTTCCTTGGCACGGACCCGCGCGATGAACTGGCGGTGCGGTGCGACAAGTTCCTGCGCGAAAAACACGACCGGCCGTTTCTGCTGGTGGCGTCGTTCATGAACCCGCACGACATCTGCTACATGGCCATCAATGACACGCGAAAGGATCCCGCCGTCGGCCCGCTCGCGAAGGCCCGGTTGCCCCACGAGCCGCCGGCTGAAGCCTGCCTCGACGATGCCATGAAACTGCCGGCAGGCGTGTCCGAGAAGGAATTCTTCGAAAACATGTGCCCGCCGCTGCCGGCCAACTTCGGCGTTCCGCAAAACGAAATCGGCTGCCGCAGCAAGCTGCCGAAATACGGGCCGCCGCCTTACAACACGTGGGTGCGCAAGCACTGGACCGAGCGGGACTGGCGGCTGCACCGCTGGGCCTACGCGCGGCTGACGGAGCGCGCTGACGGCAACATCGGCGTCGTGCTCAAGGCGCTGCGCGAGTCCGGCCTGGAGGAGCAGACGCTGGTGATCTTCACGTCCGACCACGGCGAGATGGACGGCTCGCACCAATTGGAGCAGAAGGGGACGCCGTATGAAGAGGACATTCGCGTGCCGTTCATCGTGAGTTGGAAGGGGAAAACGAAGGCCGGGTTGGTGAACCAAGAGCATCTGGTGTCGAGTGGTCTCGACCTGATCCCGACGATGTGCGATTTCGCCGGCGTGCCGGTTCCGCCGGATTTCAAAGGTTGCAGCGTGCGGGCGCTCGCCGAAGGCCGCGAGCCGGCGACGACATGGCGGGATTTTCTGGTGGTCGAGAACCTGAACACGCGGGTGGTCCGCCGGGCTTCGTGGAAATACGTCGCGGGCACCGGTGTCGAGCCGCGCGAAATGCTTTTCGATACGCAGCACGATGCTGGCGAGATGAAGAGCCTGGCCGATGAGGCGCATCGCGCGCAGTTGGAAGAGGGCTGCCGACTGCTCCAGCAATGGTGCCGCGACCACGGCGACCGGTTGCACGACCGTTACGAAACAGATCATAAGGAGAAACAACCATGAACGATCAACGTGATTATTCCCGCCGCCAATTTCTTGGCGGCACGCTTGCCGTCGGCGCATCGGCGACCGTGCTCGACACGCTGTCGGCCGCCGCCGCGGACGCGCCCGCCAGCGAGGCGAAACCGAAGGAGTTCGCGCGCAAGATCAAGCTCGGCCTCATCGGCTGCGGCGGGCGCGGCTCGTGGCTCGGCGACCTGTTTATGAAACACGGCGGCTATGAGATTCGGGCCGTGGCGGATTATTTCCCCGAACGCGCCGAGAAAGCCGGCGACAAGTTCGGGGTGGACAAGGCGCGGCGATTCTCGGGCCTGAGCGCCCACAAGCGCCTCCTCGAAAGCGGCGTCGAGGCCGTGACGGTGGTGAACGTTCCGCATTTTCATCCCGACCACGGCCGCGCGGCCATCGAAGCCGGCTGCCACGTCTATGCGGCGAAGCCGGTGGCCGTGGACGTGCCGGGCGCGCTCAAGGTCCAGGGCTCCGGCAAGCTCGCGACGGAGAAAAAGCTCTGTTACCTCGTGGACTACCAGATGTGGACCGACCCAATCAACATCGAGGTCGTCAAACGCATTCATGAGGGCGGCCTCGGCAAACTGGGGCACATTGACAGCCTCGGCTTCTCGCCGCCTTGGGGCGAGCCGCCGATCAAGACCGCCGAGGACCGGCTGCGTTGGTGGCTGGCCACCACCGCGCTCTCGGGCGACGTGATCACCGAGAACACCGTTCACTCCATCAACGCCGTGCTCTGGGTCGTCGGGAAACGCCCGGTGAGCGCCATCGGCCGCACGCGCGTCGTTCGGCCCAACCCGCGCGGCGAGTTCCGCGAAGTCTATCTGGTCACCTACGAGTTCGACGACGGCTTGCTCTGGTCGCACCGCTGCCAGTCGCTGCGCAACCAGCTCGATTGGGCGCTGAAACTCGACGCCTACGGGACCGTCGCCACCGCGCTCGTCAGCTACCGCGGCAAATCCTACCTGCGCGGCGGCCCGAAGCATTACGGCGGTGGCGAGGTCGTGAGCCTTTACGACCAGGGCGCCATCCGCAACATCGCGACCTTCTACGACAACATCGTTAACGGCCGCTTCGACAACCCGACGCCGCAGCAGGCCGGCGACGATGCGCTCACCGCCGCGCTCGGACGCGAGGCCTGCGCGCGCCGTTGTTGCCTGACGATGGACGAGCTGATCAAGGAAAACAAAGCTCTGGAGTATGACCTGACCGGACTGAAAGTTTAAGACCGCAATCGAATCAACCAACAAAGGAGAACGAACATGATCCAACTGGGACTTCACACTGACAACTGGCGGCCGCTGAGCATGAGCTTCGAAGCCGCGTGCGACAAGATCGCCGCCGTGGGCGTCAAACACGTCGAGTTCGCCGTCATCCACGGCCAGAACTTCATTCAGGCGCTCGGTTACGACCCCGGCATCTCGCTCCAATCCAACCCGCTCGCCTTGCGGCACTACCTCGACAAGAAAGGCATGGACGTCACGCAGTTGGACGGCTCCTATCCGATGATGGGGCCGAACGGTTCCTCCTACGGCGTCCAATACGTCCAGCAGAGCATCCGTTTCGCCGCGGACGTGGGTTGCCCGATGGTGGACACCGTGGACGGCGCGTTCGAGACGCCGGGCATGACGCGCGCCGAGGTCTTCCGCGTCACCTGCGACAACTACGCGCAATGCCTGTCGTGGGCCGAGGACTACAAGATCGTCATCAACATCGAGCCGCACGGCCCCTACACCAACGACCCCGACTTCATGCTCAAGCTCTTCAAGCATTTCGACTCCGAGTATCTGCGCTGCAACTTCGACACCGGCAACAGCTTCATCGCCGGCCACGACCCGCTGAAGTATCTGAAGACCCTGCGCCCCTACGTCACGCATCTCCACATCAAGGACGTCGCGCCCGAACTGGCCGCCGCCGTCCGCGGCGAGGAGACCGGCATCGGTAGCTCCGTCGTCCCCGTTGGCGGCGGCGTCAACGCCGAGAACATCAAGAAGTGCATGGAGTATCTCCACAAGACCAAGTGGAGCGGCGCGGTCTCCATCGAGTGCCACGGCTCCGACGAGAACACCAAGGCCAGCGTCGCGTGGATGCGCGGCGTGCTCAAGGGGCTGGGGAAGAAGTGATTGGTGATTGGTAATTGGTAACTCATAACTCGTGGTTCGTGTGACGCGGAGTGCGCAAGGTGGGGCGAGACTCCGTCGAGCCTCCCCGTTCCGCCGCAAAGCCGCGAGCAGAGGCTCGACGGAGTCTCGCCCCACCGTGATGACATTGTTGCGTGGAGCGTGTATCACGAAAGCGTTCGTAGCCGCCGACGTAAGTCGGTGGCGTGATCGTAACGCGATGGTGTGCGGCATGGAGCGCGGCGGCTCGGCCCATGCTCGTTCAATCGCGATTCAAGTGATCCGCAGAAAGTCCTGCGGCACAACCACAGCCAACGAATCTTCGCCTTGTCGGATCATGTCGCCGCATCCTGAGTGGTGCATTATGACCCGGTTGGGCGGATTTCGTTTGCGGCTGCGGTCGGATCGAGTCGGATCGGGTCGGATTCGATCGGTTGGCCCCGTCTTCCGGGAACCGGTTTCGTGTTTTGGATACGGACGCAACTGCCTCATGTGCAATGTTTTACCTGTTTCGACCGATACATTTGGGTTCGCTTTTTATTCCATCTGCCGGGTGTTGTTCATAACATACTGCAATCACGCCTCTTGATTTTTTCGATTTGGGTTCGTTTCGCAAAAAAGTGTTTTCTCACCGGGACCTCTCCAACGCGAAATGTTCATTTTCCATTGGAAAACAAGGTTTTTGGGTTTTGATCGCGACCATCATTTGGGTTCGTTTCGCAGATTTGCCGTAGCGCCGGCGCCACCGGTTTCGGACAACAGGTCCCCGCCGCAGCGATGCTGCTGCAGCCGCGGATGGAATCTGTCTTCTGACGGCCCGTCTGCTCCGAGCTTCCATCTTCCGCCTTGGTGCCTTTCATCGTCGGGCACATATTAGAGAATATCACTCACATTGTCAAGATAATTCGCTAACTTTTTTCAACCCGGGAAACCGGTTTCAGCGATTGGCGGGCGCGGCCAGCAGGCGCGACACGGCCGGGTTGGTGTCCCGCCTTCAGGCGGCTGCATTCCGGTTGCGCGACAAAGCCGGCTAAAGCCGGGACACCAACGCTGCCGCCCGCCACGCATGTTGCTAATGATTCCACCGCCGGATGTTCGCGTGAAAACGAGCTTCAATATTCCGTCGTTTGTGATTACGCTGCTGCCACTTTAAGGACAGCACCGATGAACGAAGCCCAAAGCGTCACCACACGTTCCACCGCCAAACTCAGAATTCCTATCAGCTTGTCTCCGTGCCGCGGCAGCATCAAGGAAGCATCGGTTTGAAATGAAAGAATCAGAATCCATTTTCTACCTGTTTGCCTCAACTGGCGCGACACAGCACGAAGAATCGACTTCAACCGTCTTCTACAAAGTCAAAGGGGAATCACTGGCTAAGTCTCTCTGTGGGTTGTTCACCAGAGAGTATGCCGATGAGAATGGACACCCAGTGTTCCATCATAAGGCGGCTGCCTCGTTTTCCATTGAAGAAAAGGTGCTCTTGGGCGAGTCGCTTGGCTGGCTCGATGTGTATAGCGATCCAGATCCTGGCGTCTATGAGAAGCCGCCTTCAAAACAAACTCTGTTTCGTGCCCAGTATGCTATACGTGCTGAGGAATGGGAGAGATTGTTCAGAGAACGCATTGATGCAAACGACCGACATGCCATTTCGAATTCTAGTGGTGCTGATGCAAGCCAAGATCAGCCAACTCCAAGTATTTCGGCTGGTGGCAGCATCCGAGCGGGGCGAAACATCCAAACCGCAGGCTCCGTGAGAGCCGGTGGCAGCATTGAGGCCGGCGGAAGCATTCAATCTGGCGTGACTCCAATCTTGAATGCTTCATCCGAAGCAACTGCTAAGAACAACGCCCACGAACCGAAACTCACCATGCCGACCATCAAACGAAACAAAGTATTTGTCAGCTACAGCCACAAAGACACGAAGTTCCTCGATGAGTTGCGCGCTCACCTGAAACCCTTGGAGCGTGCGGATCGCGTCATCGTGTGGTCGGACACGCAGATTGAACCTGGCTCGCAGTCGTTCGCCGAAATCAAAAAAGCTTTGGCCGCAACGAAGGTGGCGGTGCTGCTCGTCACACAAAATTTCCTTGCATCCGACTTCATTCATGAGCACGAGCTCGGCCCGTTGCTGAAGGATGCCGCGAATGGAGGAGTGACAATCCTCTGGGTTCTCGTCCGCAACTGCAACTGGAGAAGGACACAGCTAGAGGCTTATCAAGCAGCCTTCCCGCCTGATAAGGCCCTCGCTGAAATGAAGGCCGAACGGGATTCAGCTTGGGTCGCCATCTGCGGGAGAATCGAAACAGCCGCAAACGCGTAACAGAAGTAGTCCTATGTTCTGAAAGGAAACAACACCATGTTTGGACAAACCCGATCCGGCTCCCTCCTGAGAACGACCGCTCTTCACGTCGCCGTAATGACCGGCCTTCTGCTGGCACCGTTGCAGGCTGGCCGCGCGAGCGAAAAAACTGACCAGCCTGTCGCGCCCATTACGGCGGGCCAGCGCATGTTCACATGCGCGCACAGTTTTCACGCGTTCGTTTATCGCATCGTGGGCGAGATGGCCAAGGCGGCGGGCATTGCGGACCATCAATCCGTCGGTTACTCGGGCATCGGCGGCTCGCGGGTCTACCAGCATTGGGACGTGGCGGAAGAGAAGAACCAATGCAAGGCCGCGTTGAGCGCCGGCAAAGTGGACGTGCTCACGCTCTCGCCCATCTGGCTGCCCGACGTAGGCATCGAGAAGTTTGCGAAGTTGGGCTTGGTCCACAACCCGAACTTCCGGGTCACGGTCCAGGAATTCTGGCTGCCCAACGACGAGTATGTGCCGGTCTATCCGTTGCAGACGCGCAAGACGCCGAAGGTGGACCACGATGCCACGGACCTCGCGGAGTTGCGGAAGGCCCAGGCGCGGTATGATCACGACATGGATGAATACTGCCGCGACATCAACAAACGGCTTGGCAAGGACGTGATTGTCACCGTGCCGGTCGGGCAGGCTGCGGTGGCGTTGCGCGAGAAGATCGTCGCCGGCCAGGCGCCGGGGCTGATGAAGCAGTGGGATTTGTTCCGCGACCCTTGGGGCCATCCTGCACCGCCCCTGCAAGTGCTGGACGGCTATTGTCATTTCGCGGTGATCTATCGCCGCAGTCCCGTCGGCCTGCCGGTGGCCGGCGATTTGGCGAAGATGAAAGACCTGAGCGAGGACGAGAAGGGGAAACTCAATCGCCTGCTGCAAGAGCTGGCCTGGGACGCCGTCAGCCATCATCCGATGGGCGGCGTCTGCGCGTCCGCCGCCGGGTCGTCCGCATCGCCGACGGCGAAGCCAGTCGGCCAGCCCGCTTCGGTTTTGCCAAACCTCAATCAGCTCACCGACGCCGAAAAAGCCGCCGGGTGGAAGTTGCTCTTCGACGGCAAGACCACCACCGGCTGGCGCAACTTCGGCAAGGAGACGATCTCGCAGGGCTGGCAGGTCATGGACGGCGCGCTCTGCCGCGTGGACAAGACGGCTGGCGACATCATCACCACCGAAGAGTTCGACAACTTCATTTTCGAACTGGACTACAAAGTGCCGCCGCACGCCAACAGCGGCATCATGCCCCGCGTGAGCGAGGACGAGAAGCGCGCGCCGTTCACCGGCATCGAATACCAGCTTCTCGACAACACCGACCCGAAAGGCGATTCGCAAAAATCCGGCTGGGCCTACGCGCTCTACCAGCCGCCCGTTGACCCGCAAACCGGCAAGCCGCAGGACGCCACCAAACCGGTCGGGGAGTGGAACCACGTCAAAATCGTTTACCGCGGCCCGCACGTGGAGCATTGGATGAACGGCGTGAAGTATTGCGAATTCGAAATCGGCAGCGACGATTTCAACCAGCGGGTGGCCGCGAGCAAGTTTGTGAAGTGGCCGAAGTTTGCCAAAAACAGCAAAGGTCACATCGCGCTGCAAGGCGATCACGGCGACATCTGTTTCGCGAACATCAAGATTCTGCTGCTGCCGGCAAAGTAGAGTTCGTTGCGGCATGACTTCACAAACAAGGAGAAGACAAGATGAGAAAAACCAATGGCTGTTCCCGCAGGCAATTCATCGGCAGCGCACTCGCTGCCACGACATCGGGCGCGGTGATGCGCGCGATGGCGGCGGAAAATAAACTGGGCTTCGTCGCCGCGGGCAAGGAGTTCACCTTCGACACCGGCGCGCTCCGCGGCACGTTGCGCGGCGGGGGACAGTCCAAGGGATTGATCCCGGCGTTCGATTGCGCGAGCGGCGCGGCGCTGACGAAATCGCTCGGCTTGTTCTCGCACTACCGCCTGCTCGACGACACGAACCGCTACGGCAAGGCGGGGTGGGATTGGGCCAGCGAGGCGAAGCTGCTGGACAACGGCGCGGTGGAGGTGCGCTGGACGGCGGACGACGCGCATCCGTTCGACATGATGGCGGTCTATCGCTGGTCGGCAGCGAACGCGCTGGACCTGACGACGCGCGTGACGGCGCGCAAGGAACTGAAACGATTCGAGGTGTTCCTTGCGTCGTATTTCGACGGCTTTCCCCAAACGGTCGTTTATGCGGGCGACAAACCGGCGTTTGTCAGCGCGTCGAAGGAGGTTGCCAAGTGGCACATGTTCCCGCGCGACGAGGCGGTGGTGAAAATAATTCAGGACGGTCGCTGGACACGGCCGCCGAACCCGGTCGAGTGGACCATCCGACCGAAGCTGGCCGCGCCGCTGGCGATCCGCCGCGATGCGGAGCGCAAGCTGGCGGCGGTGCTGATGACGCGCGCGGAGGATGCGTTTGCGATTGCCTGCCCGCAGGACGATGAAGGCCATCGCTCGCTCTATTTCTCGCTGTTCGGCCGCGACCTGAAGAATGGCGAGTCGGTCGAGGCGAAGTCGCGGCTGATGATCTGTGGCGAGACGACGGATGAGAAGGCGGTGGAACTCTACGAGACGTTCCGGAAGCAGAACCCATAGCGAATCAAACCGAACAAGGAGTTGAAGGTGGACTTGAGCGGGATGAAAACATGAAGAAGTATTGGGTCATCGCATTGGGGCTCTGGGCATGCGTCGCCGCGCAGGCGGCGCTGGCGTCGGGCTTCGAACAGTTGAAGAAGCTGCCACCGGAGGTGGTTGCGCGTTTCGTGAAGCTCGGCGGCGCGCCGGATGCAAACGGGCTGGTCGGCTCGAATCACCGGCTGGGCTGGACGGGCGTGTCGTTGCAGCGCGGCGCAATGCTGCCGCTGATCGTGGGCGCCGTGCGGAACGACGAGCGGCTTGTCGCCGAGTCATGGCGGGCGATTGATGCGGCTTTCGCACATCAACAGGCGGACGGGAGTTTCGAGTTGAAGCCGTCCGAGCCGGGTCAGGAGCTGAAGCCGTGGTATTACACGAGCGACAGCGCCTTCTGGCTGTGCGAACTGAGTCACGGGCTGCTGGTGCTACGCGAGAGTCCGCTCGGCGCAAAGTTCAAGGAGCGTATCGCGGGACTGATGCCGAAGATCCGGCTGGCGGCAAAGCGCCTGGCCGACGGCCGGGAGGACTTGGAACGGCACGCGGACGGCAAATCACCGAACCGGCTTTGCATCGACGCCAACGCGTTTTCCCTGACGGGCTTGTTGCTGGGCGACGAGCGGTTGAAGGAGATCGGCCGGCATTTTATCGAGCGGGCGCTGGCGCTCCAGCGCGAGGATGGCGTGTTCATCGAGCGCGGCGGCTTCGATTCCAGCTACCAGGCCGTGGCGTTGTTGAAGCTGGAGGTTCGCTCGATGTATTTCCCGGATGCAAAAGTATCCAATGCCATCGAACGTGGGATGAAGTGCGAGCTTGCGCGGATCAAGCCGACGGGCGAGGTGGAGGTGGCCGACAACACGCGCACGGGCCTTGGGCAGGAGAAATTTCTTGGCCATGAGAAGGGCGTCAATTATGGCGAGGTGGCGCAGGCGTTGTTGTATCACGGCGTGCGCTGCAACAAGAAAGACGTGATCGCAATCGGCGAACGGGTTTTGAACTTCAGATATCCGAAATGAAACGGCGGGACTTTCTTCGATGGGGCGGGTTGGGCGCGGTGGTGTCGCTGGCGCCGCGTGAAGAGTCAGCGCGCAGCGTGGACCGCGTCGTTTGCGAGCCGGCGCGCGACGTGCCGATCGCGGGCGATGGGGACGTGGTGGTGTGCGGCGCCGGGCCGGCAGGCGTGGCGGCGGCGGTCGCGGCGGCGCGCAAGGGCGCGCGAACGCGGCTGCTGGAAGTGAACGGCTGTCTTGGCGGCATTTGGACGGCGGGGTTGTTGAGTTGGATCCTCGACTACAAGAACAAGAGCGGCTTGATGGCGGAAATCTGGGACCGGATTGAGAAGCGCGGCAGCCGGGCCTTCACCAAGAGCGGCAATGCCACCAACGCCTACGACCCGGAGGTGATGAAGATCGTTTTGGAGGAGATGTGCGCCGAGGCCAACGTGGAAATCCAGCTTCACACGCGCGTCTGCGCGGCTGTCAGGAACGCCGACAAGCGGCTGACGCATGTCATCACGGAGTCGAAGTCGGGGCGGGAGGCGTTTGCGGGCAAAATATTCGTGGACTGCACCGGCGATGGCGATCTTGCCGCGCAGGCTGGATGCGGGTTCGACATGGGGCATCCGGAAACGGGCGACACGCAACCGTTCTCATTGATGGCGATCATCTCGGGCGTCACGCCGGAGGGCATTGATGGGTTCTTTCGCGACGATGACTCCAAGGACTGGGCGGGTCCAAAAGACCGGCTTAAGGCGGAGATGGAGAAGGGCGGCCACTCGCCGTCGTATGCGAAGCCGACGATCTTCCGGCTCCGCGATGATTTGTTTGCGCTCATGGCCAACCATGAATACGGCGTGAAGGGCACCCATGCGCACGACGTGACGGCGGCGACGCTGCGGGCGCGCAAAGAACTGCACGCGCTGATTGACGGTCTGCGCTCGCTCGGCGGCGCGTGGAAGAACGTCCACATCGTGGCCACGGCCGAGCAGATTGGTGTGCGTGAGGGCCGTCGCATTCACGGTCTTTACACGGTCAATACGGACGACTTGCGCGAGGGGCGCACGCAGAAGGATGCGGTGTGCCGCACGACGTTCGGGATTGATGTGCACTCGACCGATCCGAAGAAGGAGAAGGGCATCGAGAAGACCGGCCTCCGCGCGAAGCCCTACGATATTCCGTTGCGCTCGCTCATTGCGAAGGACGTGAAAGGGTTGATGATGGCGGGCCGTTGCATCAGCGGCGATTTCATTGCGCACTCGAGCTATCGCGTCACCGGCAACGCGGTGGCCATGGGCGAAGCCGCCGGCAAGACCGCGGCGGTTGCGGCGAAGAGCGGCCGGTTGCCTTCGGTGGTGGATATTTCGGAAATCTTGTAGTAGAACAGGCCCGCTCGGATCAACCGTGTAACCTGGCAGCAAAGGACAGTCATGAATCAAGACATGAACAGGCGGCATTTTGTGAAGGGATCGGTGCTGGCAACGACGGCGGCCGCGTTGGCGACAGGCGCGCGCGGCATCGCGGTGGAATCCGGGGCGGCAGCCAAGGGCGCCGGCGCAGCCAATCCGCCAGTGCCGGCGGGCACGCTGCCCAAGGGCAAGATCGCCGGTCTCGACGTGAGCCGCATCCTGCTCGGCGGCAACCTCCTCACGCATTTCACCCACAGCCGCGAGCTGAAATACGTTTACACACTGACACGGCACTACAACACCGACGAGAAAATTCAGGAGACGCTCGCCGTGGCCGAGCAGAACGGCATCAACACGCTGGTCATTCACACCGTGCCGGCGGCCCTCAAGGTTCTCCAGCAGCATCGCAAGGAACACGGCGGCAAGATGCAGTGGATCATCTGCACCACCGCGCCGATTGAACCGGGCTTGCAGAAGTATCGCGAGTCCGTCCAGAAGATGGTGGATGACGGCACCGATGCCATTTACGTGTGGGGCGTCCAGACTGACGCGCTGATCAAGCAGGGCAAGGCGGAACTGATCGGCGAGGCGGTGCAGGTGATCAAACACCACGGCATCCCCACCGGCGTCGGCGCGCACGATCTCGAAGTCATCAAGGCCAGCGAGAAAGGCAAGTTCGGCGCGGATTTTTACATCAAAACCTTCCACCACCACAACTACCGCACCGGCCCGAAGCCGGAAGAGATCAAGGCGCCGAACGCCGAGATTCCCGGCTACTGGTGCAGCCACCCACAGGAGACCGCCGAGTTCATGAGGACGGTCGAGAAACCGTGGATCGCCTTCAAGGTGATGGCCGCTGGCGCGATTCCGCCGCGCAACGCGTTCCATTACGTCTTTGAGAACGGCGCGGACTTCTCGCTCGCCGGCATGTTCGACTTCGAGATCGCCGAGGACGTGAAGATCGCCAGCGAAGTGCTCGCCAGCCTGCCGAAACAGCGCGCGCGTCCGTGGCGCGGGTAGGGGAACGTCGCATTTTTTGCATTTTGCGGTCTGTTGACTTGCGTCAATTCGCATCTATTGTGCTTCTGCCATCCTGCGTCCATTCGCGGGGCCGCATGACTGCGGCAGGTGCGCGTGAGATCCATCAACTGAGTGAAAGGAAACAACTGAATCATGTTCTGCAATCAATGTGAGCAATCGTTCCGATGCGTGGGCTGCTCGGACAGTCCTGGTGTGTGCGGCAAGGATGAGGATGTGCAGTCGCTGCAGGAGATTATCCTGTATGGTCTGAAAGGCATGGCGGCCTACGCGCATCACGCGCGCCGGCTCGGCAAGACCGACGAGTCGGTCAACGCCTTCATCGAGGAGGCGCTTTTCTCGACCATGACCAACGTCAACTTCGATCTCGGCAGCCTGTTCGACATCGCGATGGAACTCGGCCGCAAAAACCTTCGCGTCATGGAGATGCTCGACGCCGGCCACGTCGAGACGTTCGGCAAGCCCTCGCCCACCACCGTCACCGAGGGCACCAAGGCCGGCCCCGGCATCCTCATTACCGGCCACGATCTCCCGGACCTGGCCGATCTGCTCAAGCAGTGCGAGGGCACGAACGTAAAGGTCTATACCCACGGCGAAATGCTGCCGGCGCACATGTATCCGAAACTGCGCAACCACCCGAACCTCGGCGGCCACTACGGCGGCGCGTGGCAGGAACAGAAGGACGAGTTTGCGAAGTTCACCGGCCCCGTCATTGCGACGACCAACTGCATTGTGATCCCGAAGGCAACCTACGCGGATCGCGTGTTCACGACGCGCGTCACGGCCGTGCCGGGCGGTGTGCGCTTGAAGGACAACGACTTCAGTCCGGTCATCGCCAAGGCGCTCAAGTGCGCGCCGCTGCCGGAGAAGATCGTGCGCACCTCCACCATCGGTTTCCATCGCCAGGTCATCCTCGACGCCGCGCCCGTCATCGTGCAGGCGGTCAAGGACGGCAAGATCAGCCGCTTCTTCGTCATCGGCGGCTGCGACGGGGCCGAGCCGGGCCGCAACTACTTCTCCGACTATGCCCAGGCCACGCCGAAGGATTCGTTCATCCTCACACTCGGCTGCGGCAAGTATCGCATCCGCGACTTCAACTACGGCGAGCACCTCGGCCTGCCGCGGCTCATGGACATGGGCCAGTGCAACGACGCCTACGGGGCCATTGCCGTGGCCGTGGCGCTGGCCGGAGCGTTCAAGTGCGGCGTCAACGACCTGCCGCTCACGCTCGTGATCAGTTGGTTCGAGCAGAAAGCCGTCGCCGTCCTGCTCACGCTCCTCTCGCTCGGCGTGAAAAACATCACCATCGGGCCAAACCCGCCCGCGTTCGTTACGCCGAACGTCTTCAAGATCCTGCAAGACAAGTTCGCCTTGCGGCTCTCCGGCGACGCGAAGGCCGACCTCGCGGCGGTGATGAAGAACTGATCGCCGCATCAGCATTAGAAAGCCGTTTGCGCACCGCGCTCGTGGCGCTCCCCGCCACGGGCGCGGTGTTGCTTTTTGCGAAAAGGGAACCACAGATGGACACGGATAGACGCAGATGGAAAACATCGGGTGGAGCGCGTTCTCCGAACGCGCAACCGTCATGAACAACAACCGCGTTCGGAGAACGCGGTCCACCACCATTGTGGGCTGGCAATGGTTGCTATGCTTGCCGGGCCATTCCGACTTTTGTATCAGGGTAAAGCGTTGACAGGGGCGGGCGGCACGCGTTTAATCGCGGCTCAATCATGTTGCGACCATCTGAAAAACTGGTGTCGTCCGCGGTTTGTTTGAAAAAGGAGTCTTCTGCCATGAACAAATGCCTGTCATTGACCTTCTCGTTCCTCGCGGCGCTGGCGTTGTCCGCCTCGGCGCAAAGCGATCCCTACGCGGAACTGTCGTCCTACGATTTCGGCAAGAAGTCCGAGATGCTCGCGGCCATCCAGCAGGAAATTCGCGAGGCCAAGCCCGCCGCGTATCCGGCCATCGAGGCGAAGCTGCTGGCGGCCCTCGCCAAGCCCGACGCGACCTATGCCTGCAAGAAATTCGTCTGCGAACAGCTTCGCATCATCGGCTCGGAGGCGTGCGTTGCGCCGCTGCTGAAGATGCTCAACGAGGAGAAGTCGGCGGACGTGGCGCGGCTGGCGCTGGAAAATCTGCCGTGCAAAGCGGTGTGCGACGGGCTGCTCGCGGCGTTGAAGTCGTCCAGCGGCACGATTCAGCTCGGCATCATCAACACCCTCGCGGCGCGCCACAACCAGGAACTGGTCGGCGTGGTGAAAGGCTATCTCGGTTCCGGCAACGCCGCCTTGGTTCGCGCGTCGCTGCAAGCCCTCGGCCGCGTCGGCGGCGCGGGCGCGGTGGAAGCGTTGAAATCGGCGCAGGTGGCGGCGGAGTTTGAGCCGCTGCGCGAGCGGACGCTGATGGACGCGGCGTTCAATCTCGCCAAGGCCGGCGACAAGGGCAGCGCCGTGGCGGTGTTCGACCAGGAGTTTAGGAAAGGCAAGAGCCAGCCCGCGGTGATCGCGGCGTTGAACGGCCTCGTGGATTTCGGTGGCGCGAAGGGTTTGCTTGTCATGTGCAGCGCGCTCAAGGACCAGCAGTTGCCGGTGGCGCTGGCGGCGGCGAAGGCGGCGCAGCGGATGGAGAGCAAGGCCGTGACAAAGGAACTTTGCGCGGCGCTGCCCACTCTGCCGGCGCCGGTGCAGGTGGCGGTGTTGCGCACGCTGGCCGAACGCGGCGACAAGTCCGCGCTGCCGGCGGTGAAGACCGCGCTGGGCAGCGACACGGAGGCGGTGAAGGTGGAGGCGGCGCTCGCAATGGAAAAAGTCGGCAATTCCAGCGTCGTCGGCGACCTCATCGCGCTGGCGACGGGCGAAGGCGACGTGGCGGCTGCGGCGCAGCAGACACTGGGGCGGATCAACGCGAGCGGCGTCAACGAAGCGATGACAAAGATGCTCGACGACACCGACGCAAAAAAGGTGCGTGTGGCGGCGTTGACGCTGAAGGCGCGGGCCGATCGCGCGGTCGTGCCGCAATTGATGAAGATGGCCGGCAGCGAGAAGAGCGACATTCGCGGCGCGGCGCTGGAGGCGCTCGACGGTTTTGCGGGCGCGGACGAGATGCCGGCGCTGCTGGCATTGCTGGAGAAGGCCGACAACAAGGACAAGGTCTCCTCGGTCCTTTGGAAGGCGACACAGGCGCTCGGGACTGAAGACGTGCGGTTCGCTAAGCTCTGGACCAGTGCCTCCGGCTGCTCGGAGCCGACGAAGGTTGCGTTGATTTCGCTGGCGAGCACCGGCGCGGGCGCGGAGTCGCTGAAGGTCGTCACGGATACGTTCGCTTCCGGCCCGGCGGCGTTGAAGGACCCGGCGGCGCGCGCGCTGTTCAACTGGAAATCGGATGCCGCCGTCGCGCCGATCGTGGACGTGATTGCGAAGACCAGCGACGCTAAGCACAAAACCCTCGGCGCGCGCAACATCGTGCGCATCCTGAACGACCGCAAGTGCACATGGAACGCGAAGAAGAAGACCGAAACGCTGGAGAAACTCCTGCCGTTGCTGGATCGCCCGGAAGACAAGAAGATGGTCGAGAACGCCATCGAAACGGTCAAGCATCCGAAGAAGTAGGGCGACGGCGTTCCGGCTCGATTTAGTTTTTCCGGGCAGAACATGAGCCAGAAGATTTCCCGCCGTTATTTTTTGAAGGGGACGGTCACCGCCGCGGGCGCGCTGGCGTTTCCGAATCTCATTCCCGCCTCGGTGCTGGGTGCGAACGCGCCGAGCCGGCGGATCAACGTCGCCAGCATCGGCCAGGGCGCGCAGGGGCGCGGACATCTGGGTTACTGTCTTGGCCGCGCCGACGTGCAAGTGCTCGCAGTGTGCGACGTGCACAAGGGCGTGCGCGACCATTTCTGCGAAGCGACCAACACCCGATACGCCGAGCGCGCGGGCAAGGGCGAATACAAGGGTTGCAAAACGTTTGAGGATTATCGCGAGTTACTGGCGATGCCGGACCTCGACGCGGTGACGATCGGCGTGCCGGACCATTGGCACGGGTTGATCGCGGTGGCGGCGTGCAAGGCGGGCAAGGATGTGTATTGCGAGAAGCCGCTGGCGCTGACGAACTGGGAGAGCCGCGCCATCGCCAACGCGGCCCGGCAGAACAGCGTCGTGTTCCAGACCGGCAGCCAGCAGCGCAGCAACCGGGCATTCCGTTTTGCGAGCGAACTGGTGCGCAACGGCGTCATCGGGAAGGTGAAGGAAGTCTGGGTCAGCATCGGCGGACCGTCGAAGCCGTTTTGCGATCTGCCGGAGGAGCCAGTGCCGGCAGGGTTGAACTGGGACTTCTGGCTCGGCCCGTCGCCGTGGCGGCTGTATAACTCGGCGCTGGCGCCCGACGGCTGGACGCACAGCTATCCGAACTGGCGCGGCTACGGTGAGTTTGCCAGCGGCGGCCAGGCGGATTTTGGCGCGCACCATTTCGATATCGCGCAATGGGGCCTCGGCACCGATCACACGGGGCCGGTGGAGGTGATTCCGCCGGACGGCAAGGACGTGAAGAACCTCACCTACACCTACGCCGACGGCGCAAAGATGTATGTCGGCAACAAGGTGCCCGGCTCGGCGACGCAATGGATCGGCGAGAAGGGCTGGGTTGCAGTGAACCGCGGCGACTGGCTGCAAACCGAGCCGGCGAGCCTTGCGGGAACGCAGTTCGGGCCGAACGACATCCATCTCTACGAGAGCAAGGATCATTTCGACAACTGGTTCACCTGCATCCGATCGCGCAAGCCGACGATTTGCACGGCGGAGATTGGTCATCGCACCGCGACGATCTGCCAGATTGGCATCGTGGCGTTCCGTTTGGGCCGGGCGTTGAAGTGGGACCCGAAAGCCGAGCGGTTTATTGGCGACGACATTGCGAACCGGATGCTGGGCCGATCCATGCGCGCGCCGTGGACGTTGTGAGAGAAGAGAAGTAGGAAGACAGAAGACAGAAGTCAGAAGCCGGAAGCCAGTAGATAAAGGAAGAATGATGATGAAGACGAAGAACACCTTGACGATTTTTTCATTGGTCGCGGCGCTTTGCGTGACGGCGACTGTGTGCGTAGCCCAGGATAAACCGAAAGCCGCAAAGCCGCCGCCTCCGGACAAGACGAAGGTGCCGGAGATTTCGCCCGCAGATTTGGAAAAGATCGAAGCGGCGCTGGCCGCGAAGGCCGCGACGCCGAAGAAAGCGCACAAACTGCTGGTGTTCTGGCGTTGCGAGGGCTTTTTCCATGGCAGTGGCATTGCCGGCGGCAACAAATGTCTGGAACTGATGGGCAAGAAGACCGGCGCGTGGACGTGCGACTTCAGTCGCGAATGGGAGGCGCTCGACGCCGCGAATCTGGCCAAGTATGACGGATTGGTGTTTAGCAACACCACCAGCCTTGACCCGGCGCCGGAGTATAAACAGGCGATCCTCGACTTCATCAACAGTGGCAAGGCCATCATTGGCATCCATTCCGCGACCGACAATTTCAACAAGTGGGTCGAAGGCCAGCAGTTGATGGGCGGCCAGTTCGCCGGACACCCGTGGGGCGGCGGTGGTCCGGGCGGCAAGAGCGACGGCAAGTGGGCCTTCAAGCTCGATGAGCCGAACCATCCGCTCTGCCGCGTGTTTGACGGCAAAGGCTTCCGGTTGAAGGACGAGATTTATCAGTTCAAGAACGCCTACACGCGCGCCGACCGCCGCGTGTTGATCGGCATGGACCTTTCGGATGAGGCAACCTCCAAGGCCATCACGACGCCGGACGCGAAGACCGGCAAGCCGCGCGGCTGCCGCGACGATGGCGACTACGCGGTCTCGTGGATCAAGAACGTCGGCAAAGGCCGGCTGTTCTACTGCTCGCTCGGCCACGGCATGAATGTGTTCCAAGAGCCGATGATCGTGCAGTATTACCTCGACGGCATCCAGTGGGCGCTCGGCGATACCGAAGCTGACGCGACGCCGAAGAAGTAACGGCGGCGGGCGGTGCTGCGGAATAAAACGCAGAGGCGCGGAGGGAGCAGAGGTTCGCAGAGGCTTTGCGGAACTCTGTGTTCTCTGCGCCTTTGCGTTGGAGGTTGGCGAAGATTGCGACAAGAGGAAAGGACTCAGGACAGCACCATGAAATCAGATTTAATCCACTCGATTGTTTTTTTCAGCCGGTGCAAGCAAGTCGCCCTGGCCCTGACGTTGGTTGGCGCTGCCGTGTCTGCGTGGGCGGGGCAGCAGTTCACCTACCTCGATTTGATCAAGCGGCTCACCGATCTTGAATCGCTGGCGGTGCTGCCCGCGCCGGGCGAGAAGTGCCAGCAATGGTCCAGCTACGACCGCGCCAGCAAATACGACGAGGCCACTGGCAAGTATGTGAAGTGGGACGCCAACGGCGACGGCAGCGGCATCATTCGCAAGGAAAACGACCTCTCGGTTTTCGCGGAGATGGAAGGTCCCGGCGTCATCTGGCGCATCTGGTCGGCGCGGCCGGAGCAGGGCCGCGTGAAGATCTTCCTCGATGGTGCCGCCGAGCCGGTGGTGGATTTGCCGTTCAAGAAATATTTTGACGGCACCGAAGTGCCGTTCCTCGGCAAGGCGGTTTGCCACACAGTGGCCAACGGCTGGAACAATTACGTGCCGATCCCATTCCGCAAATCGTGCAAGATCGTCGCCGAGAAAGGCTGGGGCGCTTACTACCATTTCACCTATACGACGTATGCGAAGGATACGGTGCTGCCGGTGTTCCGCCGCGAGCTTTCTGTGGAGGAAACGGCGGCGCTGGCGAAGGTGGACGAGTGTCTGGCGAACCGCTGCGGCGACGATCGGGCGGGCGCGCGCCCCGGCGAGAACACAGAGGAAAAAAACATCGCCGTGGGCGCAGGTGAAACCGCGTTGGTGGCGGAGTTGAGTGGCCCGCAAGCGATCACGGCGTTGCGCGCGAAGCTGGACCTGCCTGCCGCGCCGGACGACCGCGACGTGCTGCGCGAACTTTGTTTGCGTATCACGTGGGACGACGACGCGCAACCGGCGGTGTGGGCGCCGCTCGGTGATTTCTTTGGCTCCGCGCCGGGTTTCAACAAATACCGCTCGCTGCCGCTCGGCATGACCGACGACGGCTTTTACTCGTTCTGGTATATGCCGTTCGCGAAAAAGGCGCGCATCGAGTTGGTCAACGACGGCAAGGAGAAGCGGACCGTCATGTTTGGCGTGAGGCACGCGCCGCTGACGCGGCCGGTCGAGACGCTGGCGCGGTTTCACGCCAAGTGGCATCGCGATGCGTTTTTGCCGGAGGAGCCGGAGCGGCGTGCAATTGACTGGACGATGCTCAAGACGCAAGGCTGCGGGCGGTTCGTGGGCGTGATGCTGCACATCTGGAACCCGCGCGGCGGCTGGTGGGGCGAGGGCGACAAGAAGTTTTTCGTGGACGGCGAGAAGTTTCCGTCCACGTTCGGCACCGGCTCGGAGGATTACTTCGGCTACGCATGGAGTTCACCGCTGCTTTTCACGAACGCCTATCATAACCAGACGCACAACGACGGCGGCAGCCGCGGCCATATCAGTGTCAACCGCTGGCACATTGCCGACAACATCCCGTTCCACACCGCCTACGAAGCCGACATCGAAAAGTATTACAAGAACGAGAAGCCGACGCTCTACGCGGCGATGGTGTATTGGTATCAGGCCGCGGGGCAGAAGGATGCTTACACGCCGGTGCCGCTGGGCGAACGCATCGGCTGGTATGTGAAGCCGCCGATCATGCGCGTGGCCGGCGCGCTCGAAGGCGAGGAGTTGAAAATCGTCGAGCGCACCGGCGGCCAGGCGCATCCGCAGGACCTGTCGCACTTCGGCGGCGCGTGGAGCGACCAGTCGCATCTCTGGTGGATTGACGGCAAACCGGGCGACCGGCTGACGGTGGAGGTGCCCGTGAAGGAGGAGGGCCGATACAAACTGATTGCCCAGCTCACGAAGGCGCGCGACTACGGCATTGTGCAACTCTCGCTCGACGGCGAAAAACTCGGCCAGCCGTTTGATCTCTACAATTCGCAGGTCGTCCCGACCGGCCCGCTCGACCTCGGCGTGCGCGAGTTGAAGAAAGGCGGCCATCGCCTGACGCTGGAGATCGTTGGCGCAAACGAGAAAGCGATCAAGCGTTACATGGCCGGTCTCGATTACGTGAAACTGGAGCGCGTGCCGTAAGCGGCCGCGCCGGTTGGGAGAAGGCGAAAACGGAATGAAAACCATTGTTGCTGCGTGTCTCGTTTCGTTGTGGATGGTTGCGGCGGTGATGTCTGCCAACGCGGGCGACGCGACCGCGTGGAACGACGGTTATCCGTTGAAAGGACTGAAGAACGCCGGCACGTTCATGGCGTCGTTCAAAAACAAGGCGCAACACCTTGGCAGGGACGGCAAGCTGCGCATCCTTATCATCGGCGACAGCCTTAGCGACGGCGGCTTTCATTGGTCGCACCATTTCCGCAAAAATCTTCAAGCCGCTTACGGCAGTGGCGGGCTGGGCGCTTTGTGGGCGACCTTCGCGCAAACCAGGGCCGGCAGCATGCCAAGCTGGCTTTGGAACGAGGAAGATTTTACCTCGCAGATCACGGGCCGCTGGCGGCAGGGGTGGGGCGGTCGCGGCGATTGCTGGCCGTATCTCGGTTGGAACGGCATGTTCCTCGCCGCCGACGATCCGCAATCGTCCTACGAACTGCACGCTAGGGGCAGCAAATTCACCCTCGTTTACAGCAGCGGCACGTTCAACACGTTTGACGGCGAACCGGTGGCGAATCGCGCGGCCGGATTCACGGTTTCGCTCGACGACCGCAAACAAACCGTCGCCCCCGCGGCTAACGGCGCGCCGCTGGACATCGGGCTGGCAAAATTCGAGGCAGCCGACGGCCGGCACGCGTTGCTCGTCAGTGGCGTCCACGACGGCACGCTCTGGCTGCATGGCGCAATCGTCGAGAACTCCGCGCCGGGCGTGATTGTCTACAACATTTCCCGCGGCGGCTACTGGGCGCACGACTTCATCTGGCGGCAGCCGGGCTGGGAGAAAATCCTCCGCGAGTTTTCACCCGACTACACCATCATCTTCCTGACCAAGCCCGAGAGCGGCGGCAGCGCTCCGGTGAGCGACACCAACCGGCTCTACGAATACGAGCGGCTGGTGCGGCGCGTGTCGCGCGCCGTGCCGGCGACGCAGTTCTTCTTTTTCAAGTGTTGGGACCCGCGCGACGGCATCAGCCCTGCCGACGCGCAGACGTGGAAGGAGCGGACCGAATGGTTCGAGGCGAAGCATTATCCCTATCTCGATTTGCAGGCCGGGCTGGATCGCGCCGCCATGAAGCAGCTCGGCTGGTTCTCCGACAACATTCATCTGGCGCCGCCCGGCGGCCAAGGCGTCGGCGACGCCATTGCGCGGCTGTTTTTGCCTTAAGGGTTGAGCATGACAACGAACGAGTTCCAGGCAGGAGTTCGCAATTCGCTCCGGCTTGTCGCGCAAGCGGCAGTGGCCGGGGTGCTGTGCTTCGCAGCGGCGGAGTGTCCGGCCTCGCGCGTCTGGGTGGCGGCGCAGGACGCCGGGGAGCTTTCGCCGTGGATGATTCGTGCGTCGAGTGTGAATCTGCGCGACGCGAAAGCGATGGGTGATTTCCTTGTTCCGATCATCGCCATCGAAGAACCCGATGAGAAGATGGTGAGTTCGGCCACGTTTGTCGTGGATGTGCCGCACGCTGGAAGCTACCGGCTTTGGGCGCGCATCTGTTGTCCCAGCGGCGGCGTGGAGGCTTTTGACGCAGTGGCGGAAACCGGCGGTGAACAGAAGGTGTTGGGCGTTTGGGCGAACCAGCCGGCGGGTGAACGCGGCTGGAAGTGGCGCGCTTTGTGCGATGAGCGCGCGCTCAGCGATCTGGCTGCCGGCGCTTCAACCGTGAAGCTGGAATCGGGCCGCTGGAAGTTCCGCGTGCGCGCCCGTCGCACGGCCGCCACGGTGTATGCGCCGATGAAGTGGCGGCAGGCGGAACCGGCGTTCAATCCGCGGCTGGTCGCGATCTGTCTGACGGATGAAACCGCTTACACGCCCGCCGACGAGGACACTGAATATGCGCTACGCTTGCGTTCGCTTCCGGCAACGCCGCCGCGCGTTGAAACCGCTGCGCTGCCGGCGTTGACGGAAGATTCCCTTGTTGCCGGCAAGAAGCGGCTGCCGGACTGGATGCGCGTGCCGCGCTGGTATACCAAGGATTCCTGGCGCGAAGAACTGGCTCACCGGCACGCCGGCGACATCCGGCAGTTGGTCCGGCAGGTGGCCGCCAACGGTGGCGAAGCGTTGCGGCTAGGTTGCTTCTGGGGTGGCGAGGCGTTTTTCCAGAGCGACGTGGCACCGCACGCGCCGGGCCTCGGACAACTGGATTACCTGCGCGAAGCCGTTGAGGAAGGTTCGCGGACTGGCGTGAAGATCGTGTTTTACATGAATCCCAATGCCGTGTACGCCGACAATCCGCTGTTCGCGGATTGCGCCGTGCGCGACGCAGAAGGTCACATCGCATCGCGCCGGGCTTATGGCGCCGATCGCGGCGACACGCGCTACACGTGCGTCAACAACCCGCGTTACCGGAAATTTCTCCTCGATTTGTTGACGGAGGTTTTCACGAAATACAAACCCGCCGGCCTTTACGTGGACGGCCTGACACCGCAGTTTTGTTTTTGCGAGCACTGCCGCCGAAAATACCAGGAGATGTTCGGGGAGCCGATGCCGGTCGAAAAACTCGCGAAGATCAGGATGGGCTGGGCGTGCTGGGCGGAATTCGGTTCCGATCCGCAGCCGGTGGGCGACGTCGAAAACGACCCGGATGCCCGGCGATGGACCGAGATGATGTATCGGACCTTCGGCGACATCACGCGCGCGTTTTCCGAAACGGTCAAGGCCGCCAAGCCCGGCGCGCTGACGACATTCCACTCGCATCCGAAATCGAACTGCGCGGATTGTTACGACGCGACGCTCACGGAGGTTTACAGTCCGCGGCCGTGGATGCACACGGCGTGGCGGGCGGGCGAAATGGCCGGCTACTCCAGCGTGTTTCACGTCCCGGTGTTGTTTAACATCTATCCGCACCGCCACTTCACGGAGCACGAGGCGCGCTGGCTCGCATTTCAGGGGCTGGCCAACGGCGCTTATCCGAACTTCTGGAGCACGCCCGGCATGAAGCCGATCTTCGACTTCATGGCCCGCCACGCGGCGGAGCTGGATTTCGAGACGACGGCGGCGGTGAAATTTCTGGCGCTGCCCCGCGATTTGCACACTTCGCAAACGCAATCGTCCACGCCGCGCCCGCCGCGCGTCAGCTATAAACAGGACCGCTTCCTTGCGCCCTATGTTGGCGCGTATTCGGCGCTGATGCGCTCCGGCCTGCCGGTCGTCACATTGCACCGACCGCATTTCGAGGAGTCGCTGCAAGGTTGCCGGGTGCTTTGCCTCGCCAATGTGGCGCTCATGTCCGACGCGCAGGTGGCGGCGGTCCGGCGCTTCGTTGAAAACGGCGGCGGGTTGCTCGCCACGCACGAAACATCGCTTTACGACGAGAAGGGCAGGCGGCGGGACGATTTTGCGCTCGCCGATGTGTTGGGAGTCCACTACCGCAGCGTGCTTCCGGCGATGGCGCGCGTCATTGAACCGGCGAAGCATCCGTTGAACGAAGGAATCGCGGGCGACCGCTCCGGCATTGAGCACACGGAGCCTCATGTCGTCGTCAGCGCGGACGCGGCCTCCGTCGCCGCGTGGCTCAAGACGGACGGCGCGCCGGACGAATCCGTTCCCGCGATTGTGACGCATTCGTTCGGCAAAGGTCGCGCCGTTTACCTGCCCGGCCGGCTCGACGCCGCACAATGCGCGCAGCCGTCTCCCAAAATCGAACGGCTCTTTGCGAACGCCGTCCGGTGGCTGGCGAACGGCGAACTGCCGGTGCGCGTCGAAGCTTCCGGGATTGTCGGTGTGTCGCTGTATCAACAACCGCATCGTTATCTGGTGCACCTTCTCAACCAGCAGCGCGACTCGTTGGACCGCACCGAGGATTGGCAGCCGATCTCCAACCTGGTGGTTCGCGTGCGGGTTCCGTCGGGCGCACGGGTTTCCGATGTTCACGCGCTTTGGAGCGGCAAGCTGTTGTCCCACGAGCAGAGCGGTGAGGTGGTCTCCATTCGGCTGCCGGCGTTGGACGAATACGAATTACTCTCCGTTGATTGGCGATGATTGGGAGGTGTTTATGAACAACAACACGCAGAAGAAAACTCGCATCGGCCTTTTCGGCGTCGGTCTCGACACCTATTGGCCGCAGTTTGGCGGCCTGTTGGACCGGCTGATGGGCTATCAAGCGCAGATTGCGGGCAAACTCCGCGGCTTTGGGGTCGAACTGGTGGACGCCGGCATGGTGGACAATCCGGCCAGGGCGCGCGAAGTGGCGTCGCTGTTCCGGCGCGAGGAGGTTGAGTTCATTTTTCTCTACGTTTCGACCTACGCGCTCAGCTCGACGGTATTGCCGGTGGTGCAGCACGTCGGGGTGCCGGTGGTGGTGCTCAACCTCCAACCCGTGCCGCAACTGGACTACGCGAAGTTCAACGCGCTCGGCGACCGTGGGTTGATGACCGGCGTCTGGCTCGAACATTGCCAGGCGTGTTCCGCGCCGGAGATCGCGTGCGTCTTCAACCGCGCGGGCGTTGCTTATCATCTCGTCACCGGCCACCTCCAGGACGACGCGGCGTGGCGGGACATCCGCGACTGGGCGGACGCCGCGAAGGTCGCGACGGGCATGAGGCGGAACCGAGTCGGCGTGCTGGGGCACTACTATTGCGGGATGCTCGACGTTTACAGCGACATGACCCAGCAGTCGGTTGCGTTCGGCAACCACTTCGAGTTGCTGGAAATGTGCGAGCTGCACCGGTTGCGCGAGGCCGTGACCGACTCGGAGGCGGGGAAGAAGGTCGAACAGTTCCGGCGCGAGTTCGACGTGTCGCCGGAGTGTGAAGCCGCCGAAATCGTTCGCGCCGCCCGGACTTCCTGCGCGCTCGACGCGCTGGTGGCCGCCCGCAACCTCGGCTCGATGGCCTATTACTACGAGAGCGTCGAGGGCAACCCGTATCAGGACATCGTCACTTCCGTGATTGCGGGAAACACGTTGCTCACTGGCCGCGGCGTTCCTGTGGCGGGCGAGTGCGAGGTCAAGAACGTGCAGGCCATGAAGATCATGGACCTTTTCGGTGTCGGCGGCTCGTTCAGCGAATTATATCTGGCCGATTTCAAGGACGACGTGGTCTTTCTCGGCCACGACGGGCCGGCGCATTTCGCGATTGCCGAGGGGCGCGTCGGCCTGGTGCCGGTGCCGGTGTATCACGGCAAGCCGGGTAAGGGGCTTTCGATCCAGATGACCGTCAAGCACGGCCCGGTGACGCTGCTTTCGGTGGTCCAGGGCGCGGGCGGCAAATTGTCGCTGCTGATGGCGGAGGGCGAGTCGGTGGCCGGCGCGGTCTTGCAGATCGGCAACACCAACAGCCGCTACCGTTTCAGCGTCGGCGCGAAGGCGTTCATGAACGCGTGGTCCACGGCCGGTCCCGCGCACCACTGCGCCATCGGCGTCGGCCACGTCGCCGGCAAAATCGAGAAGCTCGGTGCCATCCTCGGCCTGGAGGTGCGGCGAGTGTGTTAAACGGCGCGTCGTTTTGATATGGCAGTGAACCGTGGTGACAAGGTAACATGCCCCAGAGTCAGGTTTCCATGACACCCAGAATTATCGGCGAATCGTTGTCGGCTACGAGCCCGGATGGCAAGCTCAAGTCGAAGATCGCCACGGTTTTCATCAACAGCCGGACCATTGTAACGTTGCCGGGCATTCATGCCACGCAACGCGCGACGTATTTGCAGCTCCTCAACGACCAGCGCCTTGCGGTGGGCCAGCCCGCGCTGACCGAAGCGGAAGAAGTCGCCGAGTTGGACAACTCCGTGGACCTCGTGATGGAAGAAGGCACGGTTTTGATCCGGCCCGACCCGTCGCGGATGGACCTGGCGTTCCTGGCGGACGAGATTGTGCAGGAGCTCGTGCCCAAGGAACAGATCAAGTTTCTCCGCGTCCGCGATGAGCGGGTGCGCAACGCGATCCGGGGGCGCGGCGAGAGCTGGCGCATCAATCCGTTGCCGCGTTCGCCGTCGGACATGCAGCGGATGATCCTCGACTCGCGGATCGGCATTGGCGGACGCGAGATTTACTACTTCAACCGCGAATTCGGCACACGATTTCTCACGTGCCAGGAATTTGCCGGCCTGGGCGCGGTGGAGGAAGCCGAGCGGCGGCAGTTGCTCGCGGAGATCAAAGACGGTGCGGCCCAATACAACCGCTTGTGTCATCCAGAGATCGCGTTCTTCATGGTCGGGCAGGGGTTTGGCACCGCGGATTTTGCGCCGTATGATTTCATCGGAATGCCGGCGGACCAGTTGCAGGCGGTGTTCGAGGCACTTCGGCAACAATTTCAGGACGCCGTCCCGGCGGAGTTGCGGCGGGATGATGTCAACCAGATCGAATGGCGCAACCGGATGTATGCGGCGCTGATTGGGTTCAAGGAAGACACGGTCTCTGAAGAATCACTCCTGGGTCTTGGTTCGGAATTTTACATGCAGGTGGAGTGGTTGCCAGGCGGGCGGATCGAGGAGGGTGAACTGATCTTTGATTCCGTGATGGACCAGCCGGTGGTGCCGTCCGACGAGGAGCAACGGGCCAAGCTGCTTCTGTATGAAAAGGCCCGCGCGTTCATCATCAACTACCTGCGCGAATACAGCGACGTGGAATACATCAACATCGGCCGGCTTGTCAGTTCGCTGTCCTTGCGCCAGCCGCTTCAAGGTCGTCGTGGTGTATTTCTCATTGAGATCAAACAGCCCGGCATGCTGCAGCCGCTGTTGAAGATCATCCGGATGCAAAAGTGGGGCGTGGCCGAGCATCTGGACGACGGCAAGAGCCTGCTGGACGCGATGCTGTTTTCGGAGGAATACACGGACTACATCCTGAACCGCCGGCTGGCCTGTCGGCAGTTGGGGATGAACCTGCCAGCCCATACCACGACGCACAAGTTGGGCGAGCGTTACTACGGCAGGAGCACGGGCTATCATGGCTTGACCATTTACTCGCCTTACTTCGAGCGCGACTTCATTGGCGGTGTCGCCACGGACAAAATTGTAGCTTCGAAGTTCGCCAATGAATCCTACGCCGTGACGTTCGCCCGGTTGCTGGGACAGACGGCCGTGTCCAACTGGATCGTGGGCCGTTGCCAGCTCAATGGACAGGTCATCTTTGACGACGGCGACGAAGTGGTTGTCGAGAATCGGGCCGGCATGCCCGTCGAAATCATTGTGGCGGATCACACGGGCACGTTCACCGATTACCGGCGCAGCCTCGCCGAGACCGCGCCGGCTTACGCCAGCCCGGTCAACAAGCGGCTGCCGATGTTGACACAGCCGGCGGCGTTTGCGCAGGCGTATCTCGATGGCTTCACGGAGCGGTTCGACAGAATCCAGCGGGAATATCGCCGACGGAAACGCGCGTTCGATAATCTGTTCAAGCATCAGACGCCGATCGAGGCGGGCAACCTGTCCTATCGCTGGCTCCGTGTGCTGGAACGCATGAACCAAGCGAACCCGGTGGAGCTTGCAGAGCTTGTTCGCAAACAGTTTGCGATCCAATAAGCGTCCGGCGCGTCGCGAACAAATCGGCGGCCGCCGCCGACGGAGAGGCAAAACGGGAGATGAAGAAAATTCTGGCGTGTCTGACAGCATTCGTCCTCGGCGTCGTTGTTGCTGCCGCGGCTGATTCCCCCGATTCGCTGGCGTGGCCGGAAGCAACGAAGGAATGCCGGCCATGGAGCTACTGGTGGTGGATGGGCAGTGCGGTGGACAAGGAAAACCTGACGCGGGAGTTGACGCGCTACCACGACGCGGGCTGGGGCGGCGTCCACATCATTCCGATCTACGGCGCGAAGGGCTGGGAGGACAAGTTCATCGAGTATCTCAGCCCGAAATGGATGGAGATGCTCAACCATGCCTGTGCCGAAGCGCGGCGGCTCGGCATGGGCGTGGACATGACCACCGGCAGCGGCTGGCCGTTTGGCGGGCCGAACGTCACGCCCGCCATCGCGTCGTCGAAGCTGGTCTCGACGAACTTTGTCGTCGCCGGCGGCGCGCGCTTTTCCGTGAAGCTGCCGCCGCGACACGCGCCTGTGACCGCCGCCGTGAAGGCCGATGGTGACGGCAAACTCGCAGCCGGCAAGGGCGCTGTCGTCGAGTTGCAGTCGCTCATCGCTGTCTCCGAAACCGGCAAGCGGCTGGACTTGACGGACCAGACGGACACAAGCGGCCAACTCGACTGGACCGCGCCGCCCGGCCAGTGGCGGCTTTTTGCCTTGTCGCGGATGACGCCGATCCAGCGCGTGAAGCGCGCCGCGCCCGGCGCCGAAGGCAGCGTGCTCGATCCATTTTCCGCGGCGGCGATGCGCCGGTATCTCACGCGGTTCGATATGGCGTTCGCCAGTTATCACGGCCTGCTTCCGCGTTCGCAGTATCACGATTCCTACGAATACTTCGCCGCCGACTGGACGCCGGCATTGTTCGACGAGTTCGGGGCGCGGCGTGGCTACGATCTGCGCTCGCAACTGCCGGCATTCTTCGGCCAGGGCGATCCCGACCTGGTCGCGCGCGTGAAGACGGATTATCGCGAAACGATGTCGGACCTGCATCTCGCCTATCTCAAGGAATGGGCGGCATGGGCGCGCACGAAAGGATTCCTCACGCGAAATCAGGCGCATGGTTCGCCGGGCAACCTGCTCGACCATTACGCGGCCGCCGACATTCCGGAGACGGAGATGTATGCGAGCGACCGTAGCCTGCTCGTGTGCAAATTCGCGTCGTCCGCTGCGCATGTCACCGGCAAGCGGCTGGTCGCCTCGGAGACCGGCACGTGGTTGAAGCAGCATTTCACTGAGACGTTCGCTGATTTGAAAACGCTCCTCGACGAGTTTTACGTCAGTGGCATCAATCACGTCATTTTCCACGGCACGATTTACTCGCCCGACGAGGCGCCGTGGCCCGGGTGGCTTTTTTACGCCACCACACAACTCAACCCGCGCAACTCCATCTGGCGCGACGCGCCGGCGCTCGCGGCCTACATCCGCCGCTGCCAATCCGTCCTCCAGTCTGGCAGTGCCGACAACGATGTGTTGCTCTACTGGCCCGTCCACGATCTCTGGCACAACCCGGACGGCACGCTCGTCGGCAACTCGGTTCATCACCGCGACTGGCTGGAAAAACAGCCGGTCGGCACGCTGGCGGCAAAACTCTGGCAGCGCGGTTTCGCATTCGACTACGTTTCCGACGCGCAACTTCAGGACGCCAAGGTCGCTGGCGCTTCGATTGTCTGCGGCGGCGACTACCGTGCGCTCCTCGTCCCGCCGTGCGAACACATGCCGCTGGCGACCTTGGAAAAAATGATCGCGCTCGCCGAAGCCGGCGCGAAGGTTGTCTTTGCGGACCATCTGCCCGCGGACGTGCCGGGTGCGGCAGACCTGGAGCATCGGCGGGCGGAACTGAAAAAGTTGCTGGCTCGCGCCAGGGGTTGCGTGCAAGTCGGCGAAGTCGAGCCGTTGTTGACGAAGGCCGGCGTGCCGCGCGAGGCGTTGACGGACCACGCCGGCCTGCGGTTCATCCGACGCGCGTCGGTCACCAGAGGCCCTCGCGGCGTGGACCATGCGCTTCCAGAGCTTGAATATACCCGTCATTACTTCATCGCCAACAGCGGCGAGCAGCTGGTGGATGACTGGCTGCCGCTGGCGACTGATGCCAAGTCCGTGGCACTTATGGATCCCATGACCGGTCGCACGGGCATCGGTGCGGCGCGATCCCGCAACGGTCAGACGCAGGTTTATTTGCAGTTGCAGCCGGGCGAGTCTGTCATCGTGCGGACGTTTGCCGACCGCGAGGTGGGCGGGCAAGCATGGCGTTACTGGCAAGCCGATGGAGAGTCCGTGGCGCTCGCAGGCGACTGGCGGGTGGAATTCAGCGCGGGCGGCCCGGCATTGCCGCCGCCGGTTGCGGCCGGGAAACTGGCGTCGTGGACCGAACTCGGCGGCGACGACGCCCGGGTTTTCGCCGGCACCGCGCGCTACACGATGCGCTTCGATGCGCCGGCCCGCTCGGCGGATGGCTGGCGGCTTGATCTTGGCAAGGTATGCGAGAGCGCACGCGTGCGGCTCAACGGACGCGACCTCGGCACGCTGTTGCTGCCTCCGTTCCGGGTCGTGGTGAGCGACTTGAAACCCCACGACAACGTGCTTGAAGTTGAAGTGACCAATCTTGCGGCCAACCGCATTCGCGACCTGGATCGGCGCGGTGTGAAGTGGCGCAATTTTTACGACATCAACTTCATTGGCATCGGCGGCAAACGGTTCGATGCTTCCCAATGGCCGCTGACCGACTCCGGCCTTCTTGGCCCGGTGGTTTTGCAATCCGTGAAGATGACCGCGCCGAAATGAGAGACGGTTTTAGCCAAAGTGGCGCGGTTCCAAACTCTGCGAGGGCGGAAGTTTCCTCCAGTCAGTGTTCCTTCAACTTATCCACCTTGGGTTGGATCACGATGCGGCAGTAGGCGGCGTCGGGATGCTTGCGGAAATAATCCTGATGATAATCCTCGGCCCGGTAGAACTTCACCAGCGGGATGATCTGGGTGACGATCGGGTTTTTGAAACGGGCCTGCGCCTCGCGTTTCGATTTTTCGGCGGCGATTTTCTGCGCTTCGGTGTGGTAGAGGATGATGGAACGGTATTGCGTGCCGCGGTCATGGCCCTGGCAGTTCAATGTCGTCGGATCGTGCGCTTTCCAGAAAATCTCCAGCAGTTTTTCGTAGGAGATGCGGGCCGGGTCGAACTCAAGCTGGATGACTTCGGCGTGGCCGGTGGTGCCGGTGCAGACCTGTTCGTAAGTCGGATTCACCGCCGTGCCGCCGGCGAAACCGGAGGTGGACGACAGGACGCCGTTCACGGTTTGAAACACCGCCTCCATGCACCAAAAGCAGCCGCCGCCGAACGTGGCGCGCTGGCTTTTGGAGTCGGAGGTCTTGGGGGATTCGGCTGAAGTGTTCATGGCGGCAAAGGATACGATCAGACAGAGCAACAAATGCAACGGCGCGGTCAGATGCCCGTTTCCTGGACGGAAAGTAGTTTGTGCCATGGTGTCGGAAGTTCTCATGGTGTCGTTTATATCTGATTGCGCCCTAAACTTGGAGATTTTTGCGCGCCCGTCAATAGTGATTCCGCAACAGGCGGTTTTTCGCTATGGTGGCGGCGGTGTCTGTTGAAAGAGGAGACGCGATGAAGAACCTGAAACGATGGATCATTGGCGCCAGCGGCGCGGCGGCGTTGCAGTTGAGCGCGGCGGGTTGGTGCGCGGACAGCGTGATTTCACTGGAAGGTCCATGGCGATTCCAACTCGACCGCAACGATGCGGGCGTTACGGATAAATGGTTCGAACGCAAGTTGCAGGGCGGGATCAGGCTGCCCGGCTCATTGTCGGCGCAGGGCATCGGCGACGATGTGACGGTGGACACAAAGTGGATCGGTGGCATTGTGGACAAGTCGTGGTTCACCGCGCCGGAATACGCGAAATATCGCCAGCCCGGCAATGTGAAAGTGCCGTTCTGGCTCCAGCCGGAGAAATACTACGCCGGCGCAGCGTGGTTTCAGCGCGAGATCGAGATTCCGAAAGCGTGGGAAGGCCTCACCGTCGGGCTTTCGCTGGAGCGACCGCATTGGGAGACGCGCGTTTGGGTGGACGGCAGATTCATTGGCACAAACAACGCGCTCGCGACGCCGCACGACTACGAACTCGGCCCGCTGGCGCCCGGCAAACACCGGCTCACGATTCGCGTGGACAACCGTTTGGTTGTGGACGTCGGCGAAAACTCGCACAGCGTCAGCGACCACATGCAGGGCAATTGGAACGGAATCGTCGGTCGCATCCAGTTGCAGGCGAAACCGAGGATTTGGATATCGCACCAGCGTATTTTTCCGAAGAACGACGGCACGGTTCGCGTGGAGGTCGGTGTTCGCAACACGCTTTTCGATCCCGTCGCTGGCACGCTCACCGCCATCATCCGCGAGAAGGGCGCACATTCCGCAGCAGGTCGAGCCAGCGTCAAGATCGAGTATGCTCGCGGTTTCACCACCGACCATCGTCACATATTTACCACCCACGCTACGCAGGAGATAGTCGTGACACTCGACCGTCCGCCCAAGCTCTGGAGCGAGTTCACACCCGACTTGTATGAAATCGAGACGCGGATCGAGGCGCAGGGTGGGCGACAGACGGACACGGCGGTTGAGACTTTCGGGTTTCGGGAGTTCGTTGCGCAAGGCACACAGTTTGCCATCAACGGCCGCAAGACCTTTATCCGCGGCACGCTCGATTGCTGCACTTACCCGAAGACCGGCCACCCGCCGACCGAGGTGGCGGAATGGAAGCGCATTATCGGCGTTGCGAAAGCGCACGGGCTGAACCTGATCCGGTTTCACTCGTGGTGCCCGCCGGAAGCGGCGTTTATCGCAGCGGACGAACTTGGTTTCTACTTTCACATCGAGGCGTCATCGTGGGCCAACATGTCCACGACCATCGGCGACGGCAAACCGGTGGACGAGTGGGTTTATGCGGAGACGGACCGCATTTTGAAATACTACGGCAATCATCCGTCGTTCATCCTCATGCCCTACGGCAATGAGCCGGGCGGCAAGAACCACAAGGCGTATCTGGCGAAGTGGGTCGAGCACTATAAAGCCAAAGACCCACGCCGGCTCTGGACCAGCGCCGCAGGCTGGCCTGAACTGCCGGAGAACCAGTGGCATTGCGTGCCCGGACCGCGCGTTCAGGCGTGGGGCGGCGGGCTGAAGTCGCGCATCAACGCCAAACCGCCCGAAACGTGCACGGACTATCGCGATTACATTGATAAGCGCATCGTGCCCGTTGTCAGCCACGAGATCGGCCAGTGGTGCGTTTATCCGAATTTCGACGAGATGAAGAAATACATCGGCTATCTCAAGCCGAAAAACTTTGAAATCTTCCGCGACCGGCTCGCGGAGCACGGCATGAGCGGCCTCGCGCGAAAGTTCCTGCTCGCGTCGGGCAAGCTCCAGGCGCTTTGTTACAAGGAAGACATCGAGTCTGCGCTGCGCACGCCGGGCATGGGCGGCTTCGAGTTGCTCGACCTGCATGATTTTCCCGGCCAGGGTACCGCGCTTGTCGGCGTGCTCGACCCGTTCTGGGAGGAGAAGGGCTACGTCACGCCGAAGGAATACAGCCGTTTCTGCAACGCCACCGTTCCGTTGGCGCGGCTGGGCAAGCGCGTTTTCACCACCGATGAGAATCTCGAAGCCGACATCGAGGTGGCGCACTTCGGCCCCGCGGCGATGGAGAACGTTGTGACGGCGTGGAAGCTCGTCGGTGACGACGGCAAAGCCGTGACGAGCGGCAAACTGCCGGGGAAAACAATTCCCGTGGGCAATGGCGTTGCCTTGTGCCACATGAGCGCGGAGTTGAAGAACCTGCCCGCGCCGGCGCGCTACAAACTCGTAGTGAGTCTGCAAGGGACCACGTTCGAAAACGACTGGGACATCTGGATTTATCCGCCGAAAGCGGACACACGGCCGCCGCAAGGCCTGCTGGTCACCGAGGTTCTTGACGACAAAGCGCTCGCCGCGCTCGATGCCGGCGGCAAAGTGCTGCTGATGATTCCGCCGACGGCGGTGAAGAACGCCGCCAGGGACAAGGTGGTGCTCGGTTTCTCCAGCATCTTCTGGAACACCGCCTGGACGCGCCGCCAGCCGCCGACAACGCTCGGCATTCTCTGCGACCCGAAGCATCCGGCGCTCGCGGATTTTCCAACCGATTACCACAGCAACTGGCAGTGGTGGTATCTCGTGACGCGCGCCGGCGCGATGATCCTCGACGATCTGCCGCGCGGGTTGCGGCCGGTGGTGCAGGTGGTTGATGATTGGTTCACCGCGCGCAAGCTGGGCCTTGTCTTTGAGGCGAGACTTGGCAAGGGCAGACTGCTGGTGTGCAGCATGGATTTGAAGAACGATCTCGACGCAAATCCCGTCGCGCGCCAGATGCTTCATAGTCTGTTGCGCTACATGGCCGGCAAGCGCTTCAATCCGACCGTCGAACTCACACCGAGCCAAGTGCGTGGGCTGATGGCGGACCCGTCCGCAACGAATTGATAGAAGCAGCGAAATTGAGCTAAAGGAACCAGACTGTGATTACAACACCCGTGACCTCCAGCAGCGGCCAGAGCGCAGCGAAATACAACATGGCCTACATCTGGGGCATTTCGCTGGTGGCGGCGCTGGGCGGATTGCTCTTCGGCTACGATTGGGTGGTCATCGGTGGGGCGAAACCGTTCTTCGAGAAATATTTCCAGCTCAGCTCGGACGAACTCAGCGGTTGGGCCAACAGTTGTGCGCTCGTCGGATGCCTGGCGGGGTCGTTGGTGACGGGAGGCCTCAGTGACAGGTTTGGGCGGAAAAAGCTGCTGGTGATCTCAGCGTTGTTGTTCGCGCTTTCGTCGGTGCTGACGGGCTGGGCGGCGACATTCGTGTGGTTCGTCGTGTGGCGGATACTCGGCGGCGTGGCCATCGGCATGGCGTCGAACCTCTCGCCGATGTATATCGCCGAGGTTGCACCGGCGCACATGCGCGGGCGGCTTGTGGCGATCAACCAGTTGACCATCGTCATTGGCATCGTCGCCGCGCAGGTGGCAAATTGGATGATTGCCCAGCCGGTGGCCGACGGTGCGACGGCGGAGATGATCCGCCAGTCGTGGAACGGCCAGTCCGGCTGGCGATGGATGTTCACGGCGGTGGCCGGGCCGTCGCTGTTGTTCTTCGTCAGTGCGATGTTCGTGCCGGAAAGCCCGCGCTGGCTGGTGAAAAACGGCATGGCCGAACGTGCGCGGAAGATTCTGGCGAAAATCGGCGGCGCAGCCTACGCCGACGGCGAGGTGAGCGACGTGCAGGCGACGCTGGCTTCGGGAGAGATTCATCACGTTCGCTTCCAGGACCTGCTGGAGCCGAAGGTGGTGAAGATATTGCTGGTCGGCGTGACGCTCGCGGTGTTGCAGCAGTGGAGCGGCATCAACGTCATCTTCAACTATGCCGAGGAACTCTACAAAGCCGCCGGCTACGGCGTGAGCGACATCCTGTTCAACATCGTCATTACCGGCGCGATCAATCTGGTGGTGACGTTCATCGCCATCGGCACGGTGGATCGGTTCGGCCGGCGCGGCCTGATGCTGATCGGTTGCGCGGGCATTGCCGTCTCGCACCTGCTGCTCGGCGCGGCCTACACGATGGGAATGAAAGGTCTGCTGGTGCTGGTGCTCACGCTGAGCGCCATCGGCTGCTATGGCATGTCGCTGGCGCCGATCACGTGGGTGCTTATCTCGGAGATATTCCCGAACCGCATTCGCGGCGCGGCGGTATCGGTGGCGGTGTCGGCGCTGTGGATTGCGTGCTTCATTCTGACCTACACGTTTCCGATCCTGAAAGGTGCGGTCGGCATGTCGGGGACGTTCTGGATTTACGCGGCGATTTGCGCCGGCGGATTCTTCTTCATCCTGTTGCGCGTGCCGGAGACGAAAGGCAAGACGCTGGAACAAATCGAGCGGGAACTGGTGGACTAAAAGAGCAGCCAAGCAAAAGCGACAATCACAAAAGGAGCATTCCGATGGCCGAGGTTTATCACGCGTTGGGATTACACCTGCATCAGCCGCTGGGCAATCTGGTGGCGCTGCACAATTCCGGCGAGAGCTGGGAGGCGAAGCAAATCCTGTGGTGCTACGACCGCATCACGCGGATGCTGGAGGGGTATCACGATGTCGCGCGGCTGCACCTGAGCGTTTCGGGGACGCTGCTGAAGCAACTCGAAGACCCCGGCGTGCGGCAGACATTCCGCGACGTGGTGGACATCGAGGATTTCCTCAAGCGGTTCCATCACGCGCCGATCGAGATTGTGGGCAGCGGGTTGTATCATCCGGTTTACCCGTTGATTCCGCCGGCGGATTGGGACGCGCAGACGGGGTGGTGGCAGGGGTTGGGGAGACATCTGCTCGGCCGCGACAGTTTCGGCGGGTTCTGGCCGCCGGAGATGGGGTTCTGCATGGAAATGATCCCAATGCTGAAGCGGCACGGTTACAACTACGTGCTGGTGGATTCCATCTTCATCAAGCCGAAGCGGCCGATGCGTTGGGAGGAGACGCGCTACCGTCCGTATCTGGCGCGCTACGGCGGCGCGGAGATCGTGGTGGTGCCACGCGACCGCGAGTTGTCCAACGCCCAGCTCTCGGGCATGGACCCCGGCTGGTTCCAGCACGAGGTGCGCGAGCGGACGAAGTGGTGCGACTTCCCCGCGCTGGTGACAACGTGGACCGATGGCGAGAACGGCGGCTGGTTCCGCACGACGAACGTCGAGAGCGGCTTCTGGGGATTTTTCTACCGGCAGATTCTGGAGCGCTGCCGCGCCGGCACGCTCGGTTTTGCGCCGATTCACATCGGCGACTATCTGCGCCGGTATCCGCCGACGGAAGAGGTGGAGGTGCATCGCGGCGCGTGGAACACCGAGCATCACTGGGGCGGCGACTTCACGCAATGGACCGGCTCGCTGTTGCAGAAAAAGGGTTGGGACGAAGTGCAGCGGGCCAGCGACTATTATCATCAGGTGAAACAGGCGTTCGACGAACGGAAACCGGGAGAGGGCGATCCCGAAGAGATTCGCCAACTGATTGTGCGCGCTTACGATTTTATTTTGACGGCGGAGACGAGCTGCAACTTTTACTGGGGCAGCCGCTGGGTTCACCGTTCGTTCGACGATTTGGAGCAGGCGTATCATTTATTGGACGCAGCGATGGCGAAGCTGGGCAGGAAGTAGCGCGAGTCGGTGAAAACGCGCGTTGCTCGCCGTGGGTTGGCAGGTTAGTATTTGTCCTGCGTTGAGGCTTGGAACTCAAGAGGGAGAAAAAAGAACTACCGATGTATATCGTGATGATCACGCCGGAATGCGCGCCCGTTGCCAAGGTGGGCGGGCTGGGGGACGTTGTGTTCGGGCTGTGCCGCGAGATGGAGATTCGCGGCAACTCCGTCGAGATCATCCTGCCGAAATACGATTGCCTGCGCTACGACCAGATTTTCGGCCTTCAGATCACCCACAAAGACCTTTGGGTGCCGTGGCATAACCAAAGCATCCATTGCACGGTCTATTTCGGTTTCGTCCACGGGCGGAAGTGTTTTTTTATCGAGCCGCACTCCGACCACAATTTTTTCCACCGCCGCGCGTTCTACGGACAGAGCGACGACGACCAGCGGTTCGCGTTTTTCTCGCGCGCGGCGCTGGAATTCATGCTCAAGAGCAACAAGCACCCGGAAATCATCCACTGCCACGACTGGCAGACGGGACTGGTGCCGGTAATGCTTTACGAAATCTACAAGCACCTTGGCATGACGCACCCGCGCGTCTGCTACACGCTGCACAACCTTCAGCATCAGGGCGTCACCGGCGAGCACATCCTGCGCGCCACCGGCCTCAACCGCCACGACTACTTCTTTCATCAGGACCGGTTGCTGGATAACTTCAACCGCAGCGCCATCAATCTGATGAAGGGCGGCATCGTCTATTCCAACTTCGTCACCACCGTCTCGCCCCGTTACGCGTGGGAAATCATGCACACCGGGCAGAACTACGGCCTCGGACACACACTCCACGTCCATCGCAACAAGGTGGGCGGCATTCTCAACGGCGTGGACTACGAGGTCTGGAACCCGGAGGTAGACCGGCACATCCCGCGCACCTACTCCGCCGACAAACTCGGCGACAAGTTCGTCAACAAGAAGGCGCTGCGCGACCGCTTCTGGTTGCGCGACGCCTTCAAACCCATCGTCGCTTACATTGGCCGGCTCGACCACCAGAAGGGCGTGCCGCTCATCACGCACGCTATCCACTATTGCATCGGCCACGGCTGCCAGTTTGTCCTGCTCGGCACCAGCCCGGACGGACGCATCGCGCAGCATTTCTGGGGACTCAAGCGCCAGTATAACGACAACCCCGACTGCCACATCGAACTGAGCTTCAACGAAGAACTTTCCCACCTCATCTACGCCGGCTCGGACATGATTCTCGTCCCCAGCCTCTTCGAGCCGTGCGGCCTCACGCAAATGATCGGCCTCAAATACGGCGCCGTGCCCGTCGTTCGCGCCACCGGCGGCCTGGCCGATACCGTCTTCGACGCCAACCACGCGCCCAAGCCCTACCACGAGCGAAATGGCTACGTCTTCAACGACTTCAACGCTGCCGGCGTCGAGTCCGCCCTCCAGCGCGCCATTGGCATGTGGTATTCCTATCCCAACCACTTCAGCGAACTCATGATCAACGGCATGCGCTGTGACTACTCCTGGAAACACCCCGGCCAGGACTACTTCAACATTTACGAGTTTATCCGCGAGAAGTAACGGTCGGGCGAAAGATGTTTGCAAAAACCGAAGACCAGAGGTTTGACAGACCGTAGCCGTGGGGTGAGTCCGCGATAGCCCCCGAAAGACCGCGTGAGGATGAAACGTCGTCGCACCAAACTGGCGGCGTGATCTTCAGCGGTTGTCCGCGTAGCCGCCGTCTTTTTCGACCCAATGATGTTTTAGAACCGCGTTGTTGACGGTGCTGGCCTTGAGGACGACTTGCACCTCGCCGTGGTTCTTATAGACGTAGATGCAACTGCCGGGCGCGGGAAGGATGCTTCCCCCGAACATCCCCGGCTTCTTGATGGCGACGGCCACGGGCTGGCCTTCGTTATCGTTGGCGTAAAACGTGTTCGTCTGCGGGTCGAAGGTCACACCCGGAATCCCGAACAGGAAATACTCTTTCCTGCTGGAATCGCCGTCGCCGGCATACATCTGCGGATCGAAGGTGATGTCCGCGTAGAGCATCCGATTCCGGTCGTTCCATTTGAGCCGCGTGTTTGAGACCCGGCTGGCTGCGTAGGTTTGCGCCTTGTCCGGACTCAAAATGTCCACGGACGCTCCCCAGCCGGCGCCGGCCAGAGTCATCATTCCGCAGATGCACGCCACCTTGAATTTAAAGTCGTTCATGCGAACCTTGATCTGTTGTCCAATCATGCCTTCGGCAACTATTTACAGCGGAAGCATCTCCGCAAATCAATCAAAAACGTCACACAACCGTAACATAAGCGTTGCAATTCCGTCACATGAGTCGCACAAATTGGTCGTAGTTATGAGGATGCGTTTATCTATTTTTGCCATAATGCTTGTAATTTCAAGCGTTTGGGCTAAGCCGTCGCATGCGGCGGAAATCGCCGTCAAGGGCTCGGATACCATGCTCATTCTCGGTCAACGATGGGCGGAAATTTATGCGAGGGCGCACCCCGACGCGAAGATCATGGTGACTGGCGGCGGTTCGGCCACGGGTATTGCAGCGTTGCTCAAAGGCACCGTGGACATTTGCAACTCCTCGTGGCCGATGAGCGCCGCCCAGATCGCAGACTTCATCGAACGATTCGGCAAGCGACCCCGCCAATACAAGATGTGCATGGATGCCGTTGCCATCTTCGTTAACAAGGCGAATCCCATCGAGAAACTCAGCCTGTCGCAGATCGGGAAGATTTATACCGGCAAGATCAGCAACTGGAAGGAGGTCGGAGGCCAGGATGCGCCGATCTCGCTCTACGGCCGCGAAAACTCGTCCGGCACGTATGAGTTCTTCAAGGCGCACGTTCTCAACCGCCAGGATTTCGCTCCCGCCACCAAGGCGATGTCCGGCACGGCGGCGGTCATTCAAGCGGTTGCTGGCGATTCCAACGCCATCGGCTTCGGAGGCATTGCGTATGATCACGGCGTGAAGCCACTCGCCATCAGCAGGACGCCATCCAGCGGGGCGTTCGCGCCGACGGAAGCCAACGTCCATGCCGACCACTATCCGCTGGCGCGCTATCTTTTCAGTTACGTGAAAAGCGAAAAGGACGTGGACGCCGTGGCCGACTACATTACCTGGTGTTTGAGCGATGCCGGCCAGGCAGTCGTGCAAGAAGTGGGATATTTTCCCCTGCCCAAGAATCTGCGCTGAAGCCGCTGATGGGTGGCCTCATCCGCGTGACGTGACCAGCACGATGCCCTGGCCGGGGCGGAGGGCGTAGTGGAACGGCTCATGGATGTAGTCGAGCGGATACTCGGGCGACACGTCGCACAAAGGGGCGCCGGCTTGGATAAAATGGCGGAAGTGGTCGGTGTAGAACTCCTGATGGCTCCAGACATCCTTGTTGAGGATCAGGAGCGCCTCGCCTTTGTGCTTGGTTGAGGCTTTCCACATGAGGAGGATGTTGGGGTTGTTGCAGGGGAGGATGTTGGTGGGGCATTCCTCGCAGAAAACGGGATGGTTTTTCTTGAGGGCGTTGACGCTGGCGATATAGCCGCGCAGGTCGGCGCCGTCGGGCTGCCAGTCGCTGGGCAAGGTGTGGATGACGTGCAACGGTTTGCGCATGGCGAACTCGAAGCCCATTGGCATCATCACGCCGGCGGAGAAAAGCGCGGAGAAAAGGTAACGCTGTTTCATGGCGTTGATGTTGCCGTCGGCCTCCTGACACAGGCGCGGGGTGTCGTGGCTTTCCGGAAAGCTGATGGAGCCGGCGGTCTCGCGGACGAGGTTGTATTGTTCGATGAGCCACCAGTCGCAAAAATTCCACCATTTGGAGCTGTTGAAGACGTAATCAAAACCGGCGCGCGCGGTTTCCTTGGTCTGGTCGGCCGTGCAACCGAGCGTCTCGGCGACGAAACAAGCGTGGGGGCACCGCTGCCGGGTCTCGCTGATGAGCCGTTGCCAGAAATGATGCGGAATTTGATATGCCGCGTCGCAGCGGAAGCCATCGAAGCCGAGCGATAGCAGGTTTTGCACGATGCTCTGGCAGTAGCGGAACAGCCCTTCCGGGTCGGGCGTGCGTTGGTGGTCGAACTGCGCGAGGTCTTTCCAGACGACGCGCTCGTTGTTGTGGACGCAGGAGGAGTTGGCAATCCGGCCGTCCGGCTCGCGCAGGAACCATTCCGGATGCTCGCGGGTGAGCGGCGAGTCCATGGCGCAGTGGTTGATGACGAGATCCATCATCATCTTCAACCCCGCGGCATGCGCCTGCGCGGTCATCTGGCGGACCTGTTCGTCCGGCGAAGCGTCGCTGGTCGGGTCGAGCAGCGCGGAATTGACGCGGAAATAATCGGCGATGGAATACAGGCTGTGCGACGCGCCCAACTGCTGGATCGGATTTACGAAGACCCAGTCGAAACCCATCGCCGCGGCGCGCAAGAAATGTTCGTTCCAGCGGGGAAGCGGTCCCGCCAGCAATGGAAAGAGATTGTAGAGAATCATAAACCTGTTCCGTATGTCGGCCCGGTAGAATCGCCAGAAATCCACCCGTATTAGAAGCGCAAAATCTTCAGCGGAGAAGGGGATGACTCTAGGCGTTTTTCCTAGGAGTTGTCGGGAGATAGCCTTATGGCGATCCCGGGTTTTGAGGTCTAGCTTGCCAGGCAATGAAAAAGGAGATTCCAGATGTGATGCGGTCGTTGCCCCGGCAGTGTCAGGCTGTGGTGGTTCACGACGATCTGGCGACAAAGCAGCGGGCCGGGGAGTTGTGGGGCGCAATCGTCAACAACATGGGGCAGGACGTGCCATGCACTGTTACCTATATGTTCGCCGAGCAAGTCGAGCAGGCACCAGTCATGGAACGCGCCAGCCAGATAGACATCGTGATTGTCTCCATGCACGACTTGGCGCGCTTCATGGCCAACATCGCCGGCTGGCTGTCCGATTGGCTGACGGCCGACACCTGCCTGCCGCGCGCGTTGTTCGTCCTGCACGAAGGAGAAGAGGACCGGCAACTGGTGAACTTCCTGCGGACGCTGACTGAGTTCGCCGGTGTAACGATGTTCAGTTGCGGCCGTGAGACAAACCATGTCCAGAAGACCACCCGTTCGGAACGCGGTCGTTGCTTTGAGCGATTAACGGTGAGCGTGCCCTAGAGACCCATGCCTCAATGAACACAGATTTGACACAGAAACCGGGAAAAGAACCGCCGCGGGATGACTTGTCGGTGATGCGGTCGTTCGCGTTGTTTGGTTGTAGACGTAATTTTGACGGCCTTGCGTGGTCTCCTGACATGACGGATTCGGAGGGGTCAGGCTATCCATGCGTGCGTAGAGGAGAACACAACCGTTTTATGAAGAAGAACGGGAGCCTGTTATGAGGAAAATGCGAAGAACGGCAGGCGGCGTTCGCCGTCCGCGGACCTTGGGTGAGTTGGTGACACTGGCGTTTGATGTCAGCCCCACTCGTGTGGCTGCCGTGAAACTGGTGGATCAATGGATTCGAGAGCATGGCGTTCATTTCGGCGGCAGGATGGGTTCGGAAAACTAATGGATAGGACGAACAGTGAAAACTGAAGGAAAAATGTTGAAGCAAGTCGAGTTTACGGGATGGCGATTGCTCGTTCACGTGGCATGTAGCATTGCCAACTTGATTGGCATTTACATGATCAAGTGGGCATAGCCGTCGCGGGTTTTGGTGATTGCGGACTCGGGCGAGTGCGTGTTCTTCATGTGGAGGGTTACCCACCTCCCAGCTCCTTGGCACGCACCGCCTGACTCTTTTTTAGGGACGTGCAGTTTTCGCGCCGGTTATCAGTCTCGTGGTACACACGCTGGCTGCATCAGGGCGATTGAGGGGGGCGGACACGAAGAGTGGGTTGAGCCTGACGGATGTGTCAGGGAGACGGCTCAGGTGGCGAGGCGGCTGATCATCTTCTCCAATGCGTCGAGCCAGAGCGGATGGTCGTTCAGGCAGGGCGCGAGCGTCAATGTTTCGCCGCCAGCGCCGAGAAAAGTCCGGCGGCCGCGAATGCCGATTTCCTCCAGCGTTTCCAGACAATCCGCCACGAACGACGGACAGATCACCAGCAATTGCCGGACGCCGCTGGCCGGCAGGCGCGTCAGCAACTCGTCGGTGTGAGGCTTCAGCCACGGTTCGCGGCCGAGTCGGGACTGGAACGCCACGGAGTATTTTGTCACACCGGCCAGTTTCACGAATGCCTCCACGGTCTTGAAGCATTGGGCGAGGTAACAGGTCGCGATGGCGGTGCTGGGCGCATTGCAGCAGTCAGGCGACATCAGACAATGAGTGCAGGTTGGGTCGCTCTTGCGCAAGTGCCGCTCCGGCAGCCCGTGAAAACTGAAAAGCAAGTGGTCGTAATCCTGCCGCAGAAAACTCTCCGTGTTGCCGACCATTGCCCGGATGTAATCCGGGTCATCGTAGAACGGCGGCTGCACACGCACCGATATCCGCGGCGCGATGGCCGCCAGCCGTTCCTTCACGCGGACCACCGCCGTCTCGTAGCTCGACATCGCGTAGTGCGGGAACAGCGGCACCAGCAGAAGTTCGGTCACGCCCCGGTTGCGCAGGCGCTCCAGCGCGCTTTCGATGGTCGGGTTTTGGTAGCGCATGGCCAGTTCGACCGGCATTTTTACACGTTGCTGCAAGCCGGCTTGCACGCGGCGGCCCATCGCCACCAGCGGTGAACCTTCCGGTGTCCAGATTTTTCGGTAGGCTTCGGCGGAGCGTTTGCTCCGGGTTGGCAGGATCGCCAAATGGACCACGCAGAACCGGATCGGCCATGGCACGTCGAGCACGCGCCCGTCCATCAGAAACTCGCCCAAGTAGCGGCGGACGTCCGCCGGCATCGGCGAATCGGGCGAGCCGAGGTTGACGAGAAGAACGCCTTTGCGGCTCATGGTCGGGGGGGCTGTTGCGACCAGAAAGCTCCGATCCGGTCCGCGGCGTCGTGCGCGGACAGAATGGAATCGCCCAGGGATATGCCGTCGCGGAAGTGACCGGCGAAGAACATGCCCGGCGCCTTCGTTTCGATGCCGTTCATCAAATCCTTGAACCGGCCGTAGCCGACTTCGTATTGCGGAATCGCCTTGGGATAAAATACCACGTGCTGGAACGTCGGCCGGCCCGTGACGCCGAGAATCGTCCGCAAATCTTCCACGGTGATCGCCACCACTTCCTTCTCCGGGCGTTGCGCCAGCTCCGGCGCGCGAGCGCCGCCGACGTAGGTGGTGAGCGTCACGTGACCGGCGGGAGCGCGGTTCGGGAACAGGGACGAGGAGAAGAGCGTACCGAGGATTCGGAAACCCTCGGCTTGCGGAATCAGCATGCCGAAGCCGTCGAGCGGATGCGCCACCTCGTCGCGCCGGAAGCCAAGCACGATACTCGCGACGGGCGGATAGTGAATCTGCTCCAGCATGGAAGCGTTGAGTTCCGGCGCGGTCGCAAGGCGGACCTCGGCCAGCTTGTGGGCCGGCGCGGTCCATGCCACCGCCGCGTGCACCGCTTGTTGCTCCTGGCCGCCGATGGTGGCGCGCAGTGTCCATCCCGTGGTTGTTTGTTCGATGCGCCGGACCGTCGCGTCGAACCGGATCGCGTCCGCGAGTTGCGTGCCAAGCGTGTCGGGCAGTACTTGCAGGCCGTCGTCGAACGAAATTTTCTTCGCCTCCTGTTTGGAAACCTCGCCGCGCTGGCGGCGCTCCTTCGCGCCGAAAATCTGGCCTTTGATCAGCGAGCCGTATTTCTGTTCCAGCGCGTGCAGTTTTGGGAAGCCGTGCTTCACCGAGAGCCGCGCCGGGTCGCCCGCGTAGATGCCGGACACCAGCGGGTTGATCGCGTAATCGAGAAACTCCCGGCCGAGACGGCGCACGACGAAATCCGCCAGATTTTCCTCAACATCCGGCGGCGACGGTGGCACGAACGGTTCGCGGAGCAGACGCAGTTTGGCGCGCCACGAAAACAGCGGCGTGGCGAGGAACTTCAGCGGCGACGCCGACAACACGATCGGACGCCGGTAACGCACGAGGTAGCGGTTCTCCGCCCGCGGATCAGAGTAGAGGCGGCGGCCGTTCAAACCGAGATCGCCGATCAGCGAGGTGATCTTCGGCGACGTTTCCAGAATCGAGTTCGGCCCGAACTCGGCAAGGTAGCCGTCGCGGCGGATGCTTTGAATGACGCCGCCGACGCGGTCGCTGGCCTCGTAAACGGTGACGGGCACGCCCCGTTGGCGCAACCGAAACGCGAGCGTCAACCCCGTGATGCCCGCACCGATGATGGCGACTGAGTTCATTTGCGCCGCCAACTTAAATGCCATCGCCGGCAAAGCGAAGAAAAAATTTGCTGGTTGAGAAACGACGATGACTTCCACCCGGATCGGTTAGCTGGATCGTGCCAGATCCGCTGCCATCACCGTCGCCACACACGCAACCCGACATATCAAAACCAAGTTGTTTTCGCATGAGAGTTGATCCAATGATCCCTTTGACGCACCGCGCCGCCGGCCTGCTTAGGAATCGCGCGCGGTTATTGCACGGCGGTGAGGGCCACCAAGCCAATCTGAATCCCTGGGATTTTCTGACTGGCGGCGACTTCAATCGTCGCGACTGGATCATCAGGGCGCGGATTCACCCACTCGTAGGCTTGGAGGTTCACGGCCTCCGCCGCTTTCGTGCATCCCTCCCACGCCAGCATTGAATCCCAAGTGTAAGCAAATGCCCACCGTCCCCATGGGTTCTCACGAGGTGCATCCGAGAGCCAGTAGGCTGCGTTCCTGCTATTGATGGCTGCTTCCGCCTTCTCGCCGCTGGCGTAGGTGATTCGATATTGTCCGTAGGTCTTTTGCCCGACAGCAAAGTCCTGAAGGCTGAGCGCGTGCAGAAAGACAAAGCTTTTTGCCTTGGCATTGACAGGAACCCGCAACGTGGATTCTTTTTCGTCAACAACAACGCATTTCTTGCCAATTTGATAGTCTATGCTGAAGAGTCGCTGAGGGCCGGCCGGAAGACAGGAGAGGTCATGGCGCGCGCCCTTGCTGAACCATGCGGGTGCATCGCCCGAGAGCAGACGATTACCAACAAGATCGATCGGGATGGGAATGAAAGTGGTTCCACGCATCCGGGAAGGTTTCGCCTTGTCGAGGATCGAGGCAGCAAGCACTGCATCCGGCGACCAAGGAAGAGACGATGGCTCCGGGGTTACGCCGTTCCACGCGCATATCACACCGACAATCGAGCTCGCACCGGGCGCGCGTACGTTGAGGAATCCCCAATCGGTGACGAGCACGCCCATTTGACCGGCTGACTTCACCTGCTGCGCGAGGTAATAGTTGTTCTTGCTGCCGTACCAAGGACAGCCGATGACGCGAAAGCCGTTGTCTGCAAAGTGCTTTATCGTGGGATATGTCTTGTCCGTGCCGTAATGCCAATCGGTAATGACGACGTCCTTGCGTATTTTCGCCAAGCCTGGATGAATAATGTGTCCGCCGTAAACCGACTCTCCGCTGTTTGCAGCGTAGTGGCCGAGGGCTTTCCAGCGCGCGCTTTCCAAGAGCATATCGCCCCAAATCATCGTCTCCACATTCTGCCCGGCAAGCCAGGTGGCGATGTTGTTGACGTCGTTGGCGAACAGGTCTGCCGGCGGAATCTTTTGGCAGAGGGGACAGAGTGCCATCCCCGCGATCTCGTCGTGGCCAATGTGCATTCTTCGGCATTGTGTAGCAGCGATAATCTCTTTCATCATGTCGAAGATAAGCGTGTACGTTCCCGTCTTGTTCGGGCAGTAGGCGCTGTCGCCGTGTTTTTCTTGCCATGAGGGATCTTCGGCAATTTCAGGATGCGACCGGAGTAGTGCCTGCGTCTTCCCGTACGTGAACACCGCAGGGATCACTTCGATGTGGAACCGACGGGCGTAGGCGGCGGTTGCCGAAAGATCTTCAAGCGAAAGCGCCTTCTTCGAAGACACTTCTGGGTGTGACCGCCACCGAAAATCATCCCAGCGCATCTCCAAAACGATGGTATTTGCCTTGAAATACGAATACGTGTTGCGGATCAGGCGCCGCAAATCATCGGTGTTGGCGTTTTTTCCGCCACCCTCTACGTAGAATCCGCGGAACTTCATGTCGGGCCGGTCGGTGATCATCACGGCAGGTATCTCGGCGCCGTTCCTTCCAGCGCGGATGAGTTGGCGGAGCGTTTGCGCTGCGTAGAGCACGCCTGCATCGTCGCTGCCGGCAATGAGGACCTCCCGTGGCGTGACAACCAAGACGTATCCCTCCGGCCCCGGAGTCTTCTCGTTGACCAAAATGCCAAACCGTCTGCAGCCGTCTGCGATCGCGGGATCCTTCGTCGGCACGCCCATCACGAAAGACGTTTTTCCAGAAGGCTCGGCCTTGCTGACCTTCACGCCATGCAGCGCGAGGTCGCCGGTAAGGAGTTCCAAGGCCGCCTCATGGTTGGTCGAGCATGCGACACCGAGAGCCGTCGGTACGACGAAAAACCCCTGCATTCGCTTATACGACTTCGGTTCGGGGATCACGATTCCAGCACGAGGGTCGAGCCTGCTCGCTTCGAGATTGGCCGACACGGCGCACACCTTGCTGCCAAGTCGTTGTGCTTGGACACTTGGAGGGGGATCAACCCTCAAGGGCGTCAGAGTTTTCGGCCCCTTGGCATCCACCGTTGGAGAACCGTAGCGCGCTAGCAGCGTGCGTAAATAGGCGCACACTTTCTCCGAAAACGGATCCTCGTTGTTGGTGGCAACTCCCGGTTTGGGAGTGAACCGCGCTTCGAACCAGAGCTTCTCTTTCATACCCCCTGGTGGAACTTTGGTGAAATTATTGAGCAGGGAGAACGTTCGTTTCGCCTCCCCGAGTGTCGGGTTGTTGCACAGCGAACGCAGTTCCCATTTGACTGGTGTGTCGGAGCCAAGCGTGAATGTCCATTCGCCGTTTGTGGTGGTGAGGGACAGGGTGTCTACGGCGATGGTTTTCCAGTCTTTGGGATCGAGGTTGCCCACAAGGCCAAGGCGGCGCGACGTCTGCCCCGGCGCTCCGTGAGATCTCACTTTGGCGAATGCGAAGACCGACTTGGCAAGGTAGATGTCCCACACTGCAAACTGTGAGCCAGAATTGGGAAGGATCTCGGCGGTGATGTCCATCCTCACACCGTTGGTGAAGACCTTATGAACAATCTCCGCCTTGACATACGGGTTGCTCTTTGTTCGCTGGGTGACCGTCGAGTCCGACTGTTCGAACTCATACGATGTTTTATTGGGAAACAGGTCCTTCCAATTCCGGTCCGCGAGGTAGAAGCGACCATACAAGATATTATTCTCGATCCCGTAAGACAGGTTCATGCCTTGCTGAGTAACCGAAAGGCCTGCGTCACCCGATTCCACCTGCACAGCAGCAGCGGGTGCGCACGCACAGAGAAGGAGACAAAGCGCCAATATAGGATCTGAGAAACGAATGTTGTTACACATATGGATATCCTTGCTGAGCAGATGAACTGATAGGAATTGTGCTCGTGGCGGGGGAACGAGTGGGCGAACTGTCACCGGCACACTCGCGCCAGAGATTCTTCCACGCTGCTTTCGCTGTTTCCAGCGCACTCATAACATCAGCGCATAGGCTACCATAATCGCCGTCACGCAAGCAACTCAGCATCCCAATTTCGGAGAGGGACGTTTTGGGGCGCTTTGCCTCAAAAAGATTGTTACCGAAGCGGGGGGGG
>CAIQCK010000013.1 GCA_903870275.1 uncultured bacterium | reverse complement strand
GTTCACGTTGACCACGAGCTGGATCAGCTTCTTGGCCGTCGCAACGGAGCCAACGATCTCCAAAGTCGGTTTCGCCAGTGCGGCCGGGTCCGGCACCCGGAGCATTTTCCGGATTCGCCACGCCGTGCTGGCCAGATAGCTGCGCGCTTCTGATGTTTGATTGTCGTCGCTGATCACGTTGTCCGGCTTGTCATACGAGAAATCGTAGTTGAGCAGATGCACCTCCCGCAGTTTTTGGCCGGGCAGTGTCAGGACATTGACCGACAGTTTTCCCGTTGGGTTCTGCACGCTGACGGCCGGCGTCGGCAGCAGCCGCGTCACAAGGGTTTTCAACGCCACGCCGTTTGCGGCGGTCAAATCATTGGTCGAGGTGATGACGCGGCCGTTGCCGATCTTCAACCCTTCTTCGGCACCCGCGCCGTCACCGCCGCCCCGCAGTTCCTGAAGACTGCGGCTGGTCTGCGGTTCGCCCCGTTCATCGGTCACGCCGCATTCACTACCCAACACGACGCGCCCTCCTTTCTTCGCGTATTCCAGCAACGCCGCCGCACCCGGTTCGCCCAAGGCGCGCACGCCGGCGGCCACGACCACTTTATAGCGCCGCAACATTTCCAGTTTCAGATCGCGCTCCACAATCACTTCGTAGGGAATGCCCGCCCGGTTGAGCTTTTCGGCCATCTTCGCCCAACGCCGATAGGCGCCGGTCAACAAGTCCGTTGGCACGGAATGCAGGATCGCCACCTCCGCCCCCTGATCGGCGTTCAGGTAGAGCGCGCGATGTTTCACCAGGAAATCGTAGTAACGGTTCATCGTCTGGTGGATGTTGACGTTAAACGGGTCCTTCGTGTCCATGATCGGCAGGGATGGGAACAGGTTGTAGTTGGCCACGTAGGTTGCGTCGCAGGCCGCGCCTTCGGCGATGGCGAGCGCAAACTCTTTTGCGAGCGGTGACGCCGGATTGAAGAAATGGTGCATGCCTTCGTTCCACACGCGCTTGCCGCGCGCGGAGGCCACGTCGGGCGGCAGATACATCAGGTTGCCGACGTTGCGGCCGTGACCCGCCGCCAGCGCCAGCTTATAGGCGTAGAGGTTGTCGCCAAAAGGCGGGTGGCTCATCAATTCGTAGAACGGCAGGTCTGTCACGCCCTCCTCGATGCCGTGGATGGGCCAGGCGCCCATGCCGCATGTGTTCGGCACCGACAACAACCGCGGTTGGCACTGGTGGCAATACTCCAACAGCGCCTTGTGATACGCCGTCTGCGATTCCAGCAAAAACAGCCGCGCCGCCCGTCCGGCTTCGGTGGCCGGATCCACGCGCTCGGGCAGGTCCATTTCGCGGCCGTAATGCCGCCGGGTGTATTCGTGGAACTTCTCGCGGCACACCGGGCAGTAACAGGTGCTGAACCATGCTTCGTTGTCAAAAAAGATGCCGGCGGGTGAGCGCTTGGCCCTGATCTGGTCAACCTTGCCGATGACAAAAGCCTTCCATTCCGGGCAATTCACGCAACCGTAACGCCGGACGGGGTTGTTATACGCGAGCACTTCGCTGCCATCGAAGAGGCGCACCACGGCCTGTTTCAGTTCCGGATGCTTTTCATAATCCTTCACGACAAACGTCCGCGAGCAGACGTAGATCAGGTCGTGAAGCCCTCCCGCTGCGGCATGCGCCGCCGTTTCCGCCGAGTCGTAGCTCGCCCCGTGGTCGAGATTCTGCTGCGCGGCGATCATCAGGTCTACGTCGGGCGACGTCACCCGGCTGTAGTCCAGCGCCCAATGCAGAGTGCCGCGCTGGCACCATTCCGGCGCGGTGTTGTCCACTTCCCAATGGGCCAGCGACGGCGCCGCTGCCAACAAGAAAAAAACCGCGCTACGAATCAGAAGTCTCATGATTTGCTCCTGGATGTTTTTGGAAACCCTGGGAGCGCAGCTTACCGGATGCTAACAGTGGCAGCAATGCCGAACCCTCGGGACTACCGGACGCGGTCTTATCCAAAACAACACTTGCAAAATTCAAATCATCGGTTAAGATAACACCAACTTAGAGACAGTTTTCGACGTGGACTTGGAATTAGTGGTCCGAGGGCTAAAAGCAGCTCGGGAATTCCGATCCGCGTTTTGTCTTTCAGGGGAGACGCGGCGATGCGGACTGGCTGCGCATGGGAAACGATAGTCGGGAAACTGAAAATGGCGGAGAGGCAGGGATTCGAACCCTGGGTAGCTTTTAACGGCTACAACGGTTTAGCAAACCGCCCCTTTCGGCCACTCAGGCACCTCTCCGCAAGCCCTTGCTTAAATTAATTCAACCGCGCGCCAGTATCGATTCCGTGGATTGCCAAACCACAGTCACGGGGCGCACACCATGGATTCACCCGCCTGCTCAACTCACGAGCTGCAAGAAACCCAATGGCGCTCATGGCTCCCGATATATCGCAGAACTCACCGAAACGGGCAAGCCGGATTTTTGGTTGATTTGGGCATGGCCAATGGTGAACGGGTCCGCAAGACATTCGCGACCAAAGCCGATGCCAAGACCTTTGCCCGGCAAGCTCGCGTTGCCTGCGAGCACGGAGGTGTCGCAGCTTTGCAAGCATGGGAAGAAGATGCATCAGGCGCGGAAAGTGCAAGTCGGTGCGGGTTGCCGCTTTTTGTGGTGCAAAACCCAATCCAGAGGGGTAGCCTCCGCGTGAATTCCACTCACGCTTATGAGAATCGCTCTCTGGCTGCTGTTGGCTGCATTGGGAACTTCCCTCAACTTCACCTCCCCTGTTTTCGCCCAAGCGGGCAGCGCGCCCAGTCAGCCGGGCGCGGAAACAGTCCGGGACTTCTCGAAAGGTTTTGAGAAATTCGCCGCGCTCGGCCTGCCAGACATCAAGAAGGCAACATGGGTGGAACTGGAATGGTCGGCGGGACTCCAGTCGTCGGTCTATTTTGGACACGCCGGACCGAAGTTGAAAGGCAACGCCTGGCTGTTCGAAACCAAACCGGGTGGCCGCGGCATATTCGTGACAGCCGACGGACGCACGATGGAGGTTGGAGACTTGAAGCAGCGCGAACGAAACGCCCGCACCGGCCAATGGAGCCCGGCGGACTTGAGCGCCGATGTTAAAACACTGCTTGGTTTTCTGGAAAAGCCTGTCGGCGGGAAACATTCCGATCGTTACTACTTCGATTCCGGCGGTTGGGGCCAGCTCTTTTTGTATGCGGTTTACTTCCACCAGAAAGGGCTGACAGCCGAGGCGAACCAGATCGCAGCCCGGTTGTTTCAACAGGCGGGCGACAGCCGCAAGGTCATCCAACAGGCGGTCAACCTCGTGGCCGATAGCCAATACCAAAACGCTTTCGACGCCTTCAAGACGTCGGCCGACTGGGCGCAGTTCGGCAAGGAGATGGAGGCGTTGCTGGCGCGCATCCCGAACTGGCGGAACCGCCCGGTGTTCCAGCGTCTGGCCGATGCCGTGAAAAAACGGATTGCCACCCCGGAGCCGCCGGCGGTCGAAGGCGCGGATCTCACCGACGAAGACCGGAAGCTCGCGCGCGAACTGGGCGGGATGAAGCCGTCGGATGTCGGCGAGTATCCGATGTGGATGCATAGCTCGTCCAACTGGGTCCTGGGCGAGCGCAGCGGCATGCGCGGGGAGGCCGACGAGAAGTCGGCCGTGTGCCGGATTATGGCCCGCAAAGCGAAGGCGTTCCCCTTGTTGATCGCCCTGTTGAAGGACGACTATCTGGTCGCGGCGGACCTGCGCGGAAATTTCCCGTATGCCGGTTCGTTTTTCAGTTCCCGTGGAGAAGAAGTCGTGGACGAGGAAAAAATCCAGGAATTCTACGACGCGATGTCGCGGCCCGCCACGCGCGGTGAGATTGCCCGCGAACTGCTCAAGCCCGTCGTGCTGGACTCGCGGGATCGCTACAGGAGCGAGGTGGATACCGACACCATCCGCCAGCAGGCGCTCGACTGGTATGGCCGATACAAGGACAAGACAGACGGGGAACTGGCCCGCCATTTCCTCGAACAGGGCAGCCCGGGAAATCGCCATGCAGCCATCGAAGCCCTGGCCCAATCCAGCAAGCCGGAAGACCAACAGGCCGTCGAGAAGCACTTCCTGGAGTCCAAAGATGTTGTGCAAGAGGTGAGCATGGTCAGCCTCTATGTCATGCAGCGCGGCGAGGCTGCCCGCGGATTCGTTGACAAATACCTTGCTCGTATCAAGGCCAACCCCGATTTGTTACAGCCGGTGACGTCGGCCAACCATAGAATGTCGGACAACACCAAGAAAATCATGCAGCAACAGGCGCAACGCGCCCTGGCTGCGCTTGAACAACTCGTTTCCTCCAAGAGCGCCGAAGCGATCATAGAGGAGAGTCTCAACGCGAAGCAGAAATGGACGGAGGCCGCTTGGGCCAGGAATAACACCACGTTGGCGCGGAAACTGGCGGAGGTGGAACCGCAGAAGAGACTGGGCATGCTGTTGAACGCCGCGGTGAAAGCTCAGGATATCTTTCTGGTTCAGAAGTATCTGGAACTGGTCACCATGTCACCCTACATCCAGGCTTACCAAGCCCGTTACACCTCCGGCGTGAGCCGGGCCAAGATGGAGGAAATCATGCGGTCCTCCAAACCGAACTTCAGCATGGCCGCTCACGCCGAGGCTTGGCGCAAACTGCTGGCCGACACCCGTTCGATCACGGATTTCGGGGGCATGACAATGGGCGAGCCGATGACGGTCGGTCAGTACGCTGGCATCGCGGCCGAGCAACTGTTCGCTCCCGGCGCCGAAGACCGTCAGGAGGAGAATGAGGAGGCGCAACAGTTCGGATCCAAAGCCTATGAGGTTTACCGGACGCGGGCTGAGGCGCGCTTGGCGGGCAAGCCGGAGTCGGCCCTGCCAAAGTTTCCGTCCGGGAAAAATGTTTCCGCCGAACGCCGCAAGACAATCCAGACCGAACTGACCACGGCCAGCGGCGAATCGCTTCGCCAGCGCGTCGCGGCGCTGACGAGCGACGAATATCTGGCGTTGCACGAAATCCTGGCCGCGGACGCGCAACTCAACACCAAGCTGGCGGCCCTGGCCAATGTGATCAGCGACGTGCAGGTGGCGCTGGATGCGCCAGGGTTAAAGCAGCAAGCGGAAGCTCTCAAAGGCAAGCCGCTCGATCGCAAGATGGTCGAAACGTTGGTTGAGACATCCAAGGCGTTGCTGAAGGAGGGCAAGCCGATCCAAATCCTTGTTTCGCGTGCTGGAAGCCTGGGAGGAATCAAAATCCGGGCGGAAAAGCCTGGCTCGATGGCGAACGTGTTCGGGCAGGCGCCGGGGATGAGCGGCTTGAACAAGGCTCTGCTGGTGGCTTACCTGCACACGTCCGGTAGCGACCATGCCATCAACGGCTACGGAACCTGGCTGGTGGATCTGCCGGCCAACCTCGTGTCCGCCGCCAAGAAAAGCAATAAGAGCGACGATGGCGACAAGCTCGACAAGCTCGACAAGCTCGACCAGAGCGGTATCGAGGCCTTCGCCGCGCAGGAAACGACGCTCTGGAAATCGCTGGAGACGGTCTGCGCACCCAAGTTCAACGCCTGCGAGTCACTGACCATCATGTTGATTGGTTCAATCCCCTCAGCAAACCCAAATGACGAGGACGCTGTGCCGTATGGTCCGCCGATGATGTTCGAGTAATTGGCCAGCGCCCTGCCTTATGGAACGGAGTCGCCTATGAACGAGAACGCCGAACGTTGGGAGAAAGTCCGCAGCCAGGTCGCCGCGCTGCGCAAGGAAATCGCACGGGTCATCGTTGGTCAGGACGCCATCGTGGAGCAGATGTTGGTGGCGTTGATCTGCCGCGGCCATTGCCTGATCGTCGGCGTGCCGGGGCTGGCCAAGACGCTGCTGGTGCGCACCTTCGGCCAAGTGCTGGGACTGAAGTTTCGCCGCATCCAGTTCACGCCCGACCTGATGCCCACCGATATCCTCGGCAGCGAAATCCTTCAGTCCGGCGACGGCGGCGCGCGCCGGTTTGAGTTTGTCAGCGGCCCGATCTTCGCCCATCTCATTCTTGCCGACGAGATCAACCGCACGCCGCCCAAGACGCAAGCGGCCTTGCTGGAAGCGATGCAGGAAAAACAGGTCACCGTCGCCGGCCAGTCGCGGATGTTGGAAGAGCCGTTCATCGTCTATGCCACCCAGAACCCGATCGAACACGAAGGCACCTATCCGCTGCCGGAGGCGCAACTGGACCGGTTTTTCTTCTGCTTGAATATTGATTACCCGGCCATCCCGGAGGAGAAACGCATCGTCGAGCACACCACTCGCCAGGCCCTGCCCACACCGCAGGCCATCGTCAGCCGTCAGGAAGTCCTGGATCTGCAAGAGATCGTCCTGAAAATGCCCATCGCCGAGCACACCGTGGACGCGGCGGTCCGGCTGGTGAACTCAACGCGGCCGAAATCGGAGCTGGCCGACGATTTCATCCGCAACTACGTCGCCTGGGGCGCCGGGCCGCGCGCCTCGCAGTATCTGGTGCTGGCGGCCAAGGCGTTTGCGTTGCTCGCGGGCCAGACAACGGCATCGGTCGAGGATATCGGCAAGGCCGTCCTGCCTGTCCTGCGCCACCGGATCATTCCCAACTACAACGCCACCGGCGAAGGAGTTACCGCCGAGAAAATCATCAGCCACTTGCTGGAGAAAGTCTAGTGCCCGCCCCGCAGTTCAAATACCTGCGCCCGGAGGACATCAAGAACCTCGGCAGCTTCGAGTTCGCTCCGAAGGCGCTGGTCGAGGGCTACCTCGCCGGCCGCCATCGCTCCCGCTTGCGGGGAAGCTCCACCGAGTTTCGCGACTACCGCCCCTACGCTTTCGGCGACGAACCCAAACTGGTGGACTGGCGCGTGTATGCGCGGACCGACCGGTTTTACCTGCGCACTTACGAGGAACAGACCCGCATGGACTGCTATCTCTTCCTCGATAGCAGCGCCTCGATGGGTTTCGGCGAGGGTCTGACGAAGCTCGAATACGCCTCGTTTTTCACCGCCGCGCTCTGTTATCTGGTCACCCGCAACACGGACCGCGTTGCGTTGAACCTCTTCGACGACCGCATCCGTCACTTTTTTCCGCCCGGCAGCACCACGCGCCACCTGCACAACCTGCTGCAGGTGCTCGAGCACAACCAGCCCGGTCAACGCACCTCGCTTGCCACGGCGTTGCGCCGCGCCTACCCGTTGCTGCGCCACCGCGGCGCGCTCGTGGTCCTTTCGGACTTTTTCGATGACGGCGCGGCGATTTTCTCGGCGTTAAGCCCCTACCTGCATCGCGGGTTTCGGATTTTCCTGTTTCACGTTCTGGCGCCTGAAGAACTGCAACTGCGCAACCTGGGCCTGCGGAGGTTTGACGACATGGAAACCGGCAAGCGGGTCATCGCCCATACCCGCGCCATCGGCGCCGCTTACGCCGACGCGATGGAACAACACATCCGCGGTTTGCGCGAGCTGGCGGTTCGCCGGCAGGTGGCCTACACCGTCGCTCGAACGGATCGCCATTACTTCAGCCTTTTCGATGAACTGGTGGAGTAACCTTGTCCTGGCCAACCCGGCGTTGCTGCCGCTGACCCTGCTGGTGGCGGCACCGCTGGTTTTGCATCTGTTTGCCCGGGCGCAACCGCCGGTCTATCGCTTCAGCTCCATCGCTTTCATCGAGCGCATCGTGCGCCGTTCGGTCCGCCTGCGACGGCCCCAATCGTGGCTGGTGCTGTTGTTGCGCACCGTGCTGTTTGCGGCCCTGATCGGCGCGTTTCTACAACCCGTGTGGTTTGGCTCAGGTCGCGCCGCCTCTTATCTCCAACGCAAGCACGTCGTGGTGCTGGTGGACGCCTCGGCTTCAATGGCCGCGATGCAGGGATCGCAAACGCGGTTTGCCACCGCGTGCGCCAAAGCTTCCGAGGTGCTCGCCGGTTTGTCGGCGGCCGACGCAGCGAACGTCATCTGGTTGCGCACGCCAAGCCGGGCGGAGTTCCCTACCCTCGGCGTCAACATTCCCTTCCTGCAGACCGCACTGCGCAAAGCCACGGTCAGTCTTGAAGCGGCCGACCTGCGCGGCGGATTCGACCTCGCGACCAGCCTGCTCCAGGATACCACGGTGGCGCGGGAAATTTACGTGATCTCCGATTTCCAGCGCAGTTCATGGTCGGGTCTCCGTCCCGACGTGTCCTCTGCCATCCGCCTTGTCACGATCCGCATCGGCAACGAGGATCTGCCCAATCAAGCCCTCACCCGGCTCTACGCCCGGCCCGCCAGCGTGCTCGCGAATGAAGAGTTTGCCGTTTACTGCGAGGTGGAAAACTTCTCACCGCAGCCGACCCTCAAGACGGTTTCCCTGCGCGCCGGCGAATTGCGCCAGGAACAGGAAGTGCGCCTTGCGCCGTGGCAGAAGGCGGTCGCCGTGTTTCGCTGCCGGTTGAGCGGCTCCGGCGAAAACGTGCTGACGGCCTCCCTGAGCGAGGACGCTTTTCCATTCGACAACGAACGTTGGGCGATCGTGGACGTGCGTGACTCGTTCCACGTTGGTTTGTTCAACAAGGAACCTCTGACCGCCGCCTATTGGCGCAAGGCTCTCGAAGCTGTGGGTTGGGCCAAACTGGAAACACTGACCAGCGCCCAGCTAAACGACAAACTCAATTTCAACGCGCTGCTGCTGTCCGGCTGGGACGGCAATGGCGGCGCCGGCATCGCGGACTACCTCCACGCCGGAGGCACCGTAGTCTGGTTTCCCAGCGATCGAACCCGGTGCGCCGACATTCAAGCGGTGGCAGGCCTTTCCAAGACTTCGGCTGCGACGCTGGTCTGGCAACCCTCCAAACAAGCCTGGCGTCTGAAACTCGCCCGGCTCGACGATCCAGTATTTGAGGTGTTCGCTGGCGGCGCACACGGCGATCCCACGCGTGGCGTGCTGTTCGCGCGCTACAGTTTCCCCGCGGCCGACTTTGCCGGCGCCGACCCAATTCTCGCCTATCACGATGACGTGCCGGCGCTGCTGCACATCAAGTGCGGCGGCCATCTGTTTCTCTGGAACATCCCGCTTCAGCCCGAGCACGGCAACTGGGCCAGCCAGAGTGAATTTCTACCTTTCTTCATCGAACTGCTCCTGAAACACCGCTCGGCCGGCCAGCCTGCCGCGCCGCGCGACTCGTTGCCCGGCCAAGCCATGATGCGCCGGCTGGATCACGAGGTGTTGAGCAAGGACATCTCTCTCTTGACAGGCCAAAACGCCGTGCCGCTCCAACGTCAAGCCGATCCACAACACGCGATTTTTGCCGCGCTCGACACCACCCGGCTGGGCGTGTATCGCTGGCAATATCGCGGCCAGCCGTTGGGCTGCAATCTCGTCAATTTCCCCACCGTGGAAAGCGACCTGCGATTCCAAGTGCCGGACACGCTGACACAAACCGCCTCCATCGCTCTCGAAGCCGGCCAGGCTGTGCGCGATTTGCGGGAGGGCGTGTCGCTCTGGCCGCTGTTATTGCTGGTGGCCATTGGGGCGGCAATGGCAGAAGCGATGGTGTTGAGAAAGGCGGCGGCATGATGGACCCCTTGCTCCCCATCGAATACGTGCTGCTGCTCGGCACCGTGTTGCTGGCAGCGAGCGGCTATCTGGCGTGGACCTCCGCAGCCGACTGTCCGGCGCGCGCCCGCTGGCTTGTTCTGGCGTCGCGGCTGCTCGGCCTGAGCGGCGTGGTTCTGATCGCCCTCAATCCGGGTCGCTGGCACATCGAGCAACGCGCCCAGACGACGGAGTGGGCAATGCTGCTGGACACCAGCCGCAGCATGGGAACAGCCGACGTGCGCGGCCAGTCTCGCTGGCGTGAAACCTGCCGGCTGGTCCGTCAACTTCTGGCCGACCAGCCACAGCGCCGCTTCCGCCTCTTTACTTTTGATAACAAGCTGCGCGCTCTCGAGTCGGCCCGGAAACTGGCCGACATCACCAGCACGGGCGAGACCACCGACATCCTCGGCGCGTGCGACAGCGCGCTCCAACTCGGCCAGTCTGGCGGCAGCCGGCTGGCGGGCATCATCCTGCTTTCTGACGGGCGGCAGGTCGAACCGGGCAGCCTCGACGAGTTCGCCCTCAAGGCTCGTGCGCTCCAGACACCGGTCTATCCGGTCGTCATCGGCAGCAAGACGGATCTGCCCGATTTGGAAATCGTCGCAGACCGGCGGCAGTTCATTGCGTTCAAGGGACAGCCGCTCAAACTCACGGCCATCGTGCGGCAACGCAATCTCGACCGCGTCACTCCGACGGTCCGGTTGCTGGACGCAGAGGGACGTGTCCTGGCCGAACGGAAGGTTGAATTGGGAGGACGCCCTTCGGCCAGCGTTGAGTTTGAGTTGGTGCCGGACCGGCTGGGTTACAGCGACTACACATTCAAGGTGGACCCGTGGCCCGGCGAGACCGCGCTGGCCAACAACACCTGTCGCCTCGGTGTCTGCGTGCTCGAAAGCAAGCTGAGGGTGCTGCTGGCGGAGGGCATGCCGTATTGGGACAGCAAGTTCATTGCGCAGTTGTTGCAGAAACAGAAGCACCTCCAGTTGACCACCGTTTATCGGTTGTCCGCGTCGAAGTATTTCCGGATCGAGCAAGGCGACGACGCGCCGGGGGATGCCGTGCAAGGCGTTTTCCCGGAGACGGCCGCCGATTTCGCCCGCTACGACGTGATCCTCTTCGGCAAGGGCGTCGAGTATTTCCTGACGCCGGAGAAAACCCAGTTACTGGCGCAGTTCGTGCGCGACCGCGGCGGCGGAGTCCTCTTTGCACGTGGCAAACCCTACAACAACCGCCTGCCCGAACTGGAAAGTCTGGAACCGGCGGAATGGGGCGCGCCGCGCGAAGGAGCTTTCCGCTGGCAGCCGACGGTTGGTGGCGAGGAAACCGGGCTGTTCGGCGGCGATCTGCCGGGCCGCAACGATCCAGTCTGGGAAAAACTTCCCGCCCTGGTTCGCGCGTCGGAATGCGCGCGGCTGAAAGCGTTCACGCAGGTGCTGGCCGAGGGTGTGAGCGGCACGGGCGAACAGGCGCGCCGGTTTCCCGTTGTGCTCAGCCAGCGCTACGGCAAGGGGCTGGTTGTCGCAGTCAACGCCGACGGGTTGTGGCAATGGGATTTCTTCCCCTCGTTTGAAGGCGCCAGCAAACTTTACCGCGGTCTTTGGAGCCAACTGCTGCAATGGCTCGTTACCTATTCCGAATTCCTGCCAGGCCAGGATTACTCGTTGCGCCTGAGCGACACCGTCGTGCGCGCCGATCAGCCCGTTATCGCCCGTGTCTCCAGCCGTGCGCCGGATGCTGCCAGGCTCCAACCGTTGTTGCGAGTGCTCGATGGCAACACCGTCGTGCAAGAAACCGTCCCCTCGCTTGCGGTTGACGCTGCCGGTCGCTGGGAAGGCATTCTTGCCCTTCGCAAACCCGGCACCTACCGGGTGGAGTTGAGCGTCGGCAGCAAGGGATTCAAGCTTTACGAGACGCTTCAGATCCGGTCGCCCCTTGCGGAAAGCGATGATGCCAGCGTGGACGCGGAGTTCATGGCGAAACTAGCTGCGCAAACCGGCGGGATCGTCATCACGGCCGATAACGTCAATGCGCTTTTCCAACATGCCGCCACGCCGCCGTTGGCCGCTCGCGGCGAGAACGCCCAGTGGAAGCCGCTCTGGGATCGCGGCCTGGTTCTGACAGTAATCCTATGTTGCTTCGGCGGTGAATGGTTCATCCGCCGGCGCAACGGATTGATATGACAACCATCGCCACCATCGCGCCGCCGCTGGCGGATTCGCGTCGCGCGTTGCTGAAAACGCTCGGCCAGCGTCGGCGCGTCATGCAGTCAGGCCTAATGCTTCATGCGCTGTTGCGCGTGGCGGGCTACGCGGTGTGCGTTCTGGCCGCGTTGGCTGTGGCGGATTTCTGTCTCGCCCTGCCCTCCGAAGCCTTGCTGGGTCTGGACCTGGCGGCCCTCGTGACACTGGCGGGCGTGTTCTTGCGGCTGGGCCTCAAGGCACTGGCTTATTCCAATCGTGACCTGGCCCAATACGCCGACCGCCTTCTGAGTCAACGCCGCCGCCCGATCCTGAGCGCGTTGGAACTTCAGGCGGCGGCCCACCATCCGCCGGGCAGCTTGGAGAGTTTTCTGATTGAGCGCAGCGTCCGGGCCGGCTGTGACCAGCTGGCATTGACGGCCGGCCGCTGCTTTCCCTTTCCGCTGGTGGTGCGGCAACTGAAGGTGCTGGCTATCCAGATCGCGATGGCGCTTGCGTGGTTCAGCATGGTTTCTTCGGCCAACCAGGTCATTCTCACGCGCATTTTCTTTCCGACCCGTGACGTGCCGCCGTGGAGCCGTTATGTCTTCCATGTCACGCCCGTCCGGCCGAGTGTGCTTTACGGCGGCACCATTGAGATGGCTGTGGAAATCACCGGCCAGCCCGTCCGCTCGCCTGTGAGCTTGCTGACCCGCAAGGGCGGCCGGGTGGACAGCTCGGCCTGTTTCCAGGAGAGCGCGACGCGGTTCGCCCAACGACTCGAAAAAGTCATCGAACCCGTGGAGTTCTGTTTTGCTACAGGACGGGCGCGCAGCCGGTGGCAGTCCTTGTCTGTGCTGCTGCAGCCGCAAATCTCGCTGGCCCGGATCGAGATTGTGCCACCGGCTTACAGCGGATTGCCGAAACGGGAGTTCATCGTCGGCAACGAGCCGGTCGCTTCCCTCGCCGGCTCCCGGGCAACGTTGACGCTGACCAGCAATCGCCCATTGAGCAGCGGCACGCTCGCCATCAAACCCAACAGCAGCAGCGCAGGCGACGAATCGGTTCGCAGTGAGAAGACCGCGCTGCATACGGTGACGTTTTCCTGGACTATGAAGGAAGACTCGCGGCTGGAAGCGCTCATCCGCGACATACAAGGCACGCCCGCCGCCGAGCCATTGACCATTGTCCAAAAGGTTGTCCCCGATCTGCCACCGGAAGTGGCGATCGTTGAACCCGCCAGCGCGTTCGCCCTGGCCACGGCCGGCACGCGGGTGCCACTGATCGGAACCGCCAGCGACGATCTGGGATTGAAGGAAATCGCTGTCGTACGAACGATGGTGGGTTACCGTGACCGCTCGCGGCACATGAGCTTGCCGTCGCCGCAAAAGAGCTACCAGTTCGACGGCTGCCTTGACCTGCCGAACCTCGGCGTGACGGAAGGCGACGTCATTGAAGCCTATCTCGAAGCCCGCGATTACAATCCGTCCCTGATGGGCATCGGCAGTTCCGAGATCGTGCGGATTGAGATCATCTCCAACGACGATTACGCCGAACTGCTGCGCACCAAGATCACGCTGGAGGAATTCGAGGCCCGCTATCAGTTGATCGAATCCCGTTTCACTGCGCTCCAGGAGGCGTTGCGCCAACTACGCGATGAACTCAGACAGCCCAACCGCGACCCCGCCAGGATAGCCGGGCAACTCAAACGCGCCAGCCAACTGGCCGCGGAAAACGCCAGGCTCTTCCAGCAATTGAGCGATGATTTTGCCGCCTACGACATGGAGAAGCAGCTGGGGGCGATGATGAAAGCGCTGGCTTCGGCAACGACCCGGGCGGGCCGTCAACTTGCCGATCAGCGCGCGGATGATCCCGTGACGGTCTGGAACATCGAGAAGATTCTCCGTGATCTCGGAGATAGCGGTCGCGACATGGAACAGCAAGTGGCCGACGCGGCGGAAGTCGTGGCGGTCGGCAAGGTGATGCGCCACGCGGCCACCTTCAAACAGCTCCTCAAACGCGAGCAAGACCTTGCGCGCAAACTCAAACGCTTCGAATCAGAGTTGCGGCCGGACCTTGAGGCGCTGCCGCCGCTGGCCTCGCAGCAAGACGAGATCCGGCAACAACTCGTGGAGATGGCCAGGGCACTGGCAGCCGATGCTGCCGCGCTGCCAGCCAAGGACGACTACGTCGAACTGAAGCAAAGCGCCATCCAGTTCAGCCGGCGGATCGGTGAGCTGCAAATTCCCGAAACGATGGTCGAGGCCGCCGTTGCCGGCAAAAATCAGGATGGTCGCAAAATGTCGCAGCGCACGGCGCTCGCCGCGGGAAAGATGGAGTCGTTGACCGAAAAGCAGGGCGATTGCTTCGGGGGGATGTGCCGGAACCGGCTGCGGTTCAAGGTCAATCCCAACCTCGTCAAAACCATGCGTCAAATGCTGGCGGCCCTGTTGTGCCGTTCGGGACAGGGTGTCGGTCAGGGCGAGGGCGAGGGCGTAGGGGATGGCGGCGACGGTTTCTCGGTCAGCGGCTATTCGCCGCTGAACACACCCGTGTTCGGGCCAGCGCGCAGTTTTCTCAGCCACGGCTCCGCGGCTGCGGGCACAGGACCGGCGGGCCGCGGCCGCGCGGTGATTGACGCCAAGTCGCGCGAGCGGATGACATCCTCTGACAAGCAGGATCTCGCCGGCGACCGGCTGTCGCCCGACCGGGTACCGGAAAAATACCGCGAAGCGGTGAAACGATATTTCGAAAAATGAACACCCTGTTGAAAATCATCAAACCCCAGGCACGGGTTCGCCACGCGCCCGTCTTCTTTTGCATCCTCTGCCTGCTCGCGCTGCCGGCGGGGTCCGCGCGGGCCAAGGACGGTGTGATCCAGTGCGCCAACCTCATCTTCGCCGGCACGCACACCTCGCGTTGTTTCAGCGACGAGTTCCTCAGCGCGGTCCAGCGGGACACCTCCATCGCCACGGAGCGGCGATTCAAGAGTGTGAAGCTGACTTCCGACGAGTTGTTCCGCTACCCGTTCGTAATGATGACCGGCGAGGATGACTTTCATTTCATGCCCAAAGAGCGCGAGAACCTTCGGCGGTATCTGGAGAGCGGCGGATTTGTTCTCGCCTCTGCCGGTTGTTCCAGCAAGGCCTTCGACCGCGCCTTCCGCCGGGAGCTGGCGGCGGTGTTCAGCGGGGCACGGCTGCGGAAGATCCCCCTCACACATCCGCTGTTCCGCACGGTGCATGAAATCAAGGAACTGCGGCTGCATCACCCCAGCCCGGACGTGAACCTGGAAGGATTGGAAATGGGCGGGAAGTTCGTGGTGATCTATTCGCCACACGGTCTCAATGACACCACACATACCGAGGGCTGCTGCTGTTGCGGCGGCAACGAAATCACCAACTCGCTTGAAGTGAACGTGAACATCCTCGTTTACGCCTTGCTGCATTGACCACGATGAACCGCGTGACGACATGCCATACCTCGCGCCGGGCAGCCCTGATTCTGTCCGCTGCGTGTTTGCTGGCAGGCTTCTCCCAACCGATCAACGCCGCGAAGCCCAAGGCCGACGCACCCCTGGGCATCACCGGCTGGAAACCTCCGGTGGACCTCGTGACGCCTTCGGCCCGCGAAGGCAGCCTCGGCCTTAACGATGCGCTGGCGCTCGCTTCCGTGGAATACAAACCGGTGATGGCGCTGTTTCACTCGCCCACGTGCGGCTGGTGTGACCGGCTCAAGCGCGAAGTGCTCACCGACTCGAAGGTCAGGGAGGTGCTGAAGCACTTCATCGTCGTCGAGTCAGACGTCAGCGCCGACCCGATCGCGGCCGAACTCTACCAGGTGCGCAGCGTGCCCACGCTGCTCTTCTTCTCGGCCAATGGTCGCGAGAGGTTCCGGCTCAACGGTTTCTTGACGAAAACAGAATTGCTGAAAGTGCTCAATGCGCTGCTCGACGGGAAACTGGAGAAGGAGGAGACGGCGCGGGTCGCCCAGCTTCTGGAGAAGTTTCACAGTGGCCAGCTTGCGCCGAACCAGTGGCCCGCATTGATGCTGGCGTTGAAGAGCGATCCGGTTCGCGATGAAGTGATGAAGGGCATCGCGAAAATGGAGCCGACGCCGCGCCAGCCGTTGGTTGCGCTGCTTCAAGACTCGCGCTTGGCGGTGCGGTTGGGCGCGTTGGAACTCCTGGAGCGGCTGGCGGGCGACGACTACGGGTTTGATCCGTGGCTGGAGGACCACGAACGCAACGCGGCTGCGTTGGAAAAATGGCACGCCTGGGCGCGTGACACGAAACAGCCCGCAGCCTCTTCGGATGCAGCCGGCTTAAGTGACGAGGCGATTGAGAGCTATCTGAAGGATATGGTCGCGGACCAACCGGAGCGGTCGCGCCGGGCGATGCGAATGCTGGAACGCGGCGGGGAGGCCGTGGTGACGAAGATCGAACAGTTCCAAGCGCGGAATCCGGCTCTGCCGGAAGCGGCCCGGATCAAGTTGCGCCAGATGCGCTACAGCCTGCTGTTGCCACCGGCAGGCGCCATTAGTTCCGACACGCTGGCGCATCGGTTGGTTTTCGCCAATCTCGATGTCCGCCTCCAGACTCTGCGCGAGATCGCCCCGTCGAAGGCGAAGGCGTTGCCCGTGCTGCGGGATTTCCTGTCGGACCACGAGCCACTGGTGCGCGAGACGGCGATTGATTCGTTGGTGCTGGCTGGCGGACTCAAAGCCGTGCCAATCCTGGAGGAACATCTCAAGCGCGAGAGCGACTCGAACGTGGTCTATGCGGCATTGCGCGGACTGGGAGGGGTCGCAAGCAAACGCGGGCTGCGCCTGTTGTGTTCCTATCTCAATGACAGCAACGAAGATCTGGTAGTGGTCGCGCTCGAGAGCATCGGCAGGCTGAAATCCGCCACCGCAGCCGATTCGATTAAAAAGAGTCTTGCCGACCCGCGTTGGCGGGTTCGGGTGGCGGCTTTGGAGGCTGTAGGCGCGCTGCAGCTGCAATCACTCACCGCTGATATCGAGAAGTTGCTGGACGATCCCGATGAGTTCGTGCGGACCGCTGCGGTCAATGCCATCGCCGAGACCTCGAAAGGCGAGGCCGCGACGAAACTGGAGCAGGTGTTCATGCGATATGACGCGCAAAAGGCTGCCGTGGTGAAGGCGTATGACAAGCTCAACCTGCCGTTGCCGGCAAGCGCGATCAACGCCTTGGAGGGCAAACCACCGGAATTGGTCGTCAGTGTGATTGATAACCTGGACCGTTCCAGTGTTGCTGCAACGGCGCTGCTGGTCAGGTTCGCCGCCCACGCCAACCGCGATGTCAGCGCTGCCGCGTTGCGCCAGCTTGCCCAATCGTCGCTCGACAATGCCGACGCCCGCCGTGTGTTTTTAGAAGCGCTCAAGCGGGGAGATCGCCAATCGTTGCTGGCATTGATGGACGCCGTTCGGGTCCGGGCCGAGGTTCTGGCGCGGTTTGATCCCAAGGTCCTACAGGTGGATTTCGCAGGGGACACCCGCCCTCCGGCGCAGCCAACGGCGGCGCAAAAGAAGATGAACGATTTGTTCGATGCCTTTGGCGACGGCCCGCCCACGAAGACATCAACCGGCACCAACGCAATCCGATCCGCGGACGACCTGTTCGCGTTGTTCGCGGACGGACCGAAAGCCGGTGAGAAAGACTTCAGCGGCATCATCCAAGCCGTGCGTCAACACGCCGACAACACCCGCGACCCGGAACTGGCCATCACAGCCGCGTGCCTTCTTTGCCGGCTGGGCGACACTTGCGGTGCGCCGTTGATTGTGAAGTCACTCGACAAGCTGACCACGGATCAGAAAAACAATCTTGCCGAGAACCTCGATGTTGTGCGCCGGCACGAGGCGGTCGAGTTAATCAGGCGATTGCTCCAGGACGACTCGCAGGAGGTGCGCGAAACCGCCATCAACGGTTTGTTCGCTCGTGGCGCCAACCATCGCTGCGTTGAGTTGCTGTTCGCCGAACTGGTGCGACCGGACTCGAAACTCCGCCCCAAGGAGGTTTACGACAGCAGCCGGCTGCTGCAGTTGTGCAGCAAGGGCGAGGGCAAACGCGCCCTGCGCCGATGGACCGAAACGCTTTTGGTCAGCCGTCATGAGAATCTACAGACGTTTGGGCTGATCCTCCTGTCACGCTGCTGGCAAAGCGGCGACCTGGCGGCCATTGGCAAGTTCGTGGCCGCTCCAAGCCCGTGGCAGCGACGCGCTGCGGTTTATGCCTGCGGCCGTGGCGCGCAGGAGGATTTCACGGAAACAGTGCTGCCAGCAGCTTTGAAAGACCCCTCGCCGCACGTGCGGGCGGCGATCCCGGCTGTTTTCGGGCGGCTGAATGAGCGTTGGGTCCAGTACTTGGACGAAACCACGCTCCTGCGCGACCCCTATTTCGGCATCAGCTACGCGGGCACCCGATCACTACCAGACAAGGCGCGCACCGCGCTGAAGCAACTGCTGGAGGATCCTTCGCCCATGGTGCGATTCGAGGCGTGCTTCTGTCTGCTGGTCAACCATGAGCCGTTCGGCCTGGCCAGCTTCGCGGGCGCCATTGAAAGTCTGCCTGATCCAAAGTCAGCCACCGAACGGCTCAGCGAATATCTCGTCGAGGACTACCAACAACTGGGACAAAACTGGGCGTTCCTGCTGCCCTATGTCGAAAGCCAGATCGAGAAAGACAAACTCAGTGCGCTATATGCGCACTTCGGCGCGAGCGAAGAAGACGGCGCAGCCATCCCGAAACCCGCCCTCAAAACCGAGGCCACCTACCTGCGCCCCAAGCAACCGCCAATGGCCGCGCCAGCCAACCAGGAACTGAAACTGGTTTATTTCAGCAAGCCGGGCTGTCCAGATTGTGAACGGGTCAGCCGCATCATCGAACAACTGAAGGAATCGTTTCCGCGGCTGGTGGTGGAAGAACATAATATCAACAAGCGCAAATCCCTGCTCTACAGCGAGGCGCTCTGCGAGCGGTTCGGCGTGTCGGAAAAGCTGCGGCTGGTTGCCCCAACCGTGTTTTGCGGCGCCGGCGTCTTGGTGAAAGACAAAATTGTTTTTGACCGGCTTGGTCATTTGCTGGCGCGGTCAGCCGCCGTGCCGTTGTCGGGTTGGTATATCCAGCCTCAGCAGGAACTTCAGGCCGCCGACGCCGCGATCAACCGGCGTTTTTCCACGATCAACCTGGGGGTGGTGTTGCTGGCCGGGCTGCTGGACGGCATCAACCCGTGCGCGTTTGCAACGATTATCTTCCTGCTGTCCTGGCTGCGCGTGGCCAAACGCTCTTCGCGCGAGATCGCCCAGATTGGCACCGCTTATTGCGCGGGCGTGTTTTTAGCCTACTACGTGCTAGGATTGGGCCTGGTGGAAGTGATCACGCGCTTATCGGTGCTCCAGTGGGTCAGCCAGGCGGTTAACTGGCTGATGGCGGCTTTCACGTTGGTGCTCGCGGGCCTGAGCCTGCGCGACGGCGTGCTGTGCTTGCGCGGCCAGATGACGGAGATGACATTACAGTTGCCCGATATGCTGAAGCTGCGGATTCACAGCATCATCCGCACTGGCATGCGACACCGGCGGTTTGTGATGGTGGCGTTTGGCATCGGGTTGGTGGTTGCGTTGCTGGAACTGGCCTGCACGGGTCAGGTTTATGCTCCAACACTGCTCTTCATGACCAAGAGCGGCAACCTGCTGGCGATGGCCTATCTGTTGCTTTACAATCTGGCTTTTATCACCCCGCTGCTAATCGTTTTCCTGCTGGCCTACGGCGGGATGCAGAGCGAAACTTTCACCCGTTTCCTTCAGCAGCGGGCCGCGCTGGTCAAATTCGGCACTGCCCTATTGTTCGGTCTGATGTTTCTCTTGTTGGTGTTTGGCCAGCGATTAATCTCTTAAATGAAATGGTCGGCAACAAAACTGAGTGCTGCCTTGCTGTTGGCGGCCATCACCGCGAACGCGGTGCCGGTTGCCGACGCGGCCGGCGAACGCCCGGTCGTTCCTCCCGGCGCCACGGCGATCCTGCTTGCCGGCGTCGCGGGTGATGTGGAGAGCGAGAGGACTTTTTCAGACCAGTTGCGCGGGTGGCTCGAAGTGCTCGAAGCCCAGGCCAGCCCGCCGCGGCGCGTCGTTGTGTTGCGAGACGGCGAGTTCGCCGTGCCGTCCTCCGCGAAGCTCCCGGTCCAGGTGAGCGCCACAACGCGCGCGGAGTTTCTCGCGTTGGGCGCGAAACTGGCGGGCAACACCGGACCCCTGTTGGTCGTCGCGTTCGGCCACGGCGGCATGCAGGGCGCCACGCCGGTGTTGCACGTGCGCGGGCCGCGGCTGACGCCGCCGGACTTCAAAACATTCGCGGATCGCATGCCGCAGGCGGAATCGCAATGGCTCCTGTTCTTCCGCGGCAGCGGCGCTTTCGCCGCCGAACTTGCCGGCCCGCATCGTTCCATCATCGCCTCCGAGCACGACACGCCGTTCTCCAATGATCCCGTCGGCGCCTCCCTCGTGTTGAAATCGCTCCGCGCCAATCCCGGTATTGCGTTCAGCGCACTCGCCGACGAACTCGGCCGCGCCACGGCCGCCTGGTATGCCGATCGTCATCTCGCGCGCACTGAGGACCCGACGCTCTGGCCGCCGGGCCAGCCGCCGCGCGTTCTCACGACCGCCGAAAACAAAGGCCCGCTGGCCTCCCGGCCCGCCCGAACCGAATCGCCCGCGCCTACCAAATCCGAACTGTCGGCGGCGTGGAAAAGCCTCGTGCGCACGAACCCAAGGGATTTCCCCGACGCGGATGGCGTCGTGCTGCGTCGCAACGTGAGCTACACGCTCGGCAGCAGCCCTGCCATCGCCGCCGAACACGACGAATTCATCCAGATCCTGACCGCCGACGGCAAGCGCCTTGGCGATTTCGATTTCGCGTTCTCGCCGCCGCACGAGGACCTGACCTTCCTCGCCTGCGAGGTTTTGCGTCCCGATGGCACGTTGGCGCGGCTCGACCCGGACGAAATCCGTGAGACGGGCGGATCCGCGCCGGGCGATTACAAGCTCGGCCGGCGAAAGATGTTCTCGCTGCCTGGGATCGCGCCCGGCGCCGTGCTTCACGTGCATTACCGCAGTGAATGGAAAACGTTCCCGCTGCCGCACATCTCGCTCTCGATCCCGATCACGTCAGAGCTGCCGGTCAACGACCTTGCGGTGCGCGTCACCGTCGGCGGCAAAGCGCCGTTTTATTTCGCATTCGACCACGCGCCGCCACGGGACCCGCAGATCAAACAGGGCGCTTACGGCACCGATTACTCGTGGCATTTCGAACGCGTTCCCGCCGAAGTTCATGAAACGCTCGGTCCGCCGCACGCCACGCCGGCTGTCGCTATCTCCACCTGGCCGGACTGGGCCGAATTCGCCGCGTGGTATTCGCGCATCATCAAGCTCTCTGACCAGACGGGACCGGAGATCACCGCCAAAGCTCACGAGCTGACGCGCGGGGCCGGGGACGATCGCGAGAAAGTGCGTGCGATCTACGACTACGTCACCGGCCTGCGCTACGTCGCCATTCCCCTTGGCGTAAACTCTTTCCGTCCACACGCCGCCGCCAATGTTTTCAAAAACCAGTTCGGCGATTGCAAAGACAAGGCCAACCTCTTCAACACCCTGTTGCGCGCCGTCAACGTGGATGCGTGCCTCGTGCTCGTGCCGCGGTTCTCACAGGCGCACGCGGCCGTGCCGGGGTTCGCCTTCAACCACGCCATCTCGCGCGTCACCCTTGGCGGTGAAACGATCTGGGTGGACACCACCGACGACGTGTGCCGCTTCGGCCTGCTGCCGCCCGGCGATTCCGGCCGCAACGTGCTGGCGGTGGACGGCAAGTCCACCGCGCTCTCGCGCCTGCCGCGTCCCGCGCCAAACGATCATCGCCTGCGGCTAAGCGCGCAAGTGAACTGCGCCGCGCTCGCCGGCGCGCTGCCGGTCTCGGTCGAACTGACGACGCAAGGTTTTGCCGACTACCAATTGCGCACCGTTGCCAGTGGCCTCAGCCGGCACCGATCCGCCCAGCCGTTGCTGGCAGCGCAGTTCCGTCTGGCCAACGGGAGCTTCGCGATGGACAAGCAAACGTTCACACCCGCGTCGGCGCTCAATGAGGAATTCGGCTGGAGCGCCACAGGCCAGCTCATCGGCGTCGCGTCGGACAATCCGCAGTTGCTGCGTCCGCCGTTCTGGGTGCCGCGCGAGTGGGATTCGGCGTTGCATCGGCGGACAACTCCGCTCTTCCTCAACCAGGGCTATCCGCTCACGCTCGATGAAACCGTCACCTTCACGCTCCCGGCGGGCGCGCATGGCACCGGACCGTCCGCCACGAGCGAGAATGTCCAGCCGCCGTTGCGCTGGAAGCTGGCATGGTCGCGCAACGGAGATGAGCAACTCTCCGCGACACTCCGCGTCGAATTGTCGGGTGGAGAATTATCAGTGGAAGAAACCGTCGCGTTTCAGCAACAACTGCGCACGTTACTCGACGCGCTCGCCCGCGGCGCGAGCATAACGGTTGCGAAATGATTGCCGGCGATGCAACTACCAGTGGCCTGGACGCACAACCTGCTCCGCTTTCGCCAGTGATTCGGGTGCCAGCAACTGCGCGTGTGAATTTGACTAGCCCGCCTGCGGGGTGGGTGTTATCTGTAGCGGTTGACTGGAGCGCGTCACATTCAGCGTGGTCTCGCGCCCCAACTGACAGGAGAACGCCATGACACTTTCAGGTCCGCCTCCGATTCCGCGCGTGGTGCCGCCGGTAATCAACCCCGACCCCGCCAAGACCCTCGAATCACTGCCTGAGAAAGTCCGCCAGATTCACACCGAAGTCCGCAAGGTCGTCGTCGGCCAGGACGATGCGGTGGACGCGGCGATCTACGCGTTGTTTTCACGCGGCCACTGCCTGCTGGTCGGCGTGCCGGGCCTCGCCAAAACGCTGCTGGTCCACGCGCTCTCGCGGCTGATGGAACTGGGTTTCTCGCGCATCCAGTTCACGCCCGACCTGATGCCGTCCGATATCACGGGTACCGAGATCCTGGAGCAGGACGCCGCCACAGGCCATCGCCGGTTTGTGTTCGCGCCGGGGCCGATTTTCACGCAGGTGCTGCTCGCCGACGAAATCAACCGCACGCCGCCGAAGACGCAGGCCGCATTGCTGGAGGCGATGCAGGAGAAGACCGTCACCGTTGCCGGAAAGGTCCACAAGCTCGACGACCCCTTCATCGTGCTCGCGACGCAAAACCCGATCGAGCAAGAAGGCACCTATCCGCTGCCCGAGGCGCAGTTGGACCGGTTCCTGTTCGAGGTGCTGATTGATTATCCATCGCTCGCCGACGAGAGGACGATTGTCGAGCAACACTCGTTTACGCCGCTCGACCGCTTGCGGCCGGCGCTCACGCGCGACGAGGTGTTGAAATACCGCGATGTCGTTGCGCAAGTGCCCGCCGCGCCGAACGTCGTGGACTACGCCGTGCGCGTGGTTCGCGCCACCCGGCCCAACGATCCCGGCGCGGCCGACTACATCAAACGCTGGATTCGCTGGGGCGCCAGCCCGCGTGCGAGCCAGTTCCTGATCCTGGCCGGCCGCGCGCGCGCCGCGTGCCATGGCCGGTTCAACGTTGCGTGCGAGGACGTCGCGGCGCTGGCCCCGCTGGTGTTGCGCCATCGGCTCATCCGCACTTTCCAGGCCGACGCCGAGAGCAAGAGCACGGACGACATCATCGCGATGGTGCTAAAAGACGTGCCGCGTGAGTCCAGTAGCCAGTAATCAGTGGTCATGATCCGTAATCAGTTCCCAGTCGCGGCGACTTCCTGATGACGGATCACTGACCACTGGTTGCTGACTGCTGAATAATGATTACTGTTCGCCAATGATCGCCACCAGCCAATCACTCGCGGACCGTTTCGATCCGAAGGCGCTCGCGGCGCTGGAGGGACTCGACTTCAAGGCGCGCTATGTCATGGAGGGTTTCCTTAGCGGGCAGCACGAAAGCCCGTTTCACGGGTTCAGCGTCGAGTTCAGCGAGTATCGCGACTACCAGCCGGGCGACGACCTCAAGCACCTCGACTGGCGGCTCTATGCCCGCAGCGACCGGCTCTGCATCAAACGCTACACGCTCGAGACCAACGTCCGGTTCTACGTGCTCTGCGACACAAGCGCCTCGATGGCGTATCGCGGCGGTGGCGCGTGGGGGTCGAAACTCGACTGCGCGCGCATCCTGGCGGCGGCGCTGACGTGGTTCCTGCTGAAACAAAACGACGCGGCGGGCCTGCTCGCGCCGGGCGGCGCTGACGGCGTGCCGCATTTCATCCGGCCGTCGCAGAAGCCATCGCAGTTCGGCATGATGTTGCGCCACCTCGAACAGCTCCAGCCCGCCGGGGGCGCGTGTCTGTCCGGGTTGCTCGCGGAGGGCGCGCGATTGATTCATCGGCGCAGCGTCGTGCTGCTGTTCTCCGACCTGATCGAGCCCGCAGAGGAGGTTGAAATGGGCTTCAAACAACTCCGTTTCCACGGGCATGAGGTCATCGTCTTCCAGGTGCTCGACCGTGACGAAATCGAGTTCCCGTTCACATCGCCGCTGCTGTTCGAGGACCTCGAGACCGGCGTGCGCCGGCAAGTGTCGCCATCGGCGGCGCGCGAGAAGTATCTGGCCCGCTTCCATGCGTTCATGGAGTCGCACCGGCAGCTTTTTCGGAGTCTTGAAGTGCCTCACTGCGTCGTTCGGACCGACGAAGATCCCTGGCACGCGCTGGCGATGTTTCTCGCGGAAAGAAGGAGACTCAAGTGAAACGCATTGCGCATGCCGCAATGCAAGGCGCCGCTCCCGCCATGCGTCTGAACCGATGAACCTTTCTTTTCTCAATCCGTGGCTCTGGCTGGGTGTGCTGGCTCTGGCGGCGCCGGTCTGGCTGCATCTGCGGCGGAAGCCGCCAGCCAACCTCTTGCGTTTTTCGGCTTTGCGTTTCCTCGACGATCAGCCCGTGCCGCGCCAAAGCCCGCTCCAGTTGCGTGAACGGCTCCTGTTCCTGTTGCGCGCAGCAGCGCTGCTGCTGATCGTCGCCGCGTTTACGTGGCCGTTTCTGCGCGACGAGGCGGCGCTGCTGATCCGCGAAAGCCGCGTCTATTTGCTCGACAACACCCTGAGCCATCAATCCGGCGAGGGTTTCGTTCGCGACCGTGATCGCATTGCTCGCGAGATTGCTGGCGCGGGCCGGGAGGTTCAGGTCGCGGTGATCGAGCTGACCTCGCAGCCACGCGTGATCGCGTCATTTGGCGATGACCGCGAGGTCGTGGTTCGAAAACTGCGCGAGTTAAAACCGTCGTTTCAGCGCGGCTCGCTGCTGACGGCGTTCCAACAGGCCAACAGCTTGCTGATGAACTCGCTTGGCGACCGCAAACGCATCGTGCTCTGCAGCGACAACCAGGAAAACCAGTGGACCGAAAACGCCAGCGTCCCGCCGTTCCTCCATAACGTGGAGGTTACACTGCCGGCGATTGCCGCGACGCAAGCGCCGAATCTTTCACTGGCCGAGCCGCGCGCGCAGCGGATTTTCCTCGGCGATAAGTCGGTGGTGAATTTCGCAGTCCAACTCAATCATCAAGGTCCTGCCAAAACCGCGAACGTCACGTTGCGCGCCAACGGCCAGACCATTGTCAGCCGCGCTGTCGAACTGCCCCCGGCGGCCGGCAGCGTGCCGCTGCAAGCGCAATGGGAGGCCGATCCCGCGCTCTGGCTGCGCGGCGAGGTCAGCGTCGAAGGCGACCCCGACGCGCTGCCGGGCGACAATCGCGTGTTCTTCTCCCTGCCGCCGGTGCGCGAGGGCAAAGTGGCGTTGCTGGCGCGCTCGCCCTATCTGCGACTGGCGCTGTCGCCGGAAGTCATGCGCGGCCAGTGGGCCGCCCGCTCGCTCGATCCGGCCCGTGTCGCCGCCGAACTCGCCGCCGGCCGTGACGCGGATGTGCTGTGCATCGAGAGCAACTACCTCCAATCGGCCGACGCGCGCAAACTGGTCCAGCGTTACATCAGCAATGGCCGCGGCGTTCTGCTGTTGGTGGACCGCATCACGCCGCTGGTCGGCGGCGCGCTGCGCGAACTGGGTTTCGAACCGGAGCCGCCCGCCCCGTCGGGCGCAAAAGCGGCGGCGGAGCGAATCGAGTTTGTGTTTCCAAACCACCCGATTTTCCATCCGTTTGTCGCGTCGGATTTCGGTAACCTGGCGGAGGTAAAAATCCTGCGCCACGTCCGGTTGCGATGCCCGTCGGCGATGCCGCTGATGTTTTCCCAGTCGGGCGACGCGGTGTTTTTCCAAACAACAAAAGGCCCCGGCAGACTGTTCGTGGCCGCGTTTGGCTTCGAGCGCGAGCAGACCGACTGGCCGCTGCATCCGACATTCATCCCGTTCTTGGATCTTTGCCTGCAAAGCGCCCGTGCCGAGGACGACATGCCATCGAGCTTCGAACCGGGCGAGATGTGTGCGTTGCATGTTGCAGCCGACCCGCCCGTCCGCGAAGTTGCGCTGCGCGATGAGCGCGGTGAAGTTGTGCGGACGCCCGTCGTCGGGCGGCGCGCACAGTTCCGCGTGCCCGATCTGCCGGGGCTTTACGCGTTGTGCTACGACAGCGGCCATGAGCCGGAGAAAATGCTCAGCGTCAATCCTTCGCCCAAGGAATCGCAGCTTGTGTATGTGGAATCTCCCGATGCGCTGAAGAACTGGCAGTTTCGGGGAGCGCAGCCAGCGTCGCCCGCGACACGAACCGTGCCGGCGAGGGGGTTGTCGCTGTCGGGCATCTGGCAGCAGCGGTTGTGGTGGTGGATGCTGGTGGCCGGACTGATGGCGCTGATGGCCGAGCAGGTGTGGCTGGTTTTGCGAAAGGAGCGGGCATGAATTTGCCCGTCATCGAGCAGCGTTTCGCGAGGGTCGTCTCGCGACTGCGCTGGCTGCGCTGGCTGCAACACACCTCGACCCTTGGCGCGATCACCTGCGCGTTGCTGTTGCTGCTCAGCGTGGCGATGGTGCACGGCTGGATCGTGCAGAAAATGATCGTTGCGGCGCTGATCGGTCTGGTGGCGTTTGGCTCCCTTGGCGCGGCGGCGACGGTGTTGCTCGTTGTTCTCGCAAACACACCGGAGCGCAGGAAGCTTGCCGGCGCCGTCGAGAGTGTGCAGCCGACGCTGCAGGACCGGTTGAACACGCTGGTGGCCTTGGAAAAGAACCGGCACGTGCATACGGTGTGGTCGTTCTACCGGCGCATCGAAGAACAAGCGCATGACGTGCTCGTCGCGGAGGAAGCCCGGGCGCCATTCCCGTCCGCGCGGCCGCTGACGCATCTGGCAGTATTCTTCATCATGCTGGCCATCACTTGCTTTTACAATGAGCGCTACGTGCCCTGGGAACGGCTGGTGGAAAACGAGAGGCTGACCAAAGCCGTCGCACCGAAACCGGAAGAGCCGTTTGAACTGCCACCCCCGGAAGTGGCTGCCGGCAAGCAGCAGACGGCCTGGGGCGAGGTTCGCATCACCGAACCCGCCCGCGACTTGCGCGTGACGAAGGTGGACACCGTGCCGTTGCAGATTGAGGCGGCGGCCAACTCCGCGCTGACGAACGTCGCCTGGTCCTCTGCGGTCAACGGCGCGGCCGAGCAAGCGCACGTTTTGCCCGCGCCAACCGAGCCGCGCTACGCGGCGTATCGTCCGATCGTTTACCTCGACGAATACCGCCTCGACGACTGGGATGTGCTCACTTACTACGCGAAGGCTGCCACGGAACGGTCCGATTCGTTCGCATCCGAGGTTTACTTCCTCGAAGTGCGGCCGTTTCGCGAGGACATCCTGAAAATGCCCGGAGGCGAACACGGCCAATCCTACGAGTTGTTGAACGAACTGAGCACGTTGATCAACCGCCAGCAACACGTCATCCGCCAGACGCACCGCCATATCCAGCAGCCGCAGCCGACAGCAGAGTTGCAGGATCAAGACCGCAGGAAACTGGCCGAGGCCGAACTCGATCTCCAGCAGGCGGCAGTGCATCTCTATGCGCGCATTGCCGGCGAGATGGAAAACCAGCCGGTTGGCGACGTGCTCAATCATCTGGCCCTGGCTGCCAACGAGCTGGAACGCGCGGGGACCTCGCTCAAGGACAACTTCATGGCCGGAGCGTCCAACCACGAGCGCAGCGCGCTGACCGAACTAGTGGCCACGCGCAAGAACTTCCAGAAATTCGTCACGGAACACCCCGATGCGTTTGCCAAGCCGAAGCCAGACGAGACGGCCCCGTTCGTTGCCGAACAGGCGGACAAGTTGAAGGAGATGGCCGAGTTCCGCAACGAATCGCAGGCCGCACAGGAGTTTGTGAAACAAGCGGCCGAGCGACAGCGGAGCATTGCCCAGCGCACGGCGGCGTCGAAAAAGGCCGACTACGCCAAGCACGCGGCGGCGGAGGACTCACTGAAGCAATCGTTGCAGGATTTTTCCGACCAGCACCCGCAGGCGATGCACGGAGTGGAAAAGGAGTTGAGCGAAAGCAAGGGTGCACTCAGCCATGCTGCGGAGGGATTGAGGCAGGGCGCGCGCAACGCGAAGGCCCGGCCGCACGAGGCAACGGAGAAGCTCGAGCAGTTACACGACGCGATGAAACGGCAGGCGGCAGGCCAACAGCTTGCCGACGCATACAAGCTCAAGAAGATGCTCGACGACAAGATCAAGCAGTTCGGCCAGGTCGAGCAGAAGCCCGATGCGATGACCGAACAACAACTCCAGAAAGACGCCGGAGACGCGAAGGGAACGCTCGATCAACTCAAGAACATCGTTGACCAGCAAGCGATGCGCGGCGCGTTCGGCCCCAAGTTGGGCCAGGCGTTGGGCGACCAGAACAAGAAGGAACTGGATGCGAAGCTCAACGCGCTGGCCGCCGCGAAACAGGATGCGGCAAGACAGCAACGGGCCGGCGAAGCGAAACAGGGCTTGGGCCGGGTCAGCAAGGCGTTCACCGAAAGCCAGCCGCCCGTGTTGCAGGAAGCGCAGAACTCGGACGCGCTCAAGGAGGGCGAACAGGACGCGTTGGACCGGGGCCTGTCGCAACTGGAGAGTTTGTTGCAGCACCAACAAAACAACCACCCGCTGTCGCCAGGAAACGAAGCAAAGCAGCGCGAGGAGGCGTTGCGCAACCTAAGCGCGGGCCTCTGGGGCATGCACGGCCATAACGAGCGCACCGACAAGGTCGTGGCATTGCTGGAGCGGGAGTTGAAGGAAAAAGGCCAGCCTCTCGATGAACTGCGAATCCAGAAGTTGATGGACGAGTTGCGGACTTTCTCGATCGAAGTCAGCGACAAGGACCGGAAGAAACCCGACGAGCCAACGACCACGACCGTGGACCCGTCGCGGCTGCCGCCGGCATATCGCGGCCGGATCGAACAGTATTTCAAGAAGCTCTCGGAGCAACGATGACTGCGCGCATCCTTTTCGATTTCCCGCCTGGCTGGCAGCTCGGATTGCCGCTGGTGGCCGCGATGCTTGTGCTCGCGTGGCGATCGTTGCGCGGGCGCGGACTGGGGCGCGGCGCGGCGTCGGTGTTTTGCGGGTTCCGGGCCGTTGCGCTGCTCGTGTTGGTGTTCCTCGCTGCCCGGCCCGTGTGGGTGGCGAAAGACGAGGAAGCAAAGAATACGCCGAAATCCGCCGTGCTACTGCTCGACCGCAGCGAAAGCATGTCGCTCGAGGAGAACGGCGAAACGCGCTACGCGCAAGCCATGGCTTTCACGCGCGAGCGGTTGCTGCCCGCGCTGCATGCGGCGAGTCTGAACGTGCACCCGTTGTTGTTTGCGGAAGATGCCGAAGTGGCGACGGGAAATCAGGCGGCCTCAGCCCAGCCCAACGGCCGACGAACGAATCTTGGCGGCGCCATTGCCCGCGGGCTGGCAACCGTCACGGGCAGGCCGCTGGCCGTGATCGCCATCACCGATGGCGTGGCCAACGAGAGCGCCGACAACGCGCGGGCATTCGCGGCGCTGGCCGACGCGGGCGTGCCGTTCATCGGCGTGGGCGTCGGCAATGACCGCGGCGTGCAAACGCTCATGTTGCGCCGGGCCGAGGCGCCGCCGGTCGCCGCGCCGAACGCGGCGTTCACAGTCACGGCGCAACTCGAGATGATGAATGCGGAGGCGATGCCGCCCTTCGATCTGGCGCTGTTGCGCGACGGCCGGCTCCAGCAGACGAAGACCGTCAACGCGGGGAAAGGATCGCGGTTCTGGCAGGAGACGTTTCGTGTCCTCGAAAAGGATGCAGGCGTCCACAACTACGCGCTCCAGTTGATGCCGCCGTCGGTGCCGGGGTTGAAGTGCGTGGAGACGCAGGCCGCAACGACCGTGCGCATCAGCAGCGAGAAGGAACTCCGCGTGCTCTACGTGCAGGGTGCGCTGACTTGGGATTACAAGTTTATCGGCCTGGCCTTGCGAGGCGATCCGGCCATCAAGCTCACCGGCCTGACGCGCACGTCGAGCAAGTCGGTGTTTCGCCAGAACGTCGAGAGCGCGGGCGAGTTGCTCGGCGGTTTCCCGACGATGCTGGAGGAACTCGCACCGTATCGCGTGGTGGTGATTTCGAACCTGAGGCCGGCCGACTTGAATCCGGCACAACAGGAACTGCTGGTGCGATTCTGTGGCGAACTGGGCGGCGGCGTCTTGATGATCGGCGGGGCGGACACGTTCGATTCTTCCTGGCAAAGCAGCCGGCTGGAGCAAATGCTGCCGGTGATGTTCTCGACGGACCGCGGCGTGCGCGGACTGGACCGCCCGTTCCACTTGCAGGTCAGCGATGAGGCGCTGCAGCATCCGGTGTTTCAAATCCGCGACGACCGGCCGAGCCGCGACGTGTGGGCGCAGTTGCCGGCGTTTACGCATTACAGCCGCGTGGATTCGGCGAAAGCGGGCGCGCAGGTCTGGGCGGTGCATCAGGAAGACCAAGGGCCCGCAGGCCGGCGGATCCTGATGGCCGCGCAGCGTTACGGCGCGGGACAGTCGGCGGTGATCTGCGTGCAGAACTTCTGGCGGTGGCGGTTGGCGAAGGATTGCGAGTCGCCATATTTCGACCGCTTCTGGCGGCAATTGTTCCGTTTTCTCGGCGAATCGGGCCGGCAGGACGTGGCGATCCACTTCATCAGTCAGGACTTGCGGCCGCGGTCGGACGTCCGTGTCGTGCTGGAACGCCAGCCGAATCCGAAGAACATCGCGCAGGCAGCCGGGAAATTCTTGGTGCGTGTCGAGGGCGGCGACAAGGCGATCGTTCACGAGCAAGTCGTGGACCTCGCGCCCGCACGGCCGGTCGATCTGGTGTTTCGCGCAGAAAAGGAGGGCCTCTATACGGTGACGGTGCTGGACGCGATGAAGCACGCCGTGGCCAATCGTTCGCTGGAAATCCGCGACATCAACGTGGAGTTGCAGCAAACGGCGCGGAACATGGAAGGGTTGCGCCAGTGGGCCGCGCTGAGTGACGGGCTGGCGGTGAAGCTTGAGGATTGCCGTGACGACGGCGGATTGGTGAACACGATCCGGTCGAAGATTGAGCAGGTTCGTCGCAACCGCGTGTTGCGCCGGCCCGTCGGTGTCAACGGCTGGATGCTGGCGCTGACGGCCGGCTGTCTCGGCGCGGAATGGATTTTGCGGAAACGATTCGGACTGTCATGAAACCCCGAAGACTCTTGGTTTTGATGGTCGTTGCTGCGGCCGCCCGGCTTGCCTGGAGCCAGGAAAGCGACGACCGGTTGGCGACATTTTTCATGGGCCGCATCCAATACGGCCGGAACATGGGCAGTGATTGCGGTGGCGTCGGCCAGGATTTGCTGAAGCTCGTGTCGCGCGCGTCCACGATCAAGATCCAGGACGAGCGCAAGGTCAAGCTGGTCGGCGAGGAGTTGTTCGACACGCCATTTGTCTTTATGAACGGCCACAACGATTTCGTGCTGACCGAGGCGGAGTTGGCGAATCTGCAAAAATATTTCAGCCACGGCGGCTTTATGCTCTCGTCGGGCTGTTGCACGAACCCGGCGTATCCGGCCGCGTGGCGGCGCGAATTCAGCCGGGTTTTCCCGAACGAACGGGTCAAGCCACTGTCCTACGACCATCTGATCTACAGGACGTTCTACAAGATCGAGCGGGTGCGTTGCCTGCACGAGAGCCGGGACATCCATCTCGAAGGTTTGTTTTACCAAGGCAACCTCGTGGCCGTGATGTGCGAGGAGGGCCTGTGTTGCGCGTTCAGCGCCAACAACAGTTGCAATCGGGGCAAGGGCATCAGCCCCGAAGACGGCCAACGGCTGGCGCTCAACATCGCCGTGTATGCATTGACGCACTAAGCAGACAGGACAGGACGCCGGTCCCGGTCTTCGGAGACAACGAGTGGTTGGAGAATACAGATGGAAGGCCGGAAAAGGCGCCGCCAGCATCGGCGACATCAGGAAAAGAAGTGTTAGACGCAGCGGGAGCCCAATGAAATGAACTGGCTCGACACGCAGACCAAGGGAATACTTCAAAAGGAACATGAGACGAAGCTGGCTCCTTCCAAAACTGCGGAATTCGCCTTGGTCTTGATTCAAAGGGGAGTGGACCGGAAACGGCTTGTTCGTGCCATATGCCGGATTAACGAGTGCGGTGAATCGGAGGCCGATGAATTATCCCACCATCCTCTGCCGGTTGCGATCAACACCGATCTAAGCCAGGGCGATGCACTTTGGGGACAATTTGAGTTGATTTGTTGTAATACCATTGGAGTGTTCGTTCGCAGCGAGGTTGTGGAGCAAAGCGACGGGCGCTATATCCAATCGCTATTCCAAACCGTCTTGCATAGCCCTGAGTTCAAGCCGGTGAGGGTGCGGGTTGTCAACGTTCCACTAACTGAAGCGGAGAAAACGTTCATGGACCAGTTTCTCGGCATCGCAACTCCAGGATTAAAAGATCTGGCCTTTCCATTCGGGATTGAGGTTCCTTTCAAGAAGGCGCGGATCATGAAACACTGGGCCGGGCGTATTGGAGCACAACTGCAAATCGAATTGCCTCCATGAACTCGCATTACATGTTCCAGTCTCCATTATTCCACGGCAAGTCAGGTTTTTTTAAGAAGGGAACGATACTCGCAACAACCCATAGCTTCGTCCGCGGAAATCATACGATAGAAACTTCATCCCATCGCGTGTTTGATGAGATCATGCAACGAGGCGTTGCATGGTCGCCATCGGTTCACGATGGCTGGAGGATAAACGAATTTCCAAAACAAGGAGAGCGGCGTCATCACTGGCAAAAGCGATTGACACCTGCAATGACCGGGAGGAAACTGCCCGACAACGTCGGCTACATGGACCACGACTCGATGAGTAAAGATACGGCAATGAAACAGGAGACAGAAAGTCTCCGCTTGGCCTTGTGCTCCTTGCCTGTCATCAGTCGGCGGAACTTTTTGGCGGGAATCACAGGCGCGACATTGGGGCTGACTGGAGCAGGGTCTCGTGAGGGGCTGCTGGCAGCTTCGAAGACGACACAGATGAACATCCTATCCGGAGAACTGAAAACGTGGCGGACCCTTAAGGGCATCGAAGGACTGGAAGCCGGTCTCGAGTTTCTGGAAAAGGCGGACTTGGCAGCATTGTCGCCGGGGAGGCATGAGATCAATGGCGATTCCGTTTTTGCCACCGTCTCGAAATCACCGTCCCGGGCGCCAGAGACCGCTCAATTCGAGTCGCACCGTAAATACATCGACATCCAGTGTTTGATTGCCGGCGCGGAAATCATTGGGGTCGCTCCGGTCGATCAACTAACAGTTTGTTCCCCCTACAACGAGGCCAAAGACATCATGTTTTACTCGTTGCCCAAGCAATTCGAAAACATCGAAATGCACCCGGGTCATTTTGTGGTCTTCTTTCCCGAGCATGGGCACTTGCCACTGTGTCATTTTAACGGCGTGCACGAGATTCACAAAGTCGTGGTCAAGATGAAAGTGGATTATTGGAGGGCCCACCGGAAGCCATAGCGGCAACCGAGACCGCGGCAGTGAAATGGTATCGCAAGGCTGCCGGGCAGAATTACGCCCATGCTCAATACGATCTGGGCAATTGCTACAGCAAGGGCGAATGCGTTAAAAATACGTCGTGGAAGGTTACAGATGGATGCTGCTGGCGGCGAGGCAATGCGTTGAAACTACAAAGAGAACTGTAATCGCATTGGAAGGCGCGTTGACAACGGATCAAATTGGGGAGGGGAAGCGGCGTGCGGATGATTGGATCCAGCAATACAACTTCAAGACGCGCTAGCGCCTTCAGACGAGAGCCATGATTTTAATAATACTACACGCTCCAGCACATCAAGTCCGGCCGCCGCAGCGCGGGCAACAGTGTCGGTGATGTGCTTGCCACCGGGACGCAACGCCACGGCGAGTTGAGACAAAGGTTTTCACGCTCATGTTGGGCGACTCCGGGTTTACCCGGTTTACAACCGATGGCACGACTTGTTTTTTCATAGCGACTGTGTTTTCGCAAGGTCTCAACGTTGGCGCTGATGTGACCTTGCATTTTCGAGTCAACGGATGTGTTAATCTGGGCCAAGAGAAGGATCCGGATGAAAGGCAGGCGGTGCTCGACGCAAAAACTTGCAACCTTTTACCAAAATTTGCGCTGACTGCTGATGACTCGGGATGACGAAAAAGCGAACCTGTTCAGCGGTCGCTGATTGGTGATGACTACTGAGAACTCAGGCAAACAGGCCTGTCTTGATTGGGAAACTCCTGCTCTGGTTCGCTGAGCTACAGGTGCTACCGTAACAGAAGCGCACAACATTTCATGTATGGCTTCGCCTTTATGCGCGAGTTTGCCTAAGTGAACAAGTCGGTTGTCAGACGGCCTTGAACAGGGTCCAGAACGACCGTGTCAGCAAGAACTCAGCCACGCCGAGGATGGACAAATCCCAATCCATCAGGCAGCATCACCCCGGTCGCAGACTAACTCGTCAAGCGGCCTGGAAAGAGGAGTCGGATTACAAGGACAACAAGCCACAAACACTTTTCCCGCTTGAGCGTTGAAGCGTCGAAACCTGACACCAGCCATTGACCAGCCCGCATGACTATCCACGACTGAGAAACAAGAGGAGATGAAGCGCCATGAAACTGACCTGTTCCAAATCGGGTGTCGCATGTGTCATCAAAATCGAAGACCGGATGGATGCCCAATCCGGCCCTGATCTTGAGAAGGAGTGCCACCGTCTCATCCAGGAAGGCGAGAAATTGATTGTGATTGATCTGGAATCCCTCCGTTATATTTCGAGTGCCGGGCTTCGGTCCTTGCTTGTGGTGGGCCAGCGTCTCAAGGAGGCGGGTGGTTCGCTGCGCGTCTGTTGTCTGGTTGGCATCGTGAAGCAGGTGTTCACTGCTGCCGGCTTCGCATCCATTTTCCCCGTCTTCGATTCGGTCGAAGCCGCCGTCAAGTAGCTGATCCATTTTGGAGGACCCCTCGTGAATGCGAATGAGACCATTCAATTGACCCTGCCCAACCAGCTTTCCTGCCTGCCGACGGCGCAGGCCGTGGTGCGGGAGGCGGCGCGAAGCTGCGGATTCGATGACGCGGCTTTGAGCGAGATTGAGGTTGCCGTCGAAGAAGCGGCGACCAATGTGATGAAGCACGCCTACGACGTCGAAGAGAATCCGACCTTTGACATCGTCTGCAAACGCCTCGCGGAAGGCATGCAAATAGTCCTCCGGGAGAAGGGAATTCCCTTCGACCCGAAACTCATACCACTCTACAAGCCCGAACTGTTGGACCTCGACAGTTCAGCAGCCGGCATGGGATTCCACTTGATGAAGGAGATGATGGACGACGTCCAGTTCGTCAATCTCGGCCCCGAAGGCAAGGAGACGCGGTTGTTGAAATTATTCAAGAACGCGCCCGATGCCGGACAGATCAACGGTCCGACCTCCCCCGCCGCCATCGAACCGCAAGTGATTCAGGAAAAAATCGCCTATGACGTCCGTCTGATGGCTGAGAACGAAGCCATTGAGGTCTCCAAGTGTGCCTTCAAATCACACGGATACAGTTTCTTCGATGACCACATCTACTACCCGGATCGCCTGGTCGAGCTTAACCGGAGCGGCACGATGATCTCGGCGGTGGCCGTCACCAAGGACAACGTTTTCATGGGGCACGCAGCCCTGTTGTATCAGCACCCGGAAGACCGCATCCCGGAGCTGACCTTCGTGTTCGTCAACGTCGAATATCGCGGCCAGGGCGCCTTCAACCGGCTCAACGAGTTTCTCATGCAGACGCCCAAGAAGCGCGAGTGCCCGGGCATTTACGCCTATGCGGTCGCAAACCACGTCTTCACGCAGAAGACCATGGCGCGCTACGGCATCAATGATTGCGGCATTCTGCTCGCGACGAGCCCGCGAACCTGGAAGTTCAAAGGCATCCCCGGCGATGCAACGCAGCGCATCACCGTCATCCTGGCTTTCAAGTATATAGACAAACCCAAACCGATCACCCTTTATGCCCCGGCACACCATCGCGAGATGATTGCCAAGCTCTACAAAAACCTGGGAGCGACCCCGGATTGGGGCACGCCGCCCGGCACGCCCGCGCCGCTTCCCCAGTCAGGCCCGGAAATCCTGACCGACGTCAACCCCTCCGAAAGCTGCGCCGAGATCTACGTCAAACAGTATGGCCAGAACACCGTCCGCGAAGTCCGCAAGCAATTGCGTTGCTTCTGCCTGCAGCAAATCGCCTGCATCAACCTGTTCTTAAACCTTGAAGACCCCGCCACCCAGACCATGACCGCGGAGTTCGAAAAGCTGGGTTTCTTCTTCAGCGGCATTCTGCCCTGCGCGCGGATCGGGGACACGCTGATCCTCCAGTATTTGAACAACGTCGATCTTGCCTATGAGAAGATTGCGGCCTACTCCGACGTGGCCAAGGAGTTGCTTGAGTACATCCGCGCACACGACCCCAACGCTTCGTTATAAGAACGAGCGCGGTTCCCTGCTTTTTCCAGGGCTCGCGGGCACAACGCTGGCGCGGGTCAATCTGGATGCCGAGCAATTCGCCTTCGCGCGACGCCACCCGGAACTCTTTGGGAACCCGGCGGTCAACCCCTTGCTCGACCCGCGCATCTGCCAGCAGATGGTACATGAATGCCATGTCACTCATGGCGTGGATTGGTCGTATGGCGGCTACCTCGAGGACCGGCAGCATCTTTGGCGGGGGTCATATCTCTCGGCCAAAGGCACGTTCTTGCACTTGGGCGTTGATTTTAACGTGCCGCAGGGCACCCACGTGGCCGTGGTTGAGGATTCTCTCGTGATGCTGGTTGATGAGGACACCGACCTCGACGGCGGCTGGGGCCCGCGTGTCTTCCTCAAACCATCCAGTGCGCGCCGGTTGAGAATAGTGCAGATCTTCGCCCACCTTCAGGCGGTGCGTGTTCAACCGGGGGACCGGCTGGCGCCCGGCACCGTTTTCGCCGAAGTCGGAGGTCCGCCGCACAACGGGAACTGGCATCCACATCTCCACATTCAGGCCGTCCGGGAACCGCACTTTCAGGAGATTTTAATTGAGCGCTTCAGCGAGTTGGATGGCTACGGGCACCGCAGCGAGAGGTCCATCCTGCGCCGCGAGTTCCCGGATCCCCTGCGCCGCATCCCCGGGTTCACTGCGAGGTGACTTCGCATGAGTTAGGCGCGCACCGTAACAGAAGCGCACAGCACTCGCGCCAGCCGATCAAACTCTATGATCTTCCCGGACGATGGTGCGGCAGCCGCCCGCCAGACTCGGACGCCAGTTCTTGGGTGGTTTCGTCTTCTTGAGTTCGTCCAGTTGTCCGATGGACTTGAGGCGCTCGTAGATAAGTTGCCAGGCACAAGGGCGCGCGGAGTCTACTTCGCAGTGGTCTTCACGGGAACCACTGCACGGGCCGTTCAGCATGTGTTTGGCGCAGCGGGTGACGGGACAAATCCCGCCGTAGAGGTGAAGCATGCACGCGCCGCAGGCCGCGCATTTCTCCGCCCAGACTCCCCGTTCCTCCAGGATGCCGATGAAGGCCGTGTCCAGACCGGCGTAAACCGGTTTGCCGGAGTAACGCTCCGCCAGCGCTTGAACACCGGCGCCACAGCCCAAGGAAAGAACAGCATCGTGGTTCTTGATGGTGTCAGCCGCCTGTTCGAGAAAGACGTTGTCGCACTGGCGTTCGATGGTCCCTTCTTCGACTTCCAGGGGCAGTCCTTTCAGCTTGGCCGCCATGCGCAGTGCGGACGAGATGATGCTGACTTCGCGCTGTCCGCCCGCCAGGCAGACGGTGACGCAAGTGCCGCAACCGAGGACGAGCAGCTTCCGGTGTTTTTCAACGATGGCCAGCAGGTCGGGGATGGTTTTTCTTTGGGCGACGATCATGAGGGGTTCTCCGATTTGGATGAGCCGTTGCGTTTGATTGGATTCGGTCCCAGTTTGCGGACGGTTTCGACCATGTCCGCAATGGTATCCGCCAGGGGCCGGGCCATGGCGGCGGAAATGTTGACCATGCGGATGCGATCTTTTTCGATGCCGATTTCCACCAACAGGTCACGGGTGTAATTGACCCGGCGTCTGGCGCACAGATTGCCTTCGACAAAATGGCAGCCGCCTTCGAGACAGCCCGCCACCAGCACGCCGTCCGCGCCGGTTTCCAGCGCCTTCATGAAATACTCGGTCTCCAGCCGGCCCGTGCAGGGCGTGCGGATGATCCGCACATTGGGTGGATACTGAATGCGCATCGAGCCGGCCAAGTCAGCGGAGGAATAGGCGCAGTAGTGACAGCAAAAGGCCACAATCTTGGGTTGGAAGGTTTCGGTTTCCATGGCTCAGGCTGTTTGCACGACCTTCGTTTCCGTGTTGTCGCAGGTTGTTGATGTCCCATTCCCGCCCGCGAACAGTTGGCGGATCATGACCAGAAACTGGTCGGTCTCAAAATGATGGAGTTGGATGGCACGGGCCGGGCACTCCGAAGCGCAAATGCCGCATCCCATGCACTTGGCGGCTTCGATCTGGCCTTTGCCGTCCTTGTTGCAGAACGGCGCGGAATACGGGCACACCGTGACGCAGGTCATGCAGGAAATGCATTTTTGTTGGTTGACGTAGGACACCTGGGCGCTGACGTCGAGTTGCGTCTTGGAAAGCACGGTGGCGGCGCGCGCGGCGGCGGCCCGCGCCTGGGAGATGTTTTCGTCTATGAACTTCGGCGAATGGGCCAGCCCGCAAAGGAAAATGCCTTCGGTGGTGAAATCCACCGGCCGCAGTTTCATGTGGGCTTCGACATAGAACCCGTCGGCGTTGAGCGGCACTTTGAGCATGTCGGAGACACGCTTGTTGTTTTTCAAGTCCACTTCCATGCCGGTGCTGAGCACCACGTGATCGGCCTCGATCTGGATCGGTTCGGGAAAGTCGGGGCTTTGGAGCGCGACCATCAAACCGGCGGAGTCGCTCACCTGCGGTGCGGTTTCCGGCGTGTAGCGGATAAAGACCACGCCGGCTTCGCGCGCTTGTTTGTAATACAGCTCCCGGAAACCGTAGGTGCGGACATCCCGGTAGAGCACATAAACGCTGGCGTCGGGGTCCTGTTTCTTGATTGCCAGGGCGTTCTTGATGGCCATTGAGCAGCAGATGCGGCTGCAATAAGCATGTTGGTCATTTCGCGATCCGACACATTGGATCATGACCACCGTCTGTCCCTTGGCCGGGTATGCCCGGTCATGCAGCCGTTTCGCCAACTCGACCTGCGTCAACACGCCCGGGGTGCGGCCATACATGAAGTCGGTGGTCCTGGCCTCACGAGCGCCCGTGGCCACGATGATGGTCCCGCCGGAAATCTCGGTCTGCCGGCCGTCCTTGCCCAGCGTCAGATTGAATTTGCCGACGTGGCCTTTGACGCCGACAACCTCCGTTTCCAGATACCGCTTGATGTTGGGATGCGTTTCCACCTGCTGGATGAGCGCGCCGGTAAACGGGGCCAGGTCCGGGTGCTCGAAGGTCCCATGAATGTCATGCAGGGTTCCGCCCAGCCGGTTTGTTTGCTCGACGAGATGCACCGGGAATCCTTGGTTCGCCAGCGCGAGGGCGGCGGTCATGCCGCTCAATCCGCCGCCGATGACCAGGCCGGTCTGGTCCACTTTCAGCGTCCCGCCTTCCAGCGGCGACAGTTCGCGCGCCCGGGCAATGGACATCTTGACCAGTTCCACCGCTTTGTCAGTGGCCGTTTGCGGCACCGTCGAATGCACCCACGAGCACTGGTCGCGGATGTTGGCCATCTCGAACAAATACGGATTCAAGCCCGCCTCGCGCAATGTTTCGCGGAACAACGGCTCGTGCGTTCGCGGCGTGCAGGAGGCGACCACGATGCGGTTGAGGCGATGTTCGCGAATCATGTCCTTGATGTTCGACAGGCTCGTGTCGGAACAGGTGAACATCGTGTGGGTCGCCAGCACCACGCCCGGTTGCTTCGCGATGCGTTGCACAACCTGCTCCACATTCACCACCGAGCCGATGTTCATGCCGCAATGGCAGACAAAGACGCCGACGCGCGGTTCTTCATCCGTGACATCGTGCTCGGTCGGGTAACTCTTCTTGGTGACGAGCGTGTTGCGCGCGGACGCCAGCAACTCCATCGCCATGGATGCCGCGGCGCTGGCCTGGGTCACGGTCTCGGGAATGTCCTTGGGTTCCTGGAACGCCCCGCCCACAAACACGCCCGGCCGGGAGGTGACCAGCGGCGCGAGCCGGTCGGTCCGGCAAAAACCGTAATCGTTCAGCTTGATCTCGAGACGGGCGGCGGACCGGGTCAGGGAGTCCGGCGGTTCCATGCCGACAGACAAGACGACCAGGTCAAAATCGCGCTGCTGAAGCTGGCCCTGGCCATCGAGAAACTGGACGCGCAGATCCCGACTGCCGGGGATCTGGACGATCCGTGAAGGAATGCTCTTCACGTAGTGAATGTGTTTCTGCGCCCTGGCCCGTTCGTAGTATTGGTCGAAATCTTTTCCGTGGGCGCGGATATCCATGTAGAAAATCGTCGCATCCAACCCGGTGACGTGATCGCCGGCCACCAGCGCCTGTTTCGTCGCCATCATGCAGCAGATCGAGGAGCAATAGTCGTGACCGCTCGCCGCATCGCGTGAGCCGACGCATTGAATCCACGCAATGCGTTTGGCCTCCCGGCCATCCGACAAACGGATGACATGACCCTCGAACGGGCCGGCGGCGGAGAGCATGCGCTCGAATTGCACACTGGTGACGACATTCGGATAGCGGCCGTAGCCAAACTCGCCTTTTCGGCCGGCGGCAAATTCCTTGAACCCCGGCGTCAGGATGACCGCGCCCACGTCGAGGGTGACCGTCTGCTCCCGCATCGCGTGGTTGATGGCGTGCTGCTCGCACGCCTCGGCGCAGCGATTGCACTCCGAGCAAAGCGCGCAATTCAGGCAACGCTCGGCCTCCGCCAACGCTTGTTCCTCGGTCAGGCCTTTCTCGACCTCGTCGAAGTTGCCCTGCCGGTCGGTCGGCGCCAATTCCTGCGGCCGGGGCCGGCTCTTCTTTTCAAGTTTCGCCGTCGCGGGCAGCATTTCCTCCGGAATCGGCTGGACGGTGCTCTCAAACCGGTCGGTCAGCAAATCCTTGCCCTTGAGATAACGCTCGATGGATTCGGCGATGCGTTTGCCCGCCGCGACGGCGTCTATGACCGAGGCCGCGCCGGATGCATTGTCGCCGCCCGCGAACACGCCGGCGAGGGACGTTTGCCCGGTGACCGGGTCGGCCTTGAAACAACCGCGCGCGTTCTCGACCGGGATGTGGCTGACCAACTGCTCGTCCGTCATCTGGCCGATGGCCACGATGATCTGGTCGGCTTCCAGTGTGGTCAAATCGTTCTCGTCAAACGCGGGACTGAACCGTTTCTGCTCGTCGAAAACACGGGTGCAGCGTTTGAGTTCGAGGCCGGTCACGGAACCGTTGCCCACGATGCGTTTGGGTCCCCAGCTATTGCGGATCTTGATGTTCTCCGCCAGCGTGGCTTCGATTTCCTCCTTGTAGGCCGGCATCTCGTGCCGCGCTTCGAGGGAAACCATCTCGACGCTCCGGGCGCCGAGGCGCAAGGCCGTCCGGGCCACATCCACCGCGACGTTGCCGCCGCCAATGACCAGGACGCGGCCCTTGACCGCCGGCTTTTGCGCGGAAGCCGCCTCGCGGAGAAACTCGACGCCGTGCAACACACCCTTCTTGTCTTCGCCGTCGATGCGGAGCTTGCGGCTCTTGTGCGCGCCGGCGGAGATCATGACCGCGTCGTTCTTCTCGCGCAGCGCCTGAAAAGTAATGTCCTGCCCGACGCGGCAATTATAAACGAACTGGACGCCCTTGCGGCGAATCAGTTCGACCTCGTGGTCCAACACTTTCTTCGGCAGCCGGTATTCGGGAATGCCCCAGCGAAGCATGCCGCCCGCCGCGCCCTGCGACTCATACACGGTGACCGCAAAACCCGCGTCCGCCAAGTCCGCCGCCGCGGTCAGGCCCGCGGGACCGGCTCCGATGACCGCCACTTTTTTGGCGTCCTGCGCGGGCTTCTTTTCCTCGGGCAGGGTCAGTTGGCCCGCGGCGAGCATCGCGCTCTCTTGATCGGAGGCAAACCGTTTCAACAACCGGATGGCGACGGCCTCGTCGGCAGTGCCGCGCGTGCAGACCGATTCGCAAGGATGCGTGCAGATCCGGCCGCAAATGGCGGAAAGCGGGTTGCGCTGGCGGATCAGATTCACCGCCTTGAGATATTCCTTCTTCTTGATGAGCTGGACGTAGCCCTGAACGTTGACCCGGGCCGGGCACTTCACCTTGCAAGGCGCGTGACCCTGCTTGAGAATGCCGAAGATGTTCGGCGTCGCTTGCGCGTAAAGTTTGGCAATGCCCTTGCGGGTGCCGAGACAACGGTTGAATTCATCCGGCACGTCCACGGGGCAAACTTGCGTGCATTGGCTGCAACCGGTGCATTTGTCCTCGTCCACATACCGCGGGAACCTCTTCACCTTCGCTTCGAAATGACCCGGCGTGCCCTGCAGGTCCGTCAGCTCCGACAGCGTCAGGATTTTGACATTCAGGTTGCGGGCGCATTCGACAAGTTTGGGGGAGACGATGCAGGTGGCGCAATCACCGGTCGGAAAAGTCTTGTCCAAATGAGCCATCATGCCGCCGATGGCCCCATCGCGCTCGACGAGATAGACCTTGAACCCGCTGTTGGCGAGGTCCAAAGAGGCTTGCACGCCGGCGATGCCGCCGCCCTGCACAAGCACTGCGCCAATCTTTTTGTCGTCGGACTTACTCATGAGGGTTTGCTGTCACCTTTTCCAGAACGCGGGAAGCCGGCACCATCAGTTTCTCGAAGCCGAGTTCGTCCGGGCCAACACCCAGACAAAGCCCGATCAGTTGCGTGATGTAAATGATCGGGATTTGATAGTTCTTGCCGGTCTGTTTGTTGATGTCCTGCTGCCGCAAATCCAAATTGACCTGGCACATGGGGCAACTGACCGCGATGCAGTCCGCCCCGGCCTGAACGGCCATGTCGAGTATTGATTCCGAGAGGTTGACCACCACATCGGTCCGCGAGAGCGACAAACCGCCGCCACAGCATTCGACCTTGCCGGGCCATTCCAGGCTCTGGCCGCCCAGCGCGGTCACCAGCCGGTCCAGGCAGGTCGGATTTTCCGGGTCGTCAAATTTCAAAATGTTGGGCGGACGCACCAGCAGGCATCCGTAATAACAAGCCACCTTGAGGCCGGCCAGGGAACTCTTGGCGGCCCGCGCGAGAGCTTTCGTGCCCACATCGTCGAGGAGCACTTCGAGCAGATGCCGGACTTTGACCGAGCCATCATAATCACGATCCAACGCCGCGCCGACCTGCTTGCGGACGGCCGCATCCGCCGCGATTTCGTGGTTGGCGACTTTCATCCGGTTGAAGCAGGCGGCGCAGTTGACCACCATGTCCAGCTTCATGTCCTGGACTTTGGCCAGATTGGCGGCGGGCAGGGAGACAGCCAGAAAGGGGTCCGTCTGGTGGCCGGCAGTCGCGCCGCAGCACGTCCAGCCTTTGGGTTCCACCAGCTCAAGGTTCAACGCACGCGCCACCGCCAGCGTGGACTGGTGCATGTCCCGGGCGGTGGACTCCGCCGAGCAACCTGGAAAATACGCATACCTCATGCCTGGGGTCCTTGGTGTTGTTGAGCGTGCTTGAAAATGCGGCCCACGGTTTTCCGGTCGGCCCCGCGGGGAGGCAGCAGCGCGAGCTTCCCCTTCTTGAGCATCGTGGGAAACTTCTCCGTGTCGGCCATCAACTTGCCGGTGCCGAGTTTGTAAGCGGCGACCATGCCGAGTTCATACGTGCGGCCGAACGTGGCCACCGTCTTGAGGAAGGCCCGATTGAACAACGGCACATTGCCAGCCGGCGTGGACGCTCCCCGGGCCATCGCCAGTTGGCGCAAGGCGTCCATGACGGCCGCCACATCAATCCCCATCGGGCAGCGCGCCGAACAGGTTCCACACGAGGCGCAGGTCCAGATGAGATCGCTTTCCAACAGTTCCCGGCCGGCGTCCAAATGCAGCCGCCGCATCACCTCCGACGGGCGGATCTTGGTGAGTTTGGCCACCGCACAGCCGCTGGAGCACTTCTTGCACTGGAAACAGACGCTCAGGTCCACGTGGCAAAGCTGCTCGACCGCGTGCTTGAGGCCCGGAGCAGTTTTCTTTTTCTTGATGGTGATCACCGTGGTTTCCTTTTGCTATTTGGCGGCCACCGCTTCGGCTTCCGCCATCACGTCGTCGGTTTCATCCTCGACGATGGCGGCGACGCTGCCGGGTATCACCTTGCGATACACCTGCGCGGGCCGGCGCTTCCGCCCTTTTTCCGTCAAGAGTTGCTCGATGGTGATGCCGAACAGCCGCTCATTTTCTTCCAGGTGCGGCAGGATCAACTCCCAGTCCGCGTCCGTGAGCCGGGCGAACTTGCCGCCGTTCAACTGTTCCTCGACCAGGGTGCGGTGCGGGTCGCGGACAAAAATCGCTCCGCCCGAAGCCAGCGAGAACAGGTTGCTGCCGGGATAAGGCTCGGGCAGCGCGACCATTTTTCCATCCTCGTCCAACTTGACGCCGTTCAAGATCACGAACCCGCCGCCCTGATGAGGATCGCCGGCCATGAAAGACTCGGCCAGGAAATCGAGGCAGGTGCCGTTGATGACCACCTTGGGGCGTCCGACGGAGTTGATCAAAGGTCTGCCGGCGGCGTTGCCCAGCACATAGACGGAGCCGCCCTTGGCGCCATACATGAAGGTCTGGCCCACGTCGCCATGAATGACGAGCTTGCCCCGCTTGATGATCTGCCCCAACTGGTCCTGGGCATTGCCATGCACAGTGATCGCCAGACCGTCAATGCCGGAGGCAAGGTAGTCGCCGCTGCTGCCATAGACCTCGATGGTCACGCCGTCCGTGTCCGGTCCCAGACCGCAGCCCAGATAGCGCTGCCCGATGCAACTGAAACTGATGAAATGGCGCCAGCCCTTTGCGTAGGCATCCACCAGCAGGGCGGCGTCGCAATCGTCGCCTTCCGGCGGGAAATGGGCCGCGTCAATGACGAGGGTGGTTTCGCCGTTTTGCGGTTCCCTCAGGTGCTGGCGGGTCTCGAAATCAATCAGCCGGAAGGCGCTCTGCCGGGCCTCGGGCGCGCCGAGGTTGGGCAACTGACGGAACAACCGGTCCAGCTCGCTGTGGATGACCTGGAGCACATGACTGCGTTTCTTGGCGCCGGTGGAATATCTTCGGTCATTCAGCAGCGTGAGGACCTCGATGGCGGTCGCCGTCTTGGCCGGGTCCTTGGCTTGCCCGGCGATTTGTCGGCAGGCGAACCGGAGTTCGTCGAAACTCCAGGCCGGCACCTGTCCGCGGACCGCTTCGAAAACCGACCACGCCTGACCAGGAACAAAGTGTTCGGTGATGAAGGTTTGGACGGCTTTCTCCGCTTCGGGATGGGGTTCCCGCGCGAAATCACAAGCTTCGTTTCCCTTCGGCATGGGAACCACTTTCCCGAACTTGTCGGTGCAGGTGATCCGCATCCGGCCGGCCGCGTCCTTTTGCAGATTGAAAATGAAAGCCCCGCCATCGTTGGAACTGCCGCCGCGGGCATTCCAATATCGATCGGCCACCGGGCAGATGCGCGGGTCCTCTTTGGCCAGGCTGGAGAGGGTGGCGTCGATGGCCTGTTTCTCCGAGCAAATCAAGCCCACCTGGACTTCGCCGTCGCAGAACGCGAACACTTGCGGCCGCAGCATCGCGGTGTCCGTGATGCCCATCAACTGGAATTGCTTCTGGCGAGCCAGCGTGCGGGCGATGATGAAGAACCACGGGCCATCGGGCGAACCGTGAATGTGGGTGGCTTGAATCGCCCGGTAAATTTTCTGCTTCTCAGGATCGAGACGGTCAAAGTCCAATTCCGTGGTCGGCGCCAACGCCTCAATGATATACTCCAGCGGATAATGATAAGTCCGGCTCAGCAGATCGAAGAGCAAGGCCGAGACTTCCGTGTCGGTGAGGAACTGGGGATAGATGTGGCGCTGCTTGAGATACTCGCTGACAGAATGGTAATTGGCAAAGTCGCCGTTATGCACGAGCGCCATGTCAATGGCCGCAAACGGATGCGCGCCGCCGGGGTGCCAGACACGGCCCTTGGTCGGGAAACGCTGATGGGCGATCCACTCGTGCGCGCAGAGTTCCTCGATCTTGTAGTATTTGACGATCGCCTCGGCGAACCCGACCACCTTGAGAATCATGAGGTCGCGGCCGTGCGAAAGCACGAAGGCGCGTTTCTCTCCCAGTGCCGCGTAATATTTCTGGTTCAGGGCGAAACTGTTCTGGTTGACGAACTCGTCTTCCGCCTCGCCCCGGTCCAGCGCCTCCAGATGATTTTTGGCGATAAACTCGTCCAGCACCTTCGGCTTGACGCGCACAAAATAGCGGCTGACCTCCGGCGGCAACACCTCCAGACCCGGCACGGACTTCCAGTCCGCGACCTGGTCGAGCCGGCCGGTTCCGGCGATGTCGAAGTGCGGCGTGACGAACTGCGCCTCAATTTCGGGCCGCACCTGGGTGTCAATGAACGCCAGATGCAGCAGGTAATGACTGTCGAGAACTTCGCGGCTGACGCCAAGCTGCTCTGGCACCAGGCCCACCGCGGCAATGCCGCCCCCTTTGCCGTTGCCGCGATTGTGCATCTGCCGGGACGGTTCGTAGATATGCTTGCCCGGCACCGGCTCGCTGCAACAGAAACCCACCACGCCGCAGCCACCTTCTTCGGCTTCCTTTTTCAAAGACGAAGCGTGGTTGAGCTGTTCGGCCAGCCGTTTTCTTGAAGCGGCCAGATGTTTGATCAATTCACCGTTCATGTGGTTGTCGCCACGTCCTTCGTGTAATCCAAGTGCATCAAAAGGTCGGTGCGTCCGCGCAATTCGCAGACGCTGCGCAGGCCCAGCCGCTGCAAAATGGAAACCAGCACCTTGCGCCAGGCGCTGTAGAGGTTGATCAGCCGCTGCGTGCCCCAATCAAGCTCCATCTTTTGGGCGAGCTCGGGGTCGGTCGTGGCGATGCCGCGCGGACAACCGCGTCCGCTCTCGCAACGGCTGCACCGCACGCAGCCCAACGCCACCATTTCCGCGGTCCCAATGACCACGCCGTCGGCTCCCAGGGCAATGGCCTTGGCCACGTCATGGACCGAGCGAATGCCGCCGCTGGCAATCAACGTCACCTTGTCCCGGACGCCTTCATCCGCGAGAAACCGGTGGACCTTGCCAATGGCGTATTCAATGGGCATGGCGATGTTCTTCTTGGCGATGTCCGGCGCCGCGCCCGTTCCGCCATACCCGCCGTCAATGTGGACGATATGCGTGCCCGCGGAGTAGCTGCCCACCGCCACCATATCCACATCCGTGGGCGTGGAAACTTTCGTCGAGATCAGCGCGCGCCGGTTCACGTGCTTGATCCAGTCGATGTGCTTCATGTGGTCTTCGATGGAATAGACGCTATGGAAGGGGAACGGGGAGAAGAGCGAGATGCCCAGCACCGCTTCCCTCATCCTGGCCACCGCGACCGTGTTCTTGTCACCCAGAAGGTGACCGCCCAGACCCGGCTTGGCGCCCTGGGCATACTTGAATTCCACAATCGGCACGCGCTGGATCGTTTCCTCGCGCACGCCGAACAGGCCCGTCGCCACCTGCGTAATCACATGGTCGTCATACGGCCGCATCCGCTCCATGTAGCCGCCCTCGCCCGTGCAGGTGAAAGTATTGAACGCCACCGCCACTCGGGCTTTGGACAATTGGGTGACGTTGCTCACCGAACCGAACGACATGCCGCCGCCATACCACGGCACATCGATCTTGAGCTTGGGCCGGCCATCGCCGCGCTTGTTGAGCAGCAGGCTCGTGTCAATCTCGTCCTCGCGCAGCGCCACGGGCGGGCGCTTGGGAAATTTGAACCGGAGCCGGTCGAAACCGCCGCCGGAATTGCCGCACTCGTAGTCGTAATCGTAGTCGGCCGGCGGCACGTCCCCGGTCTCAGCCATTTTCCAGGTCGCCAGAATCATGTCGCTCGACCAGCGATAATCGCCCAGCACCTGATACATCGGACTTTCCCGGACCGATAGCGCCCCTTGCGGACAATGCTTTACGCAATAATGCCCGGTCTTTTCGCAGGCCGGCCCGATGCACAAGTGATGCAGCGGCTCGCCAAAATACTTGAAGCCGGGGTTGCGCACATGAACATGGTGAGTGCAAACCTCACCGCATTTTCCGCAACGCCGGCAATCCTGGCTGCGATGGACCAGATACTTGGCGATTTCATTGCGATAGCGCGACGGAGCCAGCCGGATGACCCGCTCCACGTGTTCCTGCGGCACACGTGTTTTCAGCGTGTTCCCGGGCAACAGCTCTTTAATGCCTCGTTCTGGTGCCATAAAGCTTGCCGAAGGTTTCCTCTTCAAGTTGCTCAAAGAACATGGCGCGGCCGACATCGCCGCGCAGCCGGCGCGCCTCGCGCATGCCCATGGCCCCCATCAACTCGATCAACTGGTCATGCCAGGCCGCGATGAGATTCGTCATGCGGCCCACGCCAAACTCGCGATCAATCGTTTCCAGTCTGGCGGGGCACGCCCGGCCCGGCTTGCAGCTCTCGCACAGATGGCAATCGAGCGCGATCATCAGCGGCAGATTCATCGTCACCACGTCTGCGCCGCAAATGATCGCCTTGGCCATGTGTTCCGGCAGCGCGATCCCGCCTCCGGCAATCAGTGTGATCTCATCCCGGATGCCCTTCTCGATGAGGGTGGTGTGAAGGTGCCGGAGCATGTCCTTCAGAAAACGCGGCGATCGCACGCCGATTTCGTTGCCATTGGCGTCCGCCATGACGTGGATCGCCTCCACCTCCGGCATCCCAGCCAACTCGACAGCGCGATGGAGGCCCGTTGCCGTCAACTCGACCCGAATGGAAGTCACGATCCCGGGATGGATCGTTTTGATTCCCTTGATGCGCTCGATCACCGCAGGGCTGTCTGCGATTTCCACGAGCCTGGTCTTTCGCAGCGTCTCGGCCGGCACCGGAGGACTGTCCGGCCCCAGATAGAACGCGATATGACGCAGATGACTCTCTGTCGCCGGCTGATGCCGGGCGTCCATGATCGCAATCAAGTCGGTCGCCGCCGCCGTCTCTTCGATCAGGGCATCGAGCTGCGGCAACGTATGGACCGGGGAACTGAGATCAATGATCAGCGGCATCGGGACCGACACCAAGGGAGGCAACTCGGCCATGACCCGATCCCCCTGCAAAGCCAGATACGGGAGCTTGCGCCCGATGTCCACCGATGTGCTGATATATTCGCGGCCATGAATCCCGTCGCGGGTCGGACGAACGATCTCCGACATGTCCGTCCACATCGAATCGAAACCCGGGCCGGAAAACGGTCCGCGGTAGCCCGCGCCCGAGACCGGGATCTTCGCGGTTTCCGCCTGGAGCCACGTGGTTTTGATGATGTCGGGTTTCCAGTAGCTGTTGCCGAGGCGTTCATAGACGGGATTGACGGCCAGGCGCAAGAGGCCCTTCGTGCAATCCTGCACACAGGAGAAACACCCCATGCAGTCGAAGAACAGCGCTTCCACTTCGCTCAGGTTGCGAATGTAATCCGCCTCCTGCCGGTAGCGGTCATAAACGCAGGCCTTCTTCACGCAGTTGTGGCACCGGGCGCAATCCTCCCGCCAATCCACCACGCCGTGTTTGCCGATGCGGGGGCGTCGCGGCGGCACCGGACGTGTCTTGATGTGATATTTCTCCGGCATGCTCTTTCCCGGTCAGGCCAGCCCGGCGGCCGCAAGCAGTTCCGGCACCACGGCTTCCTTGCCACCGGAGAGAATATGAATCCCGCGCACTCCCTCCATCGTCTTCAACTTCTTGATGGTCTCCACGCAGAGCGCGAAGCCCGGCTTCCCGCCGCCGTTACCGGAGGCTTGGAGCCGTTCCATCACGGCGTCCGGGATGTAAAAATCAGGATGGGTCTTGAGCACCGCTTGGGCCTCCGCCGCGCTCTCCAACGGGAACACGCTGGCCAGAATCGCAACCTTCTTCGTGAGACCCGCCTGGCGAACCGCGTCGAGCCATTGGCTGAACGTGTCGAGATCAAAGACCGGATGCGTTTGAATGAATCGGGCGCCCGCCTCGACTTTGTTCTGGAGTCTGATCAAATTGAGTTCCAGCGGCTTCAGAAATGGATTGGCCACCGCTCCCACCAGCATTGCAAACGGCCCGTCAATCTTCGTCCCGTCAGCCAGCAAACCCTGCTCGCCCATCCGGGTGGTCGTCGAAATGAACTGCGTGGAATCCACGTCGAACACGTTCATCGCCTCCGGACAGCCGGTCAGCGTCTGATGGTAGCCGGACAAGCACAGCACATTCTTGATCCCCAGACTGGCGGCTCCCAGCAAATCGGATTGGAGAGCGATGCGGTTGCGGTCGCGAGTGACCATCTGGAGAACCGGTTCGAGGCCCGATTTGAGCGCGGCCGCCGAGGCGGCCAGGGAAGACATGGCCACCCCGTGTTGGTTGTCGCCCATGTTGACCGCCGTGAGCTTGCCGCCCAAGGCCTTCAAGGCCGCTTCCGTGGCGGACAGGGTCGCCGTGGTCCGCGGCGCATGCTCGGCGGTGACAATGAACTCTCCGGCCTCAATTCGTCTGGCGAGCTGGCTGTCTGGTTTCATGCGACCCTTGGTTCCTGTTTGTTCACGGCGCCACCGGGGATTTGGATTGGGGACAGATTTCTGACCTGTTCGATGAACTGCTTGATTTCCTTGCAGGCCTGCCCGGCCCCGTCTTTGGCGCACTCGATGACGGCCATCCGTCCCGCGCCGAATCCGATTTCCTCCAACAGGGATTCGACCGCCTCGACACGTTTGTGGGCGCGCAGACTGCCTTCGAAGTGACGGCACTCCGATTTTTTGCAAGCCACGACCACCACTCCGTCCGCACCCGTTTCCAGGGCTTTTACCAAATAAGGCACGTCCACTTTTCCGGAGCAAGGCAGACCGATGGTCTTGACCGTCTCTCCGCCCATTTCTTCGCCAAGACCGGCCAGCCGGCCGGCATCCAAATGGTTCGAGCAATAAAAAACGTATGTCTTCAAGCGGCGATTACTAACAGTGCTTTTTACACCGAACAGGTTTCGCAACTGATTTGCGCAAGACTTGATGGCCGATACAGCCTTTCGGAACGCGGCACGCTCTTCACGGTCCATAAGCCCGTCTTTGGCCATTTGGACGCGCAGCGCGCCGATGAGAGTCATGATTTCGTGCGCCGCGGACTTGTCCTGGAAACCGGAACAGGTCTCATGGAACGCATGGCCGGCCGATTCCATTCTCAGGATTTCGTTCCACACCGCTTCCGGGCTTTGCTGCAAGGCGAAGAGCAAACGCTGGCAATCCGCTCCGATGGCCATCAAGCACTTGTCGAGTGTCTGCTCGATCTCGTTCATAACGCGTTATGCACTTCTCAACGACGTTTCCTATATGACACACGGCCTGCGAATATCGCAGGCCGTTCAGTCCGAAAGTGCCGGACGTTGTATCATCTCTGACAAAGCCATCAAGCTTTTTTGTTGCTGAGCGTTTTGAAGCTTTTCATGCGCGCCGAAGACGGCGAAGTCAACCAGCTCGCGGCACGCGAGTCCGCGAGCGCCGCCTTGGGCGGGCACAGCGCCCGCCGGCCGCTCTGAAAGAGCAGAACGGCACGTTCGTGCTTTTCCTTGGCCCCTGGCATGAGGGAAAACCGTCCTGCCGGATTGAGGACATCATTCCGTCCATGGGCGCTCGTGACAATTGCGTCGCAAGCGTTACAATTGCCCCTATGCCAGCGGACCGCACCATCCTGCACGTGGACATGGACGCGTTTTTCACGTCGGTGGAACAGCGCGACCGACCGGAATTGCTTGGCAAGCCGGTGGTGGTCGGCGCGCCGGCGGACAAACGCGGCGTTGTGGCGGCGGCCAGCTACGAAGCGCGAAAGTACGGAGTGCATTCGGCCATGCCGTCGCGGACGGCGTATCGGCTTTGCCCGCAGGCGGTTTTTTTGCGTGGCGACCACGCCAAATACAGCCGCGAGAGCGAACGGGTCATGGCCATCCTGCGGCAATTCACGCCGCTGGTGGAACAGGTGAGCGTGGATGAGGCGTATCTGGATGTGACCGCATCGCTGCGGTTGTTCGGCGATGGCGAGCAAATTGCGCGGGAGATCAAGCGCCGCATTCGCGAAACGACCGGTCTGACGGCATCGGTGGGCATCGCGTTGAATAAATTCTTGGCGAAGCTGGCGTCGGACATGCGCAAGCCCGACGGGTTGATGGTGATCACGGACGCGGACAAGCTCGACCTGTTGCGGCCATTGCCCATCGGACGGATCGCGGGCATCGGCAAGAAAACGGAACCGGTGTTTCACGAGATCGGCATCCATACCATCGGCGACTTGCAGCGGTTTCCAATCGAGACGCTTCGGGTGCGCTTCGGCGTGTGGGCGGACGAGATGAAAGCGCGGGCGCTGGGCGAGGATGACCGGCCCGTGGAGCCTTACGGCGAGGCCAAGTCCATCAGCAACGAGACGACGTTCGAGAAGGACGTGAGCGAGATGAAAACGCTGGAGCGCACCGTGTGGGAACTCGCGGACGAAGTGGGCCGGCGGCTGCGCGCGGAAGGCGTTCGGGCGCGCACGGTGCAGTTGAAGTTGCGTTGGAGTGATTTCACCACCCTGACGCGGCGGACGACGCTGCCCGAGGCGACCGACGACGAGGGGCAAATCGCGGAAGTGGCCATTCAGTTGATGCGGCGCGAACTGAAGGAGCCGCGGCCGGTGCGGCTGATTGGAGTCGGTGGCCAGAATCTGCTGCGGAGTCCAAAACAACTGGACTTGTTGGATCGCGGCTCCAACCGGCGGGACGATCTGAACCGGGTGGCGGACGCCGTGCGAGCCAGGTTCGGCGCGAAGAAGCTCAGACGCGGCGGGGAATTGTGACTGCCGGTTGCCGTCAGCTCTTGTTTCCGACATCAACCCGAACCGCGCCGAAACGCCGCGCGTATCCCGCATCCTCGACGGGTTGGTCGGAGAATTTGTCGTAGATGCCCACAAGGACGCCGTCGGTCGGCTTGATCCCCGCGAAGGTCTGCTTGAAAGCGTTCTCGACCCACTCGCGGCGTTCGGACAGCCGGCCCGCGGCGAGAATCTTAAACGCCAGGCACGTCCGTTTGGTTTGCTGTATGACCTTGAACATGCGGGGCGGGTCGCTTTGCAAATAAACCTCGCCCACGGGAATCGGCACCGCGCCGAGCAGTTTTTGCAGATCCTCCGCGCTGCGATGGCGCTCATAGACGCAGCACATGAAAAAGTCCACATCCCAGCCCTTCGACTCGATGGCGTCCACCACGGCGGGCATGTGCGTCGAGACGCCCACCATCAGCCCGGCGTCGCGCACGCGCTTGAGGAAGTCGTGGATGTCGTCGAGTTTGCCCTGCTTGAAGAGCCGGTCGGTGACCTCGCCGTGATGGGCGATGGCGACGCAACCGCGCTTCTGATACGTCTCGATTTCCTTCGGATCGGCGCCGAGCGAGATGTAGTGCATCTTGCTGCCTTCGGCGACGAGTTGCTGATACAGCTCACAGTGGAGCTTGCCACCGGACTGCCAGAAATTGATGCCGACCTCCTGGCAACGCCGCAGGGTCTTCAAGATTTGCTCCGGCGTGTAGTACAGCTTCAGCTCCTTGTTCACGAACACGGAGAGATGCGAGCCACCGTTGAACGGGTTGGCGCCGCACACCAGCCGTGACATCGAGTAGCGGCCGAAGGGGATTTGCGGCAGCGCGTCCGCCGCCGCGGGCGCGGCCGTGGCTCGGCTGGCGAGCCGGGCGGCGCCCAGGGCGATGGGAAGAACGCTGACCGTCTTGAGAAACCCGCGGCGTGAAGTGTTGAAACCACGCTGCGGCTGGGGAAGACTGTCCGGCGGTGGTGTATTCATGGTTTGTCAGCGGCGATGAAATGCCTGACCGTGACCGTTGTCAAGAGCAGCCGGCGACGATGACGGCCGGCAAACCCGATGGGCGAATAAATGCTTTAAGAATCCCACCCCAACCGGCAGAATCGCGAACGTCCGGCTGGATGCTGTCGAATGGAGATTATGATGACCTGCATGAATATCTTGCGACCGTTGCTGATGGGTTTGCTGGTGGTGATGATGTCGTCGCTGGGCCTGCGAACGGCGCGGGCGGACTGGCCGGAGTTTCGTGGACCGTGGGGCAACGGATACGCCGCGGCACCGGGCGACAACAAACCCGCCGGCTTACCGCTGCAATGGAGCGAGACTGAAAACGTCCGATGGAAGACGGAGATTCCTTACCGCGGTTGGTCCACGCCCGTGGTGCTGGGCGACCAAATCTGGCTGACCACGGCGACAGAGGATGGCCACGATTTTTTTGTCATGTGCGTGGACGCCAATACCGGCAAGGTCCGGTTCAACGAGAAACTGTTTCACTGCGACAATCCCGAACCACTGGGCAACGCCGTCAACGGCTACGCCTCGCCGTCGCCGGCGATTGAGCCGGGCCGCGTCTATGTCCACTTCGGCTGTTACGGCACGGCATGCCTGGACACCACGACATGCAAGGTCCTCTGGCAACGGCAGGACCTGCCCTGCCGCCATTATCGCGGGCCGGCCTCGTCGCTGGTCTTCTTCGAGAATCTTCTGATCCTGACGATGGACGGCGCGGACTTGCAGTATCTGGTGGCGCTCGACAAGCAGACCGGCAAGACCGTCTGGAAAACCAATCGCTCGATCAAGTTCAACGACGCGGAGGGTTTTCAGAAATTTGCGAAAGACGGTGACCTTCGCAAGGCACACAGCACGCCGTTCATTGTCAACGTGGACGGCCAGCCGCAGATGTTCAGCCCAGGCGCGAAGGCATCGTATGCCTACGACCCTCGCACCGGCCGCGAGCTGTGGAAGGTGCATTTCATCGCTTGGTCGGCCGCGCCCCGGCCGCTCTTCGCCAACGGTTGCTGCCTGTTCATCACCGGTTCCGGCGCATCGGAGCTCTGGGCCGTCCGCCTCGGCGGTCAGGGCGATGTGACGGACAGCCACGTGGTTTGGAAGTTCGACAAACACGTGGCGCGGACCGCCTCGCCGATCATCGTGGACGACCTGCTCTACATGGTCAGCGACGGCGGCGACATCACCTGTCTCGAAGTCGCCACGGGCAAGGAGGTCTGGAAGGACAAGCTCACCGGCAACTACGCCGCCTCGCCGGTTTACGCGGACGGGCGGCTCTACTTTGCCAATCAGCAAGGCAAGACCACCATTCTCAAACCCGGCCGCGCCTTCGAGGTACTGGCGGTCAACACGCTCGAGAAGGGATGCATGGCCTCGCCAGCCGTTTCGGGCAAGGCCCTTATTCTGCGAACGAAAGCCGCCCTCTATCGTATCGAGGCGGCGACAGATAAAAAATAGCGTCGAAAGACGTGTCGTTAAAGGAAGGTGCTTATGAAACCCATCCTTCGGGTGGTGATGCTGGCGTGTCTGTTATCGGCGGTTGGTTTGAACGCGGCCACGGAAACCAACGCCGTCTGGAAAGCCGGGGCGGCGGCTGTGAAGATCACGCCAGAGCATAGCATGTGGATGGCCGGCTTCGCGTCGCGCACCAACTCCTCGCAGGGCGTCGCGCAGGATTTGTTCGCGAAGGCGCTGGCGGTCGAGGACGCGGCGGGCGCGCGGTTGGTGATCGTCACGTATGATCTCATCGGCGTGCCGCGCACGCTGCGGCAGGCGCTGGCCAAACGTTGCGGGGAGGCTTACCAGCTCGCGCCGGAATCGCTGCTGCTGAACGCGTCGCACACGCACAGCGGGCCGGAGTTTCGCCTGAACGGCGCCAACAGCGACGATGGCGACGTGGCACGCCAGCAGGAGGCAGAGGCTTATGGCCGGCAGCTCGAGGACAAGACCTTCCAGCTCATCGGCGACGCGCTGAAGCAACTCGCGCCGGCGCGCCTGGATTATCTTCACGCGCGCTGCGGTTTCGCCATGAACCGCCGCCGGCCGACTGCCAGGGGTTTCACCAATGCGCCGAATCCCGACGGGCCGGTGGATCACGACGTGCCGGTGCTGCGCGTGACCAGTCCCGACGGAAAACAATTGCGCGCCCTGCTCTTCGGTTACTCGTGCCACAACACGACGTTGAGCTTTTACAAGTTTTGCGGCGATTACGCCGGCTACGCGCAGGAATATCTCCAGGCGGCGCACCCGGAAACCGTCGCGCTCTTCATGCAGGGTTGCGGCGGCGACCAGAATCCGTATCCGCGCCGCACGCCGGATTTCGTGCAACATCACGGCCGCGCGCTCGCCGACGCCGTCGAGACCGCGCTGGACACCGTGCCGCGCCCGCTCGCCGGCCCGTTGCGAGCGGCCTTCAGCGAAGTCGCCCTCGACTACGCGCCCCTGCCCCCGCGCGAGGACTTGCAGAAGTTGCTCGACTCCAAAAACAAATACGAGCGCGGCCATGCGAAGTGGCTGCTGAACCAGATGGATCAGGGCAAGGTGCCCGCGAATTATCCGTGCCCGGTGCAGGTCGTTCGCTTCGGCAACGATCTCGTGCTCGTGGCCATCGGCGGCGAGGTGGTGGTGGATTACGCGTTGCGCCTGAAAAAGGAACTGGCCGGTCCTGCCGTGTGGGTGGCGGGTTACAGCAACGACGTCTTCGCCTATATACCGAGCCGCCGCGTGCTCGAAGAGGGCGGCTATGAAGCCGGCGGCGCGATGATCTACAGCCGCACACACCCCGGGCCGTGGGCACCGTCCCTCGAAGAGCGCATCGTTTCCAAAATCCACGAACTCGCGGGATTTTGATGTGCGGCCACCGGAAGAAAGGCCGCCATCCTGAAACCCGGCCGCGCCTTTGAGAGGTGCGCTGCCGTTACTGCGTGACGGTGCCGCCGGCGTCGGGTTTCCCCTTGGCGCCGCCCTTGCCGTGCGCGTCGGCTTTGGGCATTGCTTCGTCAAACGTCTTCTTTTGTTCGTCGGTGAGCACGGCGCGGATGCCGTCAATCAGGTCCTGACGTTTTTCCCGAAGGGCCTTTCCAAGCTGCTTTTTTTTGGTCGGATCGTCGCTTTGTTTCGCGGCCTTCATCTCTTCCTGGCGGGACTGCATATAGTCGCGGAACTTCGCCTTGCAGTCCTCAACCTTCTTTTTTTGCTGGTCGGTGAGCTCCACCTTGGCCAGCGCGTCTTCGATGGGGCCCAATCCGCGTTTGCCATCCGCCCCTTTGTCTCCGCCGAACGCGAAGGACGGCGCGACCAGCGCGACTGCGCAGCCTAAAACCAGCATTTTCAGGACCGATGCTCTCATGAACGATGTCTCCAGGTTGTTTTCAATCCATCCGCACGGCCTCGTTGCCGTGCGCACGAAGACCAACACCGGCCGTTTTGCAAAGTTGCGTGCGGCTTGCGCGCCGGCGCTGGTTGGTCAATCATAGGCCGATGACACCGAACGAGACACGCGCCGCGTTAAAGCAGCTGGAGCTGCAACCGAGCCGGGCGTTGGGCCAGAATTTTCTGGTGGACCGGAACATCGCCTATCTCATTGTGGACGCCGCCCGCCTGCACGCTGACGACATTGTGCTGGAAATCGGCCCCGGCCTCGGCGCGCTGACGGCAGTGTTGCTGGAGCGCGACGTGCGCGTCGTCGCCGTCGAGAAAGACGGACGGCTCTTCGAGTTTCTCCGTGAACGCTTCGGCGGCCGGCAAAAATTGCAACTGGTTCACGCCGACGCGCTGGAGTTCGACTTCGGTTCCATCGCATCCCTCCATCCCTCTGATCCTCCATCTCCCCAATCCTCCTTCAAGGTGGTCGCCAACCTTCCCTACGCCGTCGCCACGCCGCTGATGCAACGGCTCGTGGACTCACCCGCGCGGCCGCCGCGCATGGTGCTCACCGTGCAGCGGGAAGTGGCCGACCGGCTCACGGCGCAGCCGCGCACCAAGGATTACGGCGCGCTGACGTTGTTCACGCAGCTTTTCTACGAGGTGCGCCGCGAACACATCATTTCGCCGCGTTGTTTCATGCCGCCGCCGGCCGTCGAGTCCGCCGTCGTCTCGCTGCGGCTGGCGCCGCATCCGTTGCTGGAGCCGGCTCTCGAAGCGCCGTTCAGGGAACTGGTGCGTGCCGGTTTTGGCCATCGCCGGAAAATGTTGCGCGGCCTGCTGCCGAAATCCGGGACCAGCCTCGCGGTTACGGCCGGCGGGTTGGAAGCGGCGCTGACACGCGTCGGCGCGTCGGCGACCGCGCGCGGCGAGGAATTGAGCCTGGCCCAGTGGTTGCTGCTGACGCGCGAGCTGGTCGCGCCCGCGCCGGCGGAACCGAAGCAAACGTGATTGTCCCCCAATGACCATGACCACCGACAACCAGCAGGAACTTTTCGATGTCGTCAACGCCAGCGACGAAGTGATCGGCCAGGCGACGCGCGGCGAGGTTCACCGCCGCGGCCTCATGCACCGCGCCGTGCACATCTTTGTGTTCAACTCCGCCGGCGGGCTTTATCTCCAGAAACGCTCGCAGACGAAGGACAGGCATCCCGGTTGCTACGATTCTTCCGCCTCCGGCCACCAGGACGCGGGCGAGGACGCCGACACCTGCGCCCGGCGCGAGCTGCGCGAGGAACTCGGCCTCGAAGCCGGCGCCGCCCTCACGCGCTTGTTCAAATTTCCCGCCTGCGCCGAGACCGGCTGGGAACACGTCACGTTCTATACCTGGCAGACCGACGCGCCGCCGCAGCCCAATCCGCGCGAGATCGAGTCGGGCCGGTTCTTCACGCTGGCGGAAGTGTTGCGGATGATCGAGACGGAGCCGGGACAATTCTCGCCCGGCTTCCTCAAGGTGCTGCAGAAGTTTGGCGAGCAGATGGGAAAGGGCTGACGCTCGCGGCGGGCGGCGAGTTAGTTGTTCGGGCGCGTGTCGCGGATCAGGATCTGTTTTGTGTTGTAGGTCGTATCGTTCTTGTCCGCCGTCCAACACCCGGTCAGCACGGCCAATCCAACCGTCATCAGCAAACATCGCAACAGGTTCATCCCGAAAACCGAAGTCGTGCCGGCAAGGATGCCGGCGCTACGGGCAACTTCAGCTTTTGAGTGCATCGTTCTTTCCGTCATGAGCGCCAGCGTGTTGCCGCCCTCGAAGTTCACCGCCAGCGCGTGCCAACGAACGTCTTCCATTCGCCTTCGTTGAACGGCCCTTTGGGCGGGCCGTCTTCCTTCACCGGCACGCGAATTCCCTGACTCGGCGGCGGGCTGCCGACAACTTGTCCCCTGGGCGCTTCGCCGATCAATAACACCAGCTTGTGCGCGAGGAGGTTGGGCGGCAGGACAAATTTCAGTTCCATTTCCGGTCCCGTCTGGCCCGGCTTCAACGCCAGCGGCGGCGCGTATGGTTTCTCCGCCGCGTAACGATCCAGATGCGGAACGCCGTCCGCGTCAAGCAGCCAGAACGATCCCGGCCCCAGCCGCGATGGCGCAACGCCGTCGTTGCGCACTTGCACGTAGACTTTGACCACCGCCGTGGTTCCTTCCGCGCCGACTTCGCAGCGCGGGAGCTTGACCTTGAGGTTCGTCGACATCACTGGCGCGGGCGCGGCCGGCAGGCGTGGAGACGCCATCCAGCGCAACGCCAACGCTCCGCCGAGCAGGACCGTCACCACCACCGCTGTGATCAAAATGCGAATCTGAAATGACATGCCCATAGTTTACCCACTTGGAGCCCGTCCGCCAAGATGCGAAAAATCAACCTGCGCCGCAGCGCGGTTTGTCCCGAAAAACGAAGCCGAGCCGGCAAGGATGCCGGTGCTACAGTCAACTTCGGCTTTCCGGTTTATTTCGCCGTATTCTCGATCCGATACAGGTGCGTCTTCGTGCGCACGATCAGCGCCCGGCCTGTGACCGCCGGCGTGGCCATGCAACCGGCGTCGAGCTGGCTCGTCGCGAGCCGCTCGAACGTCCTGCCCGGTTTGATCACTGTCGCCTGGCCTTTCTCGTTGAAGAAATAAATCCGCCCGTCCGCGGCCACCGGCGACGCCGAATAGCTGCCGCCAATTTTTTCCTGCCACACCGGCTCTCCGCCCTTCGCGTCGAGGCACGTCAATGTTCCGCTGCCGTCGTTCAACATGTAAAGTTCGTCACCGACGAGCAGCAGCGACGGTTTCAACGACGCCATTTTGGACACCTTCCACGCCGCGTGCGTTGGCGTCACGTCGCCCGTCCCGTCCGGCCGGATTGCCCAGAGTTCCGGTTTCATAAATCCGGTGCCGACATACACCAGCCCGTGGCCGAAGACGGGCCGCGGCACATTGGAGAAACCGGGCAGGTTGCAAAACCAGATTTCCTTGCCGGTCTTCGGCTCGTAGGCGTAGGCCCGAAACGCGCCGACACTGATGAGTTGTTCCTTGCCGGCGGCGTGGATCACTTGCGGCGTGCAAAACGCTTTGCGGAGATCGGGCCGCTTGCCCTCCAGGATCGCCGCTGCGCTGCGCTGGGTCTTCCACACGATGCGACCGGTGTTTTTGTCGAGCGCCACCATGTATTGCACGTCCGTCCCATCGCAGCAGAGGATGAAGAGACCGCCGTGAAGGATCGGCGAGCTGCCCGCCCCCTCCTTGTGGCTGATCGTCAGTTCCGTATTCTTCCAGATTACCTTCGCCGTCGCCGTGTCGAGGCACGCGCTGCCGCTGGTGCCGAAACAGACATAGACGCGCCCCGGTTCGACCACCGGCGATGGTGACGCGTGACTGTTCGCGGTATTTTTCGGCGGCGGCTGCTCGACGTGGAACACTTCCACGTCATGCAAAATCTTGCCCGTATCGCGGTCCACGCAGATCGCGCGCAGCGAGCGGCCGTCCTCGATCGCCGTCGTCATCCAGACCTGCCGGCCGAGCACCACCGGCGACGACCAGCCTTCGCCCGGAATGGCCGTCTTCCAGCGCACGTTCTCCGTTTCGCTCCAGGTCAGCGGCAATCCGGTCGCGTCCGAATGCCCGTCGCCCGCCGGCCCGCGGAATTGCGGCCAGTCCTCCGAGGCGACCACGGCTGCGGCAAGGAGCGGAAGGAGCAGAAGTTTTTTCATAGTTGTTTCTTTTCCGAGGCTACAATCACGAAGCTCGTGGGCGCAAATGCTTTCAGGTCGGCGGCAAACGCGCCCTGTTTGATCGCGATGGGTTTGCCCGCCGGACAGCCGCGCAAATCCACCGGTTGGACGCTCGTCGCGTTCATGCCCGCCGGCAATTGGACGCGGCACTGGCCGGAACCGCCGGCGTATTCCCAGAGCCGCAACACCGTGCCTGCGCCGTCGGGGTTTGCTCCGAACGCCGTCACAAGCACGCCCTTGCGCGACAACTCCAATCCGCTCCGTGCCGTCGGCAGTTTGCCGGCGGGACCATCGGCCACGGCGGCGAGCAGCGGATAGCGCGCCTCCAGCGACGGCGTGATGAGCGCGCGTTCGGCGTTGGCGCGATCGTTCGTCCACAACCGGACGCGCGAGGTCCACGTGCCTTCGTTCCAATACCGGAAGTTGGTCGTCCACTGGTTGTTGAACAGATTGAAGTAAACCACCGGCCGCCGTGGCACGAAATCGGGCGAATATTTCCAGCAGCCCGGCGTGTCGAGGCTTGCGAGCGGATTGTCGAGCGCGCAGACACCGACGCGGCGGCCGCGCGGGTCGGTGACGGTGATGCCGGTGTTGATGGAAAAGAGGTTGTGGTTTGCGCCGGCGATGATGTCGCGCGCCGGGTCAATGATCGAACCGGGCCGGCCGAGCCGGAACCGCGGCGACTCCACCTTGAACGGCAGGCAAATCCAGCCCGCCTCGGGCCACGGGTCGGCGGCCTTGTCGTGGAGGGTGACTTCGAGATCCGCGAACGGCTCGTCGGCGTAGAGAATGAGCCGCGTGGTGACGGCGTGCGGCAGGTTCGGGCCGGCGGCGGCGCGCATCGTCGCGGTGATGGACACCGGCGTGCTCTCGACGCTGAGCGTGCAATTGGCCGGCGACGCGGCGCGGTAGGGCGCTTCGGTGGCGGGCGGAAGGTTGGGCTTGCCGAGTTCGCTGGCGGCCCAGGTCGCTTTGATCTTGAGATAGCTGTTGACGAAATCAGCCGTGTTGTTGGCGTCGAACCGCTCGTAGAGATACTGGCCGAAACCATGTGGGGCGTTGGCGTCCACCAGTTCGCGGCCCGTGCGCTTGTCGGTGAGCGAGCGGATCGCGCCGTGCGCCGGGTCGAGCACGGCTTTGAAGAACGGGCTTTCGATGGTCGCGCTCTTCGCGTCGCCAGCCAGCCGCGAAGGGGGCAGTTCGGCTTTGACGGAGACGTAGGTGCGATAGCCCATCGCCGGAACGTCGCGCGCCACGAAGCGCAGTTCGCCGCCGCGCGATTCGACCGGTAACGCATCGACGCCGTCGGTTGGCTTCACTGCGGCGAAGGCCGCGTCGCTCTTCACCGACACGACGCCGTCGCGTTTCCACGGGAGCGGATTGTAAACGACGAAACGTTTACCGTCGGCGCCCACGTTTTGCGCGAGGGCTTGCAGGTTTTTCTCCAGCGCCGGCATGGCGAGATCGCGCGCGGCCTCGATGTAAGCGGTGTGTTCGGCCCACGAATCTTCAAGCCGCCGGAAACGGCCCGCGGCGCGCTCGGCCTTCCAGACATCGCCGTAGCCCCATTTCGTGTCCTTGCCGTAAGGCGTGATCCAATAGAGCGCGCCGCCCCAGGTGTGCTCGCTGTAGAGCAGGCTTTTCTCGTAGGCGGCGGCGATGATCGCGGCGGTGCCGGGCCTCTGGACGCCCCACGCGTCGAGTTGCGCGGCGAGCGCCTCGCACGCGGCGATGGCGGGACGGGTGTTGCGCGCGAGCTTCGCGCCGGCGGGATCGCACATCGGGCCGTGAATCCACGTGTCCGGCATGTCGCCGCGCACGACCGGCAGTTTCGCTTTTTCGGCGAGGATGGCGTCGGCGAAATCCGAGAGCCGGCCGATGCGGACCTTCACGCCGGGCAATTGTTTCGCCGCCTGGTCGAGCAGCTTCTTGACCTCGCCGGGCGTGGGCGGGCCGTGGTTGTCGCCGGTGTGGATGAGCGCGAGCCAGGTCTTGTAAGGCCAACCGGTCGGCGGCGTCAATCCGCTGCCGTAGCCGCCCGCGCTGTAATACGTCAACAGCCGCGAACCGTCGGGGCCTTCCCACCAGAACAGCGCCGGCACGCGCGGCGAACTGCACGCGGAGTTGCAGCCGATGTGCAGGAACTCCACGCCCGCGTGGCGCAACAGCGTTGGCATGATCCACGTGTGGCACGGCACATCGGTCATCTTCGCGTCGCGCGACAACGGCAGGCCCAACGACCGCATCACGCGCGACGAGTGGCCGAGGCCGCGCACGATATCTTCAGGCTCATACATCTCGGTGTGCGTCGAAAACGGCAGCGCGTGAACGACGAACCGGCCGTCCTTGAGCGCCTGTTCGACGCGCCGTTTGCGTTCCGGCGTTTGCTCCGGCCAGTCGAGGATCTGGTGCATCGGCCAGCCGGGCACGGTCCACGCGAACTGCTGCGCGGGCGGCAAGTCGCGGTTCTGGTCCACGACCTCCAGCGCCTTGTCAATCATCGTCGTGCGGTAACGCGCGACGACGTTGCTGGCCATATCGGTGTAGCCGATGTCGAAGTGCGTCTTGAACACGACGATCACCTGCTCGATTTTGGCCGGCTTGGGCGCCAGCGGACGCCCCAGCTTGCCGGGATTGGCAACGGCGGCGGCCTCGACGGCAGCGGGCGCTTCGAGCGCGACGCGGTCGTAGAGGAACCAACTGCCTTCGGTGGTAATGATGGCGATGCGGTTGTTGCCGGCCTTCAACAGCTTCGCAGGAAACTCGACGGCCACATGATGCGGTTTGCTTTTCGCAAGATCGCCGCGAATCGAAGCGTCGCTGCCGCCTTTTGGTAAGGACAACTCGAACGGCTGGCCGTTGATCTCCGCCCGGAGGCGGGGCGGCGCGGCGTAATGTGTCTCAAGCAGATCCAGCAGTAAACGGCACCCGCCTTCGCGCGGCGCCTTCCTCACGCCGAAGACGACTGTGAACGCGTGCTCGCGTCCGCCCGCCCAGCCGTCCGTGGGACCGGGATGGACGTAGGGCCAGTCCCTCGCGGCATCCGAGCGGCCCACGATGAAGAACCCGTCCTCGGCAAATCGGTTGTAGTCTTTCGGCGCGAGCGCGAACTCCGCATTGCCGCCGTCGGCCTTGCCGATTTCCCACAAGAGCTTCGGCGCGTCGTCGGCGCGGACAAACGGCGCGCGCAGGACGGCAGGTGCCAACAGCGTCAACGCGAGCGGCAACAGGATCGCCGCGCGATGGTTCATTGGATGTCTCATAAGTTTTCCTCCTCGGTGTTTGCCGTCAGCGCCGCGCCGCCGCGCGCAGCATCACCACGCCTCCGGCCGGCACGGTGACTTCGATTTCGCTCGCGCCGTTTCGCGCCGCCGCCTTGAACCGCCGGCCGGACAACACGTCCTCGATGTCCTCCGCCGCGTCGCGAAATGCGACCCGCGCGCGGCACTCCGCGCCCGGGTTGGACAGGATGGCGACGAGACCGTCGGGACAGCTCATGCCACGGAAGAAAAGACGCGGCGCCCGGGTCGTGGCCGAAACACTCATCCCGCGCGCGTGCGGCCGCGCCGGCGCGGCGATCCACTCGCCGGCTTGTGGATCGGGATGCCGATGGTAGCCGAGCGTGAGCGCCGTGCCGAAGAAAATGGCCGTGCCTTTGCCGTGACGATGTCGCGTCGCTACTACTTGTCCCGCCGCGTCCCGTGCCAGCACGTCCGCGCCGCACAGGGTCACGGACAATCGCATCGTATCGCCCGCCTGCTTGTCCTCTGGCGTCAAACGGAAGGGTTCGCTGACCGGCTGGAAATCCCCGACTTTCACGCCAAACACGTCCGTCAGTCCGCCGGGAATTTCGGGCCGCACTTTGCCGTCACTGTCCTTCCAAGCCACCGGCCCATCGGCCCAGACCGTGCCGCCGCCGGCCACATAGCGGCGCACGGCAGCCGTGGTGGCATCGTCCATCGCATAGACGTGCGGCAGGTAGAGCACGGCGTAGCGGTCCGCTGCGCCGCGACGCAGCTCGTCCTCGTTGATGAAATTCACCGGAATCTGCCGCTCGCACAGCGCCCGGTGGCAACCGAGCAGCGAGAGCATGACGCGGTCGCCGTCCTTGGGAGAGCGTTCGTCAATCGCGCCGAGCACCAGTGCCTGGCGGTCGTAGAGGATCGCGACGCGGGCGGGCAGCGGTTCGGCATGATGCAAAAACGCCGCCGGGCCGGCCAATGCCCGCGTGACCCGCGCCGCCGCCTCGGAGCGGGGCGTCGGCGACGCGTCGGCGTTGACCAATCCCCATTCGCCGCCTTCGCGTCCAAAGCGCCGCGGATGCCAGCACCAGAAAACCACGCCCTTCGCCCCCGCACCGATGCTCTCCCACATCCAGCGCGTGAGTTCTCCGCCGGTGGGGCAGAACGGCCGGGTGCCATACAAACTCATGCCGGACTGCAATTCCGTGACCCACCACGGCGCTGTGCCGCTGCCGCTTCGCAACAGGTCGGTGATGAACGCCATGCCGAGCTCGGTGTCCGCAGGCTGGTAATGGGCGAATTGCCAGCTCGCGTGCATGGTCGTGCCGGCGAAATCGAGCACCTGCTTTTCCGACCAGAGGTCCGCGCCTCCCGCAGGCATGTTGTTGGCAAGCGACGACGGATTCGCGTGCGTCAGGTGCTTCGGGTCGTAAAGCCGGACCTGATCGCGCACCCATGCCAGTTGGTCGGTCTGCTGTTGGACTCGAAAGCATTTCCAATCCACCAACGCCGCGAAATCGGTCCAGCCGCCGCTCGTAAACTCCGGTCCGAAGCCGACCTTCTCGAAACTCTCGATGGGCCGGAACCAGCGCGCGTTCACCCGCTCCACCGAGCCATGCTTCTGCCGCAACCATTCGCCGAACTGGCGCAGCGTCGGGGCGTCGAACTTTTCGGGCAGGCCGGCCGGCTCGTTCGCCAGCGACCACGGCCCTTGCGCGGGATGGTCCTTGTAGCGGGTGACCACGCGCCGCAGATATTCCGCCGCGTGCTCCCGCAACGCCGGCGTGTTCAACACCAGCTTGTGGTGATAGAACGGCGTCAGCCGCGCCCATCCGGGCGGGTCCTCCGGGCACAGCGTGGTCAGCACGGAAATCCCGTTGGCCGCCGCCGCGGCGTAAGCCTGATCGTAGAGATCGAACCGCCACTCGCCCGGCTTGTGTTCGACATGGTCCCAGAGGATGAACATGCGCGCCACGGTCAGGCCGGTCTCCTTCATCTTCGCGAAGTGTTTCCGGATTTCGTCCTGCGTGTAGCCCGGATCGAGAAAAATCTCCGCACCGATGCGCACGTGACTCCTCACCGCATCGAGCGAGTCCAGGCAAGGCGGAGCGGGAAGGTCGTCGGCGCGCAGCGCGGCCAGCGGCGCCAGCAGCAAGACCGCGAGAAACGTTTTCATTTCAGTGAAGGACCTCCTGGTTTTTATTCCGCGATGATGCCGTTGTCGGCGTGCCTGAGCTTGTAGGTGGAATAAATCGTCAGGCTCATCGGTGCGACGCGATCTTTGAACGACGCGGAAGATGACGACAAGGGAAAACCGGCCTCCGGCTCGATCTTCAGGTCGGCGCGGTCTCGCTGGCTCTGGTTGACGCTGTAGCGCCAGAGCTTCGCGGCGTTTGAAACGCCGCGAAAATCAAACGCCACATCAACGGCGGCCGGGGCGTCGTTGACCACGGCCAGCGTCAGGTTGCCCTTCGGACTCCGCAGCAGGGCGGCGAACACCCGCTGCCACGGGCCGGCCTTGCCGCCATCCACCGCGCAGGCGAGCACGGTGGAGTGTTTGGCGATGAAGCGCGTCAGCAAGCCGGGCAGGAAGTAAGTGTTCGGGTGCGGCGTGTAGTCGTGGAGGAGCTTCTGGCTTTTCCGGTCCCACGTTTCGATGAACTGCCACTGGCCGTCGAGATCGCCGCGGTTGATGAAACTCCAGCGGTTGAACCCGTCCACCCCGGCGTTCAGCCGGCGCACGACCAGCTCGGCGTCCTTCAGCGCCGATTCGTAGGAACCCGGCCCCGGATGATCGCCGCCCCAGCCGTTGGCCATCGTGCCGAACTCCGACATGAACAGCGGCTTGCCGTGCGCGTGCGCCCACTCCGTCCAAGTGGCGGTGCGGGCGTCGAAGGGCTGCATCGGCCGCTTGCCGCGCCAGTCGAAATCTTCGTCGTAAGTGTGAAAATCATAGGCGCCGAGCAGCTCGTGGAAATCGAACTTCGCCGTGTTGAACTCCGGCACACCGCCGGTCAGGTCCGGCCCGGACACCGGCAGGCGGATGCCGCGCGCGTCCAGCGCCTTGCGCACCGCCGCGAGGCCCGGCTTGAGCGGCATGACCCGGTTGGGCGGCTCCTGCCACCACGACCAGTTGCCGTTCGGCTCGTTGTTGATGCAGACCCAGCGGATGCAGGTATAACCGCGCTGCTTCACCAGATGCTCGACCAGCGTCGCCAATCCCTCGCCGAAGTCTTCCATCGAGAGCGGGCCGCTGTGAACGCGCGTGACGGGGTCGTCGCGCCATTCCGGGAACGTGTTCCACTTCACGTTGCCCCACATCTGCTGGAGAAACACGTCGGCTTTGTTCCGCTCGCACCAGTCGAGGATGCGGTAGAGGATGCGCATCTCCGGGTTGTCCCAACTGAACCGCCCGCGCTCCGGCTCGTAGATGCGCTGCTCGAACTCGACGCGGTTCCAGTCCAGGCCCAGCCAGCGCGCGTGCCGGTCAATCTGCGCCCACGCCGCGTCGTCCTCCGCCGGCGGATACGCGCCCCAGCCGCTGCCGCCGTGGCTCTTGTTGTGGAAAACCGGATGAGGCTTTTCGGAAACCGGGATCGGCTCCTCGATCGCGTGCCACGACGCGCCGATGCCGCCACGCATCGTGTTGATCGCCGTCGCGAGATCGGCGGTGATGCGCACGTCCTTCGGCGCTTCGGCCTCGACGGCGGACGCCGGAGCCGCAGCATTTTCCGCCGGAGTCGTTGCGCCCATCGCGCCCGAAGCAAGCAGCCATCCGCTGAGCGCGATGCCAAACGTCCGGAGATTTCGAGGTTTCATGGTCGCAGCCTTCCTGTTGTCCAATCAACGCGCCGTTCAGTGTGGCGCGGGCCGGGCCGTTTGACAACTCGGATAAGCAAAAAGGGTGTCAGTTCCGGAATCTTTGCATCGACGGATCGGGATGGCCGCACTAGAAGCGCGTCATGCCACGGAGGCCCAGAGTCGAATACGATGGAGCCATTGATCACATCCCAAAAACTATCGGACTGACCCCTTTTTCGGGAACGGCGGGTGGATGCGACGAAGGAACGGGGTTATCGGGATGGCGGCAGCGTATTGCAGGTGGTGAAACGGTTGGAGCGGCAAGCGATGCAAGACAAGGCATTGGCTGACAAGCTCGCGAGACTGAAACTACAACTATCAAGAGTCAGGAGCTGACTCTATGATTACATACGAGTTTTTCAGTTGGATTTCTCGGACACCGCGCTCAATACACCCTTATCCTGCACGAGCGTCCATTTGCTGTCCGGATTGTATTCCTTCATCGCCCCCGCAATCCGGGAAGTCTCTTTGCCCAAATTGCACTGAAAAACTCTCCCGTCCTGATTGACGATAAATGTCATGATGCCGGATTGGTCCCAACGCATTGGATAAGCCACCAGGGCGAATCCCCGCGTCAGGTTGCCGTCGCTCATGTAGTTCATTTCACCGCCGGGTGCAGTCTCGCCTTGCCGGGTCAGAATTCTGAAATAATAACCGTGAAACGGGTGCGGACCCTCGTCCTTATTCTTGCCATAACCCTCGGCATGAGCTTTCGCCACCAAAGGTCCGAATGGGCTGGCGGGTTCATTCTCCGCCGACGGCCAGTAGAGTCCATCCTTCTTTCCAGGCGTGCTCTTGAATTTCTGCGCGTATGTCGTTCCTCTGTTCCCCTCCGGGTTCAAGCTGGCGTATTGCCGTTGCGCCGTTGCGTAAGCACGGCAAACGCCGATGGCGTGGAGTTCGTCCTTCCCGATGTGTCGGCAGATGATCTCCTCCCTGCCCGCGACCGTGTCGAAATACCATTGCCCGTTCGCTTTTACCAATGGAATCGGCATCGGCCAGTTTTCCGTGCCAACCTCAAGAGTGATTCTGTCCTCGCCATCTTTCATTTGCTTGCAGCATTGCGACAACTTGGTGGCGAACTTCTGCAAATGCTTCGCGTCCAACACTTCGTCACCGGTTAAAAGTTCGGGGAACGCTGGACCGAAAAGTTTGCACAAGGCTGCTTTATCATTGGCTTCGACGGCCGCCCGCAAGACTTTTACAGCCTCATCCGGCGACGCGAACAACTGTTGCGTAACCGCAGGTTTCTGCTGTGTTTCTTTCTGCTCCGCCGCAGAAAGGTCCGCCGACAATACACCCCAGGCACCCGCCCATAGCGCGAGGGGCAAAAGGCTGGAAACACGTGTCATTTGATTTGAAAGTTTCGTAGGTTATCAGGTCCGTTTCTGTTCAATGAAATTGTGCGGTTTACCGTCTTCCTCCTCTGGCCCCGCCACCGTCATGGTGCCCCGACGCATTGCCATGGTGTGCCGACCCACGACTTTCATGCCCACGCCGACTATATTCATGCACATTACTTCCGCTATCAAAGTCAACAGGGATCACAACGCTATCGGTATTAGTATGATCTTCAATGCCGAAAAAACCGAGAGGATTGTCGTAATATTCGTGGCCTGAGGTGCTGCAGGAATCCGCGCTTCCCATCAAGACCACCAACAGTGCAATCTCCAGCCCAGTCTTGATTTGGTCAGACGGACTAGTCGCCTTGTTCATGTGGGCCTTCCCTACGAACGGGAATTTTCCGGATCGTTTCGAGGCTGTGGTCCATGTGGATGCGGTCGGCTAAGAGTGGGAGGTCTGGATGGGGTCGACGGTCGTGACACAACCCCTCGCGTTGCCTTTCGGTTCCTTGAAGCTCTGTCGATACGTCTTCATAACCAACGTTTAGAGAATACTCCGATGTCCCTGCCCGTCAATCCTAATGCCTAACGGAAACAGCGTGATGGTGTGGTGGGTCAACTTCTGACATGTGCCACGCAGCGGGGCGTCTTTACACCGCCGGATGATGGCCCGACCGATTCGAGTGGAGTCTGAGGGTGCCGTCTTTCATGTGATGGCGCGGGCCGGGCCGTTTGACAATCCTCCTGTAATCTTTGCATTGACAGAGCGGGATGGCCGCACTAGAAGCACGTCATGCCACGGAGGCCCAGAGTCGCATACGATGGAGCCATTGATCACATCCCAACAAATATAGGCCTGACCCTTTTTTCGTCTCCCAATCAAGAAAGGATGGAGTGTTGTGTGCTTCGTTAGAAAAGTGATGTTGTATGCCGCAAGCGCGGCATTTCCTGCGCTGGTGTCGGTTAATTTCGGTATAGACCTGAAGTATTACTGGGATATGAGTCTTACGACTCAGGAGAAGGTCTGTAAAGACGCAGTGCAAGCAAATCCAGACATCGTCAAACAACTGCAATCCATCGCGGAGCGCTACGTGAAGCAGATTCAATCCGAGCTGGCGGCACTTGCCAAGAGCCATTCATGTCTGGATGGAGTTGGTCAGGCTAAGATTGAAGTGCCGGCTGGAAACGAAACTGGGAAGGTGATGTGCGGACTGGAGTTCGTGAAAAACACGCACCCGGTTCAAATGCCGAGCGGTACTTATCAACGCCCCGACAAAGAGGGGTGCGTCCTATGCGTAGGGGCTTATAACATTATTGCCAAGCCAGATTGGTATCGCCGATCAGGCGAATCCGCGCGCTTGCTCGCGCATGAGATAGAGATGAGAGCGAGTTACGGATTGATACTATCCGAAAAACACAACGACCTCGACAAGACCGTGCGAGCACTCATAGACCAGCGGTTTAAAGAGATGTGCGACGAGATGAAAAAGCTCCAGACGGCGGAAGACAAGAACGCGGGAGACGGATCCTAGGGATACGAAAGGTAGAGGCTACAGTCAGAAGTGACGCCGCTGAAATAGACGAAGATGTGAACACTACTGCGTGGTTCGCCGGCTGTTGTCCGCGGAGAAGCGACCCTTGAAGGACTGCCGGTATTGGCGGGGTGAGCAGCTTTCGCGTTTCTTGAACACGCGGTTGAAATCGGTCTGGTTGCTGAAACCGACTTCGAACGCGATGTCGGTAATCCGCTTGGGCGTCAGGGTCAGGAGTTGTTTCGCGGCATTGGCGCGAATGGTTTGGAGATAATGTTTCACGGTCGTGCCCGCCATCTTGTGAAACAAGGACGAGAAGTAGTTGGGGGACAACGAGGCCGATTGGGCGACCTCGCGCAGCGTGATCGGTTCTTGAAAATGGTCGTGTATGAACCTCTGGGCTTGCTGGATGGGAATGATTTCTTCCTGACGGGCTTGTTTCAGCCGCCAACTGATCTCCCCGAAGTGCTCCACGAAAAAGGAGAACAGGTTCATGATGATCTTGAACTTGTCCAGCGAGCAGTACGGCGAGTCCCAATAGGCTTTTCGGAGAACGGATGGCGAAAACCCCAGTGGTTTGAGTTTGCGCTCCAGTTGCTTGTAGCCCTGCTCGGAGTGGGGTTTGGGCAACACCTGTCCGCAGATGATGGTGGCCACGTGTTCGCCGTTAATCATGATCGGCATCACCATATCAATCAGGCCGGCATGGCAGAGATAGTGGAACGCCTGTTTCCGGCAGGCGGCCTGCTGCACGTGGCGGAGATCGGTGTGGATGCAGGCCTGGCGCCCCCGGGGATGCGAATAGACGAGGCGGCAAACCGGGGATTCAGCGGGTCTTGAAAACAGGCGTTTGATGCGCGTGCCATCCGGACTGACCAACTCCACCAGAATGCCCGTCAACGCCTTGACGATGACAAAAAACTGCCGGAACTCTTTCGATTCCGCCAGATCGTCGAACCCTATCCTGTTGTGTTGCTTGCCGCTCACGACATTCCAAAAACCGGAATTTCGTAAAAAAGGTAAACTTTTTCTTAAACGCGGTGAAGAAAAAAAGACGGCGATTGCAGGATAATTCGACCATGCGAAAAGCCGTTTCCGCGGACGCGAAGCAAGGAAGGAGAGGAGGAGACTGCCATGCTCAAACCACACAACGACGGCGGATTTGAAACGCGGTATGAATGGCTGCGGCCCGGCCAGCTCCGGGCGCGCCAGACCGAATGCCCGCTCATTTTTTTCCCGCTGGCCCCGCTGGAGTATCACGGCCCGCACATGCCGATGGGCACCGACCCGATCAACGCCGGCTGCGTCGCCCACGCCTGTTGCAAGGAACTGCGCCGCGGTGTCGTCCGGCCCACCATGTTTCTCGGCACGGAGCGCGAGCGCGACCCGGACACGCTGGAATCGCTCGGCTTCAAGCGCGACCAATACATCGTCGGCATGGATTTCCCGGCGCGGCAGTGGAGCAGCCACTACCTGCCCGAAGAGGTCTTCGCGCTCGTGGTCGCGGCCGAGACTCGCTGCCTCATTGCGCAGGGCTACAAATATGTTTTCATCGTCAACGGCCATGGCGCGGTGAATCACAACGCGGTGCTGCGACGGCTCTGCACCGAGTTGAGCCACACAACGCCGGCCAAAGTGGACTACGCCATCTCGTTTCCCGACGAGGCGCTGGCCGCGGGCGCCATCGGGCACGCCGACTTCGCCGAGGCATCGGTGCTGATGCATTACAACGAAGACTCGGTTGACTTGGGCACGCTGCCGCCGAAGAACGTGCCGTTGAAGTATCCCGACTTTTCCATCGTGGACGGTCCGGGCTTCACGCCGGCCTCCAAGCCGGCGCGGGAAGTGCCCCGCGCCAGCGACCCGCGCTACGCCAGCGCGAAGGCCGGCAGGGAGTATTTCGAAAAAACCGTCGCCGAGGTCTGCGGCAAGATCGAAAAGTTCCTCCAGCAGTAAGGCTGCCGCGACGACTGGCAATTGAACCATGAACTTCGCGCTCGGATCTCTCGACATCGGCATCATCATTGTCTCCATCGTGGCCGTGGTCGCGGTGGGATTGTGGGCGGGACGGAACCAGGAAAAGACGGCGCGCGGCTACTTCCTCGCCTCGGGCCGGCTGCCGTGGTTTATCATCGGCGCGGCGTTCGTCTCGACCAGCGTGTCGAGCGAGCAGATCGTCGGCACCGTCGGCGCCTGCTACAAGAACGGCATGGGCATTGCCAACTGGGAATGGTGGCTCGTGCCCACCTACGGGTTGTTGACGCTGGTGTTCGTCCCGATCTGGCTCCGCAACCGCATCACCACGGTCCCGGAATTTCTCGCTCGGCGGTTCGGGCCGCTGTGCGCCGACATCTACAGTTGGGTCATGCTGGTCGCGTATGTCTTCGTATTCATGGTGCCGGTGCTGTACAGCGGCAGCCTCGCCCTGACCGAACTCACGGGCTGGAATTTCCTCGCGGTCCTCTGGGGCATGGTTGCGCTCATCGCGCTGTACACCACCAAGGGCGGCCTCTCCTCGGTCATCTGGACGGATGCGTTGCAGTGCCTGATGCTCGTGGGCGGCGGTGTGGTCCTGTTTTTCCTGGCCCTCGACAGGGTGCCGGGAGGCTGGGCCGCGATGGCAGCCGCCAGCCCGGAACGGTTTCATCTTTACCATCCCGCGAATGATGCGACGGCGCCGTTTCCAGGCATCGTGCTGGCCACATTCGGCGTGTTCATCTTCTACTCCGCCGGCAACCAGGTCATGGCGCAGCGCATCCTCGGCGCGCGCTCCACGTGGGACGGTCTCATGGGCGTGTTGTGGGCGGGTGTGATCAACCTCCTTCGCCCGCTGGTCACCTGCTTCCTGGGCCTGATTGTGTTTCACTGGACCAACGTCATGCACGCCGCGCCGCCGTTGGAAAACCAGGACCAGGCGTTTCCGTTCGCGTTGAAATACCTCGCGCCCAATTGGGGTTTGCGCGGCGTCATCCTCGCCGGGTTCCTCGCCGCCGTGATGTCCGCCACCAGCGCGCTGGCCAACTCGACCGCGACCATCTTCAGCCTGGACGTTTACAAGCGGATGTTCCGTCCGGAGGCGGACGATGCGCGGCTGGTGCGGGTGGGGCGCATCACCTCGCCCGCGGCGCTGGTCCTCGCGGCGCTGATCGCGCCGTCGGTCGCCCATCTGGGCGGCGTGTTCCGTTATTTCCAGAACGGCGTGACCTACCTGGCGACGCCCTTCATCTCGGTGATGCTGATGGGACTGTTGTGGAAGCGGACCAATTATCCCGGCGCGCTGTTCGGACTCATCGGCGGCTCGGCGATCACGCTGGCCCTGGCGCTCGGGCTGCCGGCGATGGGCGTGAACCTGCATTGGCTCTACGTGGCCGGCATCGCGCAGGCGATCGCGATGACGGGCATCGTGGCGGTGTCGTTGCTCACCTCGCCGGCCGAAGAGACGCGATGGCGTCCGTTTCTTTGGACGCTCTCGGCGCTCCGGCAATATGACGACGGCGTCCCGCGACCGTGGTATCAGAGCGTGCTGTTGTTGTGGTCGGTTTATATCGTCGTCTGGGTGTATTTGTATTGGCGGTTTTGGTAGGCAGCGGTGAACGCGTGACGCGGATCACGAGGAGCTGATAACCGGATTATCGTAAAAAAAGTAAACTTTTTCCTAAACGCGGTGAAGAAAAGCGGCGGCGATTTCGGGAGAATTTGACCATGCGCAAACACGTTTCCGCAGAAGTGAATCGGGTAAAGAAAGGGCGAGCCATGTCCACAGTGCAACGTGCTACGAAATCCAACGCGGCAAAAAAGATTGCCGACAAGAACAAGCTGGCCATCCATGGAGGCGCGCCGGCGAGAACCAAGCCGTTGCCTCTGGAGTTTCCCGGCGTCTTTGGCATGGGCGCGGCCGAGATCAAGGCGGCCACCGCCGTCCTCCGAGCCAAGTCCCCGTTCCGGTATTACGGCCTCGCTTTGCAAAAGGAAACGGAGCGCTTTGAGACCGAGTTTGCCCGGTTCATCGGGACGCGATATGCGGTGGCGGTGGGCAGCGGGACGGGCGCGTTGCATACGGCGCTGTCTGCGCTGGCGGCGGGACCGGGGCAGGAGGTCATTGTTCCCGCTTATCTTTGGGTCTCGGTGGTCGCGGCGGTTGTCAACCTCGGTGCCATACCGGTGCTGGCCGATATTGACGAATCCTTTTCCCTCAACCCCCTTGAAGTCGAGAAGCGCATCACCCCGAAAACGACCGGCATCATCCTGGTCCACATGAGCGGCGCTCCGGGAAATGCCAAAGCCATCCGGGACATTGCGAAACGCCAAGGCCTGTTCCTGCTGGAAGACTGTGCGCAATGCGCCGGTGGAAGCGTGGACGGTCAGAAGGTCGGCAGCTTTGGCGACATCGGCATCTTCAGTTTCCAGATGAACAAGAACATGACCGCCGGAGAAGGCGGCTGTCTGGTGACCAATGATCTCAAGCTCTACCAGCGGGCCGAGGCCTGTCACGACCTTGGCTACGCTCGCGATGGTTCGGGACGGTTAGTGATGGATTCTCCCGATCTCTGGCTGTGGGGTCGGGGATACCGGATGGATGAGTTACGCGCCGCGGTGCTGCGCGTCCAGCTTCGGAAACTGCCCGGGGTCGTTCGCGCCATGCACCGGAGCAAATACCGAATTCGGGCGGCGCTGGGAAAATTTCCGGAAGCTCAGTTGAGAAAAATGGTGGATCCGAAAGGCGACACCGGTTGTTTTCTGATCATTACCTATCGGGACGCCGAGACGGCGAAGCGTGTTTGCCAGGCGCTTCGGGCGGAGGGCATCACCACGTTCCCGCAGGGATTGTCCAATCTTGTTATGACGGATTGGGGACTGCACCTTTACTACAACATTCGCAGTCTGGTGAACCGGGGCAGCGTGGACGGCCGCGGCTTCCCCTGGAACATCCCCGCCAATGCCGGCCTCGGCGGGAGTTATGCGAAAGGAACCTGTCCCGCGGCGGACGGTTTGTTTGAGCGAAGTGTCCTGTTGCCGATTCCCTCGTGCCTGACCCGGCGCGATGAAGACGACATCATCCATGCCTTCGAAAAAGTTTTGAGTGCGGAATTGTCTTCGGGTTCCGGTGAGCGGCTGGAGAAATGATCCGGGAAACTCTGTGGAAGTTGCAGATGTTGTAAAACGATTCGTGCGATGGAGGAGAATATGAAATCAATGAAACTGGCGCTGGTTTTGTTCGTGACGTTGTGGTTCGCCCCCGGTTTTTTGGAATCCGCGGAATCGGCCAAGCCGATTTACCTCGATGCGTCCCAGCCGATTGAGAAGCGGGTGGACGATTTGATGGGGCGCATGACGCTCAAGGAAAAGGTGGGGCAGCTCAATCAGCCCTGCGTTTATGTCAATGAGTTGGGGAAGACCATTCCCGCGAAGTTGGACGCGTGCCGGAAATTTACCGCCGGTACCTACACGACGGAAGTCGGTCCGGCGGGCGGTTTCTTCACGCTCGCCAACACGACACTGCGCGAGGGCACGCGCCAGCAAGCGGAATACTTCAACGAGTTGCAACGCATCGCCCTCACCCAGACGCGCCTGAAGATCCCGCTCATGCAGGACGAGGAAGGCACGCATGGCCTTATGTGCTCAGGCGGCACGGTTTTTCCGGAGGGCCTTGCCATCGGCAGTTCGTTCGACTTGGACTTGGTCAACGCCATTTACGTGGCGGCCGCGAAAGAGGCGCGGGCGGAGGGCATCCACATGCTCTCCACGCTGGTGATGGAAGTGCTCCGCGATCCGCGCATGGGCCGGAATGAGGAAGCCTACACCGAGGACCCCTATCTCTATATGCGCCTCGGCGAAACCATCGTGCGCGCTGTGCAGGGTTACGACATTTCCGCCCCGGACAAGGTCATCGCGGTGCTGACGGATTTTCCGACGCAAAGCGAACCCTCCAGCGGTCTCGAACGCGGCGCGATCGAGGTGTCGGAGCGTTCCCTGCGCGAGAACTACATGCCGCCCTGGATCGGGGCGATCACCAAGGCCGGCGGCCTCGGCGTGATGGCGGGCTACCCGGAAATCGAGGACGTGCCGGCGCACGCCTCGGTGAAGTGGATGAACGATGTCCTGCGGCAGGAGATTGGCTTCAAAGGTGTCGTCCAAAGCGAAGGCGGCGGGTTCGGCACGTTGATTTACGAGCATATCTGCCGCACCCAAAAGGAAGCCGGGCAACTGGCTTTGAAAGCGGGTGTGGACCTGGACATCACATTCGAGCCGGCCTACATGGGGCCGCTGGTCGAGAGCGTGCAGGAGGGGAAGGTCCCCATGGCGCTGGTGGATCGCGCACTGCGCCGGATCCTGACACTGAAGTTCCAACTCGGCCTTTTCGAGCATCCGTATGTTGACGTGGACCATGCCGTGCAAATCGTGCACTCAAAAGAGCATCAGGACCTGGCTCTGCGCGCCGGTCGCGAAGGCATTGTGTTGCTGAAAAACGACAAGCATCTGCTGCCCCTGAAGAAAGATTTGAAATCGGTGGCGGTCATCGGCCCCAACGCGGACGACGTGATGAATCAACTGGGCGACTATTCGCCCACGAAAGTCACCCAGCACGTGACGACCATGATCGAGGGAATCAAGGCCGCGGTCTCGCCCCAGACCAAAGTCACCTGCACGCGCGGCTGCGATGTCACCGGCACGAACAAGAGCGGGTTTGCCGAAGCCGTGCAGGCTGCGAAGAACGCGGAGGTCGCCATCGTGTTCGTAGGCGAGCAGCAACATGGCAAGTCCACCGATGGCGAAGGCCATGACGTGGCCAGCCTGGACCTGACGGGTGTCCAGGAGGACCTAATCCAGGCGGTTTTCGCGACGGGAACGCCCACCGTCGTGGTGCTCATCAACGGCCGGCCGCTCTCGACGCGCTGGACGTCCGAACACGTGTCCGCGCTGGTCGAGGCGTGGGAACCGGGTGAGCGGGGCGGCGAAGCGGTGGCCGACGTGCTCTTCGGCAATTACAACCCCACCGGACGGCTGGCCATCTCCGTGCCCCGGCACTCGGGTCAACTACCGATCTATTACAATTACAAACCGTCCAAGGCCTATTGGATCGACCGGGCATGGACCAGCAACAAAGGTTACGTGGATATGCCTGGCACGCCGCTTTACCCGTTCGGTTACGGGCTGAGCTATACCTCTTTCAAGTATGGCAACCTGCGCATCGAGCCGGCGGAGATTCATCCGGGCGGCGAGGCGCGTGTGACGCTCGACGTGAAGAACACCGGCGACCGCGCGGGTGTGGAAACGGTGCAGCTCTACATCCACGAGGAATACGCCCCCGTTTCGACACCGGTCAAGCAACTCCGGGGATTTGAGCGCGTGGCGTTGCAGCCCGGTGAAACAAAGACCGTCACCATGAAACTCACTCCGGAAGACCTCCAGTTGCTCGACATTGACATGCACTGGCGGGTCGTGCCGGGCGATTTCGAGATCATGGCGGGAAAATCATCGGCGGACATTCCTCTCCATGGAATGCTGAAGGTGACGCCGTAGCGAAAAGAGCGGTGACGGCGGTAGATGGCATCGGATACTCTGGTTCGCGTTCACCTTATGTCTGGCAACACACAACCCGCCCAACCCGGTCTCAGGCGCGTCCTTGGATTGAAGGAGCTGGTACTCTATGGGATCGTGTTGATCTCGCCCACTGCGCCGATGCCGTTGTATGGCGTCGTCAGCAAAGTCGCTGGCGGGCATGTCGTCACCACGATTTTAATCGGCATGGTCGCCATGCTGTTCACGGCGGTCAGTTACGGACGCATGGCGAGAATTTACCCGAGCGCGGGCTCGGCCTACACCTATGTGGGGCGCGAATTGCACCCGGCGCTCGGCTATCTCACTGGCTGGGCCATGGTGTTCGATTACATCCTGAACCCGCTCATTTGCGTGATCTGGTGCAGCAAGGCTGCGATGAACCTGGTCCCACAGGCGCCCTATTCGCTGTGCGCGGTGTTCTTCGCCGTGTTGTTTACGTTTCTGAACCTTCGCGGCATCAAGGGCAGCGCGCGCATCAACAACTGGATCGCCGGCGGCCTGGGCATCGTGATCGTCCTCTTTTTCGTGGCTGCCATCCGGAACATCTGGAACGTTACCGATGTGACGGCGGACCGTTTCCTGCGCCCGTTCTACGATCCGGAGACCTTTTCCCTGTCGGCTGTGTCCAAGGGGACTTCCATCGCGGTGCTGACCTATATCGGCTTCGACGGCATCTCGACGCTCTCCGAGGAAGCGCACAATCCCCGCCGCAACATCATGCTGGCCACGGTCCTGACGTGTCTGCTCACCGGCATTCTGGCCTCCGCGCAGGTTTACGCTGCCCAGTTGATCTGGCCCGGCCACAACGACTTTCCCGACGTGGACACCGCTTTCGTTTATGTCGCCGGCAAGGCGGGCGGGATGGTCTTGTTCCATATCGTCAACCTGGCGCTCCTGATCGCGTGTGTCGGGTCGGGCACGGCGGCGCATCTGGGCGCCGGGCGGCTGCTCTACGGCATGGGCCGGGACAACGCGATTCCGAAGCGTTTCTTCGGCGCGGTGGACGGCCGGACGCAAATCCCGCGCAATAACATTCTTCTGGTAGGCGGGCTGGCGCTGGCGGGCGCCTTCCTGGTGACCTACGAACTGGGCGCGGAGATGCTGAACTTCGGTGCGTTCATCGGTTTCATGGGAGTAAACGTCGCGGCCTTTGTCCGCTACTATGTGCGCAGCGAAAAAAAGAAGCTTCTGGACCTGGCGATGCCGCTTTTGGGCTTTGTCATTTGTCTGTGGATCTGGCTGCATTTGGCGCTCACGGCGCAACTGGCGGGCGGAGCCTGGCTCGCCGCCGGGTTCATCTACGGGGGGTGGAAAACCAACTGGTTTAGACGGAAGATCGAGTTTGCCGCGCCGGACGAAGAGAAGCCGGCTTGAGGAAAGCCGCAAAGGAGACAATGAAATCAAGATTTCTGATCTTCGCCATGGCGTTGGTCGCGAGCGCGTCTTTTGCCGGGACGAACCGGTTGGGGATTGTGGTCTTCCAGTTCGATGACGGCTCCGCCGGTCATTACAAGGCGTATCAAATCCTGGAGAAATACGGACTGAAGGGCAGCTTCGGCGTGATCACGGGCCGTCTGGACAAGCCCGGCGCGCTCACGTCGGCGCAAGTGGTCGAGATGTACAAGGCAGGACATGAAATCCACGATCACACGCTGGAACATGACGCGGCGTTTTACGGCAACCCGGCCAACAAGGACGAGTGGCCGCAACGCATGGAGCGGTCGCTCGCGATCCTGAAAAACCTCGGCATTGCCACTCGCGGCTGGAACCACCCCGGCGGCAAAGGTCAGGGCTGGACGCCGGAACTGCGCGCGACACTCGCCCGGTATTACGATTACGTCGCCGGGCGGGTCTCGCTGCGGTCGGAGCAGGTTTGGAATATTCACTGGAACTTTCGCGACGATCCCTTGTGTCTCGGGCGGGGCGGCGTCAGCAGTTGGGGATACAACGCCGCGACCAACGATGCCGCCAGGGAAGTGCAGGCCATCAAAACGAAAATCGCCGATGGCATCCAGCAGGGCCTGGTCACGATTGCGCTCTGGCACGTCGTGAAGGACGAAGACGGGACGGCTGGGTCGGTTGAGGAAATCGGCCGTTTCGTCCGCGACCATCATCTACCGACGATGCGGATGGCCGACGCCGTCAAAGCCATCCAGCACACACGCGACCATTTCGATCGGCAAATCGAGCAGATGCCGAACCCGATGCTCGCGGTGGACTTGGACGGCGATGGCCGGCCTGACGGCTACGCGTCATGCCGTTATGCACCGGTGGAGATCCGATCACCCGCTGGCGGGCGCGCTATCCTTTGGAGCGGCGCCACGAGCACGGCGATCCATGGTCCGGAAACCGGCCGCACCGTTTTCAGTTTCATGGCGCGCTCGGCCGATGACAAGTCGCGCACGATCGCGCCGGAACTCAGCTTTGTGGAGATCAACAAAAACTTCGAATACAAATGGCCGCCCAAGGTGAAGTGCAAACCCGTCGAGATCGGACCGGACTGGCAGCGTGTGAATTTCTCCGTGGAGGTCGGCGAAGAGGCGGACCGCGTGACGATCAAAATGGACGTGTCGCCGGGAAGCGCCATTTATTTTTGCAACCCAAGCTGGCGCGCGGTTTCAACGACCAACAACACGATCCGCAGCCCGTAGCAGTTGCAATGGCCTCCGGGCATGAGGCCGCTGCGGCGGCTCGACGAGAGACCGGCGCCAACGATGTCGAAAGCGCCGCCTCGCAACACACGACTGAGGCCGGAGCGCGGGCCTTGGGGATTTTCCTGAGCGCCGGCGCGATACGATCCATACCAATCGCTGCACCACTCCCAGACGTTGCCGACCATATCGTAGAGACCCCACGCATTCGGTTTCTTCTGCCCCACAGGGTGCGTGGTGCCGTCGGCGTTGTCGGCATACCACGCGTATTCCGCGAGCCTGGCTTCATCATCGCCGTAATAAAACCGGGTGGAGCTGCCAGCCCGGCACGCGTATTCCCACTGCGCTTCGGTCGGCAACGACGCCTTCCAGCCGGACAGTTTCTTGTTCAGCCTGACAAGGAACTGCTGGCAATCATCCCAACTGGCGTAATCCACCGGGTTCCTGGCGGCCTTGAAAAGGCTGTGGTCTTTGCTCATGACGGCCTGCCATTGTTCCTGTGTCACTTCGTATTTTCCCAGGTAGTACGGCTTGGTGAGGGTGACTGGGTGAACGGGTTTTTCGTTGGCATGACCCTTTTCGCTACCCATCAAAAACGAGCCGGCTGGGATGCAGACGAACTCCATTTCCATACCGCTGCCGAGGTCCACCGACTTGTCTTTGGCGCTGTAGTCATCGGTCGTCGCCGTAGCCATCTTTGGGTTCTCCTCTCCTGCCTTGGGCGTTATCCTTTGGAGCGATGTTGACCAGGCCGCGCCGACCAGTCGGTCGGCGGCTCACGGTTGCCCGGCCCGCATCACCCACTTCAACCAGCAATAAAAACTCGCGCCGATTTGCTGGTAGCCGACGGCGTTGGGATGCACGCCGTTGTTGTCGGGGTAGCCGTCCACCGGATCGAGATTCAGTTCGGTCGGCACGAGCTGGATGCCGTCGCGCGCGCGGCCGCCGAACTGCTCCAGCATCCGCTGCACGAGCCGGTGCTGGATCCGTTTCCAGCCCCAACGATGATACTTGCCCTTGTAGTTGGCCTCGAAGCCCGACTCGCGCGAGTTCGGCGGCGTGGTCAATCCGACGCCAAAGACCGCGCGCGGGGCGGCGGCGCGGAACGCCTTCAGGAATTTGTCGGCGTTGTCGAGGCACTTGGCGATGACAGCGTCCACCGCTTTGTCGTCATCCGCATTGACGTGGAAACAATCGTTGATGCCAAGCAGGACCGTGACGACCTCCGGCGGCTGGTCGTCGCAGTTCTCCCGAAAGTAGCGCGGGATGTCCAACGCCGGCTTTTCGTCCGCACCGGCAAACACGAAGGGACTGCTGACTCTTCTTCCCTTCTCGTCGAGGTTGTGGCCGAGTTTGGCATTGTATTGCGACAAGAACGACGCCCACGTCCAGCCGCCGTAGCCTTCATGCGCCACGCCCGGCTTGGCGGACGCCGGCTTGTGTGTGCCGAGCATGGCCCATTTGGGATTGCCCGGCTCGGAAAGCAATCGCGCCACCTCGTTCGGATAGGTCGTGGCGTGCGTCAGGCTGTCGCCGATGATCAGCAGCCGCAGATTCCGATCCGCGCCGGCATTTCGCGGCGCAACGTGCAACACCAGTTTCCCCTGCCCCAGTTTTTTTCCCTGCGCGTCCTTCACCGTGACGTTCACCGTGTGATCGCCCGCGTCGCGCTCCGTCGGCGTCACTGTCCACCTCCGCGCTTCCGACTTGCCGATGTCGCAGGTCACATCAAAGCGATAGTTCTCCGGCGTCTCCGTCAGCACGATGTTGTCGTAGTAAAGACTGACCGGCACGCCCGGCACGCCATACCACGCCGGCGGCAGCGTCAGTTGAAGTGACTCCGTCCCGGCCGCTCGAAGCGGTTGCACAGCGGCGAACGCGATGAGGCATGCGACGATTGTTCGAACGACGATCCATTGGGTTGACCGGTTGGTTTTCATAGTTGCCATAGTTTCCGCAATTGCATCGCCGCGAGGGCGATCATTTCCTCGCCGGTGAACGGCGCGGCGAAAGCGCTGCGGGCCAGCCACGTTTCGTAGCCGCCGAGATCGTAGTCTACGCGCGTCGGCGTGTAGCCGCTGAAGCCGTTGGCCAGTTCGATGAACGCCGTGACCGGGAACGGCGAGGCACGTTTCAGATCGAGGCCATGGCGGCAAAACATCTCGCCCGGAAACGTCGAAGCGGCGAAGTCCCCGACGCGCAGGCTCTGGATCACCATCGGGATTTCGTCCGGCCACTTCAGCAATTCCAGCCGCTCCTTGCCGTAAAGCCGGTCCACCAGAGGAATTTTTTCGTTTTCCGACTGGAGGCGCGCCTCTTCAAGCTCCGCGCCCTTCAGTTTCCGCACGCGCAGTTTGTAAATGCCCTGAGTCGCCGCGACCGGCAGCATCTCCTCGAACTTCGCCTTGGCCCACTGCTGCTCCACCTGGTCGGCGATCCACCCGGCCACCTCGCGGCTGCGCTCGCCCGGCGGACGCGCCGCGGGCTTCTGGCTCACATCGACGTTGTTGACGTCGCCGGACGCGCCGTGGGTCAGCAGCGCCACGAAGTCCTGGCCTTTGCGCTCGCGCATCAGGTTGGCGAACACGCCGTAGTAGTCGGCGGAAATCGCCCGCCCGTCGTGATCGCCGATGTAGTGCAGCGAGAAATTCGCAACCAGCGCCAGCGGCCGGCCCGCGGCGGTCTCGATCATCAGCATCGGGATTTGCGGATCGGTCGGGCCGGCAGGGCGCAGGACGTTCGGATTGCCGATGCCGGGATTCATCTTCACCGTGCCGTCCTTCATGTGATAGCGCCGGTTGAAACCGGGCCGCGGTTCCCAGCCGTTGGCCCACGCCGCGCGCGCCGGCTGCAACCGCTCCGCCGCCTGGCGCACCGCCTCGCCGACGCGCTGGATCACCGTCTCGATGTAGGCCGCTTCCCGCACCGACTGGAAAATGGTCAGCGTGCAGGGCGCGGAGTGTGTGTGCGTGCAGGAGACGCAGATGTTTTCCGCCGGGATGCTCGCGGCCCTGGCAGCCGCCGTGCGGGCGCGGGCTGCGTCTTCGTTGCCGAAGGCGACGAGGTCCAGCAGCACAAACGCGATGCGCGTGCCGCCGGATTCCAGCACGACCGCGCGCGCGTGGAGCGGATCAAGGATGGAGGTTGCTGCGCGGCCGGTCAGCGACCCGGCGAGCGAAACGCCGACCGGCGGCGTGATGTCCACCGCCGCCGCGCCAGCCCGAAGTGGACCGACGCTGGATGCGGGCGGGCGGCCTTTTTCCGCCCCGCGGCAGATGCCATTCGCACCCGGAAAACCTGCGGCCAGAACGAGGCCGGTGGTCGTGTGCAGGAAATGACGGCGGGAAATGGGGCGATCGGCTTTCATGACACGACTCTCCTTCTTCATATTATGAATGACGCGCGCATTCTAGACTGACCGGCGTTCGCGACGCTACACGAAAGCCCACGCAGGCTGGTATTTTCCCGACGCAATCCACGCGCCGCGCCGGCTCAGCCGAAGCGGTAATGTTTCCGCACGGCCTTGCGCACTTTCCATGTGCAGGACATGCCGGCGGGGAACGTGACCAGATCGCCCTTGCCGAAGCGCGCCGGCTGGCCGCCGTCGGGTGTCACCACCACGTCGCCTTCAAGCAGATAGCACGTCTCCGGCTCGTCGTAGTGCCACGGAAATTCCGACTCCTCCTTTTCCCAGATGGGCCAGCTCCAGACGCCCTGCGCGGCGAGCCGTTCCGCGCCCGGATCGTGTTCGATTTTGATGTCAGCCATCGGTTTCTCCGTTTGAGTCATCCGGCGTCCAAGGTCGCCGCTTCATCAAGGCTTTCAAACCGCTCTCAAACCGCGCCTCGCGCTGGCGCGGTGGTTATTCCGGCAAAACGCCCACGCTTTCCTCGATGGCAGCGGCTTCCAGGTCGAGCAGGATCTTTTTCCAGCCGAGTCCCGCCGAGAATCCACCGAGGCCGTTGCAAGCCACGGCGCGGTGGCAGGGAATCAACAGCGGCAGCGGATTGCTTCCGCAGGCGTTGCCGACGGCGCGGCAGGCCTTGGGCCGGCCGATGGAACGGGCGATTTGCGCGTACGTGCGGGTCTGGCCGTGCGGAATCCGCCGCAGCGCGCGCCAGACGGCCCGCTGAAACGGCGTCGCGCCGTTCAAATCCAGAGGATGGCGCAGTTCCGCCGTCTTGCCCTCAAAGTAATCGCGCAGATCGCGTTGCAGCCGGCGCAGCATCGCGTCCAGCACGGCCGCGCTCTTGCGCCGCCGCCGGTCCCGGCCGCGTGGCAGCGTCAGCGAACGCAGGCCGCGGTCGGAAAACTCCACCCGCACCTGCCCGACCGGCGTCGCCAAGCAATAGCACTGGATCGTCTGTTTCGTTTTCATTCCTGCCGCTCCATCAACAGTTTTTCAGCGCGAGCACGAGTGCCAGCACCGCGCCCACCAGCAACGCGAAACTGAACGCGAACCGATACCGCGCCATGCGCCGTTCGTAGCGCAGCGGGCGCATCGTCTTGAAGCTGCCGGTGGACAGATAGCTCACCAACTTCGGATCGGCCGGCCGTTGGCGCTCCGGAATGAACTGGCGCCACCATGACCGCCCTCCGCCGCTCGGCGGATTCACCTCTTCTTCCGGTGCGTGCCGTGACCAAAGCTCGCGCTGCCGCGGCGTGCCGAAGCTCACGCGGCTCCGGTCCGGCGGCGGCGGCGGCGGCGGCGCGGCTTCGGCGGCCGGCTGGCGGTTCTCGGGATAGACGGTGCTGGCGGGTTTGGGCGGGGCACTTTTGCCCGGCGCGCGCTGCAGCCGGCGCACTTGCGCGTCGAGATTGCCCAACTCCTTGTCAATCTCGCGCAGCCGGCGGTCCAGCACGTTCTGTCTTTTTCCAAACCAAGCCATATACAACTACCGCCTGAGGAACAATGTGATCACCAGAAGCAGCACGACCACCACCACGGGCAGCGAAAAAGCAAAACCCAGTTTCAACGCCGTGCCGAGGCCGATGCGGTCCAGCGGGTTCGACGGGCCGGAGAATTTCTCCAGCGGCGTCTGCGGCATATCGTCCGGCGACTTGGACTGGAGCGCGTCAATGCGGAGGCAGGCGCGGTTGAATTCCATCCGCCCTGTCTCAATCGCCGCCAGCGCCTTCGACAGCTCGGACTTCAGGTTGTCGCTGTTCCAGTGGGCGTCGGTCAGGCTCTCCACGTGCGAGAGTTGTTCCTTGAACGTTTCGCGCGTGCGGGTGATGAGATCCAGCATCCGTTGCGTCTCCATCTGCTCGTGCTCCAGCACGATCAGGCCGCGGTTGAGCGCCTCGACGATTTCGACGCGGCCGCGCGCGAATTCGTCGTGGCGGCGGCGCATTTCCTCCAATTCGCCTTTGGCGCGCTCCAACTCCTCCTTCTTGCGTTGCAGCGATGAAATCTGGTCCCGCGCCTGTTCCAGGTTGGCGTCCAATTCCTCGCGGGCGACGGGCGGTGTTTGATGAAAGCCGGGTTGCGGCGGAAAACTTTGTGACATGCGATCCTTTCGTGAGCCAAAAATGCAAAGCCGTGCTCCGTCCCCGGAGCGCGCGGCATGGTATATGAACAGGGGTAGTGTGTAAAGCGACGCGGCGCAAATTTTTTTCCCGCGTCGTTGTTGGGCGCGGACGGATTTGACTGCGCCCTGCCGCCGCCGCATGATGCGCTCATGCGCCTGATATCCTCGCTTGTTGTTACGCCGTTTCTCGCGGCCGTCGTCTGCGCCGCGCCGTCGGTCGAACAGACGCCGACGGAGCTTTGCGTGACCGCGCCGGGCTACCGCGTCAAGTTCCAGCGCCACGACACTGGGTTCGATCTGGAACTGCGCGACGCCAAGGGCGCGTGGCGGCGGGTCGCGAAGAAACTTGCGGAGCCGGAGTTTGGCGTCACGGATAATGCCGGCGCGCAGACGACGGCCGGCCTGCCCGCGCGCGTCGAACACGACGTCCGCGGCGGCACCGTGGTGGTCGGGTCCACAGCCGTGATCTCGCCGGAGCCGCGGCAGGTCCTCCGGGTGCACTTCATCTGCACGGACGATGGCGTGCTGATCCGTTTCGCGCTCGACGGCAAGGACGCCTCCGACCGGGCCAGGTGCTGGGCCATGCCGCGGTTGCCGCTGGACGAGCCGCTCTTCGATGCCTATGCGTTCTGGCGCGGACCGGACGAGTTTCGCAGCGGCACGATTGCCAGCCTCGGCGACAACAACGCCTACGCCGGTGTTTCCGCGTGGGGACCGCGCGGCGACACGGCGTCGCGGCTCAGCAGCCGGCATCCGGCGGTGATCGCGCGGGCCAGCGACGCCGGCATCGGCATCGGCGTCGTTTTTCTCGGATACGCCGGGGAGTGGCAGCGGGGCAGTTCGTTCATCCAACGCTATACGCCAACGAATCTGTTTCTTTACGGGGCCATCGCGCCGGCGCGCGCGGCGGCCAACGGTTTGTGGGCGTGGCTCGCGCCCTTCACGGAAAGCGAGCCGGCGGCGATGGCCGCCAAGGTCGAGCGGCTCGTCGCGCGCGGCGAGGAACTTCGCCGCGAGTTTCGGCCCGTCGCGCCGGAGCCGGACCCGCGCTGGTTGCAAACCGCGCCGGATTTTCCGGCGGCGTTGCGGCGCGCACAGCCCGTCACCAACATCAACGACGCCGTGGTTTATACCGTTCACGAGACGATGGACTCCGACGACGGCATCCGCGCCGCGGCGAAGGCCGGCTCGGATTGCTGGATTCGCGCGTGGTTCAAATGGAGCCACGCGCGCGACTATGCGCCGCTGGCCGGCATGCCGGTGAAGGCGCACGCGCTCGGCGCGCTTTTCGGCGGCGGCATCACGTGCAGCGCGCTCTATCACGGCGAGAACGGCCTGACCGAGGCGCAGGTGCTCGACATGGCTACGCGCGGGCCGGACGGCAAGCTGGTGGACGCGTGGGGCGAGCGCAACTGCCGCCACGGCACGTTGTCGAACCCCGCCTATCTCGAATACCTCCTCTCGTGGTGCCGCCAGCAGATTGACGCGGGCGTGGATTATTTGTTCATGGACGAAATCAACGCCGCGCTCCAGGCGGACGAGGGTTTCGACGACTACTCGATGCGCGATTACCGCGCGTGGCTGGAGAAACGCGGCCTTGCTTTCAAACCGCCCGCGCCGGGAAAACCGCCCGCGGAGTGGCACGCGTTCCGCCGCGACCGCGACGACCGCGCGTGGAAATTGCTGATCGGCGCCATCCGCTCCTACGCCGCAAACAGGGGCCGGCGCGTGTTCATCAGCGGCAACGGCCTCGCCCGCTACGTGGACTTGCAGGTGCTCGGCGTCTGGGGACTCTGGCGCGTGAAGGACGGCGCGGTGGACCTTTCGGACAACCAGATTCAGGACTGGGCCTCGACCGTCACCGCGGGCCGCGCGCTGGCGGGCGCGCGCGTGCCGGTGGTTTTCTTCCACGATTGGGGTTTCGGCGGATTCCCGTGGATGAAAATCTCGCCGCCCGACCGTGAGCTATGGATGCGTGTGCGCGGCGCGGAAATCTACGCGGCCGGCGCGTTCTTCGCGTTTCCGGTGCACGGGCCTGCGGGCGACGACGCGTTGCGCGACGGCGGCATCCACGAGATCGCGCGCCAGACGGCGTTTTACCAGCGGAACAAGGCGCTGTATCTCGACGCGCGCGTGCTCGGCTTCGAGCCCATCGAGACGGACGCGCCGCTGCTCAGCACGGCGTTGTGGCGTCGCGACAATCCACCGGCGCTGATGCTCCACGTCATCAATCGCCAGGCGCAAAACTCAAAGCCGGTGCGGCGCGAGAACGTGATCATCAAGTTGCCTTTGGCCGAAGCGCCGAAGGCCGTCCGCATCGTGTCGCCCGATTGGGACGGCGAGCGGCGCGGCGAGGCGCGCATCGAAAACGGGCGCGTCGTGGTCACGCTGCCGTCGCTCGCCGCCTACGCCGTCGCCATTCTCGACTACGACCGCTTGCCCAGCGTGAAACTCTCCAGCCCGCGGACCGTGCCGGTGGCGGAGTGGGGCCGGTCGGAACGCAGCGATTTCATCGTCGAGCCGGGCGGCGCGATTCGAGACGCGTGGGCGCTGCTGGCGTATTTGCAGGGGAACCTCCACGCCGAGTTGCGCGAGCCGCCGGTGTTTCTCGTGAATATGCCGCGCGGCGGCACCCTGAACGTCCGCATCCGCTCCGTCGCCAAGCTTGGCGCGAAGCTGGAATGCCTCGTGGACGGCGCGCTCACGCAGACGGTTGACCTGCCCGACCTCGACGGCAAGAACGATGCTGCCGCCCATGAATACGACAAGACCTTCGAGTTCGCCGTTCCGCCCGGCCGCCATTGCGTCACACTCCGCAACGTCGGCGGCGACTGGGCCTTCGTGGCGTGGTATGCGTTCGCCGGGGAAATCGCCGGCTGGCAGTAGCGCCGGCATCCTAGCCGGCGGCGTTCCGATGCTGGACAAAACGCCGGCACGGATGCCGGCGCCATAATCCCGACCTTTGACGATCTGGCGGCGAGTGCTTGGCCTGTGCGCCATGAACTTCGTCATGGACGGCGCGCCCACGCTAACAGCTGACTTGCCCGGCATGCCTGCCTCGTCCGGGAGTGCTTTGATTTGAAAAGATCGTGAAGGTCGCCGGTTTTCACTATTCGGCTGGATTGAGGCCAGCTTTGAGTGGAATAATCGCAGCTACTTCAGATTGCTTCGTCTTTTTAGGAGAACGGCATGACACTGCGCACCAGCGCTATCCGGCTGACAAACAAGCAGGGAGATTACGATGAAAGCGAATGAGACGACAAAATCTCAAATAACCAGAAGCCAGTTTTTGCGCGGCGGTTCTTGTCTAGCAGCCGGGACAATCCTTGGCGGCGTGACTGGCCCCGGATGCGCCCGCTGTGAAGAACCGAAAGGCCCGGCCGCAACGCGCGCCGCTGAAAACTGCAGCCAAGACGCTTGCAAATATCCCGCAATGACGATGAGACCCTATCAACTCCTATGCGTGGTGTGTTCTCTTGGCGAAGATCCCACCGGCACCAAAAACAAAAAAACGAAGGCCATTCTCGACAAGGTTGGGCGGCATCCCGACATGGCCGTCACTCTGAAATGCAACATGGTCAAGATGTTTGGGTTTCAAACGTCGGGGCCGGCGGAAGACACTGCGGAAGGCGCGGACTTCAACAAGAGAAGGGATTTGGAAATCCTCCTGCAATTGAATGAGCCTCCCGGCGTCACGTTGAGCGCTAGGATTCTTTTCAATCGCCTCCTCAATAAAATTTCAACCGTCCGCGGGATTTGCGATGGCAGCGGCGCGATCTCGGACGCGTGTAAGGGATGTCCGAAGGCAAACTCGGGTTTCTACGAGAAAGCGCGCGAAATCCAAAGGGCGCTCGTCGTGAAATCCTGCGGAGAGCGGGCGAAGAGCGCGGCCTATGAGGAAGCCCGTAAAAAAGGGATCGCCGTTCTCATTCCTCCCCGAAGCGTGGAGGAGTTGGACAAAGGCAAGAAGGAATCGCTCGCGGCCATGTATCGAGCCAAGTCCACCGGCATCGCCGTCAGGCCGCACACACTGTTGTGCGCGGTCTGCCAGTATGGCGGCGGGACCAGGCCGCCGTTTGACAGTGACAACCTGCCTGAACTCGTCCAACTGGTTCTGAAGGATCAGGACACGCTGATCACCCTGTCCGAAGACGCACCTTGGACCATTTGCGGACCTTGCGCGGGTTGGTCTCCGGAGTTGAAAACATGCGGCGGCCATGTCAATGGCTCCGCCGAGTTGACCAATCACCTTAGGGACTTGCGCACGGTCCGGCTGCTGGGCCTGACTCTTGGATCCAGCATGAAAGCGGGGAAACTTTTCCGGCGTATTTTTGAGCGAATCCCGAGCACCGTGGCGGTCTGCCGATTTGAAAGTCCCGCGCATTCCGTATGGCACGATAGTTGCGGCGACAGAGAGGTCAACAATCCGACCTACGAAAAGGGCCGGAAAGACTTGATGCAGGCACTCGGGTAAGACGAGAGACGACCCAAGCCAATCATCAGGCTGATCCATGACCCTCCGTTCAGGGCTTTGACTTTTTGGCGGCGAGTGCTTAGCCTGCGCGGCATGAACTTCATCTGCACGCAATCCCGGCTGCACGGCGCTGTTCCTATCCCTGGCTCGAAGTCCCACACCATTCGCGCGGTGGCGTTCGCCAGTCTCGCGGCGGGCGAGAGCCGCATCGAAGCGCCGCTAGAATCCGGCGACGCGCGCTCGGCGGCGGCGACATTCGGCGCGCTCGGCGCGAAGTTTGAATGCCGGCCCGATGTCTGGATCGTGCAGGGCACCGGCGGCGAATTGCGCGTGCCCGACAACGTGGTGGATGTAGGCAACTCCGGTACCACCATGAACATCGTGATCGCCACCGCCGCGCTGTTGCGCAAGGGCATGGCGGTGTTCACCGGCGACCACCAAATTCGCCGCCGGCCCGCCGGCCCGGTCATCACCGCCGTCAACGATCTCGGCGGCTGGGCCGAGGCGACGCGCGGCAACGGCTGTCCGCCCATCGTCGTGCGCGGCCGGTTGCAGGGCGGCACAACCTCCATCGAGTGCACCACGAGCCAGTATCTCACCAGCATTCTCATCAACGCGCCGCTGGCCGATGGCGACAGTGTCATCCGCGTGCCGTTGCTGCACGAGATTCCCTACGCGGAAATCACGCTCGACTGGCTGGCGCGGCTCGGCATCAAGCTGGAGCGCGACGGCTGGCGCGAGTTCCGCGTGCCGGGCCGGCAGAGTTACAAGCCGTTCACGCGGCGGATTCCGGCGGACTTCTCCTCGGCGACGTTTTTCCTCTGCGCCGGCGCCATCGGCGACAACGACGTGACGGTGCAGGGACTGGACTTGAACGATTCCCAGGGCGACAAGGCCGTGCTCGATTACTTGCGGCAAATGGGCGCGCGCGTGGAAACGACGCCCGACGGCGTCCGCGTGCGGCCCGGCAATCTCAAGGGCTGTCGCATTGACATGAACGCCACGCCCGACGCGCTGCCGATGATGGCCGCGCTTGCGTGTTTCGCCGAGGGCAAGACGACGCTCGCCAACGTCCCGCAGGCGCGCATCAAGGAAACCGACCGCATCGCCGTGATGCGCGAGGAACTCACCAAGCTCGGCGCGCGCGTTACCGAACTGCCCGACGGCCTTGTCATCGAGCGAAGCCAGCTCATCGCCGCGGAAGTGAACGGCCACGACGATCATCGCATCGTCATGTCGCTGGCCGTGGCCGCGAGCGCGATCAAAGGCAGGACCATCATCCGCACCGCCGAGGCTGCCGCCGTCACCTTCCCGAAGTTCGCCGGCCTCATGCGGCAGATCGGCGCGGATATTCAGGTCACGGAATAAGCGTCTTCACGGGCGATTCCGCTCGTCGAAAAACTCAATAAGCGGATACGCCTCGCGGTTCACGGCGCGGGCGCGGTCGAGCAGCGGCGGATACGGCTTTCCGTAAGCATCGAACATGCCCTTGTTCGCGCCGCCCGCGTTGTCGAGCGCGGTGGATTCCTTCGGGTCGTCGAGGTATTTGAAGAAATGCCAGCCGACGATGTTCTTGATCTCCAGCGCGTTCAACGCGAAGTGCTGGTAGTAGCGGGCACGGTCCTCCTGCGTGCGCACTAGCCAGCCCGCGCCAAAAGTATTCGCGAGGCCGGGCACGTCCATCGCCTTCGCATACCACTCGGTGAGCAGGATGGGCCGGCCGCCCCACGCCTCCCACTCGGCGAACTGCGCCGGCTGCGGCCCCCAGAAGTGGTAGTAGTTCACCGACACCACGTCGTGAAACGGCGCGAGCATCTTCCAGAACCATGGGTTGTCGAACTCGCCCTGGTGATAGTTGATGCGCGAACCGAGGTAGAGGTGGTTGCGGTCGTAGCGGCGGATGGCCTTCGTGACGATGCGGTAGTAACGCTCGAACGCAAACGCGATGAACTCGTAGCGGTCGCGCAGCGTGATCTTGCCGGCGTTGTCGGAGCCTTTGCGCGCGGCGAGCCACGCGGCGGCGGCTTGTCGGCCCGGATCGTCCGCGTCGAGCGAGAGGTAACGGTCGAGGAGGTTCACCGGGCATTGCAGTTCGTTGTCGGTCATGATGCCGAGCAGCATCGGGTCGTTGGCGGTGGCCGCGAGGTCTTTCGCGAACCGGTCGCAGAACGGCTCGAAGTCGGGATGAAAGACCGGCATGCAACGGTTGCGAAAGCCGACCGTGCCGGAGGCCGCCTCGGTCAGTCCCTTCGACTTCGCAAATTCGAACATGAAATTCGCCCGCAACACCCAGACCAGCGGGGATTTCACCTGTTGCAGCCGCGAGGGACTCCAGTTGCCCAGGCCGTTGAACCCATTGTCGCGGAACTGTGAAGTCACCGCTTCCGCCCACTTCTCGGCGGAGCCGAAGTTCGCCTTCACGTCCTTCGGTTCGCGCACGGCGTTGATGGCGATGTTGAAATAGCGGCAGCCTTCCGGATCAATCAGCCAGTGGCGGTCGCCGGTCTTCTTCACTTGGAAAAAGCCGGTCGCCTTCTCCTTCGGCTGGTCGAGCCTGCCGCCGTAGCGGTTGAGCTTCACGCTCTCGCCCGACGGCGTGTAGCCCTTGAGCAACTCCAGCAACCGCGTTGGCTGCTGCCGCCACGGCGACGAACTGGTTGGGCTGTTGCCGTGCGTTTCGACCATGACGGTGCCGTCGCCATGTGCCGGCTTCGTTGCGGGCGGCGCGGACAGGTCATAGGCGGACTGGGTCTGTTCGAACAGCGCGCGCACCTCGTCCGCCGTCAGCGCCCGCGAGTAGAGCCGCAGTTCGCCGATGCGTCCTTTGAGCGACGGTTTGCTGTAGCCGAGGCCCTTGCCGAGAATGAGCGGCTGGCCGTTGCGGACGATGGCGCCGGTGTGCGGCTTCTCGGCGCTGAGCGTGCCGTTGACGTAGAGCCTTACCGCCGCGCCGTCGTAGGTGCCGGTCAGCAGCGTCCAAGTGTCGAGCGGCAAAGCGCCGGCGGTTTCGACGAGCACCTTGGTGGCGCCGTGGTTGCCCCACATTCCATAAACAACGTGGTCTTCGGAGGCATACATGCCAAACATCGGCGTGGTCCACGACTCGTTGGTGTGCGGCACGCCGAAGAAGACAGTCTTGTCCCTTAACTCGGACGCCCGAACCCACAACGACGCCGTGATCGCGTTGGAGAAATCGAACAGCGTCTTCTCCGCGATGAGCACGTGGCTGCCCAATCCGTCCAACTCCAGCGACGTGCCCGACTTCTCCTTGCGCAACTCGCCGCCATCAATGACACCGTCGTTTCCGCGTGGCGAAAGATCCTTCACTATCTTGCCGTCGCAGCCATCGAACTGCCAATGACCGGCCAGGCCGCTGTGGAGGTCTGCCGCCGTGCCAACGGCAGCCAAAAAAACGATCAACCCCAAAACCGCGAAGCGTGACATGAACATGGCCGCGTCTCTTAACCGGAGACCGCGCGCCATCGCAAGCGAATTGGCCGAAGGATTACAGTCTCAGGTCGGACCTGCGGCCAACGGAAACAGATAATCGGCTTGGTTGTTTAATAACCTCCTTGGCCAAGGTCCGGCGGTTTGTTTGCGGATTCGCTATGACGAAGAACCGGTGGCTGGGTTTTCTTCTGCTTTTGTCCCCATACGATCAGAGAACCGCCGCCGAGCACGAACAATCCCGCCACGCCGAAGGAGGACAGGAGATACAAAGGCACGTTGGGTTGGGCCGGCGCGGTTGGAGGCCGGGCTTGCTCAATAATCATGACACGGTAATTGTGCGGTTCGTGGGTCATGAGGTCGCGATACGCCTCGGTGATCGCATTGGCTAGATCCGCAGCCTCCACGGGATCGGTCGAGTAGAAACCGACTTCTATGACATTGGAGCCGCGCACGGGCAGGACCTTGAGACGGCGGTGCAGGTTCTGAAACGCAAATTCTTTGGCCATGGACTCCGGACCGCCGATGGCCCACTTGGCAATTAGTTGTTCCTTCTCCACCACCCGATAGCCGATCATTTGCGAGCGAAGGATTTCCACTTGGTCCATGCGAAAGAGGGAGCGGGAATCGTCACGGGGCGGAGTCCCGGCTGTTGTTTTTGCGGCCTCGCCTCGTTCCGCGACAACGCGTGTGCTGGCGTAGTAGATTCTCGGCATCGAAAACGTCACCGCTCCGCCGAGCAATACCACAAGGCCCGCGACCACGATGAGAGTAATTCCAATGGCAGTGGGCAGACATCCGTTCTTCATGGCGCATATCTCCTTTCTGGCTCGCAGTCACACCTCGCCCGACGCACAGCGCACGGACACATGGACTCGCAGTCCGCGACTTGTCGCGGACTGCGAGTCATGAATCGAGATGTTACTGCAGAGCTTTGAACAGGCGGCCAGCGGCTTTACACCGTATACGTGCTGCTGGCCACGCGGCCGCCGGTGCCGGTCCAGTTGGTGTGGAAGAACTGGCCGCGGGGCTTGTCCACGCGCTCGTAGGTGTGCGCGCCAAAGTAGTCGCGCTGGGCTTGGAGCAGGTTCGCAGGCAGACGCTCGGCGCGGAAGCCGTCGAAGAACGCCAGCGCGGTGCTGAACGCCGGCACCGGGATGCCCTTCTTGACGGCGGTGGCGATGACCTTGCGCCAACTGCGCTGGCAGCTCTTGATGGCCTTCTTGAAGAACGGATCGAGCAGCAGGTTGGTCAGGTCCGGGTTCTTGTCGAACGCGCGCTTGATCTCGCCGAGGAACACGCTGCGGATGATGCAGCCGCCGCGCCACATGAGCGCGATGCCGCCGTTGTTGAGGTTCCACTTGTGCTCCTTGGCCGCCTCGCGCATGAGCATGTAACCCTGCGCGTAGCTGATGATCTTCGAGGCGTAGAGCGCCTTGCGGATGTCCTCGACCCACAGCGCGCGGTCGCCGGCAAACTTCGCGTTGATCGGCTTGAAAAGTTTCGCCGCCTTCACGCGCTCGTCCTTCATCGCGGAGACGCAACGGGCGAAGACCGCCTCGGTGATGAGCGAGGTGGGCACGCCGAGGTCGGCGGAGCTTTTCACGGTCCACTTGCCGGTGCCTTTCTGGCCGGCGGTGTCGAGAATCTTGTCCACCAGCGGCGCGCCGTCGTCGTCCTTCTTGGCGAGGATGTCGCGGGTGATCTCGACGAGGTAGGAGCCGAGTTCGCCTTCGTTCCACTGCTTGAAGACCTCGTGCATCTCGTCGGCGGTCATGCCGAGGCCGTCCTTCATGAGGTGGTAGGCTTCGCAGGTGAGCTGCATGTCGCCGTATTCGATGCCGTTGTGGACCATCTTCACGTAATGGCCCGCGCCGTTCTCGCCGACCCAGTCGCAGCACGGCACGCCGTCGCCGACCTTCGCGGCAATGGCCTGGAAGATCGGTTTTACGTGCGGCCACGCGGCGGGCGAACCGCCCGGCATGATCGAGGGACCGCGGCGCGCGCCTTCCTCGCCGCCGGAGACGCCGGTGCCGATGTAGAGCAGACCCTTGCTCTCGACGTAGGTCGTGCGGCGGATGGTGTCCTCGAAGAGGGAGTTGCCGCCGTCAATGATGATGTCGCCGGGTTCGAGCACGGGGATGAGATGCTCGATGAACTCATCCACCGCCTTGCCCGCCTTGACCATGAGCATGACGCGGCGCGGGCGCTTGAGCAGCCCGGCCATCTCCTGCAGCGAGTGCGCGCCGAGGATCTTCGTGCCCTTGGCCTCGTTGGCGATGAAATCGTCCACCTTCGAAACGGTGCGGTTGAAGGCCACGACGGTGAAGCCGTGGTCGTTCATGTTCAAAATCAAATTCTGGCCCATCACGGCCAGGCCGATCAATGCAATGTCTGCTTGTGGTTCGCTCATAATTCCTTTTTTGGGGAGATGGAGCGTTGGAGCATCGGAGAATTGGGTTTCGAACCCATGACTCCATCACTCCACGACTCCATTACTCCAGTTTGAATCCGATTCCCGCCAGTTTTTGGCGGATGGTTACACTGCCGCCGCGAAGTGTAATGGTTGAGTTCTGAAACTCGCGGCGCTGCGGATATTCCCTCCGCAAGCGGTCGAAGTATGCACCTCGTTCGCCCGCTGGCAAGTCTGCAATGGCGCGCAGCCGGCGGTCGTCCGCCTCGATGTCATAGATGGTGAGCGCCGCCTCGCGCAGCACGTCTTCGTCGTCGCGGCCCGTGGCGTCCAGCGAAAGCGCGGCGTGCGGTGAGGGCGGCAGTGTGACGCCAGGGAGCGCGGCCGTCCCGGCGGATGGGACGCCCGCGCTCCCGGCGAGAACCGCGCACGCGGCGCGATAGATCATGGCCGTCCCGTTGACCTTGCCATCGTAGGAATAACCGGCGATGTGCGGTGTGCCGAGCGAGGAAGCTGCAACCAGATCGGTTGAAATAACCGGCTCGCCTTCCCAAACATCGAGGACAAATAAATTGTGGTGGATCGCGACCTCCGGGCGCGATTGTGGTTGCGTCGCG
>CAIQCK010000012.1 GCA_903870275.1 uncultured bacterium | reverse complement strand
GCCGACGCGTGCATCTTCGTGATGAACGGCTACGACGAGGCCGAGCCGATCAACCTCGGCGGCGGCGCCGACCTTTCCATCCGCGAAGCCGCCGAAACCATCCGGCGGGTCGTGGGCTACACGGGCGAACTGCGCTTCGACACTTCCAAACCCGACGGCGCGCTCTTGAAGCGGCTCGATTCAAGCCGGCTGCTGGCAATGGGCTGGCATCCGGCCGTTTCCTTCGAGAAAGGGCTTCAGGCGACCTATCAAAGCTTGCTGGAACGGGAGTCGTCGCGTAAGTAACACGTGTCTATGGCAAATGATGTAAAAGAAATCGCGGACGCGGCGCTGCTGGCTCGCCTGAAAGAGAAGGCCGCGTGGGTACGGCGCGAGACGTTGAAGATCCACGGCATCGCCCCGGAAACGCGCATCGCTTCCTCGCTGTCGGCGGTGGAAGTGCTGGCGACGCTCTATTACGGCGGGTGGCTGCGCTTCGACCCCCGCCAGCCGCAGTGGGAAGGCCGCGACCGCTTCATCGCCAGCAAAGGCCATGGCTGCATCGCTCTCTATCCTATTCTGGCTGACTTGGGCTTCATCGGGCGCGAGGAACTCGCCACCGTTTGCAAACCCGGCTCGCGACTCGGCGGCATTCCGGACATGCAAATCCCCGGCATCGAAACCACCAACGGCTCGCTCGGCCATGGCCTCGGCGTTGCGTGCGGCATCGCCGTCGGTTTGCGGCAGAAACGCTCCGATGCCCGCGTGTATGTGGTCTGCGGCGACGGCGAACTTTGCGAAGGCTCGATTTGGGAGGCCGTTATGTTCGCCGGCCAGCAGGGATTGAGCAACCTGACCTTGATCGTGGACTACAACGGCATCTCGATGCTCGACTACTGCCGCAACATCATCAACTTGGAGCCGCTGGACCGCAAACTGCGGGAGTTCCAGTGGGACGCCGTCACCGTGGACGGCCACGACCTGGGCGCTGTGCATCGCGCGCTGGCGGATGGCCGCCAGTCCAGCACGAGCCGGCCGCAGGCCATCGTCGCGCGCACCGTCAAAGGCAAAGGCGTACCGTCGCTCGAAAGCGACGTCCTCTGTCACGTCAAAACTCTCAACGCACAACAGGTCGCCGAGGCCGTCGGGAGGCTCTCATGAGTGACACCCGCTCCATGACGATGCGCGACGCCTTCTTCGACCGCCTGCTGGAGGCGATGCGGCAGCACGAAAACATTTTTATTGTCACCGACGACTTCGGCGCGCCGGCGCTCGACAAAATTCGCTCCGAATTCGGCGACCGTTTCATCAACGTTGGCATCGCCGAGCAAAGCGCGGTCAATGTCGCCACCGGCCTGGCCATCGAGGGATTCACCACCTACGCCTTTGGCATCGCCGGCTTCATGAGCATGCGCTGCTACGAGCAAATTCGCACCAACCTCTCCATGGCCGCGCAGGTGCGCCCGCTCAACGTCAACATCGTCGGCGTCGGCGCCGGGTTGAGCTACGACCTCTCCGGGCCGAGCCACCACTGCCTCGAGGACATCACCCTCATGCGCCTGCTGCCCCACCTCGAGGTCTTCTCACCGAGCGATTGGGCGCTGGCGGCGCGCGTGGCCGAGCGGTCGCTGCACAGCCACCGCCCCAAATACATCCGGCTCGACAGCAAGCCCGTCACAAACCTTTACCAGGACGGCGCGCCCGCCGATCTGGAGGACGGTTTTTGCGAACTGGCCCACGGCGGCGACACCTGCGTCGTGGCCACCGGCTTCATGACGCAGGTGTCGCAACGCGCCCTCGCGCAGTCGGCCGGCCGTGCCGGGCTGGTGGACGTCTTCGCCTTCCGGCCGCTGAACGAAGATCGCCTCTTCCGCACGCTGGAAAAATACCGGCGCGTCGTCACCGTCGAGGAGGGTTTCCTCAACCGCGGCGGCCTCGACTCGATGATTGTCGGCCTGCTGGCCCGCCACGACGCTCGCATCGCCGTGCGCGCGCTGGGTGTGAACGACCATTACCTTTTTGAAGTGGGCAACCGCGCCCACCTGCACCAACTGTGCGGCATCGACGAGCGAGGCATCCTGCAGGCCATCGCCGCGCCCGCCGCGTAATCCGGGAACCAACACCATGACCGCTGTAGAACCACTGATCTGGCCGTTGATGGACGACAACATCACCCGCGGAGACCTTGACGCGGTGATCGCCTACCTGCAACAACCGCAGCCGCGGCTGACGCACGGCGAACAGGTGCGTGCCTTTGAGCGCGAATGGTCGGAGTGGCTCGGCGTGAAATACAGCGTGTTGGTCAACAGCGGCGCCTCCGCCAACCTGCTTACGCTGGCGGCGCTGCGCGAACAGGCCGGGGGCGGCGAGATCATCGTCCCGCCGCTGACGTGGGTGTCGGACATCGCGGCGGTGCTGCAAACCGGATTCGACCCGGTGTTCGTGGACATTGACCCCCGCACGCTCGGCATGGACACGGAGCAGGTGTTGCAGGAAATCACCCGCGACACCCGCGCGGTTTTCCTCACGCACATCCTCGGCTACAACGCGCTCACGCAGCGGTTGCTCGACGAACTGGCCGCGCGCAAGGTGCCGCTCATCGAGGACTGCTGCGAATCGCATGGTGCCACGTTCAACGGCCGCAAGGTGGGCAGCTTCGGGTTGGTCTCCAATTTCTCGTTCTACTTTGCCCACCACATGAGCACGATCGAAGGCGGCATGATCTGCACCAACGATGAAGCGCTGTATGAAACCGCGCGGATGCTCCGCTCGCACGGCATGGTGCGCGAGTGCACCAGCGAGGCGCGCCGGCGACAATACGCCGAAGCGCACCCCGACCTGACGCCCGATTTCATCTTCGCGTTCCCCGGCTACAACGTCCGGCCGACCGAGCTGACGGGCGTGTTCGGCCGCGCGCAGCTCAAGCGCCTGGACGCCAGCAACGATATCCGGCGCGCAAACCTGCAGATGTTTCTGGCCGGCCTTGATCCGGCGAAATACCAGACCGACTTTGCGGTCGAAGGCAGTTGCAACTACGCCTTCACGCTGGTGCTGCGCCAGCCGGACGCGGCGCTCTGGGCGCGCGTGGAAGCGGCGCTACGGCAACTCAAGGTCGAGTTCCGCCGCGGCCTCTCCGGCGGCGGCAATCAACTGCGCCAGCCCTACCTCCGCCGCGTTGTCGGCGACGCGGAATGCGAAAAGTATACCGCCGTGGAGCACGTCCACTTTTACGGCGCCTACATCGGCAACTATCCGGCGTTGGACAAGGAGAAAATTCGGAAGCTGTGCGCGGTGCTCAATGAGCTTTAAGGCCGATAACACCGCGGTGGCAGGCGTGTGGGATGCGGCCCCCACAAGAGGCTGGCGGGCTTGACAAAGCATGGGACGATGGACATAGTGCGTGCCCGATTTTTGGCGATCCGACCCAAAGTTGTGCTGAGACGTTCGATAACGATGCCGAGTGGACGCGACCCGGAAGGGGGAGACAATCCTCCTTGTTAAGGGCGCCCACCAGTCTCACGCGCTTGCGGATGGTTTTCCGCCCTCGTTTTGGCATCGCTTTTGACTTGCCCGAGGTGCGGTCGGTGTGAGGGAATCAAATATGCAACCGGAACAACGAAAAGCATTGGAAAGCAAGGCGCATTGGGTGCGCTGCAAGGTTTTGGAGATGGCCGCCCACGCCAAGAGCGGCCACATCAGCAGCGCCTTTTCCCAAACCGAACTGCTTGTGGCGCTGTATCACGGCCGGTTGATGAATTTCGATCCCAAAAATCCCCGTTGGGAAAAACGCGACCGGTTCATTCTCAGCAAAGGCCAGGGTGGCATTGGCCTTTACCCGGTCCTGGCCGATCAGGGTTTCTTTCCGTCCTCGGAACTCGACAATTTTGCCGGACGCGACAGCCTGCTGGGCGTTCACGCGGAACACCACGTTCCCGGCATGGAAATTCTCAGCGGTTCGCTCGGCCACGGCCTGCCCGTGGCCACTGGTATCGCCCAAATCGGCTTGGTAAAGAAACAACCGTGGCTGGTGATCTGTCTGCTCGGCGACGGGGAACTGGCTGAAGGCTCCAACTGGGAGGCGGCTCTCTACGCCGGCTCCAAGAGTTTGAGCAACCTCGTTTGCATCGTGGATCGCAACGGCGGCGGCGTCATCGGTTACTCCGACCGCGTGGAGTTTCCCTGCGACGGCCCGCGCATGAACCCGCTCGACAAGAAATTCGAGGCGTTCGGCTTTGAAGTGCGCACCATCAACGGCCACGACTTCGGCGAAATTTTCACCGCGTTCGGCGACATCCGTCACCGGCAGCACAAGAAGCCGTTGATGATCATCGCCAACACCCATAAGGGCAAAGGCGCTTCGATCATGGAAGACAAACGCTTGTGGCATTACCGGGTGCCCGCCGGCAATGACCTGGCAGTCACCTGCCAGGACCTGGGTCTGAAGTCTTTGCCCATCGGTGGCAAACGTGTCAAAGCCGAGCAAGGAGAGTAATTCATCATGGCCAGCACCAAATTCATCCTTGGCATGCGCGACGCTTTTTTCAACGCGCTCTTCGAGTTCTACAAGAAGGATCCGGAAGTGGTCTTCATCACCGCCGACAACGGCGCGCCCACGCTGGATCAGTTTTATCAACAACGGCCCGATCAATACTTCCAGGTGGGCATCGCCGAACAGCAGCTCATCGGCATGGCTTGCGGCATGGCGCTGGAGGGCAAAAAGGTTTACACCTACGCCATCGCGCCCTTCGTCACGACCCGGTGCTACGAACAGAACAAAATTGACATCTGCGCGATGAACCTGCCGATCTGCAACATCGGTGTTGGCGCCGGTTACGCCTACGACATCATGGGGCCAACGCACCATACCGTCGAAGACCTCACCATCATGCGCGCCCTGCCGAACATGACGGTTCACAGCCCGGCCGATTCGTATTGCGCGGAGGCGCTCGCGGAGATTTCGTACCGCAACCCCGGGCCGCAATACGTGCGCTTCGACCGCGCTGGCGTCCCGGAAATCTACGGCGAGGGAAACCACAAGTTCGCCGATGGCGTTTTGTTGACGTGCCCGGGTGGTCCGGTCGCGTTGGTGGCTACCGGCATCATGGTGCATCAGGCGCAGAAGGTCGCCACGGAATTGGCCGAAGCGGGCGTGAAGGCCCGTGTGATTGATGTCTGCCGCATCAAGCCGCTCAATACCGAGCGGTTGTTCGAGTATCTGAAGGGCGTCAAGCGGGTCGTCTCGATGGAGGAACACCTGCTGACGGGCGGGTTGGGCAGCTTGCTGGCCGAGACCTTCTCGGACAACGACATGCGCCTGCCGTTGTTGCGTATCGGCCAGAACGACCGCTACGTGTTCGATATGGGCGGCCGCGAAGTCATCTGGGAAAAACATGGCTTGGACGTTGTCTCCATGACGCAGCGCATCCTGCGCTGGGTGAAGTAAAAGAACAAGACCGTGAACCCAAAGCTCGACGCGCTCCTGATCAATCCCGGTGGCCGTCTGCAGATTTACCAGAGCCTCGGGTCCGAACTGGCCGGCATCGAGCCGCCGATCTGGTGCGGACTCATCGCGACCTACCTTCGCCGGCGCGGCCTGGAGGTGGCGATTCTGGACGCCAACGCCGAAGGACTCACGCCGGAAGAAGCGGCCCGCCGCGCTGTCGAAATGAACCCGCGGCTGCTGGCCATCATCTCGTATGGCCATAATCCCTCGGCTTCCACCCAGGTGATGCCCTACGCCAGCGCGCTCTGCGCGGCGCTGAAAGAACTGGCGCCTGAAATCCCGCGCGTGATGGCCGGCGGCCACGTGGCCGCGCTGCCGGAACGGACACTGCGCGAGGAAAGCGTGGATGCGGTTTGCACCGGCGAGGGGCCGGTGACGTTGTTTGAACTGGTGCAGGCGGTCAGGTGCGTCCAGCCCGATTTCTCCAAAGTGCGCGGCATTTGCTACCGTGACGGCGACGCCATCCGCACGACGCCGAACGCGCCGCTGGTGACCCAGCTTGACGAGGAAATGCCCGAACTCGCCTGGGACCTGCTGCCGATGGACCGCTACAAGGCGCACAACTGGCATTGCTTCGGCCATCTGGATCGGCGCAAGCCCTACGGCTCGGTCTATACCAGCCTCGGATGCCCGTATCACTGCACCTTCTGCTGCATCCAGGCGCCGTTCAAGAGCGGTGAAGCCGCGCTCGGCATGGCCGCCACGGCCAACAGCTACCGATTCTGGAGTCCCAAGACCGTCGTGGACCAGATTGAGAAGCTTGTCACCCGCTACGGCGTTTATAACATCAAGTTTGCCGACGAGCTTTTCGTGCTGACCAACCGGCACGTTCACGGCGTCTGCGACCAAATCATCGAACGCGGCCTGAAGGTCAACATCTGGGCCTATGCCCGCGTGGATAGCGTCCGCGACGATGTCACCATCGCCAAGCTCAAGCGCGCGGGAATCAACTGGCTTTGTTTCGGCATCGAGTCGGCCAGTGAACGCGTGCGCGACGACGCCCGCAAGGGCTTCACGGAGGAGCAGCTTTTCAAGGTCATCGAACGCGTGCGGGCGGAGGGCATCTACGTCATCGCCAACTATATTTTCGGCCTGCCCGAGGACGACATGCAGACCATGCGGGAAACCCTCGACACGGCGCTGGCGTTGAATTGCGAATTTGCCAATTTCTACTCCGCGATGGCGTATCCGGGGTCGCAGTTGTATCAAACGGCCGTTGACCAGGGCTGGCCGCTGCCGACGAGTTGGGCCGGCTATTCCCAGCACGCCGTGGATACGCTGCCACTGCCCACCAAACACATTTCCGGCGCCGACGTGTTGCGTTTCCGCGATCAGGCGTTTCAGGCGTATTTCCACGACCCGTCGTTTCTTCAAATGATCGAAAGAAAGTTCGGTCGTGAAACCGCCGTTCACATCCGCGAGATGGCTTCGCACAAACTCGTCCGCAAACACACCTGAAACCGCCGATTTCTCCCGTGAAAACTACACTCCTCATACCGACGCTCAATGAGATAGATGGCATGAAAATCATCATGCCCAAGATCAAACGGGAATGGTGCGACCAGATCCTGATTGTGGACGGCAACTCCACCGACGGCACCGCCGAATGGGCGCGCGAAAACGGTTACGAAGTCTACGTGCAAAAGAAACCGGGCCTGCGGATGGCCTTTATCGAAGGCTGGCCGCTGATCCGGGGCGACGTCGTCATCACCTTCAGTCCGGATGGCAGCTCCCTTCCCGAACTGATTCCCCCGCTCATCGAAAAAATGCGCGAGGGCTACGATATGGTGATCGTTTCCCGCTATCTGCCGCCGGCGAAAAGCCAGGATGATTCCTTCCTCACCGGATTCGGCAACTGGTTCTTCACGACCATCATCAACCTGCTGCACGGCGGCCATCTCACCGACGCGATGGTGATGTATCGCGCCTACCGGACCAATCTGCTGCCCGAGTTGGACGTGGACAAGGACAATGCCTATACCACGCCCGAACGGCTTTTTCACACCATCCTCGGTTGCGAGCCGTTGCTCACGATACGCGCGCTCAAGCGGCGCGTGAAAGTCGGCGAAATCCCCGGTGACGAGCCGCTGCGCGTGGGCGGCGTTGCCAAACTGCAGATGTTTCGCTGGGGCGCCGGTTACCTCTTCCAGGTCCTCCGCGAAGTCTTCTGGTGGAAGTAAGCGGCGGCGGCAACGCCGTGACGCGCCATTCCACCAACTTCCCGCCAGACATTGGATAATGGCGGGTGGTTTTCAGCACTTTGCTGAGAATCAGGCTGAACTGGCGGCGGCTCCGCGAATTTGTGAGAAGGTGAGGACGATTCCTGCCAACCGCAAATAATGGATTGCGCTACTCGGGGCCGGTGAAATCGTCGAGGGCCGGTTTCCAATCGGACAAGTCGGGCCGGTGCGGTGGCAGGAAAGGCTGCTTGCGCAACCATAATATGCGTCGTAACAATTCTGTTGTATGAGCAAGTCAAACTCAATGGATCTGGTCCTGATCAATCCGGGCAATCGCACCGAGATTTATCAGGCGCTGGGCAAGGACCTAAGCGCCATTGAGCCGCCCGTGTGGGCCGGCTTGATGGCGAGCTTTGTGCGCGTCAAAGGTTTTTCCGTGGCGGTCGTGGACGCCGCCGCCGAACAGCTCACGCCGGCGCAAACCGCCGAGCGCGTGAAGGAACTGAACCCGCGGCTGACGGCCGTGGTGGTTTATGGCCACCAGCCGTCTGCCTCGACGCAAAACATGCCGGCCGCGGGCCGGTGCGCCGCCGCGGTCAAGGACGCGCTGCCCGAGCTGCCTTTGCTCATGGTCGGCGGCCATGTCGCCTCGCTGCCGGAGCGCACGATGCGCGAGGAGAAAACCGATTTCGCCTGCGGCGGCGAGGGTCTCTACACCATGACCGGGTTGCTGGAGGCGTTGAAAACCGCCGCGCCGGATTTCAGCAAGATCCCCGATCTCTGGTATCGTGCCGATGGCGAAGTGCGCCACAGCGGCGTGGCGGCGCCGCTGTTGCGCGATCTCGATCACGAGATGCCCGGCATCGCGTGGGATTTGCTGCCGATGCCGCTTTACCGCGCGCACAACTGGCACTGCTTCGGCCATCTCAAGCGCCAGCCTTACGCGGCGATGTATACGACGCTCGGTTGCCCGTATCACTGCGCGTTCTGTTGCATCCAGGCGCCGTTCAAGAGCGGCGAAAAAGTCCTGGGCATGAAGGAAGCCGTCAACAGCTACCGGCTCTGGAGCGCCGGGCGGATCGTGGACGACCTCGAAATGCTCGTCACGAAATACGGCGTGCGCAACGTCAAGTTTGCCGACGAGCTGTTCGTGCTCCAGCCGCGGCACGTCGAAGGCATTTGCGACGAGATCATCCGGCGCGGCCTGGACCTGAACATCTGGGCCTACACCCGCGTGGACACCCTGCGCGACGACATGATCGAGAAGCTCAAGCGCGCCGGCATCCTCTGGCTCGCCTTCGGCGTCGAAGCCGCCAGCGAACAGGTGCGCAAGGACGTGCAAAAAGGTTTTGGCCAGGAAAAGATCTTCAAGACCATCAATCATTGCCGTGATTCGGGCATTTACGTGATCGCCAATTTCATCTTCGGCCTGCCGGAGGACGATCACCGGACGATGCAGGAGACGCTGGACATGGCGCTGGAGCTGAACGCCGAGTTCGCCAACTTCTACTGCGCGATGGCGTATCCCGGCTCGCATCTTTACAGCACCGCCGTTCACGAGGGCTGGCCGTTGCCGCAAAAATGGACGGGCTACTCGCAGCACTCGGTGGACATGCTGCCGCTGCCCACCAAGCACTTGCCCGCGTCGGAGGTCATCCGGTTCCGCGACCGCGCCTTTCAGGCTTATTTCAACAGCCCGAAGTATCTCGACATGGTCCTGAAAAAATTCGGCCCGGACACCGTGGAACACATCCGCGGGATGGCCTCGCACAAACTCGAACGCCGTTTCGCCTGAAACGCGTGCCTCCGCCGCCTCCTATTTTGAAAACAACCCTCCTTATCCCCACGCTCAACGAAATCAGTGGCATGAAAGTCATCATGCCGAAAATCCAACGGGAATGGTGCGATCAAATCCTCATCCTCGACGGCAACTCCACCGACGGCACCGCCGAGTGGGCGCGCGAGAACGGTTACGAGGTTTACGTGCAGAAACAACCCGGCATACGCCAGGCCTACATGGAGGTCTGGCCGCTGATCCGGGGCGACGTGGTCCTCACCTTCAGCCCCGACGGCAATTCGGTCGCTGAACTGATCCCGCCGCTGCTGCAAAAGATGCGCGAGGGTTACGACATGGTCATCGTCTCGCGCTATCTGCCGCCGGCGAAGAGCCAGGACGATTCCTGGCTGACCGGCTTCGGCAACTGGATGTTCACGACCGCCATCAACCTGCTGCACGGCGGGCACCTGACCGACGCGATGGTCATCTATCGCGCTTACAAGACCGACCTCGTGCGCACGCTCGACCTCGACAAGGACGTCTCGCATGCCACGCCGGAGCGGTTGTTCAACACACGCATCAGTTGGGAGCCGTTGCTCTCGGTGCGCGCGCTCAAGCGCCGGCTCAAGGTCGGCGAAATCCCCGGCGACGAGCCGCCGCGCGTCGGTGGCAAGGCCAAGCTGCAAGTCTGGCGCTGGGGCGCGGCCTACATGTTTCAGGTGATCCGCGAAGTCTTCTGGTGGAAGTAAGCGCCGCAGGCAGCCCGCCCAAGAACAAGGGCTGGCCTCACCACTTGAACGCGACGCCCGTGCGATAACACTGGGCGCAGAGCGGGATGGCCCCGCGGCCTTTTTGGGTGATCACCTGGCGCATGCCTCTCGCGGCGGGGCCGTTCCAGACCGTACGCACATCGGTCACCCCGATCTTGAACGTGGCGTAGGTCTTGGCGCCGCTATAAACCACGCCGTCACAACACTGCAAAATGTCGCCGTTGAAATTCACCTGCATGCCCTTCCAGAGCCAGTCGCAGGATATTTTCAGCGGCAGTTCTTCCGTGCTTTGCGGCGCTTCCTTGTCCTCCAAACCGCCCTTGGGATTGCCGGGGCGCACGTTGAACAAAACGCCCAAGTCCCGGCAAAAAGCGCGCGCCTCGGCCAGTTGATGGCGGTTGTAGGCATACAAGATGTAATCCACCATGATCACCGTATGGAAACCGCCGGCCTGTTTCATGGCGGCCAAGAGGCGGATGTTCTCTTTAAGCCGCTCCACATTGCCGTAACGGATTTGAACCCTGTAAGTGTCTTGCGTGAACCCACTCAACTGGATCTTGATGGCATCCAACCCTCCTTCGAGCATCTCCTGGATGTTTTTCTTGTTCAGCAAGAGGCCGTTGGTGGCCACCAGCGTGAGAACGCGGTGCTCCGTGGCACAACGGATGAGGGAGCTGAGGTCCTTGTAGAGCAAAGGCTCGCCGTTCGTGTAGAGCACGGCGATCAGCACGTCATCCTTGACCTGATTCAGGATTGCGCACGCCATGTCGAAAGGCATTTTGCCCTTGGGGATGCCGCCCGTCGAAGGTTTCGCGGGATTGATGTCGTAGATCACGCCCTTCTCGGTGCGGCAGAACAGGCAGTTGGCGTTGCACTCGTTGCCGAGTTCGAGGCTCAGAATAAAGGGCGCAGGGCCGGAAGATTTCGTTTTGAGCCGGTAAGCCGCGGAACACAGGAAAACATTCCACAATTTGCGAAAGGTGATCTTTTTTTGGCGGAACGCAGTCAGCAGCAGCTTGATTTTTAGGAGGATGTAACGATTACGCATTGGAAGGGGAATCGGGGAATCCGAAGGTGGATTCCACGATGTACGTAGGGCGCATCTTGGTTTGCTCATGCACCGAGTTTAAGTATAAGCCGATCATGCCAATGCAAAATAGCTGCACTCCGCTAAAAAACAAGATGGCAATCATAATGGCGGTCCAGCCGGGAATGGCCCGCCCCAGGATTTTCTCCCGCAAGGCGTGAAGGATGAAAACCAAATCAATCAAGATCGTGACCAGCCCGATATACGAGGCGATCTGCAACGGCACCGCCGAGAAACTGACAATGGCGGAGTTGAAGAAGTTGCTGATGACCTTGGGACTCAGCACAAAGAACTTGCTCTTGCCGGCAAAACGGGCCTCCCGGTCGTAGGGAACAAATACCTGATTGTAACCGATCCAGGCCACCACGCCCCGCATGAAGGGCGTGTGTTCCTTGAACTTGAGAACCTGCTCCACAGCCCGGCGAGACAGAAGCTTGAAATCGCCAGCCTCCTGCGGGATGGCGACGGTGCAGTAACGATTTAAGATATGGTAGCCAATCCCGGTGATGAAAAGCTTGAAGGCGGATTCTCCCTGGCGCGACCGGCGCACTGTATGGACGACATCCACCTTGTCGCCCTCCCGCCACGCCCGGAGCATCTGCGGGATGACCTCCGGAGGGTCTTGCAAGTCGGCGTCCATGTAAACCACCAGATCGCCCCGCGCGTGAGCCAGCCCCGCCATGACGCAGGGGGATACCCCGAAGTTCCGGGCCATATTGATGACCCGGATGTCATCGTGATTCTGCGCGTGTTCGACAAGGATGCGCAACGACTGATCGGTGGAAGCGTCGTTGACAAAAATCAATTCATGGCCGGAAATGACCCCTTCGGCGCGCTGCCCTTGCAGCACGGCCCGAACACGCCGGATCAATTCAGGAAGCACGTGCTCTTCGTTACGGAACGAAAAAACAACCGAAAGAAAAACCATGGCATCTCGTTTCTCGCGTCAACCGGGCGCTATATATACGAGAACGGTCCGCGATGCAAACCTCTTGTGTCCTGCGGCGGTTGGAGCCATCCCCCTGGATTCAGGCACCCTTGCGAACAGAAAAGGTTGCTCGTCTGCGCCGCTTTTGATAGATATGGTTCCAGCTGACGATGAATAGTCTGCTGCCAACCGCCATGGAGAGCGGCGTCCGCGTGTGGACAACGGTTTCTTTCCGATGACAACCTCCTGCTGCAACGAGCAATCTTCCCTGTGGGGACGGAGCCGCGTCGGGCGATGGTTCCGGCGGCACTCCCTGGCCGGCCAGTCGCTCTTTGTCCTGGCGATCACGTTGTTTTCCAGCTTCGCGCTCTCGGGCCATCTGCTCGGCACGAGGAGTCTTTACGCAGACAACCTCTCCGTCTACAGCGTGTTCCGGGACAATCTGCACGCCGCCAACTATTATGGCGAGGTCTTGCTCTGGCATCCTTACGCGGCCGGCGGCCTGGGTTTTCCCCTGTATTATTTTTCAATTCTGGGCCTGAACTATGACTCGCCTCTTTTCGCAACGATCCGGGATGCCGTGTGGACGATGGGCCGCATGGGGATTTTCATCCGGGATTACACGCCGTTTTATATTTTCTATTTTTCCTTTCTGATTCCGCTGTTGTTCCAGTTCAGCGTCCTGGCCGTTGCCCGGCAGATTCTCAAGAGCACGCGCGCCATTCTTTGGGTTGTTTCCCTTACGGCCTTTTCCCCCGTCGTTGTTTTTAATCTGAGCGACGTGTCCCTTCTGGAATTGGGCGCTTACGCCTTCTTTTTTTGCGCGGCGTTTCTTGCCTTCGTCCGCAATCCCCGGAAGCACCGGTTTGCGCTGCTGGTCCTCTCCGCTTTGGCTCTCGCGATGGCCTTGAATCATCCCAGCCTCTTTTGGAACGCGATCTTTGTTCCTTTGTTTGTGGGCGTCTGTGTCCTGGTGCCCGACCGGTTTGTGTCCTGGAGGCAATGCCGGTCCGCGGTGGCAACCGTTCCGCTGCGGGCGTGGGTCCTGTCTCTGCTGGCGCTGGCGGCGGCCCTGACGCCCGCCGTGACAAGTTATATGCAGGGTTCGGACATTCTCCGCACCAAATCCGGCACACAGTATTACGACCTGGACTTTCTGAAGGCGGGCAATCCCATCGAGCTGTTTGCCGGCGGGTCCGCCGGCATTGATTTCAATTGGTATGACCGGCAGAAAGACCCCCACAACGTCTGGCACCCCGAGGCGATGCGAACAGGCGAGGGATCGGCCTACATCTATACCGGCCTGATAACGCTCCCGCTGGCGTTGCTCGGCCTTGTGGCGGGAAGACGGAGTTGGCGGCAACGATTCCTCGTGATGCTTGGCGCGTTGGGGCTTGTGGCGGTCATGTCCGCATGGTCGCCGCTGTTCAAATTGATTCTCTATGCCTTGCCGCCATTGAGGGCGGTTGACCACTACAGCGATATGCTCGTGCGGGGTGGCGGCTGCATCTTGATGATGATGGCGAGCGGGGTGGGAGTCGAGCGGTTGTTGTCGGATCGCAAACGCACTTGGTGGTGGACGTTTGCGGGGTTGTCTTTTTGTTGCTCCATCTTCTCGCTTTCCTTGTCTTGCGTGGTCGCCGGCGTGGACAAGAGTTTTGCATCGCCCATGTTCGGTCTGGGCATCGCGCTCACGGTGACCGGCATCCTTGTCTGGGTTTCGACGGCCCTGGAAAAGAGCCGCCGCGCGCTGCGGTTCGCTTTTGGGTTTCTGTTGGCCCTGGGCATCGTCGATGTTTCTACCGTCTCCTTCTGGCACGTGAGAAATGTGATTTGGACCAAGGCGTCTGCGTTCCCCGCCGATCAGGAACCGCCCGTGGACAAGGTCGTCCCTTCTTTTAATCAGCGCGGCTGGCTTGCCAACACCATCCTGGAGATGAAAGATGTGCGCGCGCTTCGCGAACATAATGTGCCGCTCAACCAGGTGCCCGAGCTTCAACTCTACGCCTCGGTCCGGTTCGGCGACATGACCCAACCGCCGCCAGGACAGCCGATGGACTACGGCAAGGAGGTCATTCTGGCGGAACAATATCGGGACGATGCGCGTCTGCAAAAGTTTCTCATTCCGGCCGCCGTCAGCATCAACAAGGTCGGTGGACAAATCGTCAGCGTGAAGCGCAGCTACAACTCGCTGGCGTGCGAGGTCTACCTGAATGGCGACATGCTTCTTTTTTGGCGGGACAGCTACTCGCCTTACTGGAGGGCGTGGATCGATGACAAGCCGGCAACCCTTTACAAAGCCTTCAATGTTTTCAAAGCCGTTCTCGTTCCGGCCGGCGTTTCACATGTGATCTTTCAGTTTCAGCCGCCGCTGATGCCGTGGGCGGTCGTTCTATGCCACGCCGTTTTGTTCCTGACAGCCATCATGTGCCTGGTCCTCTTGATCAGGCGGCCCGGCGCCACCGACTCACCGGCTTCCCGTCCCCGTAAAGGAAAAGGAACTTCGTAGGCAGAGGACAATACGGTCACTGCGACGGGGGTTGATGAATTCCCGACGGTTCCGGCGCGGACTTGGGGGAGGCAATTTCAAAGACCACAATGGACGGCTGCCGGCCGGCGTAGGAATAAGTCCACGCGGGACGCAGGCCGGGATGCGCCGCCAGAAAAGGACGCCAGTCGTTGTTGACAGCGCCCGTTTGGGAGTTGCCCAACAGGATGGGTGAAAAGGCGCAAACGATTCGCCGGTATTGAGCGAGCTGGCGCTGCTCCCAATCGCGCACCTGCTCCGGTGTCGAGGTCGTGCCGAAATAATTCGACCAATAAATGAACCGGTAGTCGCGCCCGAACGTGTTGAAGAGAAAACACGAGTGCGGGAACATGACGGGATCGCCCAGGACCACCAGCGTGTCGTGCGGCGATCCGGTCTGTCGGAGCCACCTGGCAAAGGCCGCGTGGCCGCGGGCGCGGTCCATTTCAAAATCCGGCGGCTTGTGCAGCATGTACCCCACGTAAAACTCGCTGTGCGTTTGCACGAGCGAAAGTCCCAGCAACAAAACCACGCCGGCAACCAACGGCAGACGCGCCGCGGCTCCCCGCCAGCGGAACAGGTCGCTCGCAATGCCCGCAACGCCGCGCGCGGCCACGATGCTCATCGCCGGCAGCGCCATCAGCGCGTAGCGGTGAGTGAACGTAAAAACGGAGCCGAGGACGGAAAACACGCTCACCAACCAGATCAACAGCGCCTTGTCCGCCGGAGTCCGTTCCTTGATCGCGTAGAGCAACCCCGCGCCGAACAAGACACTGAAGAGCGACGGTACCGCCGGGAATCCCTCCAAACACTTGTCCAGATGGTCCGGTGTCCGCATGTCCCAGAACGTGCAACGGAAGGCATACGCCATCTTACCGGCCAGCGTCATTTCCTGCCCCGGCACGCCGCCCTGCGAAAACCGGCCGAACATCACGTCGCAGATCGCGTTGTGGATTTCACTGAAACTGCAATGGTAATACGCCGCGTAACCGGCCGTGACCAGCAGGATGGCGGCGACCGTCGCGCCCAATACACACCCGAAGTCGGCCAGCGCGCTTGCAACGCGCCGGGGACCGCTCAACACAACCGTGAAGCCGGTTATCAATGCGCCAAAAACCACCACCAGCCAACCCTCCATATACATCAGGCCGAGCACGCATCCCATGCCGGCCAGGGGCAGGGCACGGCGCCTGATCCCGGAATCGCCTTCCGCCCGGCGCGCGTAGGAAAACGAGCATAGCGCCAGAAAAACCATCAACGACGCCGAAGGCATGTGGGCCGAGTAACCCACTTTTGTGTGAATCAGCCATGAGAGACTGGAAATCAAAAAGAGCATGGCCAGCAAAGCGCACCAACGGCCGAACAGCCTTAGCGCCAGCATTCCCGTCAGAATCCAGGCGACCGCCGAAAAAAAAGTGGAATAGAGAGAAACCGTATCGGTGCAAACTCCCATCAACTTCACAAAGGGCACAAAGAGAAAACTCAACATCGGCCATTGAAACGCAAAGAACTCGAACTGAAAGCGTTTGCCAAAATAAGCGAACGCGCCGGCGGGATTTTGTTCCTTCAGATCGTTCCAAACAGGGTCCGAATGGAAATAGGTTGACGCGGGAACGCCCTTTTCCCGCGCCCGCTCCAGGTGGCCCACCGTCAGCGGCGTGTCCATCGCCTCCATGTTCACGTCTTCGAACACGAACAACCGGTCCAGAAACAGCCAGTAAAACGCCAGGAAAGTCACCAAGGCCGCGGCTGCGAAAAGTGCCCACGATTTTGCCGACCCCCGTGTTTGTGATTGGGGCATCGCAGTCATGATTTGAAAAACCGCCGCCACGCCAGCAGCAGGAGCGACACGGCCAGCGCCAGATAAGCGGCAATGGCCAATATGTTGGAGAGATCGGGCTCCACACCAAACATCAGCAGGCAGGCGCCCACGCTGAGCAGGACAAGGACGCTCGCTTTCTGGGAGGCCGACCAAGCCAAGGGATGGCTCAGCCACCGGACCAGCGATACGCCGTTGCTTGTTTCTGGATGGCGGAGGTTCTTTTTCACAACGCACCAGGATGGGGCGCTGCATCCTCCGGCTTGCGGAGTTTGACGCCGATGAAATGCGCGTGCGTCGTATCGAGGCGCGAAAACCATTCGGAAAGGACGCCCCACAAAGGCAGGTAGGCCGAGCCGAACGCCGCCTCGAAACGAAAGCCGTAATGCTCGCCAAGTTGGCGCAACGCCAGCGGCGTGAACAGCCGTTGGTGTCCCAGGCATCCCCAGAGTTTGCGTTCGTAAAATTTCGTGAAGTCTTCCTTCGGCAACCCCTCGTGCCAGATCAGCCGGTTGCCCAACGGGTAGCCGAACATGTTCGAAAAGGAGAAGGGCATCCAGCCCATCACCGTCGCGCCGATGTTGGCCCACGAAGCCAGATTCTCCGTCATGATGATGGCGTAGCCGCCCGGTTTAAGCACCCGGAGGCATTCCTTCATGTAAAGCGGCGTGTCAATGATGTGCTCGATGTTCTGCGAGGAGATGACCACATCGAAAAACCGGTCGGCATACGGCCACGCTTCGTCCAGCGCCGTGAGCGTGGTCTGGATGCGGTCTTGATGACGATTGGGAATGGCGTCCATGGCATGAAGACGCGTGGCGCCGATCTGCTGCGCCCACCACAGAAACTGGTCGCCATCGCCGGTGCCCACGTCCAGCACGGTCGCCGACGGGTTCGGCTCGAAATACCGCCGCACGTGCCGGTTCAGGTCGCACACGCCGCCGTTGAACGACTTGTTGACATACCAAGCCAGGGCTTTCTTCCAGGGCGAACGGATGGCCGCCCGCAACTGGGACTGATCCTCGTAAGGCAATCCGTCCTCATAATAGCTTTTCGCCATGGTGAAACATTCTTCACCCAAAAACCGGGGCTTTTCAAGGCCGACTTCGGAGGGTCCCGCCGCGCCCGCCACTTTGGAACCGGTGTTTTTGTTGAACAGTCCCTGTGGGATGAGTAGAGTGCCGCGGCCAGAACAATCGCGATGAACAAAGTCACTCTTTATTTCCCGACGCCTTTTCCCTACAGCCGTCCTTACAAGGGCGTGCCGCTGTCGTTGCTGGCCGCGTCGCGGATTCTGGATCGTGACGGATACGATGTCCGCATCGTTGCCCGACACCTGTTTGACGACGTGGAAAAGGAAATCCTGGCGCACGCGAAGGACAGCGTCTGTCTGGGCATTTCGGCGATGACCGGTTTTCAAATTCATGACGGCCTGGCCATTGCCCGGCTCGTGCGGCAGCATTATCCGAAGCTTCCGATCGTGTGGGGCGGCTGGCATCCTTCGATTTTGCCCGAGGAGACCGCGCGCGATCCTTACGTGGACATCGTGGTGCAAGGCTACGGCGACCGGACTCTGCCCGAGGTCGTGAAGGCTTTGGAGACGGGCGGCGATCTGGGGTCCATTCCGGGACTAACCTTCCGCAAGGGAGACAAGATTGTGCAGACGCCGACGCGGCTCCTGGAGGACCTCGATGATTTGCCTCCCATCCCCTATCATCTGGTGGACTTGGACAAGTGTGTCTGGGAGACCGAACTGGGCCGGCGCACCATCACGCATATTTCCAGCTATGGCTGCCCGCACCGGTGTGGCTTCTGCGTGGAACCCGTCGTCAACCGCCGCCGCTGGAAGGCGTTCAGCGCGGAGCGCGTGGTGGACGAATGGGAATTCCTGGTGCGAAAATACCACTGCGATTCCATCGCCGTCATTGACAGCAATTTCTTCGTGGACAAGCGCCGGGCCTATGACATCGCCACGGGTTTGCTCAAGCGGAACCTGAAAATCAAATGGGGTTGCGCCAACGGGCGCGTGCCGCAACTGGCCAAGTTCGAACCCGAAGTCTGGGAGGCGCTGGAAAAAAGCGGCTGTTCCACCATCCTCACCGGTTCGGAATCCGGTTCCCAGGATGCCTTGGACCTGATCAACAAGGACATGAATGTGGACGAAATCGCCAAGTTCACCGAACTCTGCAATCGCTACCACATCAAGGTCTTCTTCTCCTTCCTGGTGGGCCTGCCTTGGTCGGCCGACGCGGAGGAGAACCGCCGCTACGTGGCCAACGAATATGCCACGACGCTCTCGCTGATTGACTCATTGCTCAAAATCACCAACCGCAACCGGTTCATGTATTACATGTTTCTGCCGTATCCCGGCGCGCCCCTCTACGACCGCGCGGTGGAGCTGGGACTGCGCCCTCCCAGTTCGCTGGAAGGCTGGAGCAATCACCTGTTGTCTCCCGACGACGGTTTCAACATCGTCACCAAGCAGAAATGGATGACGCCCGGCCAGGCGCGGCTGACGGCGATGTTGACCCAATACATCTTCGGCCTGCTGGACCCCGACACCTACGAAACCTTGAAATACAAAGTTTCCCCGGGAGTCAAGCGGTGGCTGTTCACGGTCGCTTTCAAGACCGGCGTGGCCATGGCCAAGCTGCGCTGGAAATTCAAGTTCTTCGCCTTCCCGGTGGATTACTGGGTTTTCACCCAGATCTACAAATACGGGAAAATCGTCTAGCCACCCCTGCGGCCTTTCGCCGCGCAACCGCTGGCTACGGACGCACAGTCACTTCGATGACGCGCCACGGGTCCGCGCCGGGCGTTGATTGTACCGGCCGCAGCCGCAAGTAACGCGCCCGCTGCCGGGCGAGTTTCGCGTCCATCGGCCGCCACTGGTTGCCGTCGGCGGACAACTCTGCCGTGAAGTCGGGCGGCGAGGTGACAGCCTCGACGGTTTTGAAATCCTGCTGCGCGCCCAAATCAAGCTGCCACCAAAGATTTGTCGAGGCGGGCGTCGAAGATTCCCACCGGGTTTGCGCAAACCCATCGTAGGCGTCGTCGGCGTGGAAATTCGAGTTGGTGTCCGAACCGATGGCGGTCCATGACAGCGTCGGCAGTCCCTCGCGTTGAAGCGGGAAGGCGTGATGCTCGATGATCGCCGGGCGCGGCGTCACGGTTACCAGCTTCTTGTGCCACGGCATCAAATCCAGCACGGCGTCTTGTTGGGCGGTGAACGGCGTTGCCAACTCGACCGCGGCGGCATTCGGATCGCCGCCCACGCGCTTGAACACCACCGGCTCGCCGAACTGGCGCAACACTTTGATTCGGAAAACATTTTTCGCCGGAGCGTAGTCGAGCCAGAACCAGACGCGGGGGAAACAGAGCGGCATGTGCAACTCGCCGAGCGATGTGGGCGGCCGCGGCGACAGCCAGAGCGTCTGGCCGGGCACGTCGAGGCTTGCGCCGGCGAGTTGATACAACCACCACCACGCAGCCATCGTGCTCATGTAGCTGGCGCCGCCTTGCGGGGAATCCTTCAGAGTCGGGCTGATGTTGATATACATGCCCCAGGGGATTTTGTAGTAATGGTAGACGCCCTCGTAAATCCGCCAGGCCACTTCCATCGCGTCGTCGGCCCAGCCTTCGGCCATCGCCAACCCGGCGAAGTAGGTGGCTTGATAGGTGAACCAGCAATAGTTGTTGTGCGCGCTGCCGTCGGGCATGAACTCGTCCGCGAGCACCCACGGACTTCGCCTCCCGTTGACGTTGAGGAGGCTTTCCAAGCTCGTCTGCGTTTCTGGCACCGACACCACGCCGGGCAGGCCGATCTCGCGCATCAGCCAGTCGCCCGCCAGTTGCGCCGTGAACAGCGTCGGCACCACCAGACCGCGGTCGGGCAGGTAACACTTGGCGAAATACTGCCCCGTCCAGAGCCGCTGCCGCATCGTCGTCCGCACCCGCTCCAGTCGTTGCGCGCATGCGTCGCGGGTGCCGGCGTCGCCTTCGATCGTCGCGATCTCCATCGCGCTCAGCAGTGCCGCGCCATAGACGCTGGCGGTAAATACGAATTCGCCGGCGTATTGCACGCCCGCGTCGAACGTCGTGCCGCCTTCGGGGATGCCGTCGCCGTCGCGGTCCATCGCCGCCAGCCAGTCCAGCGCGCGTTTGATGCCGGGCCATGACTGGTCCAGAAAGGCGCGGTCGCCGGTCCAGCGGTACTGCTTGAGCACCTGCCAGATGTAAACCGCCGACAAGTCCGGCCAGTGCGTGACGCCGTAGAAAACGCGCGGGTCGCCAATGATCTGGTAAATGTTGCCGCAGAAATGCGTGACCTCGCCGCTGCTCTGCTGGCATTGGCGGAAAAGTTCAAGTTCGCGGCGGGCCAGTTCCGGATAAAACGTGCCGACGAACACGTGCGCCACCGTGCGCTGGTCGAGCGTGCCGAGCGCGCCCTCCATCCACGACGGGTCTTCATGCACCGAGAATTCGCCGTCGCGCGTCAGCAGCGTGTTGTCGAACATCGGATGGATCGAATTGAGGATCAGCCGCTGCATCCAGGCCGGCAGGTTGGAATCGGTCACCAGCTTCCCCAGTGCCGCCGTCTCGCGCTCCAGCCGTTCGCGCTGGCCGAACGCATAGGCCGCCAGCGCCTGCGGGTTGGGAAAATCGCGAAGGTAGTAATGGCCGTGGTCCTTGCCGTCCATCGTGACGTGGCGCGGCATCCACCAGGCGAAGGCGAAAAGAACTTTCTGTTTGCCCCCGGCCGGCACGGTGACTTTCCGGCAAATGGCGCCGGCGGTGGAGGGAGATTTTGGATTGTCCGCGCGCTCCAGTTCGCCGGCTTTTAAGAAACCTGCCGCCAGCTCCGCGCCACCGGCGCCGGCGTCCCATCCGCGCGCGGTGGTCGGGCCGTCGCTGAGCAACCAGTATTCGCCGACAGAGTTCAGCTTCATGCCCTCGAACTGTTTCGTTGAAAACAATCGCAGCCCGGTCAGCGGCGTGTCCTTCACCGCCGCCGGCTCGACGCGGTTGCCTTCCTGCTCGCGCCATTGGGAATGATCGCCGTGGACCTGATAACCGCCGCAACCGATGAGATGCTCCAGCGAGAACATCAGCGAAGCTTCCACCGGCTGGGCGTTGGTGTTGGACAGCGTGAACTCGAAGAACGCCACCGGCAGGCTGGAATCCTTCGCATTGTGCGGCACCAGCGCCGACCACGCGTGCAGCGACACGCCCACCGGCAGCGCCGCGTCCTCAAACGCGGCGTCAATAAACGGAATTTGCCCCCGGTAGGCGACATGCGCCACCTGCGTGACGCCCGGCAGCTCCTGCTCGCGAAACCCGAACCGCAGCCAGCGCGTCACCGATTGCGGATTCTGGATCTTGGAATTTGGAATTTGAGATTTGATATCGGGACTGGCGGCGCGGATTGCGAAGAACGTCGCGCGCGACGGCCGCCACGGATGATCCCACATCGGCTCGTCCCAGTTGTGGTTGATGCTGAAGCGCGAGAACCAGCCGCTGGGCAGCACTTCAAACTTGCCGCAACCCATCGCGCCAAGCGGCACGCCGTTCTGCCATTGGCCGTTGTGGATGATGCCGGTGGCCTCGTCGAGACCCTGGTTCACCTGCGCCCCGACCGGCCACGCCAGCAGCACAAGGCACGCGGCGGCGGCGATTATTCCGATTCCCGGTTGTTGTTTCATTTAGTCACTTCGACATAGATGCTGTGCGCCTTGTGTCCTTCCAAATCCAGCTTGTCCAGATCGGGCACGGCGCCTTTCGCAAAATCGCAGACCGTCATCGCACGGAAACCCGCCTCCTTGACCAGCAGCTCCAGTTCCTGCCGGTCGTAGTTCCACTGGTGGTCGCGGATGAACCGCCGGGAAAGTTTGCCGAGAAAACTTCCCGGCGCGATGTCCTTGTCAAATCCCCACCAGAGCCGACACAAATCCCGCGCCGGCCTCGCGCCCGGTTGCGCTGCGGCCACGGCTTGCTGGTAACAGGCGATCAACTTCGGGATGTCCGGCACGACCAGCCTCAGCACGCCGTCATCTCTCAAACAGCGGCGGCACTCCCGCAGGATGTGCAACGCCTCCCATCGCTCGAAATGTTCGATGACGTGCGAACAGTAGATGAATTTCACTGCGCCGTCCGCCAGCGGGAATTTTTTGCGGATGTCCACCAGCTTCAGCCTGGCCCACGGCAGGTCGTAGCCTTTCGGCAGCGCGCCGAGCTGGATCAAACACCGCCGCGCGCCGGGAAACTTCGACAGCAGCGGCAACACGCCCCAGTCGTAGTTCAGCCAGTGGTTCAACCCGTTGGGACCGCAGCCGATGTTCAGCATGATCTCCGATGATTCCATAAATTCCTGTGGGTTCATTTCAGCGGGACGCCGGTCATCGCCTGCAACAAATCCTCCGCTCGCTTCCGCCAGTCCCAAGAGTAAGCCAGCTTCAGCGCGTCCTGTCGCGTCTTCTCGTAGAGCGCCTTGTCTTCAAGCAAACTCACGATGCATCGCGCGAACGCTGCCAAGTCCTTCTCCGGCGCTTTGAGCATGCCGATCGGGTAATAAGTCCGCAGCCCGACGAGATCGAAGCTCACGCCCGGCAGGCCGCACACCATCGCTTCGCACGCCGCCATGCCGCCCACGTCATATACCGCCGGATGCACTACCACGCGGCTCGATTTGTAAATCCGCGCCTTCTCCTCGTCCGTCAGGAACAGCACAACGCGGATGCTGGACTCCAGATGCAACGCCGCGATGCGCGCCTCGATCTTTGGTTTGAGCGGCCCGTCGTCGCCGATCATGATCAACCGTGCGCCGGGCCGGGCTTTGACGACCTCGTTCCAGATGTCCACCAGCTCCAAGCCGCCCTTCTGCGGGTGAAACCGGCCGATGAACACGGCGTCGTAGGTTTTCTCCGGCGGCTCCGGCACGCTCTCGGCCAGTTCCACGTCTACGCCGCCGCGGACGATCACCAGTCGCTCCGGCGCGACGCCGGCCTGGATGAAACGGTCGCGGTCGAGTTCCACGATGCAGAAAATCTTGTCGGCGAATGTCCGCATCAGGAAACCCGCCGCCGCCTGCGTCAGCCAGTAAAGCCAGCCTTTCAAATACTCATCGCCCTTGTAAGGCGACTCCGCCGACCACGGCCGCGGCGCGAACAGAAAAAATCCCGCGATCCACTTCACGTTCTTGCGCCGCAGCTTCAGCAGCAACGCCGGCAACGAGTCGGGCCAGAAATCGCCCGACGAATAGACATAGGTTTCCCCGTCATCCAGCGGCAGCGTCGCCGCGCGCCAGAGGCTGTGAAGAGTGCGCAACAGAAAATTGACCGGCATGCCCCAGCCGGTCCACCGCGCCGGACTCCAGACCGTGTGGGCGGCGTCGGCAAGGTTCTTCTTCTGGCAGAACTGCCAGCCTTCCTCGGACAACAACAAATGGACATCGAGGCCGGACTTGCGCCGCCAGTGGCGGGCCAGCTCGATGAAAATGCGATCGCCGCCGCTGAAACCCTGGCCCTGCGCCCAGTTCGCAACGATGAAAATCCTCGTCAGCGCGCCGCCAGCCGGCGCCGCCGCCGGCTGGCTGCGGGCGGCGTCCGGGGTGGATGGCGATGGAATTATCGATTCAGCCATGTCAGTTCATTCAATCCGAAAACCGGAGTGGACTGTAGCGCCGGCATCCCTGCCGGCACAACTTCGGTTTTTGGGTTCGACGGCCGCGTTGCAACCGCAGCCTTCGTTGGTTGCGCCAGTCCGCCCGCAGAAGAAAAATTCGCGGGAAATCGGGCCAGCAACGCGCACAATCTAGGCAGCGGCAGCGGCGGACACAAGGCGAAACGCCTCGCCGCATTCAGCGGGCGCGGGGCGGCGCAATCCGGGACGGGCGGCGAATTTTTACTTCGTCGCCGATGCGGATGGCGATGCAGGGACGGGCCCGACCGGGGGGGCGGGGTTCAAGACGGCATTGAGTTGGGTGACTCGCGCTTGAATCGGCGCGATTTGTTGGTCCAAAAGGAGGATTTGTTGATGGTAACGGTTCACGACATCGGTTTGTTTTCTAATTTCCTGCGTGTCCAGCATCACTTTGATTTCCAGTTCGTGGATGGCGCTCGTAGCCGAGTTGTCTCCTGTTCCTTTTCTTGTGCCGGACATCCAACCGTAATAATAACTCCAGTGAACGCCGGGCGCCGCGTAGATTTTTGCCTCAGCGTCTTTCTTGTCCGCAAGAGCCTTCGTGTCCTTTTCGAGTTTGTCTTGTTCGGTTCTGAGGCGATCTTCCAGCGGCTTGCACTGCGCCTCCCATTGCTGTTTGACGGACTGGAGCGACAACTGTTGTGCGTCTAGCGCCTGTTTCAGGGGCGTTTGCAAGTCGGTGGCAACCGCCGGGTCCGTCGTGGAGGCGATGACCTTGTCCAGGTAAATGACCGCGTCCGCGTATTTGTTCTGGGCCAGCAGCAACCTGGCTTGTTGAACCGCGGGATGGATTGTGGCGGATAGAACGCGGGCGGGCGGTGCCGCGGCGACCGGCGGCGGCACTGAAGCCACCGGCGCGGCTGGCGGGGGCGCGGTGGCAGGCGCGGACTCCCCCTGGGGTCGCATGGTCGATTGCGTGTAAGCGACGGAAACGGCCGCCGGCTGCGACACGGGCACGTTCGCCAAAAGCGCGGCGGCCGTCGCATAAGACTGAGGCGCGGGCGGCAGCGATGGCCTGCTGGTGTAAAGCGCCGGCGCGCTTGATGACGCCGCCAACGGAGCCACCTTCGCGCTGTCGGGCGCAACCGTGTCCACCGACGGTTCCATGTGGCTGAACTTCTGATACGCGAAATAGCCACCGGCCAGGACCACCACCACCGCCGCCAACTGCGCCAGCTTCATCGCGGCGGATTGGAACGCCGCGGCATCCGCTTTCGCGCCGCCGCCTTGGCTTTGCGGCCAGGTGATGACTTGCGGCTCGGCCGGCATCAGCGGCGTGGTCGGCGGTTGGAGCTTGCCCACCGCGGCTTGAAACTCCGCTGCCACGGAGCCGAAGGCCAGCTTGTCGCCGTCCCGAAGTGCCGCCACAAGCACCCGATCGCCGCGGACAAAAGTTCCCTTGGCCGATCCGAGGTCCTTCACGACCCAGTCGCTGCCCCGGTGGGTGAGAAGGGCGTGATGATCGGACACGGATTCGTCCTCCATGCAAATGGCGTTGTCCGAAGCCCGCCCAAGGGTGATTTCCTCTCCGATCAACTCGGCGGTCGCGCCCAAAAGAGGACCTGAAAGGAAATAAATCTTGTCCATGGTGTTTTCCCCCTTTTGTTGTTTCCTAAGCTTTGTCCGGTCGCGATCTCTTACTTCGTCGCCGATACGGATTGCGCCGGCGTTGCAGGCGCGGCCGGGGGCGGCGGCGCGGTCGGCGGGGCGGGATTCAAGACGGCGTTGAGTTGGGTGACTCGCGCTTGAACCGGCGCGATTTGTTGATCCAAGGAGAGGATTTGTTGATGGTAACGGTTCACGACATCGGTTTGTTTTTTAATGTCCTGCGTGTCCAGCATCACTTTGATTTGCAGTTCGTGGATGGCCGTTTGAGCCTGCTGATCGCCGGTCCCTTTTCTGGTGTTGGGAACCCACGTCCGGCTGTAGTAATAATGACCATCCCAATAACCGTAACGATAGTGACCGCCGGGCACTTCGTAGATCTTCGCCTCGGCGTCTTTCTTGCTCGTAAGAGCCTTGTTGTCCTGATCCAGTTTATCCTGCGTGGCTTTGAGGCGATCATCCAGCGGCTTGCACTGCGCCTCCCATTGCTGTTTGACGGACTGGAGCGACAACAGTTGAGCGTCGAGCGCCTGCTTCAGGGGCGTTTGCAACTCGGTGGCAACCGTTGGGTCCGTCGTGGAGGCGATGACTTTGTCCAGGTAACTGACAGCGTCCCCATATTTGTTCTGGGCCAGCAGCAACTTGACTTGTTGCATCATCGGGCCAGTCGCGGCAGATGCCGCCTTCACAGGCACTGCCGCAGCCACTGGCGGCGGCGCCGGAGCCACCGGCGCGGCTGGCGGGGCCGCGGGTTCGGGTACGACGGCAGGCGCGGATTCTCCCTTGGGTCGCATGGCCAGTTGCGTGTAAGCGGCGGAAACGGCCGCCGGCTGTGACGCGGGCGCGTTCGCCAAGGGGGCGGCGGCCGTTGTATAAGGCTGGGGCGCTGCCGGCAACGATGGCCTGCTGGCATAAGGCGCGGGCGCGCTTGGCGGAGCCACCTTCGCGCTGTCGGGCCCGGATGCGTCCACCGACGGTTCCATGCGGCTGAACTTCTGATACGCAAAATAGCCGCCGGCCAGGACCGCCACCACCGCCGCCAACTGCACCAGTTTCATCGCGGCGGATTTGAACGACGCGGCCTCCGTTTTCGCGCCACCGCCCGGAGGTTGTGGCCAGGTAATGACTTGCGGCGCGACCGGCATCAGCGGCGTGGTCGGCAGTTGGAGCTTGCCCACCGCGGCTTGAAACTCCGCTTCCACAGACCCGAAGGCCAGCTTGTCGCCATCCCGAAGCGCCGCCACAAGCACCCGATCGCCGCGGACAAAAGTTCCCTTGGCCGATCCGAGGTCCTTCACGGTCCAGTCGTTGCCCTGGCGGACGAGAAGGGCGTGATGATCGGACACGGATTCGTCCTCCATGCAAATGGCGTTGTCCGAAGTCCGCCCAAGGGTGACTTCCTCTCCGATCAACTCGGCGGTCGCGCCCAGAAGAGGGCCTGAAAGGAAATAGATCTTGTCCATGGTGTCATCCGCCTATCTTGATGGCCGCTGCGCCCCACCGGCCGGAAAAAGACAAAGCTCGCCCCTGATTGTCTGCCACGCCATTCCACTTCACGCCTGCCCCGGCGGCACCACGTCCTTTGAAGAACTTCATGGTGAATAACCTCTTGGATTTCCGAGCGCCTGTGTAACGCCGCAGGCTGTGAGGGGTCAAGACAAAACAGGGATGAGCAATGTCACCGCCGAAACCGGCAATCCGGGCGATGCCAACCGTGCGCGCGCCGCGGCGATTCTGCCCTTGCGTTGGTCTGGCCGCCGTCCTAGGCTGCGCGGCGCCGTTCGCCAGCCGCCCTGCCGTTGGAACAAACGTCTGGGCGCGCCGCCGCGGACCCCAATGCCCGTTTGTATGGACAAACATTTCATCAACCGACACACCTGTCGCATTTGCGACAGCCGCGACCTGCATGTCATTCTGGAGCTGGGCCAGACGCCGCTGGCCAACAGCTACCTGATGTCCGCCGACGACATCGCCGGCGAGCCGTCGTTCCCGCTCACGCTGCAATGGTGCGCCGCCTGCCACCTGCTCCAACTGCGCGAGGTCGTCGCACCGGAGATCATGTTCCGCAATTATCTCTACGCCTCCGGTTACTCGGATTTCATCCATGTCCACAACCGTGCGTTGGCGGAGATGATGAATAAGCAATTCAGTCTTCAGCCCGCCGACCTCGTCGCCGAGGTCGCTAGCAACGACGGCAGTTTGCTGAAAGTTTACAAGGACGCCGGTTCGCGCGTGCTCGGCATTGAGCCGGCCGAAAATCTCGCCGCCGTCGCGCGCAATGCCGGCGTGCCGACGGTGGCGCGATTTTTCTCCGAGAGCCTCGCCCGGCAGCTTCGCGCCGAACACGGCCCCGCCCGCGCCATCCACGCCAACAACGTCCTGGCCCACGTGGACGACATCCGCGACTTCGTCCGCGGCGCGGCGGCGCTGCTGGCCGGCGACGGCGCGTTCGTGGTCGAGGCGCCTTACCTTGTGGACTTCCTGCTGCGCGGCGAATACGACACCGTTTATCACGAACACCTCTCCTACCTGTCGGTGGAGCCGCTGGTCCGGCTTTACCGCGACTGCGGCCTCGAAATCCGCCACGTCGAGCGGTTGCCGATTCACGGCGGATCGCTGCGTGTGTTCGGTTGCCTGCCGGAAAACAAGAACTTTCCGCTTCAGGGTTCCGTGGCCACAATGCTGTCGCTGGAGCGCCAACATCGTCTCGACTCGTTGGAAACTCTTCGCACGCTCGCCGACAAGGCCGCCGCGCAGAAGCGGGAGTTGCGGAAGTTGCTCCAGGACCTCAAACAGCAGGGCAAGCGCGTGGCCGCTTACGGCGCGCCCGCCAAGGGCAACACGCTGCTGAATTTCTGCGGCATCACGACGGACCTGATCGCCTACACCGTGGACCGCAGCCCGCTGAAACAAGGCCGTCTCACGCCGGGCGCGCACTTGCCGATCCATCCGCCCGCGAAACTGCTGGAGGACATGCCGGACTACGTGGTGATTCTCGCGTGGAATTTCACCGAGGAAATTCTGGCGCAACAGGCGGCGTATCGGGCGCGCGGCGGACGGTTCATCATTCCGATTCCCCGGCCGGCGGTCGTTTGAACGGCTTGGCCGAAACCCGCACCGCGCGAACACGGACACGATCATGCAACACATCGCGATCATCGGCGCGCGCGGCGCGTTGGGTTCCGAATTGATGAAAGTCTTCCGCGACGGCTGGAAGGCCACGGGCTTCGATCTGCCCGAACTCGATGTCACCGCCCTCGACCGGGTCCGCCGCCGACTCGAAGCCGCGCGTCCCGATGTCGTCGTCAACACTGCCGCCTACAATCTCGTCCGCGAAGCCGAATCCAACCGCGATGCCGCGTTCGCCGTCAACGAAACCGGCGCGGCCAACGTCGCCGCCGTGGCGGCGGAACTCGGCGCGGTCTGCGTTCACTACGGCACCGATTATGTTTTCGATGGCGAGACCGCCCGCCCCTATACCGAGACCGATGCGCCGCGGCCAATCAACGTCTATGGCGCCAGCAAACTCGCCGGCGAACAACGCGTGCTCGCGGCGTCGCCGCGCCATCTCGTGCTGCGCACCACCGGCCTCTACGGCGAGACGCCCACGCTCACCAAAGGCATGAATTTCATCCAAACCGTCTGGCAGATGGCGCGAGGCCAGCGGGAGATTGCCTTGAGCGAGCGCGAAGTTTGCAGCCCGACGTGGACGCTGGAGCTGGCGCGGCAAACGCGCGTGCTGCTCGAAGCAGGCGCCGGCGGCCTTTTCCACGCGGTGCAGGAAGGCGCTTGCACGTGGCGCGAATTTGCCCAAGCCGTTCTCGACATCGGCGGCGACGCCGTCGCCGTAAAACCGAAGCCGGCCGGCGGCGCCGGCCTGGCGCGACCGCGTTTCACCGCTCTGGCCAACGCCCGGCTCCACGCGCTCGGCCTCAACCGCATGAACCACTGGCGCGCGGCGTTGGAAGAATTTTTGACGGGCGAGAGCGGCCGGCGGCTGCGCGAGCGGACGCCCGGCTGAGCGCGGTCAAAGTTTGAAACCGGGATGGGAGCGGTCGCGGTCGGAAAGGATCGGCGAGGGCAACGGCCAGCGGATGCCGAGGGCCAAGTCGTCCCAGCGAATGCCGCGCTCGGCGTTCCGTTCGGGAAACGCGCCCATCAGATACGAAACCTCCGTGTCCGGCTCCAACGTCTGGTAGCCGTGGGCGAAACCTTCCGGCACATAAAGCATCAGGCCGTTTATCGGCGTAAGCTCCACGGCCACCCATTTGCCGCGGGTCGGCGAGCCGGGCCGGAGGTCCACAATGACGTCATAGAGCGCGCCGCGCGTGCAACGGACGACCTTCGCCTCGGCGTGCGGCGGTTCCTGATAATGCATCCCGCGCAGCGTTCCCGCCTCTTTGTTCCAGGCGATGTTGCACTGGACGAAGCGCGACACGAGGCCCTGCTTCGCAAATTCGTTCTCGCAAAACGTGCGCGCAAAAAATCCGCGCTGGTCGTGACGCAATTCCAGCTCGATGACGTAAGCGCCCGCAAGTTCGGTGGGAATGAAGCGCATGGCCGTCACTTTCCGGCGAAATACTCCCGATACCAGGCGATGGTTTCGAGCAACCCCTGCTCCAGCGTGTAGTGCGGACGCCAGCCGAGCACGCGTCGGGCTTTTTTCGCCGAGAGATACTGGTGGAGGATTTCGTTGCTGGCCTGGTTGAGCACGCGCGGCTTGAGGTCCTCGCGGTCCATGGCTTTGAGGATCAGTTTCGCCAGTTCCAGCACGGTGACCTGGATTTCGTTGCTGAAGTTGAACGCCTCGCCGGCGATCTTCAGCGTCCGCATTTTTTCGGCGAGCATCAGGTAGGCCTCCGCGCCGTCCTTGATGAAAAAGTAATCGCGGATCGACTTGCCGTCGCTGCGGATCACCGGACGCTCGCCGCGCAGCACGGAGCGGATCGTCTGCGGCACGATGCGGTTGAAGTTCAGGTCGCCGCCGCCGTAAAAGTTGCCGCAGCGCGTGACGCAGACGTTCAAGCCGAAGGTTTTCGCGTAGGCCAGCGCGATCAGGTCGGCGCAGCTTTTCGACACGTCGTAAGGATGCCGGCCTTCGAGCGGCGTGGTCTCGTCGTAAGGAAGTTTTTCCTGGTCGCCGTAGGCTTTGTCGCTGGAGGCGACGACGACGGCCTTTACCCGGGGCGACCGCCGCGCCGCTTCGAGGACGTTCCAGGTGCCGCGGATGTTCGACTCGAACGTCGAGAGCGGGTTGTTATTGGCGATACCGACGATGGTTTGCGCGGCGAGGTGGAAAATGGTGTCCACTTCGTATTCGCCGAGGCTGCGCTCGATGAGCGCGTAATCCTCCAGCGCGCCGTGGACGACGTTGACGCGGCCGAGCACGCCGGCGGCGGCCAGCCGCGAGCGCGGCACGCTGTCGCGCACCAGCGCCACGACGCTGGCGCCGCGCTCGACCAGGCTCTCCGTCAGCCATGAGCCGAGCAAGCCGGTGGCGCCGGTGACGAATACATTGCGGTCCTGCCAGAATTTGTCGGGCATCTTCAGTCTTTCCATGTTTTCCACGGCGCTTCGCCGGCGGTCCAGAGCCGGTTGAGCAGTTCATACTCGCGGAACGTGTCCATCGGCTGCCAGAAACCGTCGTGACGGTAGATCATCAACTGGCCGTCCTGCGCGCAGCGCCGCAACGGTTCCTGCTCCAGCACCAAGCCGGGATCGTCCGAAAGATAGCGCAGGAATCCCGGCTCCATGACAAAGAACCCGCCGTTGATAAGGCCCTGGCTGACCTGCGGCTTCTCGTTGAAGCTGATGACGCGGTTGTCTTTGATGTCCATCTCGCCGAACCGCGACGGCGGCCTCACGCCGGTGACGGTGACCAGTTTGCCATGCGAGCGGTGAAACGCCACGAGGTCGTGGATGTTGACGTCGCTGACGCCGTCGCCGTAGGTGAGCAAGAACGTGCCGCGAAGATATTTGGCGACGCGGGCCAGCCGCGCGCCGGTCATCGTCTCGGCGCCGGTCTCGGCGAGCGTGACGCGCCATTTTTCGATGGCGTCGCGGTCGTAGTAGGCAACCTTCGGTTTCACGCCGAGCTGGATGGTGAAATCGGCGTTCATGGCGTGGTAGTCGAGGAAGAATTCGCGGATGACCTGCCCCTTGTAGCCGAGGCAAAGCACAAAGTCCGCGAAACCGTGGTGGCCGTACATCTTCATGATGTGCCACAACATCGGCCGGCCGCCGATCTCGATCATCGGCTTGGGCCGGTATTCGGTTTCCTCGCGCAACCGCGTGCCCAATCCACCGCAGAGAATGACGACTTTCATTGACTTGGCCATGATGTGTGATGAGTTCTACGACCGTTTTCGCCAACGAAACGTTCAATAAGTTACGCACTGCCGGGCTATTCGTAACCGCTCGGGCCGCAACTCTCAACTCCGAACTTTCCGGAATTTGCCGTCGCGGAAAACGCCGCGCCCCGCGCCGGGTGGGCACCGGCCGCCAGTTGGTTTCCGCTTGAGTTGGCCGCCGCGCGTCGCCTACCTTCGCCTTCATGCGGGTCATGATCCTCACCAACTGCTACGCGCCGAACGTGGGCGGTGTGGAGACGCATTTGTCGGACCTGACCGCGTGGCTCGGCTCGCGGCCGGACCTCGACGTGGACGTCGTCACTTACCAGCCGCTCACAACGCCCGTGAAGGCGCCGGCGATTGAACAACACGGCCGGCTTCGGATTTATCGCATCGCATGGCCCGGCGGCGGCCTCTTCCACAAACTGGAATCGAAACCGATCCTGCAGTTCATTTATCTCGCGCCGCGCCTGCTGCTGGGCGGATTGTTTCACGTCTGGTTCCGCGCCCGGCCCGACGTGATCAACGCCCACGGCCTCGCCGCGATCTGGGCCGCCGGATGGCTGCGCCGCCTCCTCGGCCTGCCGGTGCTCGGTTGTCTCCACGCGGTCTATGCGTTTCCCGCCGGCTCGAAGACGGCGGCGCGCATGGTGCAGGTGGCGGGCGGCGCCAGCCGGTTGCTGACGCTGTCGGACGCGAGCGTGAGGCAGTTTGTCCAATACGGCCTGCCCGCCGAGCGGGTCGGGCGCTTCACTTACTGGGTGGACCAGACGCGCTTCCAACCCGGCGACCGCGCCGCGGCGCGCCGCGAACTGGGCTGGCCGCCGGAAACCTGCGTGTGTCTTTTCGTCGGACGGCTGATCGCGATCAAAGGCGCGCGTGTGGTGATGGAATTGGCCGAAACGATGCCCGGTCATCTTTTTGTCATCGCGGGCGAGGGACCGCTCGAAGCCGAATGCCGCGCCGCTGCCGCGCGCCTGCCCAACCTCCGTTTCCTCGGTCCGATCCCAAACGCGGAGCTCGTGAAATTTTATCAAGCCGCCGACATCGTGCTGGTGCCGTCGCAATACGAGGAAGGCTTCGGTCGCGTGGTTTGCGAGTCGCTCGCCTGCGGCACGCCCGTGGTGGCGGCGAACAAGGCGGGCCTGGTGGAAGCCGTGACCGGCTCGCCCGGACGGCTGGCCGTGCCGGAGCGCGGGCCGTTTGTGGAAGCGATCGGCGAGTTGAGCGGGCGGCTGCGCAGCGCTCCCGACTTGCGCGCCGCGTGCCGGCGTTTCGCCGAGGAGCATTTCGGCCTTCGCAACGCCGCGCGAATCGAATCCGAACTGCGGGCCGTTTCTTCGCGAAGCGTTTGCGGTTAACACAAATCCGCCGCCGGTTTAGGTTTCACCAATCCGAAAGTCGGCTCGAACCTATCTCTTGCCAAGCGCCTGCGCCTTCTTCACCAGGCTGAGAAACTCCGTCCGGTAGCCCGACGCGTCCGGGCCGCGGCTTTCCTCGGCGAGTTCGAGCACGGCGGCCAGCGTCGCGTTGCCCTTGTGTGGACTGTCGCGCAGCACCATGCCGAACGCGGCCACCGCAGAGACGAATTTGAAGTCGCGCGACGCGGCGGCGTAACCCTTGCCGCTGTCATTGACCGCCTGCTCGATCAGCGCGCTTTTGTCGCCGTCGGGCTGCTTGTAGCGCAGCTTCACCGTCAGCAGGTCGGTGCTGCCGGAAGCAGGCACGACCGGTTTCGGGGCGGGCTGGTATTTCAACGGGTCCACCGGCGGCGACGGCAGTTCCTGCCCGGCCGGCACGATTTCGTAGAGCGCCGTGACCGTGTGGCCGGCGCCAATCTCGCCGGCGTCTTTGCGATCGTTGTTGAAATCCTCTTTGCGCAACAGCCGGTCCTCGTAGCCGATGAGCCGGTAGCCGGCAACCTTGACGGGGTTGAACTCCACCTGGATTTTTACGTCTTTGGCGATGGTGACGAGCGTGCCGTTCACTTGCTCGACCAGGACCTTGCGCGCCTCGAAGAACGTATCAATGTAGGCGTAGTGGCCGTTGCCCTTGTCGGCCAGCCGCTCCAGCGTCGCGTCCTTGAGATTGCCCATGCCGAAGCCGAGCGCGGTGAGAAAGACGCCGGTCTGCCGCTCGCGCTCGATCAACCGCGTCAGGTCGGGCAGGTTGACGATGTTGCCGGCGTTGAAATCGCCGTCGGTGCAAAGGATGACGCGGTTGACGCCGTGCTCGATGAAGTTGCGCCTGGCGGTGTCGTAGGCCAGCCGGAGGCCGTCGCCGCCGTTGGTGCAGCCGCCGGCTTTGAGGCTTTCCATTGCGTCGAGAATCTCCTGCTTGTGGTCGCCGGAGGTGGACGCCAGCACCACGCGCGCCGTGTCGTTGAAGACGACGATGGCGACGCGCTCGTTTTCGGTCAGTTGCTCGACAAGCAACCGCATCGCCGGCTTGATCAGCGAAAGTTTGTTGGCCTCGCCCATCGAGCCGGAGACATCAATCAGGAACACCAGGTTGCACGGCGGGCGCTTCGCGGCGGTCACTTCCCTGCCTTTGAGGCCGATGCGCACGAGCCGATGGTCGCCGGCCCACGGGCAGGCCACCGTCTCGACGTTCACCGAGAACGGCTCGCCGGCCTTCGGCTTCGCGTAATCGTAGGTGAAATAATTGATCATCTCCTCGATGCGCACGGCGTTGGGCGGCGGCAGCCGGCCTTGCAGCAGGAACCGCCGGACGTTGGAATACGACGCGGTGTCCACGTCTATCGAAAACGTTGAGAGCGGCTGCTCCGCGACGGCAAGGAACGGATTGTCCCGGATGAGGGCGTAGGTTTCCGACTCGTACTGGGTGGCGTAGTAAGGAGTGGCGGCCCAAACCACGGGCGACTGGTTGGGACCACAATTGACGCTGATACCGGAGAGGTCCGAAAGAATCAAAGTGCCCTGGCTGATGAGCGTCGGGCCACTGTAGGTAATGCGACCAGCTCCGAGAATTGTGCCGCCGCTGTAGGAATTGTTGCCGTTCAACACGAGTGTGTTCGCTCCGAGTTTGTATGTCCCGCTGGAAGAGTTTTCTGTCGGTTTGCCGGCAGTTTCCACGACATCGAAATTCAAGGTCAAGTCACCGGCGTTGACAAATGTGGGGCCGGTGTAAGTATTGCCAGCGGCCACCGGAAGCGCACCGTTGAGGACCGGCTGCGAAAGAACCAAACTGCCGCTGCTGACAGCTACGCCACCATTATAGGTGGCGACACTGGTGGGGTAAAGAGTGCCTGCTCCGTTCTCGGTTAACGTGTTGCCGTAGGCAACGAACGTGTTCTTATTGTCCGTGATGTCAAAGCCGCCATTAAAGGTGTTCCAATTCACCACTTTTGCTGCGTTATCGAGGGGTGCTGTGCTATTCGCTTGAGCGATGGCCGTGGCACCAGGGCCGCTGCCGCCGGTGGTCTGCGCCATGGGCAAGCCGATTCCGTATGTAGCCCTCAACGTGCCTCCGCCTGGGAGGGTGGTGACGAATATACCGTTGCCGTCGCCGAGGGCGTATGTGTTGAAGTTGGTGTAACCATAATGACCGATTCCGTCGGTGGCAACAAGCGCTCCATTCGTAAAGACCGGCGTTAAGAAGAACGGCGAAGCAGCCGTTTGCCTCGCCAATTGATTGGCCTCCGACAGCGACGGAGGCTGCGGCGTCGCAGGCTTCGAGTTGAGCTTGATTGCAGACTCCGTCACCCGCTGGTTGCCATCGTGGCCGGATTTGCAGAACACTTCAACCCACAAGCCCCAGCCAACCACGGCGATGAGGCACGCCGTGGCCCACAAGACGACCGTCGCAAGCTGCGGCCGCCACGCCAGCCATGCCACCAGAAACGACGGCTGCGCGGGCGCGGCCTTGCGCTTGGCGGGAGCTTTCGATGATTTTGCCACCGCCGTCTCGATGGCGGCGCGTTGGGTCGCCGAAAGCTCCGGACAGGATTCGGTCTGGAGCGCGCTGGTCAGCAAGCCGGCGGTTTCGCGGGTTTCCTCGACCACGTGCCCGCATTCAGCGGAGTTTTCAATCGCCGCGGCGACCGCCGCGGTTTCGCCGGGGTCGAGTTCGCCCAGCGCGTAAGCGGTCAGTTTGGGATCGTCAGGTGGGTACTTCATGGGAACCTCTCAAAGTCATGTCTTCAGGTCGAACTCGGCCCGGAGCCGGTAGCGCAGGCCCTTCAGGCCGGTGTGAATCAGGAAGCCGACGTTGGTCACCGTCAAGTGGGTGATGCGGCTGATTTCCTCGTAGCTGAGGCCGTTCTGGAACTTCAGGCGGATGACCTCCTGCTGGTTGGCCGGCAACGAACCGAGCACGCGCAGGACGTGGCTGTGGGCGTCGTCGCGCTCGGCCAGCGCCGCGGGGGATGGGTCGCCGCTGGGGCAGTCGCGAATCGTCTCGTCGTCCGCCGGTTTCATGCGCCTCTCCTTTCGCAGCACGTCGAGCGCGCGATGGCGACAGACGGTGAACAGCCATTCCGCCTCATGCCCGTCCACGTCGCCGCGTTGCTGCGCGCACAGCCGGACAAACGTTTCCTGGACGACATCCCGCGCGCGTTCCATGTCGCCGGTGATTCGCGCCGCATACCGGACCAGCGGTCTTTCATAGCGTTCAAGGAGGGAAAGAATCCACTCGGTCTTGTCGCGTTGGCAATCGGCGCTCATTAATGATCCGTTGGCAGGAAACACATCCTGTCACCCAGAGTAACGCGCCAGCCGGACTTTTCTTAGACAAAACTTTTCGGGAAAGACTGCAAGGAAGTTGCGTGAGGAAGCGCGGGCGTTTTACGTTGTGTAGCCGCCGACGTCAGGAGGCGGAAAGGGTGCGACCGGAGCGGCGTCCGCCTCCTGACGTCGGCGGCTACAATCTCCTGGAGTTATGCGCCGATATGTAAAACGCCCGCGCTACTCCGCCGCCGGTTTTGATTTTGCCGACTCGGCGGTCAGCAAACCCTGGGCGGCTTGCTGGCTGCGGCGCGCGATGTCGCGCCAGCCTTTCGCGTCGCGCAACGCGTAAATCCAGACATATGGCACGCCGCTAAACTCGTGGCGGTCGCCGGCGCGCAGCTCGCGGTCCGTTTTCCACATCACGTCGGGATGAATGCCGGTGTCTTTCCAAAACATGACGCGCCAGCCGTCGGGCTGGCTCACCGCGCCGAAGCAGCCGCCGAGTTTGCTGTCGGTGGCAAACTGCGCCGCGCGATAGTAGTTCGGCGCGGCCGGGCCGCCAACGACGTTGCTCTCGGCAGAGCCGCCAATGGCCGGGCGGCAAAACCAAAACGCATCCGCCAGCAGCCACGAACGCGAGTCGGTGTTCTCCACCCACAACGGTTTCACCAGCGCGAGGCCGCCGCGCTTGAACACCGCCGCGCGCACCGCCGCCCGGAAACGCGCCGGGCCGGTGGCCGTCCCGCTGCCCGTGTGCTCGACAACCGCTTCCACAACCCACGCGTCGGCCTGCTCCTGCACGCGCAACGAAACGACGCGGTTCGCTTCCGTCCAGGAATCGCGCCCGTCCATCCGCTGGTGCGTCGCAAACACCAGCCGGCCTATCGGCAAATCGCCGGCGCGGATGGCGTCGAAGAGGCTGCCGTCTTTGCGCTCGCAGAGCCACGTCACGCCGTCGGCTTTCAGTTCGAGCCGTTCGGTTTCGGCGAATGAAGACGTCGGCGCAGCCAGCGTCAACGTCCGGCCCGGTTCAAGCTGCGAAACCATCGCTGCCACCGCCGGCGGGCCGTCGAACACCACGGGCACGCCGTCGAGTGTCGCAGCGGAAGAGTTCGCAATGTCGAGCGGGCCGAGCGTTTTGCCGCCGACGAGCCGCGATTTCGTTCCGTCCCACTGCTGCAGTTCGGCACACCACGCATCCTTCGTTGCCGCGGCGATACGGCGCGTGCTCTTCGGCTTCAGCGTCACCTCTTCGATGCGACACTTGCCGGCAGCAGTGAGGCGCAGCATGCCGCGCGCGGCCATCGCGTTGGTGTTCACCAATTCCACGGCGCCCTTCGACGCTCGCAGTTCCATGTCGCCGGAGAAGATGCTGAGGGCGTGGCGCGAGGCGGCGGCGCGGTTGACCTCGGTGGCGGTCTTCACCAGCGTCTCGTAGGTCTCGTCCTTTTCGTTCACGAGGCCGTAGTTGCTGTCTTCGGGGAACGTCGAACTGATGCCGGGCGCCGGCTCGTCTGCCCACATGAAATAATGGTACCCGACCATGAACGGCAGGTCCGCCATCGCGTTGACGAAGATGCGGTAGCAGGCAGCCTTCTGCTCCTGCGTGTCCACGCGCATGCCCGCGCCGTGTTTGCACGGCAGGCCGCTGTCGAGCGCGGGAAAACTCCACTCGGTGATGATCATCGGACGGCGCACGACGCGATACATCTCCGCCAACTCGCGCGGCACGCGCTGCACCACGCCGCCGGTGCCGTCGGGCCGCCAGACGTTCTCGAAGTCGACGCGCGGATAGGTGTTGAAGGTAAAGACATCGTTGTATTTGCCCGCCGCCGCCAGCGCCGGCTCCGGCGCGCGTCCGGCGAACCGGCAGCCGAGCACGAGATGATCGGGGTCGGCCTCGCGCAACGCCTTCGCCGGCACGCTGAAATAACGTTCGGCGATCTCGGCGAGAAAACCGTCGCGCACCTCGGTCAACGCGTCAGCCACCGTAGCGCCGGCATCCTTGCCGACAGTGCTTCGCGGCACCGTCGTCGTCGTGAGAAACGCCTGCTCGTCGGCGTAGCTTGTGCCAAGCCGGCGGTTGATCTCTGCGAGATTGCCCCAGCGTTTCAGCAGCCAATCAAATAGCGCCTTTTTCGCCGGCGCGGCCGGGGCGAGTTTGAAGGCCTCGTCCACGAGATGCCCCTTCTTACCAAACCACTCCAACTCGTTGTCGAGGAACGTGCCGAGACACCACGGGTCGCCGTGGCTCTCCTGCGCCATCTTGCGCGCGACGATGCGGCAGTGCGACGGCCAGCGCGGGCTGAACACGTCGGGGAAGCCGGTCCAGTAAATCGGTTCGGCGATCCACTCACGGCGCGCGAAACTGGAACCGAACGATGCAAAGAGGATGTGCGGCAGGCCGCGATGGCGCAGCGAAAGGGCATGGCCGGCCGGCAGCGTGTTGAAGCCCCACGCCGTGAGCCGCTCGATGGCGCTCGTGGCCCACGCTTCCTCGCCGCCGAATTTCGCCGCGACGTTACGGTGATACGGCGAGTAGCCGAGCGCTTCGCACCAGTGGCCGCGATAGTTGACGTGGTCGGTGCCGACATCGAAGAACGGCTTGCCCTCCGGGTCCACGAGCCACCAGCGGGCGGAGGAGGAACGCGGAGCGTCTAGCGTGGAGCGTGAAGCGTCTTCAACCTCGCGACCGTCGGCGATGAACGCGGCGCGGAAGAAGCCCGTGCCTTTCGCGATCGGTTTGCCTTTGCGGGAAATCCACGAGGCAGGTTTTTGCACTTCGACCTTCGGCTCCGGCGCGGTTTGCTGAACGGTGACGGTGGCGTTGCTGAAGCGGACTCGCAGGCCGCTGGCGTGGAGCGTTGGCCGGCCGGCGCGGACGGCGGGTGTCGCGCCAGTGAGCTTGCAGCCAAAGCGCGCAAGTTCTTTCGCGCCCTGCGTGATTCGCCCGGTGACGGCGTCCACGGCGAGAGTGATTTCGAAGCGGTAGGTCTGGTTGAGTTGCCAGTCGAAGCCGCCTTTGCCCGGCAGCGGTTCGAGCCGCGAACCCGGCGTCGTGTCGGCGAGCCAGTGGCCGTCGAGCGACTCATGCAACTCGGCGGCGTGGTGGCGCTGCTTTGCTTCCGGCGCGGCTACGAGACCGAGCGCCCAGTGATTCTTTTCATCGGCCTGCAACCCGATGCCGGCGACAAGCCAGTCGCCCTTGAGTTGCTCCAGCACGGTGACATCGCAAGCGAAGGTAACGGCCGACGCGAACGGCGCGGCATGCCAGATGTTGACACCGGTGTCGCCGATGCAACCGCCGTCGCGGATTTCCCAGCCGACGCTCTGCGCGTCCCATGCCGGCGCGCCGTCGGAGCCGGCGGCGTAGCCGGAGAAATCGTCGCGGAGCGTTTGCGCCGGGCCATCGGCGGCCAGCGCCGTCGAGGACGAGGAGAGCAACAATCCTGTCAGAGCGAAGCAAAGAAGCCGAGTCATGCGCGGCATCATAGCGGCTCCGCCGTGTGCGTCAACGCGCGGGCTGCAGGACAGCGTCCCGCCTGTCCTACTTTTGTTCCCGCTGCGCTTTGGTTGTGAACTGCTCGCCGTCGGAGACGAACTCGACGTTGCCGTGGACGCCGGTGACATACACCTTTGCGCCGACCGCGCCATAGACCTTCCACGCCGGGATGCCCTTCGCGTAACGCGAAAACACGCTCGCCACCGCCACCTTGGGCCGCGTCGCCTCGGCGAACTCCGGGATCGCGTGGATGCCGTGGCCCGGCGCGATCAGCACGTCGCACTTGAGCTTGCCCGGCGGCAGCGACGGCAACAGGCTGAGCCTCTGGTCCTCGGCCTCGATGTCGCCGCCGAGCACGAACACCACCTTGCCGTGCTGGATGCGCAGGATCATCGCGTTGGCGTTGAGGAGATAGTGCGCGGGCGGATCGTTTTTCGAGCGATTCTCCGGATGACGCTCGTGAAAGAATTCCTTCGGCGGCGCGAGCACCTCCACGTCGAGCCGGTCGTCCCACGCGAGCTTGTCGCCGGTGTGCGCCTCCTGATAAGCGCCGGGCCGCTGTTTGAACTGCTGTCGGAGTTTCGTGTAGTGCCCCAGCTCGCCGCTGTAATCGCCGGTCGGCCGGCCGGGCATCTCGTAGCCAGGATCGTAGAGTTTGCGGATCGGGAAATGATCCACCAGCCACACGAACCCGCCGAAGTGGTCGTAGTGCGCGTGGCTGATGACGACGCCATCGAGTTCCTTCACGCCGCGCTCGCGAAGCAACGGCGCGATCAAGTCGCGGCCGCTGTTGTGGTCGGACGCCCAGCCGGAAACGTTGGTGGCCGACGGATAGCCGTTGCCGGTGTCGTAAAGAAACGTGCGCCCGCCCGGAGTCTGCATCACCAATGCGAGGCCTGCGCCGCGCTGGATGTCGGGAATCTCCAGCACCGTCAGCGTGAACTTGCCCGCGCCGGCCGCCGACGGCTCGGCGGCGCGACACAACGCGCCGGCGACGACAACCAGACAAAGAATCGTCATTAGCGAAACCGTGGATCGTGGTTGCATACGCGCCCAGTGTGCCCGCGAAGGTTTCTTTTCTCCAGCGAGAACTCAGTTTTCCGCCGTCCGCCAATAAATCCCCGGCTGGCGCGTTCTATCGGCGAACCTTCAATAGGAGAATTGAACATGACTCGACAACGTTTGTTTGGATGGATGACGGCCGGCGTCGTGGCGCTGGCGTCGGCTGGCTGGCTCTGCGCGCAGGACGGCGAACGCCCGCGTCCGCCTCAAGGCGGCGAAGGTGGCGGTGGACAGGGTTTCGGACGCGGCCAGCAGCAGTTCCGGCCGATGATGATGCAGGCGCAGATGGTGACGACGACGGATTACATTTTCATCCTCCGCGGCAACACGCTCTACAAATACGACATCAAGGAACTGAAGTTGCAGGGCAAGGCGGAGTTGGAAATGCCCGCGCCGCGTCCGCCGCAGGAAGGCGCGGGGCAGCAACGTCCGCCCCAGGAAGGCGGCGCTCAACGGCCTCCGCCGCAACAGTAAGCCCCGCACGACCCGCGCTGAAGTTGATCCGGTTGGCGGCAGGAATGCCGCGCTGTCTCCGCAGGGACAATCGACGCAGCGCGGCGGATGCCGGAGTTGTTCCGCCCGGCAGCAGGAACGTGGATTAGGGCAGCAGCCCGAGTTCGTCGAGCCAATTGAGCAGGTCGGCCGCGTCGCGGAACACGCGGAACGCGCCGGCACGGATCAATTCCTCCTCGCCGTAGCCACCGCTCTGCAAACCGATGCCGAGCATCTGAGCCCGGCGCGCGCCCATCAGGTCCCACACCGCATCGCCGACCACGTAACATTCATCCGGCCGCACACCGAGCCGCTGCTGGCACTCGATGAACAAATCCGGCTCCGGTTTCGCGCGCGCCACGTCCGTGCGCTCGACCACAACCGTCTCGGCGCCGACACCGAGCACGTCGAGCGCGGGATTCATCATCGGCCGGCGGTTGGAGGTGGCGATGCCGTGGGTGATTTTATTTTCGCGCAGGAACCGCAGCAGCTCCACGGCGCCCGGCAGCGGCCGCGGCGTCGGCAGGAATTGGTTGAACAATTCCGCGTGGCGGCGGTCGAGGGAGCGGACCTCCTCGTCGCTGAGGTTGCGGCCCAGTTCGCGGGCGGCGGCGCGTTTGAACAGGCCGCCGCTCATGCCCATGCGCCGGTGCAGCCGCCAGCCTTCGATGGGCATGCCCGCTTCGGCAAACGCCAACTGCCACGCCAGCACGTGCGGATAAACCGTGTCCACCAGCGTCCCGTCGAGATCGAAAATTAGAGCCTTCATACCCGGCAACCTAAAGCGGAATCCCGCGCGAAATCAATGGTTGCGCGGCGACGATTCAACTGCGGAATCAGGTTCAGCGATGCTAATCACGCTGCCGGCGGCGCTGCCAGAAATTCAGCTTGGGGCGCGGCTTGGGGTGATGGCTGTGCCCGGCCGGCTGCGGCGGGCGAGGGGCGGGACCGCGCGTTTCGTGCGAGGCTTGCTGTGCCGCGGGCTGGCCGGGTTTTTGCGGCTGATGCTGGTGAGGCTGGTGCGACGCCGGATTCGGCGCGTGCGGCTGCGGATGTTGCGCCTGCGGCTGAGGTTTTGGGAGCGGCTGCATCGCCGCCGGCTCAAATGTCGGGTGGCGCTTCCGCTCCAGGCGCTTGCCGATGAACTTCTCGATGTTGCGCAGGTGATCCTCTTCGTCGCGCGACACGAAGGTGATCGCGTCTCCCTTCGCCGTGGCGCGGCCGGTGCGGCCAATGCGGTGGATGTAGTCCTCGGCATACACCGGCGTGTCATAGTTGATGACGTGCGAGATGCCTTCCACGTCAATGCCGCGCGCGGCGATGTCCGTCGCCACCAGCACGCGGTAATGCCCGCGCTTGAAGCCGTCCAAGGCCTTCTGGCGCTGGCTCTGCGTGCGGTTGGAGTGCAGCGCCACCGAGCGGATGCCGCGCCGCTCCAGCTTTTGAGAAATGCGGTCGGCGCCGTGCTTGGTCCGCGAGAACACCAGCACGCAATCGAGGTCCTCCTGCTCGACGATGTGGATGAGCAGGTCCATCTTCAGGTCGCGCGGCACGGTGAAGATGTGTTGCGTGACGGTCGCCACGGGATTGCGCTGCTCGCCGATTTGGATGATTACCGGCTGGCGCTGGATGCTGGCGGTCAACTCGCGGATTTCGCGGGACATGGTGGCCGAGAACATCAGCGTCTGGCGCTCCTTGGGTATTTGGGCGACAATCCGGCGCACGTCGGGGATGAACCCCATGTCCATCATCCGGTCGGCCTCGTCGAGCACGAGCACCTCCACCTTCGAGAGATCAATGCGGCGCGAGTTCATCAGGTCAATCAGCCGGCCCGGCGTCGCCACGACAAAGTCCACGCCGCGTTGCAGCGCCTGCAGTTGCGGGCCGTAGCCCACGCCGCCGTAGATGGCCAGCGTGCGCAGCCGCATGAATCGGCCGTAGGTTTTCACCGCCTCCTCGACCTGTCCCGCCAGCTCCCGCGTCGGCGTCAGCACGAGCGCCTTGATGCCGACGCTCACCTGGCCGGCGGCCTCGTGAGCGGCAAGGCGGTTGAGGATGGGCAGCACGAACGCGGCGGTCTTGCCGGTGCCGGTCTGCGCGCAGCCGATGATGTCTTTGCCTTGGAGCGCGGTCGGGATGGCCTGCGATTGAATGGCCGTGGGCGCGGTGTAGCCCGTGGCAAGAATACCCTGTACAAGCTTGTCTGATAAACCGAGTGATTTGAATGGCATCGCCCAAACCTACAGGCAATGGCGGGGGAAAGCGAATGCGATGTTGTTAGCGAAGACGGCGCATCGAAACCCGCCCTTCTTGGATTGACTTGACACCATTATGGTGCCATTTTGGTGCGTAGTATGAACCTGACCATCAAAGACTTGCCGGCCAAACTCCACCGCCGACTCAAGGTTCGCGCGGACGCCAACAACCGCAGTTTGAACTGGGAGGTGATTGACATTCTGGGGCGGACATTGGAAGGCCATCCAGTGGACACTGAGGCGTTGCTGGCGGAGGTGGCACAGGTCCGGCGTCGTATCGCCGGGCCGGCCCTGACGGATGAGTTGCTGCGCACCGCGAAGGGCGAGGGCCGCCCGTGATCGTGGTGGACACCAACATCATCGCCTACCTGCTTCTTCCCGGCGATTGGACGGCGATGGCGGAGAAGGCGGTGCGGAAAGATGTCTGGTGCGCGCCTCTGCTGTGGCGGTCGGAGTTCCGCAACGTCCTGGCGCTCTATCTCCGGCGGCGCGCCATTTCGTTTCAGGATGCTGTGCGGCAAATGGAAGCGGCCGAACATCTCCTGCGCGGTCGTGAATATGCCGTGACCTCGTCCGCCGTGCTTGATCTTGTCCGGCGATCAAACCGCTCCGCCTACGACTGCGAGTTCGTCGCCCTGGCCGAGGAGTTGAGTATCCGGCTGGTGACGACCGATGAGCCGGTCGTGAAGGAGTTTCCCCGCGTTGCCATCCACCTGCGGGATTACGTCAGCCGCTGAAAGACGAAACGGATCACTTGAGTCTCTTTGCAGCGAGCAGACAGGTTTCAAGCTCACGTTTGAGACCATCGCGAGATCTGCCGAAGAACTCTATCCTGTGCTCAAGCCACATGTTGTCGCATTGCTTGACCCGCTCTGGTGTCACGTCTTGCAAAGGCAGCGTCTCGTCTTTATCTCCGAACCATACATGCGTGCCAAAAGCTGGTGATTCAGCCTCAAGGAGATTCAGCAAAAAACCGTCACTCATGTTGCGACCGATCCAAATACATGGCCTTCCATCTCCTAGGTATGCGCCGAAAGGATCAAACTCAAATCCCACATGTCCAGGCCATGCGGCACAGCGAAACACGTTCCCTCCATTTTCATGAGAAAAAGTATCAAAAACAAATCTGTGTTTTTTTCCAGAAAAGACCTTTGCGACTGCTTCCTGTCCAATTTCTCTGCCGAGGTCATCAACCAAGCAAATCATCTTTGTCGCCAATGCAGCATCGCTTGACGATAGATAATCAACACTTGGCACGTGCGTGTCTTTGACGAGACCCAAGATGCGGAGCACTTCGTTCTTTTTCGATTCTTCCGCGTCATTACTCGTGGCAGGAAGGACCGCTCTGGTGTGACCACGTTCATCTACCAGAATGAGGCCGATGCCCTTGGCCTTCAGAATCTTCCTGTTGCGATCGGCGTCGTCCTTGGTGAGTCGCTCCCAATCATCGTTCGGGAAAAACGCGTAGAGATGGTCGGCAAAAGCTTTGAGGCTGAGAAGTTGTTCCACACATTGCTCAAACGGTTGACCGCTTTGGGAAAGCATTTTTCCTTCGGCAACGAAGATCTCTTTGTCATCACCCGCGCCAATCACATCGGGATCTCTTTTGCTCAGGTTTCTGGGCAGATGGATTTTCTTCTTTTCGTCAGGTAAGTCGGCGAACACCGCTTTGCATCCGATGTGCTTAACGAAGTATCGTTTGATCGCGCGATACATTTCAACTTCACGCTTTAATGGCATGTTTCACCTCCTTGCGAACCAGCAACACACTGTGTGGTCAGTTGCTCAGAACGACACCACCAGATGCCAGATGTAGGTGTAGGCCCAAGCGTCGTAGGTTTCCCACTGCTGCCTGACGAGGTCTTCGCGGCCGGTCATCGGCGGGAGTTCCTTGATCTTCTGTTCCCACGGCACGACGGTGCCGGGCTTGGGGGCGGGATTCGATTGCGATTGGTCAGGCATGGTCGTCTCCTGTTTCAATTATTGGTTTGCCCGCTAAACACGCTAAAGAACGCGAAAGACAACGGCTCAGTCTAAAGTCTGTTTCCGGCTTTAGCGTCTTTTCGCGTGTTTAGCGGGCCATTCATCGTTCCTCTAATAAACTCCAAATTCCCTGCCGGCGTCGGTCATGGCCTGGATGTTCTCGACCTTGGCGTCGTTCTGGACGATGGCGCCGGCGTCGAGGATGTAGCCGCCGTCGCGGGCGACGGTCTGGATCACCTTCTTGGTGTAGTCGCGCACCTCCTCGGGCTTGCCGTAGGCGAGCATGACGTTGGGGATGCCGCCGCTGATGGCGAACTTGTCGCCGAGGACGCGGTGAACCTCGAAGATGTCGTCGCGGTCGCAATGGAAGATGATGCTGCCGGCGGGCAGTTCGCGGAAGGTCTTGAGGTGCGCGCCCCATTTGCCCTCGGCGTAGAAGAGGACCTGATGGCCGCGTTTCCACAGCTCCAGCACGATGGGCTTGAGGGTTGGCCACATGATCTTGTCGAAGTGGTCCTGCGAGACGAACGGCACGCAGCCGCGGTGCATCCAGATGGTGACGGGCAGCGTCTTGGTCGGGTCGGCGCTGGCGAGGGCAATCTGGAACATGTGCGGCTGGAGGGCTTCGCACGCGGCGAGGACCTTGTCGGGCTGCTCCATGAGGTCCATGCAGAGGCCGATGAAGCCGCGGAACTTGTCGGCAAGGATGTCGAGCGGGGCCTTGAGGATGCCGGCGATGGCGGAGACGGTGCCGGTTTCCCTCCGCATCCGCTCGATCGCGCCCGGGAATGAGGAAAAGTAGTTCATGAGGGCCATGCCGCCCTTGAGGAACGAGAGGTTGTTGCGCACCGTGGCGGGCTGGCCGGGCTTGACAACGTCCTTGGAGACGCGCGGCAGCCAGGTGTTTAAAAGGTAGCCGGTCGGGTCGGCGATGAGGGCGTCGTATTCGTCGGGCTGCATGAAGCTGTCGCTTTCCTCCGGCGGTTCGATGTAGTTGAAGCCGCCGTTGGGTGAGAGGCCAACGCCGGGGACACCGTAATACTTGAGGCCGACGACCTGCGGGATGGTGCCGTAGAGATAAACCATGTTGGGCACGGTGGCGTCCCAATCGAATTTCTTGCAGCAGGCGCGCGTGGCCTCGAAGGCCAACTCGAAATCCTGCGTGACCTCCTGGCAGGTGTGGCCGCTGACGTTGCAGATGAACTCCGCGACGAAGGGCCTGATGGGAACCATGTCGGGTTTGCCCTTGTGGAGGGCGGTGGTGTATCGCTTGAGGCGTTGCTGGTAGAGGGCTTCCATGTCTTGGGCCATATCGGGTCTCCGCTTGGTTGTTGAGTGGCGCAGACTACGGACTCCGCCCGCGCAAGGCCAGTCTGAAATCGCGGCGCCTCTGCGTCACGCAACGCGAGTAGCGAGAGGGTGGACTGAAACGCAGAGGCGCAGAGGACGCGGAGGATCGCAAGGGTTTTGTGTTTACGGGGTGGCGGCTTTCTTCTGTGCTTTCCTTGCTTTCTTCTCGGGATTTTTCCCGTTGCCGCCGGTTGCTTCCTTGTTCACCTTCGGCAACCACTTGGCCAGTTCTTCCTTTTCCTTCGCGTATTCCGGCTTTTTGGCGAGGTTGGTCCACTCCAGCGGGTCCATCGAGTTGTGGTAAAGCTCCTCGTCACCGTTGGCGTAACGGATATAGCGCCAGTCTTCGCTGCGGATGGCGTGGTTGTTATAGAGCCACGTCGTGATCGCGGGTTTGGCCCACGGCGCGTCGGGTTTCTCCAACAGCTTGCGGATGCTTTCGCCCTCGACCTGCTTCGGCACCGGCAAACCGGCGAGGTCGCAGAGCGTCGGGTAGATTTGCATGTAGTCCACCGTGCGGTTGCAAACGCCGCCGGGTTTGGTGACACCAGGGACGATCCACATGTAAGGCGCACGCGTCGCTTCCTCCCAAAGCGCGAATTTCCGCCAATGCTGTTTTTCGCCGAGATGCCAGCCGTGGTCGCTCCAGAGGCAGATGATGGTGTTGTCCTTGTAGGCGCTCTTGTCGAAGCCCTCGATGAGCCGGCCGATCATCGCGTCGCTGAACGTGATTGTTGCGAGATACTCCTGCACGGCCTCTTTCCAACGGCCGGACTTGAGGATGGCGGCGTGGTCGCCATTGGGCCGGGCCATCGCGATGCCGGCAGGCGGCACGTCGTCGAGATCGTTTTCCAACACCTTCGGCAGTTCGATTTTGTCGAGCGGATACAACTCGTAATACTTCTTCGGCACCGACCACGGCATGTGCGGCTTGTGCAGGCCGCACGCGAAGAAGAAAGGCTTCTCCTGCGGCTGACCGAGCTTCTTGACGATGTAGCTCACCGACTGGTAATCCGTCATGTCCTTGTCGTCGCAGTCGAGCGGGCCGAAGCGGATGCCGCCGACGCCGTCCCATCCTTCATTGGCCTGGTGTTTGCCTTTGCCACGCGCCTTGCCGTCGGGATCGTCCTCGTTGCCCCGCCCGCGCTCGTTCAAGTAATCGTCCCAATCGCTGAGCCGGTTCAAACCGCCGTGATAAATCTTGCCCGCGCCGACCACGTAGTAGCCGTTGTTCTTGAAATGCAGCGGCAGCGTGACCGTGCCTTCGGGAACGATCTTCCGCCAATCGTCGCCGTTGTTATAGACGCCCGACGCGCCCGGTCGCAGGCCCGTCAGCAGCGCCGTGCGCGATGGATTGCAGCAGGGAGAGGCGCAATAGCCGTGGGTGAAATGCACGCCGCGCGCGGCGAGCTTGTCGAGATTCGGCGTCTTGACCTGCTTGTTGCCGAGATAGCCGACCCAGTCGCGCAGGTCGTCAATGGCGATGAAGAGGACGTTGGGCCTGGCAGCAGGTTTGTCCTCGGCGCTTTGCGCCGCGCCGAAACCGAGCAATCCGGTGAAGAAGAACGCCAATAGCAATCGTTTCACGCAAACTCCTTTTGCGCTTTAAACACCATCCTTCGCCAACGGTTGCGAGGCAATTGAATGACCCGCCCGTTCAGCCTTGGAGCTGCAATTTTCTTTGCAGTTCCTCGACGAGCGGAAACTGCCGCTCGCTCATCTTCTCTTTCGCTTGCGCGATGGTGAAGAACCCGGCGCGGTCCACTTCCGGGAACTCGCACGTCTTGCCGGAGCGCGGCGGCCACTGTAGCGCAAACATATTGCTCCGAAGCGCGGCGGGATCGCAGTCGCCCTCGAACGCCCACGCGTGAACGATCTTGCCGCTCTTGAGCTGCACGGTCGTCAGCGGGATGAACGGCTCGCGCACGGCGAACCCGGTTTCCTCGATGAACTCGCGGCGCGCTGCGGCGAGCGCGTCCTCGCCTTCGGCGATCTCGCCTTTCGGGATGGACCACCAGCCGACATCCTTGTGCGACCAGAGCGGCCCGCCGGGATGGACGAGCAGCACCTGCAACTCGCCGCCGACGCGGCGATACAGGATCAAACCGGCACTGATCTTGGGCATAACACTTCGTCGCTAAAAAGAAAAACGGCGGGTGGTGCCCGCCGCTTTCCCAAACTTCACAAATGTCTGGTTAACTGCCGCAGCCACCCGCAGCGCCGCCGGCCACCGGGCAACCGCCGCCTGCTTTCGCCTTTTGGCAGGCTTCCTTCCACTGCGCCAATTGCTCGGACGTCAGCACCGACTCGATGCCTTTCATGCACTTCTCGCACGCTTCCGGCGTGCGGCCGGCCTTCGCGCATTCCTCGCGCAACGCCGCAATCTTGGTCTTCTGCTCGTCGGTGAGGTTGAGCTTGGACATCACATCCGACTTGCCGCTCATTGGGCAGCTCTTGGCCGCGCCCGGCGCGCCGCAGCTTGGGCAAGCGCCGCCGCTCTGCGCGTGCAGCGAGGCGACTCCCGCCAGCACTGCCGCCGCAATCAATAATCCGATCATCTTCTTCATTTCGCTTTTCCTTTCAAAACCCGTCATCCACGCTTCCGTCTGACCGACGTTAGCACGGATCGCCCCAACTCGCCAACTCGGGCATCGCTTTGGCCCGAACGATGCCGTTGCCTCGCGTAGCCGCCGACGTGAGGAGGCGGACGCATTACCAGTCACACGCTTTCCGCCTCCTGACGTCGGCGGCTGCGAAGCGCGCGAACATTTCAGCCTAGTCGCCCTTCTCGACGCCGCTGTGCCAGAAGTGCTGCAATTCCTCCGGCGACGGCACGGTGAGCGGACGGACGATGCGGAAGCCAACAAACTGCGCGTCGGTGTGATACCAGATGCTTTTGGGCAACTGCGGATCCTGCACCTTCCACACCGGATCGGAGCCGTTGCGCGCAGCGGCGCGGCAACGATCCGCCTCGTTCTGCCACGAGCCGCCGCGCGTGGCGTGCGGATACGGCTTGGTGGGCTTCACCCACGGATCGGTCTGCGCGTCCTTGGAGTAGGGCGACAGTTGGTCGAGCGTCCATTCCCAGAGCATGCCGTGCATATCATAAAGGCCCCACGGATTCGGCTTCTTCAGGCCGACCTTCTTGGTGGCGCCGCCGCTGTTCTTGGCATACCACCCGTAGTCGCCGAGTTTCGACGGGTCGTCGCCGAAGAAATACGCCGTCTTCGTGCCGGCGCGGCAGGCATACTCCCACTCCGCCTCCGTCGGCAGCCGGTAATACTGGCCGGTCTTGGCGCTGAGCCATTTGCAATATTGCGAGGCCGCGTGCTGCGTCATGCTGATGGCCGGGAAACCGTCGCGGCCCATTCCGAACGTCATGTCCACGTAAGGCTGCGACGGCCGCGCCATGGTGTCAGCCACCTTGTCGGCTTCGGCGTCGGTCTTGTGCGCCGTGCGCGTCTTCTTTTCCTCCTCCTGCAACATGAACAGTTCGTATTCGTTCCAAGTGACGAGGCATTTCTCCATCCAGAATGGGCTGATCTTCACCGAATGCTGCGGGCCTTCGTCCTTCTTGTGACCGGCTTCGCCGTCCGGGCTGCCCATCGTGAACTCGCCGCCGGGAATCGGCACCATTGTGAACGCCACGTCCGAACCGGGGATGGTGACGCTGTATTCCTTCATCTGCGCCGCGTCCTTCACGTCGAGCTTGGCCATGATGCGCGTATAAATGTCCTTCGTCGTGGCCACCGCCTTCTCAGCGGCGGCGTCCTCGGCGGAGACGGCCTTGGCCTTCTGCTTGCACACCACGCCGTCGGGCCACGCCGCGCCCTGCTCGATCCACTGCTTGATCAATGCGATCTTTTCCTTCGGCAGCGGGCCGCCTTTGGCCTTCGGCGGCATCAACCCCTCGTCGTCCGCCGGTATGATCAGCGTCGTGTAGAACGTGCTCTTGCCCGGCTTGCCGGGAATGATGCACTGGCCCTTCTCGCTGGTCGTGAGCGCGGCGGCCTTGGTGTCGAGCCGCACGTCGCCCTTGGCGTGGCCTTCGCGGTGGCAGGTGATGCACTGCTCCTCGATGATGGGCTGGATGTCCTTGGCGAAATCCACCGCGGCGGCGGACGGGCTGCCGGTGAAAGCGCCAAGAGCCAGCGAGAGGGTTCCGATAGTGAGATAAAATGGTTTCATAGCTTTGGGTGGCAGTCTAGAAGCCAAAGCTTCCTTTCGGCTACAAAAAAATGTCGCCGCCTGGGATACCAAAGTAGGACTGGCGGGACGCCTGTCCGGCTTTGCGACGTAACGATGCAGGCCCTGGCAGGGCGCGACCGCCGGGCGCGCCGGGCGCCCCCGGCCACGCAACGGCTGCGGCGCGTCCGGCGGAGACTGTCTCAAAACGCGGGTTCCCCACCGTAGAACGGATGTCCACATCCGTTGATCATTTATGCGAACGGTTGCCTTCATCCAGTAACGGGCTTGGAAAACCGTTCTACTCTGCTTGACGCGCCGGTTGCCGGAGTTTTGAGACAGTGCCGGCGGTCGCGCCCTGTCTCTGGAACGCGGATCTCTGATTTCAGCCGGTTTGGAATCTTGCGGTGGTATCATACAGATCGGATTCAGTCGGATTCAGTCGGATCGGGTCGGATCGAACCGGGCAGCCGAACAGCTTCGTGAACTGGTTTCGGCGTTCTGGCCACGGATGGAACTGCCTGGCTTGCAAGGTCTTGCATGTCTCGATCAGGCTTGTTTGGCTTCATTTGGCTTCGTCTCAACATCAGGCTTATTCACAACACACTGCCATTAAGATACTTGGGATTTTTCATTTGGGTTCGTTTCGCAAAAACAAGTTTCATCACGAGGTCCGAAGCGAATAGAAATGTTCATATTCCTGTGGAAAAACGATGTTTTCCAGTTTTGGCCGCGTTCTCTATTTGGGTTCGTTTTGCACATTTGCCGTCGCGCCGGTGCCATCGGTTTCGCGCAACAGGACTGGGGCGCAGAATCATGGTTTTGTAAGCGATGGTTTTGTGCCTTCCTGCATATTTTTGCTCATGGCTGCCTCCTTGCTATCCGCCCGCCTCCCATCTTCTGTTTTTGACTTTTGCCGGCTTTCATCGTCGGACGCAATGTATAGGTAATTCTCTATCATGTAAAGAGAAATTTGCTATTCTTGGGAGTTTGTCTTGGTCCTGTAGCGGCGGTCTGTGACCGCCGATGAAGATAAAAAACGGCGCTCATCGAACGCCGCTACAGAAACCGCATTGGCGGCCGCCCTGTTTTTGGAGCGCGGGCATCCTGTCCGCTATTCCCGGCGTGCTCTGGAACAACAACGAAGTCCTGAGCATGCCGAAGGCGGGCAAGGGACAAGTCTGTTGCAAAGTGGCGCGAGCTTCCGCGCTTGCGCTGTTTCGCCGGCAAGTGTCCGAGCTTGGGAGCTCAGCCTGCTAAGGTTTTGCCGGTGGAAATCAAGCGGCCCGCTGCCGCGGCGTCAGGAGGTCCGGATGCGACGGGGGCAGGTGAGGGCGTAATGGATCGCGCGCTTTAACGTCGCCGGCTGCACCTGCCCTTTGACCAGAAAATCCAGCGCGCCCTGTCGCACGGCTTCCACCGCAACGCTCTCGTTGCTCACGCCCGTCAACGCCACGATGGGCACGTCGGGCGCCTGCAGCCGCACGGTGGAAAAAGTGGCCAGTCCCTCGCTGTCGGGAAGCATGAAGTCCAACAACACCAGGTCGAAGTTCTCCGCCCGCAGCCGGTCAATGGCCTCGCCGAGCCGCTCCGCTCGCGTGACCGAAAAATTCACCTCGCCCGACTTGGTCAACGCTTCGGTAACGACAAAAGCGTCCACCGGGTTGTCTTCCACCAAAAGGATCTTGCACGTTTTCGTGTCCATGACGTTTTTTTCCCATCAAGCGCGAGTTCGACTGTCCTCGCGGTTCAATCAACCCTTACCACATGTCTGGAACTTCACAACCTTTGCGCACGCCTGGGTCGCATCAGGAGAACTTCGTCGTTCCCGGGATGGCCATCGGCGCGACGGGCAGTTCCTGGTTCCAATCGAGCGTTTCCGGCACGAGGCGCTCCTGGGAGGCGAGGGCCTTTTCCCACGTGACCTCCGCGCCGGTGTAGGCGGCCATGCGGCCCATGATGGCGGCCATGGTGCTGGTGGCCATGCGCTCGCCGTTGTTGATCGGCTCGCCGCTGCGGATGGAGGCGAAGAACTCGTCGTGCTCGGTCTGATACATGTCGTTCTTGGGGCCGTCGTAGATCCATTTCGACTCGCCAGTGATCTGCGGGAGCGGCTGGCCCTGTTCGCCGATGGTGCCGACGCCCTTGGTGCCCATGACATAGTCGGCGACGATGCCGGGGCACTTGGGCAACTGGCGGTGGCCGAAGAACGCGCGCACGCCGTTGGGCCAGACGTAGTTGACCTCGACGTGATCGTAGATGTTGCCGCCGGGATTGGGCACCTGCCGGCCGCCGACGGCGACGCACTTCAGGGGCGGCTCGTCCTTCATGGCCCAGAGGACTTTGTCGAGCGTATGGCAGCCCTGCTCGACGAGGCCGTCGCCGCAGGTCCAGACGAAGTTATACCAGTGGCGCAATTGCCATTCGACGTCGCTCATGCCCGCCGGGCGCTGCTCGGCGCTGTCCATCGGCTTGACCGGTCCCGACCAGTAGCAGCCGTAGAGCGCGCGCAACTCGCCGACGGCGCCATCGAGGATGCGCTTGAAGAACTCGCGCCGCGCGTAGTCGTAGCGCCAGCAAAAGCCGGCGACGACGGCGAGCTTCTTCGCCTTCGCGAGCTTCACCGATTCCATTACCGACCGCACGCCGGGGGCGTCGGTGGCCATCGGTTTCTCCAGGAAAACGTGCTTGCCCGCCTCGACGGCGGCCTTGAACTGCTGCGGGCGGAATCCCGGCGGTGTCGTCAGCAACACCACATCCACGCCGCAATCGAGGACTTTCTTGTAGGCGTCCAGCCCGACGAACTGCCGCTCCGGCGGGCAATTGATCTTCTCCGGCGCGATTTGCGGCGGCTCGGCCTTCGTGAGCTTCTGTAACTGCGCCAGGCTGCTGGCGATCTTCTCCGGGAACACGTCGGCCATGGCATACAGCTCGACATTGCTGTCGGCCTTGAGCGCCTGCCGGACCGCGCCCGAGCCGCGCCCGCCGCAGCCGATGAAGCCGATCTTGAGCTTCTCGCTGCTGCCCGCTGCGCGGGCGTCGCTGGAAAGGATGAATGGCGCCGCCATCGCGCCGGTGACGACCGCCGCGCTGGAGGTTTTCAAAAACTGCCGCCGACTGGTGGAATTGATGTTGGTGTCCATGGTAGCTCCTTTGTTGGTTGCGCCGAGTGATAAATCCTGCGCCCGCCGGAGTCAAGCCGCGCGTGGGCCTTCATTTCCCTCTTGCGTTTCGCGCCGTAGTGGCGAATCATCCGGCCCCTTTTCGTGGAACAAGCGATGAAGCCTAACGCCGACAAACCTAACGACAAGATCAGGCCCGCCAACGGCAAACCCGCGCCGGCGCCGGATGCGCCCGCCACGCCGGAGGAGTTGCCGCTGGACCTCCAGCTTCTGGATTTTTGGGACAAGAACAAGAAGGCGATCATCGCCGCCGCCTGCATTCTCGTGGCCGGCGTGAGCGTGTATCTGGCCGGGGATTGGTGGCTGGAGCAGAAACGCGCGCAGCAAGGCCGCGCGCTGGCCGGTGCGCAGGACGCCAAGGACCTCGCGGCGGTGGCCAGCCAGTTCCGCGGCGAGAACGTCGGCGCGTATGCGCTGTTGTTGCTGGCGGACCATCAATACCAGGACGGCAAATACGCTGACGCGGAGAAAACCTACCAGCGGTTCGTGGACGAATACCCGAAGCATCCGATGCTCGGCCCGGCGCTCTACGGCAAAGGCGCGGCGCGCGAGAGCCAGGGCGATTACACCGCGGCGATCAACCTCTACCAGCGCGCGGTGGAGACGCCCAACAATTCGCATGTTCTCGACGCCCGCTTCGCCGTCGCCCGTTGCCTGGAGGCCACGCAGCAATGGAAGCGGGCTCGCCAGAATTACGAAGACCTCATCGCAGCCCAGCCCAACAGCGCGTGGGCCGGGCGCGCGCGCGGCCGCATCACCGTCCTGGATCGCGAAGCCCGGGCGCGCGGCGAGTCGCTGGCGCCACCGCCGCCGCCCAGCAGCGGCGCGACAACGATCCCGTCGGTCTTGTTGCCGGCCACGCCCGCTGCTCCCGCGGTGCCGGCCGCGAAGCCGCCGGCTGCCGCGCCGGCGAAGTGACCGTCCGCGGCGTTGGCGGTGAAAACTTTTCGGGAAAGCGGCGCTGGTTTGTGGTATCACTTTGACCCGGGTTTTCGATCTGGCTATAATGTGAGTTGTTGCTGTGGATAAGATTGCGACCAAACCTGCCGCGCTGAACTTGCGCGAACTGCTCCAGTCGCTGGCGCCGCTCACGCTGGAGGAGCTGGACGCTATTTTCGCCGAGCGCCAGCAACAGCCGGGCAAATCGCTCGTCGAGATCATCGTCGCCACGCACAAGGTGAAAGAAGAGCCGTTGCTGCGCGCGATCGGCGCGCGGCTGGGCCTGTCGTTTGTCCGGCTAGCGGACATGGAACTGGACCGCGCCGTCACCTCCAAGCTGCAACCCAAGGTCGTCTTCCAGCACATGGTCGTGCCGATCAAGGCCGAGAACGGCACGCTCTGCGTGGCCACCAGCGACCCGTTCAACGAAGCCGCCCGCAGCGCCATCAGCTGGCTCACCGGCCTGCGCGTCGAACTGGCGCTGGCCACCCGCGAAGAGATCGAGAAGGCGCAAAAACGCTACTACGGCGTCGGTGCCGACACGCTCGACCAGATGCTCGCCGCCGGCAGCGTCATTGACATCCCCGCCAACGAGCGGATCAACATCGGCGACATTGACGAAGCCTCGCAGGAAGCCAGCGTGGTGAAGTTCGTCAACCAGATCGTCGCCGAGGCCAAGCGCGACCGCGCCACGGACATTCACATCGAACCGATGGAGGATGACCTGCGCATCCGCTACCGCATTGACGGCGTGCTGGTGCAGGTGCCCGTGCCGGCGGTGCTGAAACGGTTTCAGGCGTCCATCATCAGCCGCGTGAAGGTCATGGCCAACATGGACATCGCCGAAAAGCGGCTGCCGCAGGACGGCGCGATCAACCTCCGCGTCGGCGGCGAAGAAGTGGACATCCGCGTTTCCACCATTCCGAGCATCCACGGCGAGAGCGTCAGCCTCCGGTTGCTCAGCCGCAGCACGATGCTCCTCGGCCTGGACAAACTCGGCATGGCCGCCGAGGACGAGAAGATTTTCCGCCGCCTGATCGAACGCCCACACGGCATCATCCTGGTCACCGGCCCGACCGGCAGCGGCAAGAGCACCACGCTCTACGCCTGCCTCAGCTCGATCAATACGATTGACCAGCGCATCATGACCGTCGAGGACCCGGTGGAAAACCAGCTCACCGGCATCATCCAGATGCAGGTGCGGCCGGACATCGAGCTGACCTTCGCGCGCGGCTTGCGCCACCTGCTCCGCCAGGACCCGGACGTGATTATGATCGGCGAGGTGCGCGACCTGGAGACAGCCGAGATCGCCGTGCGCGCGTCGCTGACAGGCCACCTCGTTTTCGCCACGCTCCACACCAACGACGCGCCGAGCGGTTTCACGCGGCTGATTGACATGGGCATCGAGCCGTTCCTCATCACCTCGTCAGTGGAGGCCATCGTCGCCCAGCGGTTGTTGCGCACGCTTTGCCCCGTCTGCAAGGCCGAGGACAAGCCGAGCGAGGACATGATGGATCGACTCGGCGGCGAGAACGAAAAATACCGGCAGACGAGGTTCTATCGCGGCGTCGGCTGCGAGGAATGCCGCCGCACCGGCTACCAGGGCCGGACCGCCATTTACGAGATCATGCTGATGAGCGAGGGGCTCCGGCCGCTGGTCGTGGACCGGCGTCCCGCGGCGGAACTGAAAAAGATGGCGGTCGCGCACGGCATGCGGACGCTGCGCGACGACGGGATGCGCAAGGCGGCGCTGGGCGTCACATCGCTCGAGGAAGTGCTCCGCATCACGCAGGAAGACGAAGCCTACGGGGACGAATAACGCCTCGCGGAAAAAATTCTCCCGATGCCAGACTTCTCCTACAGTGCGCGCAACAAGAGCGGCGAATCGGTCAGCGGCCTGCTGACCGCGCCGGACCGCAAGGCGGCGCTCTCGCAACTGGCCGCGCAGGGGTATTTCCCCATCGCGGTGGACGCGGCGCAGAAGAAAAGCGCTGACACGGGTCCGTCCAAACCGAAGGCCGGCGCGCCGCCCGCCGCGACGGCGGCCAAGCCGGGAGCGCCCGCAGCGAAAAAAGTCCGCGTCAGTTCCCGGCAGGTGATGTTGTTCACGCTGCAACTGGCCAATCTCCTCAAGAGCGGCATGAGCCTGAAACAGGCGCTGGAAAGCCTCACGCGCCAGCAGCAGAAGAAGGCGTTCGGGCCGATTCTGGAGCAGATCGGCGAGGAGCTCCTGCAAGGCTCCAACCTCTCCGACGCGCTGGCGCGGCACCCGAAAATCTTCACCCGCTTCTACACCAACATGATCCGCGCCGGCGAGCAGAGCGGCACGCTGCCGGACGTGCTCAAGCGGCTGACCGAGCACTACGAGCGGCTCGCGGACATCCGCGAGAAAGTCACCTCCGCGCTGCTCTATCCGGCCATCGTGCTCACCGTCGGCATCGGCGTCGTGTTCGTGTTCATGGTGTTCCTGCTGCCGAAGTTCACGGCGATGTTTCAGGATCTCGGCACGACGCTGCCGTTGCCCACGCGCATGTTGATCGGCGCCGGCAACATGGCCGGCAACCCGTGGTTCGTGATCGGCGTCGCGCTGGTCGTCGCCGGCATCGTGACGGCTTACAAACGCACCATGCGCACCATCGAAGGCCGGCTGATGCTGGACCGGTGGAAACTGGGCTTTCCGCTGGTCGGCAACACGATCAAGGCGGCGTTCTTCGCGCAATTCAGCCGCACGCTGGCCACGCTGCTGGGCAACGGCGTGCCCGTGCTCACCGCGCTCAAGATTGCCGAGGACACGATGACCAATCTCGTCATCGCCCGCGAGATCGCCAAGGCCCGCGAGCGCGTCACCGACGGCACCACCATTTCCGCGCCGCTGGCGGCGGGCCAGATTTTTCCGCCGTTGCTGATTGACATGATGGCGATCGGCGAGGCCACCGGCGACATGCCGACGGCGCTCAACAACGTCGCTACTTTGTATGAACAAGAGTTGACGCAGGATGTCAAACGTTACACCACCTTGTTGGAGCCGGCGGTCATTGTGATGATCGCGCTGGTCGTCGGCTTCATCGTGTTCAGCGTGCTCAGCGCCGTCATGAGCATTACGTCGGGATTGAATCGGTAAAAAGGAGAAAACAGAAATGAAACTGCGATTGAACAAACACTCGGGCTTCACCCTCATCGAAATCATGCTTGTCGTCGCGATCATCGCCCTGCTCGTGGGCACGGTGGTTGTCAACATCGGCCCGCAGCGGAAAAAGGCGTTCATCACCCAGGCGCAGAACCAGATCAGCGCCTACAAGATGGCGCTGCAAAACTACAGCCTCGACAGCGGCATTTACCCCTCCACCGAGCAGGGCCTGCGGGCGTTGCTCTCGCCGCCCAACAGCGAGCCGGTGCCGTCGAAGTGGCACGGCCCCTACCTGGACCCGGCGGTGATCAAGCCCGATCCGTGGGGCCATGACTACATTTACGTCTGCCCGCCGCAGCAGAATCCCGACCCCGAAGGCTTCGACCTCTACAGCATGGGGCCTGACGGCCGCGCGAACACCGACGACGACATCGTGAGCTGGCGGTGAACAACTTGATGAGTGAAACGTGATGAGTGAAGCGGGGACAAGCGGACGGCGACAGCCGGCACATCGCGCGCGAGGGAAGGGTTTCCTGACGCTGCGTTCATCCCCGGCTTTGCGCCGTTCATCCCGCATCACGCGTCGCGGCCCGCGTTCCGGCTTCACCCTGATCGAAACAATGGCGGTGATTTTTATCATCGTGCTGGCGGTGGGCGTGGGGATGCCGTCGTTTTTGCGGACGTATCGCGGCGAAATCCTGCGGAGCGAGACGAGCACGCTGCGCTCCACCATCCAACACGCGCGTTATCAGGCCATCGTCCGCCAGCACGCGATGATGTTGAACCTGGATTTTTCGCAGCAGACTTACTGGATCGAAATGCCGGACACCGTCCAAACCAATTGGGTGCAGCAGGTGTTGGACCTCAGCACCAACGCCCTGGCCTTCACCGATGGCAACATGCCCGACATCGGCTCGTCCACCAACGATCTTTCCACCAACGCCGTCATCCTCGCGTTGCCCAACACCACCCGCCACGAGATGGTCCCGCCGGTGCGGCTGGTGCAACTGGAAGCGATGGACGGCACGGTCAGCGCCAGCGGCGTCGCCTCCATTTCGTTTTATCCCAACGGCGCCTGCCAGGGCGGCGCCATCCTCCTGGGCGGGTCCGGCGATGACAAGACCGGCATCGAAGTGGACCCGCTGACATCACTGTCGAAACTGATGCCCGATGCGCAAACGAGATGATACGATGAGCCGCGCTTCACGCTTCACGCTCCACGCTTCACGCGCTGCCTTCACGCTGCTGGAAGTGATGCTGGCGGTGGCCATCGTCGGCACGGCACTGTTCACCATCGCGATGGCCATTGGCCGATGCACCGACGCGGCCAAGAAGGCGAGCAACTACACGACCGCGCACGACCTGGCGGAAATGAAGCTGCTGGAGTTCAGCAACCCGACCAATTTCACGATGGGTGTCACCACCGGCGACTTCGACGCCAACTTCCCGAATTTCCAATGGCAGCGCGAGATCGTCGAAGACGACAGCGGGCTGAACGCGCTTTACCGGCAAACACTCATCATCAAATGGCGCGAGCGGAACCGCGACTACGACGTGACGCTGAACTCGCTTCTTTTCAATCCGAGCGCGGCCTCCAACTCCACGGGCAACGCGCTCGGCCCCAGTTCCGGTACCAGCCCGATGGGAGGAGGAAGCTGATGAGCGGAGGCGGAATGGAGTGTTGGAGTAATGAAGTACTGGAGTGGTGGAAACTCCGGGCGCAAAGGTTTTTCCGCCACCCCAACACTCCATCTTCACGCCGCCGGCGCGGCTTCACGCTGATCGAGCTGCTGCTGGCGACGGCGATCATGGCGAGCATCATGGCGGCGGTCCTGTTGACGTGGAACACCGGCCTGGCCGCGTTGAAACGCAGCCGCGACCTGACGGAAAATCTCCAGCGCCAGCGCGCGCTGATGGACATCCTGTCGCGCTCGTTCCGCACCGCGTTCTTTTCGCAGATCAACGCCACCTGGTATGTGTGGGACACCCAGGACAACGCCGACGCCGATTCCGTCAGTTTCGTCGCCACCGACGTGCCGGCGATTGGCGGGCTGCCGCAATCCGGCGGCGTGCCGCAACGCATCCAGTTCTCGCTGGAGCCGGACCCGGACGACCCAAGCAAAATGGCGTTGATGGCACGGGTGAAAAATTTTCTGGCATTCGACCTGGACAACGCCGGGCAGACCATCCGGCTCGCCAACTGGGTGAAGAGCTTCAACCTGCGCTACTACGACCAGCCCAACGACCAGTGGCTGGACACGTGGGACGGCACCGCCACGATGCCGCCGGCGCTGGAACTGACCATCACCATGGCCAGCTCCAATCCCACCCAGGGCGATGTGTCGCTGGTGAAGATCATTGACATTCCGTGCACCGGCGCCGCTCAAATCGGCGCGGTGCCGAGAGGAGCCGGCAGCAGCACCACGACAAACCGGACCAGCCGGTCCACAACAAACACTGGCAGCAGTGGCAGCACTGGCAGCAGCGGTAGTTAAAATGAAATCATGAACAGCGGTGGCTTCAAACTTCAGCGGGACGCGGGAGAGCGGCGCGGCGCGATTCTGATCGTCGTGCTCTGGGTCGTCCTGCTTTTGTCGCTGATGGTCAGCACGTTTGCGTTTACCATGCAGATCGAGACGAAGCTCACGAGCTACCACGACCGCGAGTTGAGGGCGAAGGCGCTGGCCTTGGCGGGCATCGAGTTCGAAAAGGCGCTGCTGGCGGCGAAGGTCAACAAGATCGGCCAGATCAACAGCGCCGACGGTTCGATCCGCCAGTTTTCCACGACCGGCGCCGATTACTATTCGGAGCCGTGGCACAACAATCCGGACCTGATCGGTCACGCCCTGACCGACAACCCGGAGGACGGCACTTTTACCGTGCAAGTGGTGGACGAGCAGTCCAAGCTGAACGCCAACGTCATGACGCCGGACCAGTGGAAGACGCTGTTGCAGCTCAGCGGCGTGGACACGGATACCGTGAACATCATTGTTGACTCCATCGGCGACTGGATAGACAAAGACAGCTCGACCAAGATGAATGGAGCCGAAGACGATTACTACATGGCGCTGTCGTCCGACCAGGGCGGGCCGTATCATTGCAAGAACGCCTCGCTGGATCGGATCGAAGAGCTGTTGCTGGTTCGCGGCATGACTCCCGACATTTTTTACGGTCATCAGGCGCAATCGTCGGGCGAGGCGAACTACACCGGCATCGCGCAGTTCCTGACCACCGTGCCCTTTATAAAGATCAATGTGAACACCGCCTCCAGCCAGGTGCTGCAATGCGTGCCCGGCATCACCGCCCAAATGGCCGAGCAACTCATCCGCTACCGCCAGGGCGACGACGGCGTGGATGGCACCGACGACGACAAGCCGTTCCAGGACGCGGGCGCGGTCAGCACCGTTTGGAACCTCTCGGGCACCCAGGTGCGGGGGCTGGGAAACCACTTCGGGGCGGCGAGCGCCTTCTTCACCATCTATTCCACCGGCGCCGTCGGCAGCGTCCGCCGGATGATTGTCACCACCGTCTTCCGCGACACCGGCGGCGCCTTCACCACAATCAGTTGGAACGAGTTGACTCCGCCCTGACACGCGCCGATGAAATCGAAAACCCAACACCATCTTGGCATCGCGTTCAGCGCCGGGGGACTTGAAGCGGCCGAAGTCGCGCTCGACGGCGGCCACTTGCGCGTCGTGCGGTGCGAGACGATCGCCGCGCCCGCGACGCCCGCCGAGGGCGCCAAGACCGCGCCGGCAGGCCCGGACTGGGTGACTGAGAAGTTGAAACCGTTCCGGCAATCCGGGGCGCGCGCCATGGCCGTGTCCGCCGGCTTGCGTTCGGCCGACGTGTTTTGCCGGCTCGTCACGCTGCCGACCGCCGCCGAAACCGAACTGCAGCCGATGCTGGAGATGCAACTGGAAAACCTCTCGCCGCTGCCGACCGAGCAGGTTGTGTTTGGCTTCGAGATCATCCGCAAGGCCGAGAAGCAAACGGACCTGCTGGTCGCCATCGCGCGACGCGACGCGGTGGTGGAGCGGCTCGATCAACTCCGCCAGGCGGGTTTCGTCGTCGAGAAACTCGACCTCGACGCGCTGGCGCTGCTGGAGTTCCTCCGGCACGAAAAAGCGTTGCGCGAGGAGGAACTGGACGGCCTGGCACTGGTGGCGTTGGAAGGCGACAGCGCAACGTTGTTGCTGGCGCACGGTGGCCAGCCGCATTCCATCATGTCGGTGCCCCTGGGAGGCGAGACGTCGGTGGCGGAGGCGGCCGCGCAAATCGGCAGCGCGTTGCACCTGGCGCAGACCGCCGTGCAGGCGTCGCAGCCCGACGCGGTCTGGCCGGTGGTGCGTGTGCTGCAACGTTCCGCCGCCGGCACGCCCGGCGATGCGCTCAACCTGAAGGCCTTTGCCGCCGCCCTGGCCGACCGGCTTGGATCGAAATGTGAGCCGCTCGAATTGGGCGACCGGCAGCGCGCCGGCCTCGGCGCGGTCGGCCTCTGCGTGCGGGCCGCCTCGGGTCGCGCGCGGATGAATCTCGTGCCCGCCGAGTATTTTGTGGAGCGGCGACGCCTCTCGCGCAGGCGCCAGATCCAACTGGCGGCCATTGCGGGGGCGGTGCTCTACGCGTTGGTGATCGCCGGCGGCGTGGGCGGGTTCATTTATCAATACAACCGGCTCGGCGTCCTGGAGGATGAAGCCGAGAGCCTGAAGCCGGCCTATGACCGCGCCTCCGCGTTGCAGGTCGACTTGAACGTGTTGAAGGAATACGTCAGCAACCGCAGTGTGCCACTGGAGATTCTCGCGGAATTGCAGAAGCTGAAACCGGACGCGCTCTGCCTGACGGAATTCCATTTCACCGACGGCGAGCAGGTGTCGCTCAGCGGGTATGCTGCGACGCCGTCCACCATCAGCGATTTCGATGCGAAGCTGCAAAAGTCGCCGTTCTTTCCCGGCGGCACGGCGCTCTCGCCGCTGACCAACCAAAAAGTGGCCGGCAACGTGGTGGTGCGGTTCACCATCCAGTGCAAAATCAAGAAGCCGCCGAAACACGAGACGCCGGGCGGACATCGCCGGCAGCGATAACCTACGAACACGGAAAAATAATGGCGCTTTCTCAACGGGAAAAAACTCTGGTTTACGCCTCCGGCGCGGTGCTCTTCGTGTGCCTGAACTGGTTCGCCGCCGGGCCGGCCCTGGACGCGTGGCGGGAGACGCACGAGAAATATTCCCAAACCCAGATGCTGATCAAGGGCTATCAGACGGTGATGGCGATGGAACCGCAGTGGCAGGCCCAGCACCGCGAGTTGCTCGCGCGCCTGCGCCAAAGCAGCCCCGGCCAGACCACCGGCGACATCATCCCGCGCGTCGAGGATGTCGGCAATCAGTTGGGCTTCACCTTCAACCAGCGCGCGCCGTCAGCGCCCGTGAACCGCGAGCGTTATACCGAGAAATCGGCGGCGTTCACTTTCCAGGGCCGCTGGCCGGGACTGATCCAGTTTTTGTATGCGCTGAGCAAACAGCCGGAGATTTACCGCGTGACGACGCTGCGGTTGCGCGCCGAATCCAAGGACCCGACGCAACTGGCCGGCGACATGACCGTCGTCACTTACTACCTGAGCGGCAATGAAGCCGCGGCGGCGCGGAAGAATCCCGTGGACACGCCCGCGCCGGAGCGACAGGATAAACCGTGAGTGGTGTGCATGATGAACAGGTTTGACACGGCGAAACATCAACGGCGGCGCAAAGCCGCGGCGCGGTGGCTGGCCGCCGCTGGCGCCGGACTGGCCGGGGTGTTGGCATCGGTCGCGCCGGCCCAGACCAACCCGGCGGCCGTCGCGCCGCCGTCCGTTGCCGCGCCTGTCGCGCCGGTTCAGACCAGCGCAACCACTGCCGCGCTGTCGCCGACCAACGCGATCAACCAAACGGCGCCGCCGCCGCCTGCCACAAACACAGTCTCACTCATTGAGTCGCTTCGGACCGATCCAGCCTTCCAGCCCTATACCAACCTGGTTGATCATTCACTCTTCGTTCCGTCCTCCGAGATCGGCGGTGTCAGCGGCGCGTCCGAGGTCGGCCCCACGTTCGCCGGCAGCCTGCGGGTGACCGGCTTCTACAAGCGAGGGGACGACATCCAGGCCAGCATCGAAGACCGCAGCGATCCGGACAAAAAACTTTTCGTTCGCGTCGGTGACACCATCGCCGACACGGACATCAAGGTGGTCGGCTTTGACCTGCAAGGCCGCGCCGTGTTGCTGAAAAAAGGCGACGAGGAAGGCCGGCTCGAATACGAAAGCGAAGCGATGCCCCCGCCTGCGGCTGGCAAACCCGGCGTTCCGGGCATGCCCGGAGTCCCGACGCCACCGGGCATGCAGGCGGCACCGAGGCCCGGCGTGGCGCCCCTGCCGCCGCCGCCGGGCACGGCTCCCAACATGCGCCCCGGCACCGCGCCGGCCGCAGCCACGTCCGCCGCCACCGACGCCGCGAGCCGATTGGCGGCGCGCAAACAACAACGGCAACAAACCATCAGCCGGTTGCAACAGACGTTGCAGACCACGACGGACCCGGCCGCCAGGCAGCGGCTGCAGAATTACATCCAGATGCTGGAGAAGGCCAACGCTCAGGAATAGCCCGGCGTCGCCCGCACAAACAGAAAGAACAAAAAACAAAACAACGCGCTTGGAAGCCGCGATGCCATCCGGTAACCTCCGCCCGCGTTGCCCGGTCAATGAAGAAAGAAGTTCAACGATGAAAACAGGGTTGTTCATAGCGTTGGCGTTCCTGTGCGCCGCGAGCGCGAGCGCGCAACAGACGCCGGGGCCGGAACCCGCCAAGGCGGCGGTCCGCATTCGCGCCAGCGATCTGCTGAGGCGGACGCCCGACGGCAGCAACACGGTCGTCATCGCCGGCGCTCCGCAAACGGCCGCGCCGGTATCCGCGCCGCCGCCCGCCGCCGCCAGCGCTCCGGGCGCTGCCATGCCACCGGCTGGTCCGCCCCCCGCCCCATCCGCTTTGCCGCCCGCGCTGGCGCGCGCGACCAACGCCGGCGCCAACACCAACACCGTCGCCGCCGCCAACGGGACGCAGACTTTTCAACAGAACACGCTTGTCGGCAACGAACCGATTGAGTTCGATTGGATGAACGCCGACATCCAGCAGGTGCTGGCCAAATACGGCGAACTGACGCATCGCAGCGCCATCATGCAACAAGGCATCACCGGCATGATCAGCTTCCGTTCCGCCGGTCCATTGAGCGTTGAGGAGGCCATCGGAGCGCTGGAGAGCGTGCTGCTCGTCAACGGCTATGCCATCGTCCCCATGGGCGAAAAGTTCTTCAAAGTGGTGCCGTCGCCCTACGGGCCGCAGGAAGGCCTGCCGGTTTTCACCGAAGACGCGAAGACGCAGCAGTTCGACCGGCTGGTGGCGCAGGTCGTGCGCGTCAAGTTTCTCGATCCCACGGACGTGGCGCGCGCGCTGGGCGGCGGCGGCGGCACGACCGGCGCTCCGGTTCCCGCGAACGCGGCCGGCGGCGGCGCGTCGGGCCGCGTGTTCATGCATTCCTACGGCCAGATCATTCCATTGCCGCGCTCCAGCGCGCTGCTGTTGATTGACACGGCGCTGAACGTCTCGCGGCTGAAACAAATCGTCGAATACATGGACACCACCAGCGAGACGAAGATGGAAACGCGGGTCTATGTTCTGGAAAACGCGGACGCGCTCTCCGTGTCCACGATCCTTCAGCAACTGATTGCCGCCGACCAGGGTTCCGCCATGCCGGGCCAGTCGGGGATGCCGACGTCGGGCTACGGCGGCGCCTCCGGCGCGGCAGCCGCGGCCCTCGGCCGCAGCCGGCCCAGCGTCGCCTCCATCGAAGAAACCGTCATCATGGGCCGCGTGCTGACCAGCTACGACCCGCGCACCAACGCCATCATTCTCATCACGCAGGAGACCAACTTCCAGTTCTTCGAGAAAATCATCAAAGCGCTCGACGTGAAGACCAACCAAGATTTCAAGACGCGCGTCTTCTTCCTCAATTACGCCGATGCCACTGATATGGCCACCACGCTCTACCAGTTGATGCAGGGCGCCGAGCCGATGTCCGTCGGCGGCGGCCGGGCTGGTGGCACCGGAGCGCCTTACCAGAGCCGCACGGGTGCAAACAGCACCACCGGCCGCAACACCGGCATGGGCGGCAGCAGCAGCAGCACCCGCAGCATGGGCGGCAGTTCCCGTTCTTCAGGCGCCTCGCGCACCGGCACCCTCGGTTCCTCCACCACCGGGCGCACTGGCACCGCCGGCACCCGGCCAACGACGCCCTACGGCACAGGAGCCGCGGGCGTGGGAGCCGGCAGCACGGGCATGATTCCGCAAATGATCGAGATCATTCCCGACATACGGAACAATGCGCTGGTTGCTTTCGCGCCGGAACAGGACCTGCAATCGCTGGCCGATGTCATCAAGCAACTGGACGTCTTCCCGCCGCAGGTGGCGATTGACGTCGTTGTGGCCGAGGTGACCATGGACAACAGCGCGACGTTCGGGATCAACTATTTCCAAAAAGGGATGGGCAGTGGTGGCGTGGGCGGCGGTGGCGTTATCTCGAACCCGTCTGGCCCGACGGCCACGACAACCCTCGGCCAGCCCGCGAACAGCAACGTCACGAACACATCCGCCGCGGCGATTTCCTCACTGATTAGCCCCTCGACGCTCACCTCGCCGGAAATGCTGCCGGCGGGTCTGACGGGCGGGTTGACTTACTTCGCGCGTTTCTTCGGAGACGATCTGCGCGCCGTCATCACGGCGTTGGCCGCGGACAACAAGTTCAGGGTGCTCCAGACGCCGCATCTCTACACCTCCAACAACCAGGCCGCGCGCATTTTCGTCGGCGAGTCGGATCCCATCGTCACCTCCTCGCAGAACAGCGCCCTCGGCAACGTGCTCAACAACTACGAGAACGTGGACATCGGCGTCGGTCTCCAGGTCACCCCGCTGATCAGCCCCGACGGCGTCGTCACGTTTTACATCTATCAGACGGTGGATGCCGTCAAGTCCTATACCATCATCAATGGCAATCAAGTGCCCATCCTGAGCCGCCGCGAAGCCGAAGCGGCGGCGGTGACCTGCAAAGACGGGCAGATTATCATCATGGGCGGACTGACCACCAACGGCCGCCAGCAACAAGAGTCCAAGGTGCCGGTGCTCGGCGATATTCCGCTGCTCGGCTACCTCTTCAAGACGACGACTTGGACTGACCAGAAAACCGAACTGGTGTTTTTCCTGCGGCCGAAAATCATCCGCACTATTGAGGAAGCGCAGCGTTACACGTGGGGCTATATTCAAAAGAGCAAGGATCTGCACGGCTTGCCGCTGCAGGACGGGCAGGGTTACAGCCCGGAACAGGACAAGCGATTCAAAGAGAAGCTGAAGGCGATAGACAAGCTGGACAAGAGCGACAAGTTCTAGGCACGGCGGTTTCCGGCGCGGCGGGCCTCGTCGCCGACCGGGAAATAGCGGGAACGATGGAAGCATGGCTATGCGAACGCCAAAGGAGACGACCGATGGTCCGTGCGCCGCGCCACCGGCGCCGTTCGACCTGCTGCAAGGTTTTTCCACCGAACAAGCAACGTTGCTCCGATCCAAACTCACACCGTTGTCCGTCAAGACCGGCGGAACTCTCATTCGCGCCGGCGAACCGGGCGACTGCCTCTACGTCGTCCGCGCCGGCGAGGTGGAAGTCGCCTCCCCGCCCCCGGCGGCGGGCGGCGGGGGCGAGGTGCTGGCGCGGCTCGGCCCCGGCCACGTCATTGGCGAAATGGCGCTGCTCAACCTCGAACCGCGCAACGCGGATGTGATCGCCGTCACCGACTGCAAGCTGGACCGGCTGTCCGCGGTGGATTTCAACGCGCTCTGCGACCAGATGCCCGTGCTGAAACTGGTCCTCACGCGCCTGGTGGCGCACCGCTTGAGCTGGTCGGGCAGCGACGTGCTCGCCCGGCGCATCGGCTCCTACACCGTCCTCGAGCCAATCGGCGAAGGCGGCATGGCGTGGGTCTATCGCGCCGTGAGCCACAGCGGCTCGCCGGACCAACCGGACGGCCGCGTGGTGGCGCTGAAGATGCTGCCGCACTCGCTGGTGACGCGACCCGGCTTTCTGGAACAATTCCGCCAGGAAGCCGCGGTGATGACCGGTCTTCGGCACGAGAACATCGTCTCGCTTTACGAGACCATCGAAATTTACGGCACGATGTTCCTCGTGTTGGAATACGTGCAGGGCTGCAGCCTGCGCGAGCAGGTGGATCGCCGCGGCAAATTTCCTCCGGACGACGTGTGGAACATCGCCTGCAGCATAACGCAGGCGTTGCGCGCCGCGCACGCCCGCGGCGTCATCCACCGCGACGTGAAACCGGACAACATCATGGTGCGCGACGACGGCGTGATGAAACTCATGGACTTCGGCATCGCCGTGCCGGTCAGCGGTCCCACGGTGGACCTCGGCGGCGTGGCCATCTCGCCGCGCTACGGCGCGCCGGAAATCTTTTCCGGCGAACGCGGCGAGCCGGCGGCGGATTTTTACAACCTGGGCATCATGCTGTACGAACTGCTGGCGGGCCGCTCGCCGTTCACCGCCGACACCTACGAGGAATGGGCGACGGCGCACCAGACGGCGACACCGCCGCCGCTGGGGTTGTTCTGCCCCGACGCGCAGCCGGATCTGGAGGCACTGATCAACGCGGCACTGGTCAAGAACCCCGCCAAACGCTGGGCGGCCATCGCGCCGCTGCTGGAGCGGTTCTCGGTGAAAACCGAAATCCAGCCGTCGGCGTCGCCGGGCAGTCCGCCGTTGCAAGCCCGCGCGGCGGAAGACGGCCACGCCGCGACCCCGAAGCCGCCGGCCAACGACGAGCGAAATGCCGCACGGCAAGCCGCCGGCAAGCCGCCGGCCATGATGGCGTTGTGGATCCGGTTTCCCGACGAACCGAAAGAGCGCGTGTTCTTGATGACCAAACCGCTCGTCATCGGACGTGAAGAGCCGGCCGACATCCTGATTGCGGACGCCAGCATGTCGCGCCGTCATCTCGAACTCTCTGCCACGGTCGGAGGCTTGCACGCGCGCGACCTGGGTTCCAGCAATGGCTCGCTTCTCAACGACCAACCGGTCACGGAAGCCGATTTGCGCCAGGGCGACCGATTGCGCATGGGCTACACCCTGCTCACCTTCGAACGCGAAAGCGCCACCGGCATTCACTTCAGTGTCGCCGCTATCGGGAATGCGTAGTGCAGTGTGAGTATTGCGTAACTCATGGTTCGAGACCCGTGGTTCGTGGGTTGCAAAAAATTCAGCCGGTGATGCAACCCAAGGGTTAACCATTCCCGCCGCCCAGGATCTTCTCACGAACCACGACCAAGAGTTGCGCTCTACGCACTACGCGCCACGCATCACGCCGCCGCGAACTTCCGCAGATACTTCAACGCCACCGTAAAATCCTTCGGCAGCGGCGCGATAAATTCGACGCGCGCGCCGGTAACGGGATGCGCCACCGTCAGCCGCTCCGCGTGCAGCGCCAGCCGGCCCAGCAAGGGATGCTCCGCCGCCGCCTCGTGCGATTTGTAGCCGGGCTTGAGCTGCGACAAGAACAGCGCGCTTCGTTCGCCCTCGCCGTAAACCTTGTCGCACAAAATCGGATGCCCCGTGTGCCGCAGATGCACGCGAATCTGATGCGTCCGCCCCGTCTCCGGCTCGCAACCGACCAGCGAGCAGCTCAGGAAAGGCAGGCTCTCCCGCTGCCCGCGCATCGGCCGCAGCCGGAACCGCTCCAGCACGCGGAACTTCGTCAGGGTCTGCTTGCCGCCGTGCCGCTGCTCGATCTGCACCCATGGCCGCGACGGATGCGGGCCGATCTTCAGTTCCACCTCGAACGCGTCCTCCGCCGGCTCGCCTTCCACCAGCGCCACGTAAGACTTGCTGACGGTCCGGTCGTTGAACTGCCCCGACAGCGCGCTCAACGCCTCGTGCGTCTTCGCCAGCAGCAACACGCCGCTGGTGTCGGCGTCGAGCCGGTGGACGTTGGCCAGCATGGTCAGGCCGCGTTCGCGCACCCACGCCGCGCCGGTGTCGAGCGCGCGCCGGACGCCGGACATGAGGTTCGGCTTCCCGGGATCGAACGTGTCGGGCGAAACCATCAGCCCGCCCGGCTTGTCCACCGCCATCAGCGCGTCGTCTTCGTAAAGCACCGGCAGTTCCACTGACGCACCCGGCGCCAGCGACAATCGGAAACTCTGGGTCGGATTACTCATCGTATTTCACTCCCACGCCGCATGTCCCATCTTGCAGTCGTAAAATCATTGTCCTAAGTTTGACAGCTCACGTTAAGAAACAAATGAGAAACGAGCAAGACGTATGATCATGCCGCGCGAACCAGGCTACCTTGAACGCGCCGACGCCGCCTACGACGCCGGCCAGTTCGAGAAGGCCATGGAGCTTTATCAAAAACAGATCGAGCTGGAGCCGGAAATGCCCGAAGGCCACGAGGGACTCGGCCTGAGCCTGTGGGCGTTGGAGCGCCACCGCGAGGCGCTCCAGGCGCTGAACACCGCGCAGAAGTTCGATCCGGAAAACGCCGGCATCGCCATCAACCGCGCCGCGCTGCTGACCGACGCGCTCGAACGCCATGAGGAAACCGTCGCCATTTGCGAGGGCCTGGCCCGGCGCAAACTCAAGCGCAACGACGTGCGCGACGCGCGCTATTTCGCCGCCAAGGCGCACTTCCGCCTCGGCAACGACGCCAAGGCGCTGGCGCTGCTGGACGCCGCGTTGCGCGACGCCCCCGGCGACATCGAGCTGTTGAGCTGGAAGGCGCACGTGCTCTACGAAAGCGGCCAATACGACCAGTCGAGGCTCGCCCACGAAAAATGCCTCCAGCTCGACACCGAAGATCCCGGCATCTGGTGGGACTACGGGCTGGTGGTTGAGAAACTCGGCGACGAACCCGCGGCGCGGCGGGCGTTTGAGCGCGCGCACGAACTGGAACCGGATGATTTCCCGCTGCCGGTGCCGATTTCGGCGAAGGATGTCGAGGGCATCGCGCGGCGCACACTGGCGGAGCTGCCGGACGATTTCCGCGACGCCATCCGCGACGTGCCGGTGATCGTGGACGATTTTCCGTCGCGCGAGTTTGTGCTGGAACACCCGACGCTCGGCCCGCAGATTCTGGGCCTGTTCACCGGCAACACGCACTACGAGAGCCACCCCATGCCCACCGTCATCCTGCTGTTCCGCAAGAATCTGGAGAAGATCGCCGCCGACCGCGAGGAACTCGAAGCCGAAGTCCGCACGACCCTGCTCCACGAAATCGGCCATTACCTGGGCCTGAACGAGGACGATCTGCGCGAACGCGGGCTGGATTGAGCGGCGGCGACCGGCCCGGACGACCGCACGGGGCGCATCTCAGTTTTTGAAACGTGTGTGTGAATGGGTCTGAACCACGTTTTTGTTGCTGCGTATTCTGGAGCTTTCCGAGCGCGCCGAAGGCGCAGCGGTAATCCAGCCCAGGGCAAGCGAGTCCGCGAGCGCCGCCCGGGGTGGAAACAGCGCGCCCCGGCCGCCCTGAAAGGGCGGCGGTAACGACACGTCCGCGATTTGCCTGCGCCCCTTCAGGGCGCACCTCATTGCCTGCGGCTATCCCAGGGCGGCGCTCGCGGACTCGCTTGCCTTGGGCTGATTTACTTTGGCACCTTCGGTGCGGCCGGAGGGGAGCTATCCAAAACATGAGATGCGCCCACCACACGCGGAAGATAAAAAACCTTGCTCGACGCGCGGCGCGCGTCTTGGCAGACTGCAACCGGTTGGATGACGTATCAGAATATGTTTGTGCCGGGATGGCGGGCGCCGTTGGACGCCCGCTGAATTGACGCAGGAGATTATTGCAATGAGCGAACAAGAGATCAGCCGCAGAAGTATGATTGCCAGGATCGCCGCGCCCGGAGTGCTCGCGGCTTCGGCTGCCGTCGCGGGGGAAAGGCCCCGGCGCGGCAAGGTGTTGATGCCCATCGGCGACGCCACGGAAATGATGGACACGCTGTATCCGTTCTTCCGCATACCCGAGGACGGCTTCCAGCTTGTCGTGGCCGGCCCCGAAGCACGCCTCTACCACGGAGTCATGCACGAGATCCCGCCCGACGCCTCCATCCCGTGGGACATCACGCGCGAGCAGCCCTCCTACCACATCAAGGCCGAGATCGCCTTCCGCGACGTGAAGCCGGAGGAATATTGCGCCATCTTCATTTCCGGCGGACGCGCGCCGGAGTATCTGCGCTACGACAAGGACCTCATGCGCATCGTGAAGCATTTCGGCGAGGCGAAGAAGCTCATTGGCTTCACCTGCCACGGTGTGGAGATCGCCACCGCCGCCGGCGTGATCCGCGGCTGCAAAGTCACCACGGTCGCCAAGTGCGCGCTCGACGCCGAGCAGGGCGGCGCCACCTACGTGAACCAACCGGTGGTCAAGGCCGGCCACGTCATCTCCTGCGGCACGTGGCACGACTACGCGCCGTTCTTCGCCGAGTTCATGAAGATGCTCAACGCGCTGTAGAAAAGCGGAACAGGCCTGCCCCTTCTGGCCGGCCTCGGCGACCTCTGCGCCTCTGCGGTGAACTCCGCTGTCCTACGCGGGCAGCTTGCGGAAGCGGCAGAGCGCGTCCTTGATACTCACGCCAGCCACCTCGATGCGCTTGGCGTCGTGCGTGCCGATACCGGCCTCCGCCGCCCACAGCAAATGGTTTTCACCGGGAAACGGAAACCGGCCGTGGCCCGCCGTCGGATCGTAGCCCATCGCGGCGGCGCAAACAGCGTCGGTGCAGACGGCGTTGCGGCCCGCAAAGAGCAGCTTCGGCGACAGCGCCTCGATGCCTTCGTTCCAGAATCCCTCGCCGTTCCGGATGGTCGTCACGCCGTCAATGACCGCGAGGTCCACCGGCCGCGCGCCGAGCAGGTCGGCGACGATGCGCGGCACGCGCACGACCGGATCGCTCGATGGATTCGCGCCGAGCTGCGCGGGCACGCCGGCGGGCAGCGGGCGCTTGTTTTCGTGCAGCGGGCCGCCGCGGGCCTCGACGCTGTCCTCGTTGGGCGCGTCCTCGCCGTAAAGCGCCGTCGGCGTGATGCCGAAGATGTTTTTCACCGTCATCGTCACACCGGCGGTGGCGTGGTCCTTCATCTTGCCGAGCGAGACGAATACGTCGGTCTTGTCATACCAGCCGTTGAGATCGAACGCCGGGAACAGATAGCCGCCCCACGGCACCTTCACGCGGCTGTAGCGGCCCCAACTGCCGCGGTTCTTCGTGTTCTCGAAGACGACCTTGTGGCCGCCCGCGGCCTGGATCGCCTTGAGGTCCCAGCCGGCGTTGGTCAGCACCGTCTCTGCCGGCTCGCGGTGATACCACGCCTCGACGATGGCGATGCGCCGCGCGCCGGCCCGTTCCAGCGCGGCGCAGAGGGCCGCCACGACGTTCGGATGTATATGATACGTCCGCGACGCCGGCAGGCCGCACACCTCGCGCGCCGGGCCGGTCATGTTGATCTTCAACGTCACGGTCTTGCCCTGAACCAGCCGCCCGATGCCGCCGATTGCGTCGAGCGCCGCATCGAGCCGCTGGCGGACCAGCGCCGGCTCGTAGGATTCGCAACGTTGGATCGCCACGGGCAGGCTCGGTGCGTTCTTCGCGAGATTTGGCCGGTGCGCGGGCGGCGGCGCTTCGCCGGCGAGCAGCAGCGTCCGCCAGCCGCCGAGCGCCAACAGGCCCATCGCGCCCGCGCCGCGGGCGAGCAGTTCGCGCCGCGTCAGCCCGGCGGGGATGATGGAAGGATGTGTCTTGTGGGAAAACGAGTAGGGATTGTCGTGATTCATGGCTTCCTTCTGGATTCAACCGATGGCGTCCGCATCGGTGAACTTCGCTCGCGCGGGCTTCTTCGTCAAATCGTCACTGCGCGCCGTGGCGTTCACCGCCTGGGCGGGACACGGCTACAGTGGCAACTCCATGAAGATCGTGTCGGGCAACGGCGTGGCGTAGTAAGCCGGGATGCGGACGAAACCCAGTGACTCGTAGAGTTTTGTCGCCGCGGCCAGTGAAGCCAGCGAGTCCAGCCTCATGCTCGCGTAGCCGGTCGCGCGGGCTTCCGCGATGACGGTTTCCGCCAGCATCCGCCCCGCGCCGCGACCGCGAAACGCCGGCTTCACAAAAAGCCGTTTCATTTCGCAAACCGAATCGCCCATCGGCCGCAACGCGACACATCCCGCCGCCTGGGCCTCCGTCCACGCGAGCAGCAGCCGGCCGCGCGGCGGCGCGTAAAGTCCCGGCAGGCCGGCCAGCTCGGCGGCGAATCCCTGGAAGCACAGGTCCACGCCCAGCCACGCGGCATACTCCTCGAACAGCGCACGCGCGGCGGCGATGTCTTCCTTCGTGATGGCCTGGCGGATGTTCATCAGACGGCGGTCTTCGGCTTCGAGAATTTTCCAGTCATCGAAGTGATTGTGATCTTCCACACGCGCACCCTGGCCACCGACGCGCTTTCGAACGGCCACGCCCTGCCGGAATACTGGCGCATGATTTCATTGAGCGCGTGCTCCTTCTGCGCCGGCTCGACCAATTCGCTGATCGTGCCGTAGCCGATCACGCTCTCGAAGCTGAACGTCCACTTGCAGGCGTTCTGCGGGTCGCGGCGCAGTTCCACATCGCGCTCGAATTCAAAACAGACCTGCGGGTTCGCCTCGAAACACCCGATTTTCTTTCCCTCCGGCGCGGTGTGCAGGTAGATCGCCGCGCCGTCGTAGCCGAATGACACCGGCACGATATACGGCGCGTTGTCCTTCGCCACCGCCACGCGGCACACGAGGCTGCCGCGGATGATCTCGTCCATTTGCCGGCGGTCGGCGATTTCCTTGTCGGTTCGTCTCATGGGGCCACTTCCAAAACCTGCCCTTGTTCGCGCAGCAGGCGCTGAAGCTTGGCGACGGAGACCTGCTGCACGGCGACGTTGTCTTTGCCGGCCAGCGCCGCGGCAAGGCCCGAGGCGTGACCGGCGATCATGTAGCCCGGCTCCATCCGGAACGACGCGTAGGCCACCGTGCTCATCGAGGGGCACACGGCCACCAGCAGGTTGTCGCACTCGGCCCGGCGCGGCAACAGCGCGCTGTAGGGAATCTGCCACGGCTGCACCGGCTGGCTGACGTAGCCTTCCACGTAAACACGGTCGGCGGCCTTCGGAAAAAGAAACGTGCGCACCGACACCCATTGCACCTCGCGGATGTCAATGTTGTAGCCGCCCATGCCGATGCTGTCGGGCTTCGTGCGATGCTCTTCGAGGTCGTGCTGCGTGACGACCGACTCGCCGAGCATCCGGCGGCCTTCGCGGATGTAAAGCTGATGCGGCCAGCCGCCGGTGTCCTGGAACTCGTCCTTGCACAATCCCCACTGGCGCATCCTGGCGCGCTGTTGTTCCGGCACGACCGGATCGTTTTGCAGGAACCACACGAGGCCGTGCGCCCAGCGCAGGTGCTGCTCCCAAATCTCGCGCCGCCGTTGCGGGCCGGCCTCGGGATATTCCCACGACGCGCCCAGGAGATTCGAGGAAACCGGCCCGCCGCTGTTAGCGTCGCATTTGCCGTTGGGCACCCGCGCGATGCCCAGGCTGACGCCGCCGCCGGACTGGATGCAGCGCCGCGCCAATTCGTAATCGTCGGGGTTGTAGTGGTCGGGCTTGGCGATGGGAATCCGGTTCTCCGGCCGGTCGGTCAGGCAGAGTCGGAAACAATACGATTGGAACTTGCCGTCGCCTTCGCCTGTGGGAGCGAGCTTCTCCTGCGGCGTGATGAACGGCAGCAGTTTTCCGTCACGCCACGGCGAGACGGCGTACTTGAACTGATGATGGCCCGGCAACAACTCCGTCCGCCCCGCCAGCCACTCGCCGTATTGCGCGCGCCCTTCGCGGCCGACGGCGTAGCGCACATGCGCCTTCGCCATGAGATCGCCCTCGTAGCTCGCATCCAGAAACACACGCGCCACGTAACTCGCGCCGGTGTCCGTCTTGAGCGCGACGATGCTCGCGCCGCGCTTCGTCACCGATTCGACGCGCTGGCCGAACACGACGCGCACGCCCGTCTCGCGCAGCAACCCGTCAAGCACCTGCTCGGCAACGTGCGGCTCGAAATCGAACGCCTTCTTCGGGTCGCTCTCGCCGTAATGTTTGGCGATGCGCTGATAGACTTCCAGGCACAACCCGCCGATGAGATTCTGTTGGCCGACGACGTCCGAGTGACCCAGCCCGCCGGAAAGCATCCCGCCCACATGATGGCCCGGCTCGATCAACACCACCTTCGCGCCCTGCCGCGCCGCCGCCACCGCCGCCGTCACGCCGCCCGCCGTGGCGCCATACACCACCACGTCAGATGTCACTTCGTCACCTCTCGTCGTCAGCACCGAACAAGCCAGAAGGAGGAAAACGGCTGTTTTCATGATGCTTTCAAGCCGGTCAGTTTGAACGCCCACGCATTGCGGCAGGGCAACTCCAGAGGGGAAACTAAAGGCATCTCAATCACCATCCCTTTTTCGGCTGCATGCCACTTCAACGGCTGCGGATGACCCAGCAGGCGCACTTCGGTTTGCGGCGTCGGCACGGGAAGGCCCAGCCGAAGCGTATTCCCCGGCCACGCCAGACAGATGGCATACACGGTGTCTCCGTTCCGCGTGTAGTGGACGAGCGGCCGCTGCCGCGTCTCGGTCCATTTCCACTTCGCATCGAGCCGCGGGTTGACGGACTCGACCATCGGCCCTTCGTGCGAAACGATCCACGGCTTCGTGCCATAGATGGCCTCGCCGTTGACGCGCAGCCAGTCGCCCATCTGCGCCAAACGCTCCTGCTGCAGCATGGGGATCGTGCCGTCCGCGCAGGGCGAAACATCGAGGTGGAGGTTGCCGCCCTGGGCCACCGTTTCCACGAGCAGATGAATCATGTCGCGCTCGCTCAGATAATCCTCCAGCCGCTCCAGCCGGTTGTAGGACCAGTTGCCGCGGCTGATCGGCCGGTCTTCGCACCACTTGTGCGCCGTGCCGCTCTCGCGGACGCCCGCCTCGGAACAATACACGCCGCCGTGTTTGCCGCGCGAGCCGCGGCCAAACCGGTCGTTGACCACCACGTCGTCCTTGCAGGGCGAGTCGCGGTAAAGCCAGCCGAGAAAGCCGCGCATCTCGAACGCATCGAGCGGAAACTCCCACTCGCCGTCGAAGTAGATGATTGATGGCCGGTAACGTTGGACGGCTTCGCGCAACTGCGGCTGGAAATGCTCGCGCACATACGGCTTCACGTCGCCGCCGGGTTTTCGCGCGGCCTGATACAGCGGATGATTGAACTCGCCGATCGAGTAGTAAAAACCGGCGCGCAATCCCGCCTCGCGCAGGGCGGTGGAGAACTCGCCGAGCAGGTCGCGCTTGGGGCCAACATCCATGCAGTTCCAGCCCGGACTCTGTGGACTGGGCCAGAGGCAATAGCCGTCGTGAAAGTTCGACGTCAGGAGCGCGTAGCGCGCGCCCGCGCGCTTGAAGAGCGCGGCCCACTGGCGCGCATCGAACGCCTCGGCCTTGAACAGCGGCGCCAGCGCCTTGAACGGCACGTCGCCGTAGTTCGCGCGGTGAAAGGCTTCGAACCGGGCCTGCTCCTCCGGGTTCTTCAGCGGCCGGATGTGGTCCACATACATGGCATACCAGCACGAATGCCCGCCGTAGCCGTAAGGCTTGTCCGGGTAAACCCATGCCACCGCCGGCACCGAGAACACGCTCCAGTGAATGAAAATGCCGATCTTCGCCTCATCGAACCACGCCGGATTGGGCCGCTGGTCGAGCGCTTCCCAGCCGGCATCGCCCGCGCCGGGCGTTTGCGAGCGGGCCGCGACACACGTTCCCAGCAGGACGGCAACGGCCAGCACGCGAGCCATGGCGTTCATGCCTGAATACACCGACTCTCCGGCGACCCGGCTGAAGATTCTGTGCGGCAGCACAAGAAAAGCCGCCTTGAACACTGATGAAGGTTTCATGGTTTGTGAGGCGCGTCCGTTGATTTGCCGTCGAATCCTGCGATGTGATTGCCGTCAAGTTTGAAGCGGCCGGTAACCACGATGGCTTGCGTCGCGTTGGTGGCGCCGCCGCGCTCGATGAGGTTGTTGCGGAAGAAGGACGTGTCGCTGCCGTGACTGGTCAGCATGACGGGTTGCTGGCAGCCGGTGATGGTGTTGTCGTGGATGTTCCAGTTCAGCGAAGGCGCGATGACGTCGAAACGGTCGCCGGCTTTCATTTCGTGCGGCTCGCGGAGCTTGAACTGCAGCGTCTCCGGATCGAATGACTCGATGACCGATGTGGCCGCCGGTTTATTTTCGACCAACCAGGCGATGCCCCAGCCGCGATATTGCCATGGACTCGACCGTTCCAGCGGCAGATTCATCGGCCCTCTGTCGGCGCGCAGGAAGGTGCGCGCGTCAACGACCTCGCCGATTTGCGCCCGGCCCCGCTCGGTGACGACGCCGAAGCCACAGTTGCGGATGAGATTGTCGTGAACGATCAGGTTCAGCGCCGGCTCCCGAAGCCGGATGCCGGAGGCCAGCGGATCGCACTGGCCCCGGACGTAGATCTGGTTGTCGGCGATGATCGTATCGTTCGCGCTGACGTTGATCGCGGTGCGGCGCAGCGGTTTCTGCCCCACGCACGTCATGTCGAAGATGTTGCCCGTGATGGTTGTGTTGGCGGCGGGATACTCCCTGGAAATGGCTTCGCCCGAGGCCGTCACGCCCGACGAATTGAAATTGATGAACAGGTTATTCCGCACGATGACCTGCGTCGCGCCCCGGGAGGTGCAGACGGCGTTCCCGCCGGCACGCCCGCCGTACGACACCTTGCCCTCGAAGACGTTGTCGGCGACGATGTGTTGCCCGGCGCCGAGGTCCGGGTAGGTCTTGTCGCGGTTGGCCGGCCCGAGATTGCCGATGCCCACCGGCCCCGCGTTGCGCACGTAGTTGCCGATGAACTTGACGAAGCGCGAGGCGCCCTCCCAGGTGTTGCCGCCCACGTTCACGATGCGGCAGTGCAGCACGCTTGTGTTCTCGGTGCCGCAATTCACGTCGTTAAAGGCGTTGCGGGCACAGTCGGTCGCCGAACAGCGGAGGTAGGTGATCGCCTGGGAATGGTGCCGCCCCGGTTTCACCGTCCCCCGGCTCGGCCCGCCCGACACGAAGCATTCCGATGACATCCGGCTGGCGTGGCAGTTCTCCACCAGCACCCGCTCTGTGCCGTCGATCCCCACGGCGTAGCAGGTCTTGAGCCACAACCCCCACACGGCCGTCGCGCCTTTCGTGGAAAGCTCGTCTGCCCGATCAGCCTCGTCGAAGCCCATGAAACCGGTCATTCGGAAGTTGCGGAGTGTCACCTCCGTGCCATCCGACAGGGAGAAGCACGAACCTTCGCCGTCACTGATGTCCAGCACGGTATCCACGGCGCTGGCCCCCTCGATGGTGATCGCCGCCGCGTTCTTCACCGACACGCCGCGCGCCATGCGGTAGTGCCCCGCGGGAACATACACGTTGCGTTTTTCTTTCAGGGCGCGATCGATCGCCGCCTGCAGAGCGACGCCGTCGTTGTGGCGAACCACCGCGTCCTGCACGGAGCGGTTTGCCGCGTCCTTCAACGTCAGAACGTTCCCCGCGATCTTCTCGATGGTGGTCACCAGTTGATCGCGCGCGCCGAAGGAGATCACATATCCGGACTCCCAATCGCGCTCGTTGAGCCGAACTTCGACCCCGCCACTCAAGGCCTGCCAGTCATGCGTGATGGCCACCGCCGGGTGCCAGTTGCGCCCGAGGTCGTCGGTCCAGCGGAACGCGCGTTGGCCCGGCGCGATGTCCAGCACATACACGACCCAACTTCCCGCGCTGCCGTCGTAGCCTCGCATCTCCACTGAGCTTCCTGGCTTCTTGGTATTGTAGTAGCGCTCCCCGGTCCCCCACATGTTGAGCCGGGTGTAGCGAATGTTGCACTTCGAAACCATGATACCCTGCCCCACCTTGAAGTTGCCGGCGTTCGCGACCGTGATCTGATTCGAGCCGGCGGTGGTCGCGGCGGTCGTCTCAAACTTCGACCCCGATGCGCCGCAATCGCGGACGTTGAGCCAATCCGCCGCGCCAGTCTGTGCCAAGCCGGGCCAGACCGCCAGGAGGACGATGTTGAGAAGTACCGCCGATTTCATGGTTTGATCCCTGGGTTGTTTTTCTCGTCGAAGCCCGCGATGTGGTTGCCATTGAGCTGAAACCGCCCGGTAATGACAATGGCCTGCGTTGCGTTGGTGGCGCCGCCGCGCTCGACGAGGTTGTCGCGGAAGAAGGACGAGTCGCTGCCGTAGCCGGTCAGCGTGACGGGTTGCTGGCAGCCGGTGATGGTGTTGTCGTGGATGTTCCAGTTGGCCGATGGCGGGAAGACCTCAAAACCGTCACCGACTTTCATGTCGCGAGGTTCCTTCAACTTGAACTGAAGCGCCGCCGGGTCGTAGCCATCCATCACGGACTCCCCCACCGGCTTGTTTGACTTCAGCCAGACGAGGTTCCAGTTGCGGTAGAGGTGCGAGGTGCGCCATTCGAGCGGCAGGCCGGTCTGGCGGAACGTGCGCGAGTCGGCGGTTTCGGTGATTGTTCCGGAAAGACGTTGCGTGGTGATGCCCCGGCCGCAGTTGCGGATCAGGTTGTCGTGCGCGTTGACGTTCAGCGCGCCGTCGCGGAACTGGAGGCCGGTCACTTTCGCGTCGCACGCGCCGCGGACGTAGATCTGGTTGTCGTGAACGAGCGTGTCGGAGGCGCTCACGTTGATGCCGATGCGTGAAGACGGCTTCTCGCCCGCGTAGGTCAGGTCAATGATGTTGCCGCTGATGGTAATGTTCCGCGACGGGTAATTGTTGTGGACCGTGGCGCTCGACGCATGGATGGCGTTGCCGTTGTAGTTGATGAAAAGGTTGTTGGCGATCACGACTTGCGTGGTGCCGTAGATCGCCGTGACTCCGCCGCAGCGGCCGATGCCCTCGAAGACGTTGTCGCGCACAACGGCCTGGCCGATGCCAAGGTCGTGGTAATGGTCCAGCCGCGGCAGCGTGTGCGGGATGTCGCCGATGGTGACGGGGCCGGCGTTGCGGACGTAGTTGCCGATGAAGCGGATGAACCGGCCCGAACCCTCGTAAGCGTGCCAGCCCGCACCGTTTATCCGGCAATACAACACGCTGGTGTTCTCGGCGAAATCGCAGTTGTTGAATGCGTTCGCCGCGCAGTCGGTCACCGAGCAGCGCAGGTACGTCGCCGATTTCGTGTATTGCTTCGGTTCCTCCGCGCCGCGGCGATACGGGCCGCCCGAGATGAAACACTCGCTGGCCATGCGGCTGGCGTGGACGTTCTCGAAGAGCACACGCTCGGTGCCGTTGATGCTGGCGCCGCTGCAGCTCTTGAGCGTGCAGGCCCAAAAGGAGAAGCCGCTGGACGTGCGGAACGCGCCCGGCTGTTCCGCCAGCCCGGTGTGGCCGACGAGCCGGAGATTGCGCACGGTCACTTCCGTGCCGCGATCCAGAGCCAGGCACGCGCCCTGCCCGTCGGAGATGTCGAGGATCGTGTCCTCGGAGCTTTGTCCCTCGATGGCGATGGCACCGGCGTTGCGCACGAACAGCCCGGTGGCCAGCCGGTACCGGCCGATGGGGATGAACACGTTCTTCTTCTCACGGATGGCGCGGTCGAACGCCGCTTGAAGCGCCATGCTGTCGCAATGCCTGACGACGGCGTCGCCGGCCGTGCGGTTCGCGCCGTCCCGCAGCGTCAGCACGTTTCCCTCGATCTTCTCGATCGTGCTGACGAGTTGATCGCGCGCGCTGAAGCTGATCATGTGGCCCGGTTTCCAGTCGCGCCGGCTGAACCGCACCTCGACGCCGCCGCCCAGCGGCTGCCAGTCGTAGGTGACCGGGACCTTGGTTCCTTTCCAGTTCCGCGCTAGATCCTCACTCCACCGGAACGTCGGCTCCGCGCTGTCCATCTCCAGCAGAAACACGATCCAACTGCCCGCGGCGCCGTCGTAGCCGCGGATTCCCATTCCCGTGTCCTTGCTCGCGCCGATATAAGGCTCGCCGGGTCCCCAAAGCGTCGGGTTGACGTATCGGATATTGCAGCGCGACACCATCACGCCCTGGCCGACTTTAAAATCGCTGGCGTTGGCGACGGTGATTTGTTTCGATCCATCGGTCGTGCTGCCTCGGGTCTCAAATTTCGATCCTGAAGCGCCGAGGTCCCGGACATTGAGCCAGGCGTTGGTGTCGCCTTCAGCCTGTCGGTTCGGGAGCGAGGCGCTCTTTGGCCCCGGCTCTCCACCAGCCGCAACGGTGGCGATCAATGTTACGAGCAGCCAACGGCAACATGAGAAACGTTGCATTAAAAATACCCGCCTTTTTCCGTGATCTGGTGGATGTTCTGTCCTTCGGCAACCCAGCCGAAAATCTTTTTCTCGTTGGCGCGGATTTCCTCGGCGCGGACCAGCACGTCGCAGGCGATGTCGCGCGGAACGCAGACCACGCCGTCGCAGTCGGCAAAGACCACGTCGCCGGGCCTGATTACCACGTCGCCGATCTTGATCGGAATCTGATAGTGCGTGATGAGGCAGCGGCCAAGCGAGCCGTTCGGGATGCGGTGTTTGTAATAGACGGGGAACGGTTTCTCCAGAATCTGCTTCGTGTCGCGGATGCCGCCGTCAATGCACGCCGCCTTCACGCCCTTGCCGAAGGCGGTGGCGGTCATCACGCCGCCCCAGAGCGTGGCCTTCTCGTCGTTGGAGGTGTCCCACACCACGAACGCGTTCTCACCCATCTCGTCGAGCATCTGCGTGCGGAACGTCATCTCGCCGGTGATCTTCACGTTCGGCGCGCTCTTGACGGTGAAGGCGATGCCGGCCACGACATCGCTGTCGCGCAACGGCCGCAGGTGGCCCGGCAACGCCTGGTCGAGCAGGCAGAACTCGCGCAGCACGTCGCTGATCGCACCCGTGTAAAGCTGCTCGTAACGTTGGAGCAGTTCCTTGACGGGCACGGCGAACGGCTTGTCGGAGACACCCTCGCGCTGGGCGATGAGTTTCTCCAGTTTCATCATCTTGGCTTCTTTTTGCAGCAGGTTTTCGTTGTTCATAAAATTGTCTGGTTCAGTTGTCAAACGCCGAGGCTCTTCCGCAGCACCTCCATCGTCTCGCGCTGGCGCTGCTGAACGAACGCGCGGGCCCTGGCGGCTTTCGCTTTCGCGGCGGCGGGGTCCTTGGCAAACGCCAGCACTGCCGGGACGACGCGCCGGATGTCGTCTTCGTTGTCGAGGTCGAAAAGCCACTCGCCGAGGCCAATGTCGCGCCACATGATGCCCTTGCTGGTCTGTTCGGCGAACCGGCAGACAATGGCGGGAATGCCGTTGCCCAGCGCCATGATCGGGCTGTGCATCTCGGACCCGAAAATGCCGGCGGAGCGGACATAGGTGCTGATGGCTTCGTCGGTAAGCCAGTATTTTTCACGCCAGACGACCCGCGCCTTCACGTCGGCGGGCAGTTTGTCGTAGAGCAACTCCCTGCCTATCTCCATCTGCGTCGCGTCCTCCGGGCAGAGCAACACCTTCAGCGGCGTCTCGCGCACGACGGCGACGATGGCTTCGCGCAACGGTGCGTGGTCGTGCTCCTTCATCGCTTCGTTGCGCGCCTGTTTCTTCTCGTCGAAGGCGAAGCCCTTCTTGACCTTCCAGTAGGGCGTGTGACGCAGGCGCGAGAGGCAGCAGAGAAACCTGCCGTCTTCGAGTCCGTTGGCTTTCAGGAACGCCTCCGCCGGTGCGTCGTTGCGCAGGTCCACGGCAAACGCGCCGTCGGGGCCGAACTCCATCACCGGGCAGCGGACGCCCTTCTCCTTCGCGAACGCGAGCGAGGCCGAATCGCGGAAGAGCACGAACTTCGCCGTGTCCAGCAACTCGGTGGTGCCACCGCTGACAGAGCCGAGCGTGATGCCGTAGATGCCATAGGGCTTGCCGGTTTCCTTGCGCCACTTCGCAACGTCTTTCGCCGCCACCAATCCCGAGCCGGAACCGTGCAGCAGGAAGTCGCATTCGGCGAACGCGGCTTTGACCGCGTCGGCGCCTTCGACGATGGGCACCTTGGGAAACCGGCGCCGTAACATCCCGGCCACGCCATTGTCCACGTGCATCGGCCAGAGTCGCACCTCGGCTTCAGGAAGGTATTTCTCCAGCAACGCGAGCACCCCCGGCGTGTGGCCGATGTCGCCGATGTTGACGGTCTGCCACGACGAGCGCAGCACGATGCGCGGCGGACGCCTGTCCGCGGCGCGCAGCAGAGGCGCGAGCGCGGCGGCGAGTGTGGCATTAATGAATGTTCGTCGGTTCATAGCAAGCTTAGCCGTCGCCTCGCTCTGCGAGAGAGTTGTTGTTGAAAAACACCTTCTCGCGGGGCGACAGGCTACTGATAAAGCTCCACCCGGTCCAACTCCGTCGGGCCGTTCCACAGGATTTTCAGTTGCCGATTGCCGGCGGGCACGGCGCACTCGTATTCCACCATTGTGCGACGCTGGCCGCCGGCGGCGCCGCCGGGAGGAGCGGGCAGGCGGCGCTCGCTTCGCTTCGGCTGGAGCGTGGCAAACTTTTTGCCGTCGGGGGAGACTTGCAGTGTCAGATCTGCGATCTCCTTCCCGAAGAAGGCGACGACTTTCACCGACTGCATGGGCGCGGGCACCTGGTAGCTGAGCCAGTCGTTGGCGCCGCCCTTGGCGCGGAAAAGGTATTCGGCATAGAGAGCGTTGTATTCGTTGTTCAACGTCAGCCCGTCGGACTTCGCATGGACGCGGGAGAAGTCCTGCAATTCGTCCACAAAGCAGACGCGCTTGACCTTGACCGGCCCGATGACGTTGGAGGGCTTCGACGCGCCGGAGGCGTTGCGGGCGATGACTCGGTAGAACCACGTCTGGCCGGCGCGGCCGGTCATGTCGCTGAACAGCGGACGATACGCCACGTTCGCGTCGCAAACGTTCTTGGCGATGGTTTTCCACGGACCGCCGGCTTTCGACGCGCGCTCGATATCGTAGCCGGTTGCGCCGGCCGAACCGCGCCACGAGATCAGCGGCACGTCGTTGATCGGCAGCAATTCCGGCGCGTCGGGCGCGGGCACGGGCGGCACCGTCAGACCTTGAATCTTGAACGCCGCCTCACGCATCGCCGTCATGATGCCGATCTCGCGTTGCGCATCGGCGCTGGGGAAACCCGGCCAGTGAAACGACCACACCGCCGGACAGGTCATGATCTGGTGCCAGTAGAAACCGCCGTCGTTGTGATGGAAATACATGCTCCAGATCATCGCGCCGTTGATGCCCGGCTCGGCGCACACACCGTCGAGGAACGTGTGCAGTTTTTCGACGACGTTGTCGTGCGTGAACGTCTTGTCGTCCACGTAGGGGCCGAACTCGCCGACGTAAAACGGCCGCTGGCCCCGCACGGGCGCCATTTCCTTCCGGCAGGCGTCCACCCAATCGCTGCTCAATTTGCGGTAGCTCCCATAGAGATGGCGGGTGTAGAGATCAATGTTCGGGTCCACGACCATCGGCAGGCCCGGCTCGTGGCGCGTCTCGGAAACGAGGTGATTGGGGTCGAGGCTTTTGATGTAGGCGGCCATCTCGGCGATCCACTCGGTCGGCGCCTTGTGCATCTCGTTGCCGAACTGCCACGCCAGAATCGCCTTGTCGTCGCGGTAGGCGACGCCGGTGATCGTGTTCGTGCGCGTAAGCACGTGACGCACGGTGGCCTTGTAGTCCTCCTTGACCTGCGGATCGGTGTAGAACTCGGCGCGTTTCTTGCCGCGGTGCGCCGCGTAGGTGCCGATGCCGCCGAGGTAATCGCCTGCCTCCGCCGTGAGATCGAGGATCACGCGCACGCCGTATTTGTTGGCGAGCGCGAAGAGACTGTCCACCGTCTTGAACGCCTCGTCGTTGAACTGGCCGGGACCGAGCACATAATGCCACGGCTTCGCGTCTTCCTTCGGATCGCGGATGGGCAGGTTCCAGGTCCGCACGACGCGGAGGTTCATCTGGTCGAGCGTCTTGAAGCCGTCCTCCTGCTCCCACGGTGTTGGCAAATGCAGCCGCTCCGGCAGGTAGAGCGTCCAGTCATACGGCAGCACCAGTCCCGGCATGTTCGCACCCATGAACCGGAACTCCTTCCCGCCGTCGTAGAGCTTGTCGCCGCGGCGCGTGATGAAATTCTGGAATCGGGTCGGCGCCGGACGAACGGTCGACTCTTGGGCGAGTGAGTCACCAAAACCGGCAACGCTTAGGAAACCCAGGCAAATAGCTGGAAGAAACGTCGAAAGGCGATGAAGTATGACGGTGGCGGTGAGAGGGAGATGAAGTTTCATTGCGGTTTTGTGTTCACAACGGGTTGATTTGGAATTTGCTCTCTGCTGATTACCCAGGGACAGACATTTTGATCGCTATCGCCTTGTCGCTTGTCTTTAATTGAAGTGGATATCCTCCACATATTCGTTGGTCTTGAAATCCTTGATGGATTCCAACTTCTTCCCGCCGATGGTGACGTTGTCGAAGGTCAGATCGCGGATTTTGCACTGCAGCGCTCCAAAAAGGACATTGGGCTGCCCCAAGACGCTCGGGTGCAGCTCGATATTCTGAAAAAGTATCCCGACCAAGTCTCCCGGACCTCGGCTCATGGGCTTCGGCCAGGCGTAGGGCGGCTCGGTGGCCATTTCGAGCAAGAAGGCTTGCACGGTGGGACGCGGATCCTCCACCCGGATATTGCGGAAAATCACACCGCGTCCACTTTCCCCTTTGCCTTCTCCGCGCATGTTGAAGATGCGTCCGCCTGATCCACCCGCTCCCCTCTTGCGGGCGAAGATCACGTCGCAATCCTCCACAACCAGGGGCTGACCTTTTTGAAAGGATAAATTGGTTAACAGGAAGACCGAACCGTTGGCGTCATGCCAAACGACCAGCCGGCGGATGCCAAGGCCACAGGGATAGATGGTGTCATCCTGGGTGCGAACGAAACAATCTTCTACCAAGGCGTTGCGGGATTGGCCAAAGGCATCGCTGTTGACCCGCCAGCCCAAGACCTTTACCCAGTGGATCATCGTGGGACGCCTGGCATCATAATCTGCGGCCGTCCACAAGCTGCAGGCCCCATTGGCCGGATTGACGATGGTGATGCCCTCGACCGTGGTGTTATAGGGTCCGTGGATCATGATGGAACGGTAGATCTGGTCACGATAATGACCTTCTTTACCTCCCGGGACGGGCGGTTTCAGGTAGGCCGGATGAGTCAAGCGGTCGCCCGAGAGCGTCCCACAACCGAAGATTCGGATGTCATGTCCACCGCCCCGGATGCCGGTTCCATTGAAGGTGCCGTAAACCAGCGCATCGCCGGGGATATAATAATTCCTGTTGGTTTGGAGGGGATAGGCGAGTCCGATATCATGCACGCCGGGCAGGAAAGAGAGGGTCTGCCAAGTGCCATTGGTGGGCGGCGGCTGTCCGGGCTTGACGGCATACACCGTCGGATCTCCCAGCCGCGGCTTGTTGGGGAAAATGGGATTAGCGAAAATGGAAAGCCCGTGCAGAGGCGGGCCGCTATAGACCGTCCCAGTGGGGGTCATGCCCGTGTCCTGGTCACGCATTGCGCCGTCAATATCCACAGCCACGAGGCACGCTTTCTCGAGTGTGAAATACGCCTTGCCATCCTTGAGCTGGACATGGCGACCGAAGCGCTCAGGGTGGACGGTGGCTTTGCGGATGGCCGAGCCATCAGCCTTGGCAACCTCCACCTCAACCGGGCCCGCCATCTCGAAGTTCACGTAGGAATGACTCCAGCCGCTTAGCAAACACCAGTAACCTTCCACCACAATCCCTGCGCTGTTGCCGCCCACATCCTTGCAGGCGGTCTTAAAGACAAAGGGCTTTTGCCAGGGCGCATCAACCCCAGCGGGACGCACCCGCACCGCGTAGTGTTCGGAAGGCGCGAGGCCGGGCACCGGACCGTAAACGATTAAATTATTCGAGGCGGTAGCTGGCGCGGACGGGCCGGCTCCGGCGGCGGATTCGCAAATGAAAGTTTGGCTGGTTGCCGAAAACAAGCCACATATCGCGATGGTTCGGAGTATCATTGCATTCATGGTCTTATGGCCTTGTTGAAAGTTTGATTCGATTTCCAGATGTTAGGAGGTCGCCTGCGCCATCCACCGTTTCACGAAACAACGCATCCACGCGTTTGACCGAGACGATCCTCTCGCCGGGGTTCAGCGTGATTTCGCCGCCTTTATTGAGAAATACCACGAACAGCTTTTGCGTTTTCGGTTGCCGGGAATAAATGATGTTCTCATCCATCCGACTGTTCGCACTTGTGTAAGTTGTTCCCGTGAAAGAACGGTTGGCGAGCGGAACGCCATTCAGGTTGTCCCAGTTGGCCACGACCCGGATCAATTGCAGCCAGTTGGGCACTTCGTTGATCTCGCGCATGGGCGTTTTGTCGCCCGACCCGCTTAAACGGCCAAACCAGTTAAACCAAGCGCCGTTAATCCCTGCTTTGGAGGCAATGGTCAGATTGGTATTTAGATCGTGGTTATCCGGCGTGTCGGAACCAACCTGATCTTTCTTGATTAGACCTGATTTGAAAATGCGGGGATCATCCACAAACTCAGTCCCGCTGGACCAGGGCGTGTGGCCCGACTCTTGGGCGATTAACGCATGGTCGAACAGCTTGGTTTGGGAAGCAACGTCCAACTTCGCAATGGCGGTAACCCAATGAGCGATCGGATATGGCTCAAAGATAAAGCCCAGCTTGCGACCAGGGAATTTTGTCATGGCCGCTCGCTTCACGGTGTTGAAATAGGCCACTTTCCCCTCGTTATAGGTTTTGTAGTCATGAGTAGTGCCGGGAAACTGCGCCGTCGAGTCGTTCCCCGTCCAATATGATATCGGCTTGGGTTTACCATCGGCGTAGAAAAGCCCGGTGACTTCCGGCACATCCCAAGCCAATCCTCCAAACAGAAATCGTTTTTCTTTCCTTTCGACTTTAGCGGCAATGGCCATCACCTTTTCGGTGAAATAATCAATGACCTTCTGTTGCTGGTAATCCGGTTCGACACAGAAGGTGTCTTTCACGGGCCAGCCAGGGAGCATGTTCTTTGGGAAAGGCGAAGTGGTGTCTTTGAGGGCAAAGTGCTGTTGGTAGGCGCCAATCTGGGCTTGGGTATATGTTTTATTCTCGGATATTGTTCGATCAACGCCCAAGCCGCCATACGCCATGTATTCTGGCGTTTCCAAGTAGAAGTAGAGATCTTTGGCCAAAGGGCTCTTTTCCATGCCGCTTTTATAGAAGACGTAGGAATAGCCCATTTGCCGGGCAAATTGCAGACCGTCATCAATTTGGCGCGCCCAACAAATTCCATAATAATGAAATCTCAAGAGATCATCGTAATTCTTCGGCAGGGCCGGCGCAGGGTCGCGCGCCAACTGAATGATGTAGGCTTTGCCTGAGGTGGGGTAGCAAAGGGTGTTGGTTTGTGCGCCTGAAGTGGCAGCCAACGCCTCTCCCGAAATGGAAAGCGCGACCAAAAGAATATGATTTGGATTCAATAATGATTTCATAAGTTTAGTAAACAACGCGCAATAGTGAGGCAGGACTGAGGATGCAGAAGCGGTGTGTTTTCGTGGTTGGTTTGGTTTCCTTGCGCGTTTATTCGGCGTCTGGATTACAGAGGATCACTGCCTCACATTCACCTTCCCACAAATCTGCCAGCCATCGGAGGTCTCCACCTTGATGGCGATGCGGATGGCCGGCTTCGCGATACCGGGGCGCTTGAGGCCCACGGCCAAGGAATAGGAGCCCGGCTTCGCTTTGGAAAAGATCACGCTGTCGCGGACAACGACGGCTTGATCGGGTTTCCACTCCGCGGGTTTGGCAGATCGGGCCGCGCATTCTTCCACCACATTGCCCCGATCATCCAGAAGCGCATACCACAAGGCCGCCGGGATGAAAATGGGGGCCACTCCCTGATTCTCCCATTTGCTTTCCAGCATGGCAGGATTCCCGGTTTTGAAAACGGCGGGAAACTGTATCTGTTGCAGAACGAAGTGGTAGCCGAGGCGGTTGGCGAGGAATTCCACCAAGGGGCGTTCGTCGGCGAGAAGTTTCAGGCCATGCTGTTCGTCGCTCAAACTGCACCAGGTTGGTTTGCCCATTTCCACACAATCTTTGAGCCGAAAGCCGTTGCCATGTTTGTCCTTCCTACCATACCACCAGCCTAGTTTGACCATCCCCTCATAGCTGTCGAAGAATTCGAAGACGGCCGGAAGCCGTCCGGCGCAGAAAAGAACATCGCTGCCGTCGCTGTTGCCGCAGATGCCATCGCGCCGCATCCCAATGCCGTTGTCCGCCGCCCATCTATACACATCGTTGTAGATTGGACGGCCAAAGCAGACCTCCAGCAGTGTCTTCTTGAAGGCCTTGCGGTAGATGGCAAGGTGTTCCTGGTATTTTTCGGGAGAGATTTCGTGTTTGCTGATGGGATACATGTGGCTCTCGCCCCAGTTGCCGTAGGAGCCGATGTCAATAAAGGCCAGATTCGGATTTCCGTCGTAATGCGCCGCCAAGGCACGCACGAATTTCTCCACCTTTTGCATATAGATCGGATCGTCAAACGCGGGGACGAGTTTGATGGGCGGGGTGCCGGCGGGATTCAACCTGGTTGCCGGAGTGCCGGCGGGAGTCGACTTGGCGTCGTTGAGTTCAAACCGGCTGTAGGGCGCTCCGGCATCAAACACGTATTTGGGCGTGACCCAGAATTCTTTGGAATGGACGTTGGCACCCATGACACGGAAGGCGAACTGCTTGCCCAATTTAGACCAAGACTCCAAGTCGCGGTCTATGATTTCCCAATGATAATCGCCTTCCTTGGGTTCCACGTCCCCCCAGTTGTAACGCTTGTAGGCGAGACTGCCGATGGCGAGAGCCTCTGGAAGCGTCTCACCGGCTTTGCCATAGAGAATCCAACCCTTGCCTGGGTTGACCACGGGGCCGGTGGCTGGCTTGGGCTGCAGAATGAAGAAATCGCCCTTGTTGGTGAGAAGGGGGAGCTTCGCAGTGAGCGTGGGTGCATTCGGCGTGGGCTGCTCCTGCGCGGTTGCAGAAATCACACACAGCAACGCGACAGCAATCAGCGCAAACGATTTGGTTTTCATGATCTTCGTATCTTTCTCAAGCGATGTTGGGACTTTCCGAAATGTGGTCACGGTTTGGCTTTCGCAGTTGGCAGCAACGGCGGTGGATTCGCCCGGACCTCGTCTTCCGTCAGAACGTAAGGCGGACGTGCGTATGGCCAAGCATTTTTGGTCGGGCGGTATGTATGATCCGCCCACGGAGGACCCCACGGCGGCGGCGGCCGGTTGCCATACTCTTTGTGGTATTGGGGCCCCATCGAAATGGCATGCACCGTGAGCCAGTCTTTGCCAATGAGTCGGTAGCGACAGTGGAAACCGTCCACTACGCGGTTGGGATAACCATCTGGCTGATTACGGTCATTCTCACGTTTATCGCGCACTCCGAACTTGATGGCGTTGGAGGTCTTGTCCCGTTGTGATGTCATGAAGTCTGCGCCGACGGTCGCAATGTATTTCGCCAGGTCACGATCATCCGGTTGGGCAGGATCGTCCACAATGAGTTTAACATCCGTCGCCAGATACCAAGCTTTCACGTCCAAGAATGCCTCGTGACCGATATTGGTCTTTCCCCAAAGCTCGTAATTGATGTTCAGGGTTGGTTTACAGGACATGACCTCGGCATCTTCGTTCCGCTGGTTGCCGAACCCACGCCCGGAGACTTTTGCGGGTTCCATGAAGGGAGTGGTGCATTTTCCGTCCCTCCAAGTCATCGGCCACGTCAAGCCGGATGGTCTGACATCAAACGCGAGGTTCCATCTTCCGGTGCTCTTGGAAAGCCAATACGCGCGGGCGTGTCGGCAGGCTACGCGGGTGTTAGTTGCCTTGTTGCCTTCCCCTTCCCAAATCCAAGTCCAGGTAATCACAGAGTCCAGAAGCTCGGCAAGGTTCCCGTGGTCCGCACAAGCATCCCGGACACTCTCATAGGTGCCCGGAAAGCCCACGCCCGGACTAAAAGCACCCGGCTTCCCGCCGGACGCCGGCAGGTCACTATCCTTCTGCATGTTGTCAATCAGGTCTTGTACCGGATCAGCTGCTGGCAGCGATGGGGTCACAGCCAGCATTGCAAGACTCACGAGTGTCAGCAATACGCCACGGATGCCCATGAGGGAACCTCCAAGATCTGCTTTTCGTAGTTGGGTTGATGGCGGCAGTGCGGTTTTCGGTGTGGATGGTTTCATGGCCTCTTTCGGTTGGCGCTTTCATTTTCTGGCTGGTAGCGCGTAATAGGCACATTCCGCGAAAAGGAACTCCGACATGTGGAGTTTCGAGTAGTCGTAGTGGCGAATCGCGCGCTCGACGGCATCGCGTTCCGCGCCGTCTCCCGCCAGCGCGACGATCACCGCGGCGGCCAGGGGATTTCTCATGTATTTGGCCTCATAATGCTTTCGTTCGCCTCGCTTTGACTTGTCTGCGATCTCAGACAGTTTTTGGGCTTCAGCCTGCGTATATTGTGGGAACCAGGTGGTATAGACAACCCGCCAGTTGGCGTTCCCGAAGACTTTCGTATCGTTGTTATCGAATTGTTTGTGCGCCTCGACGGACGCGAGGGCGTTCCTGGCGTTGACGGCGAGGCCGGCGCTGTATTGTGCCCGGAGGGATTCATCGGTTTCCATCGCGACGAGTTTCGCCAGCGCCCCCTGGGAGCCGACATAGATCCATAGCTGATACTCATCAATGGCCTTTATCGCCTCGTGGTCGGGGGCGTAGCCTTCGGCACATATCTGGACGCGCGTCTTGTCACTCTTTGCGGGGCGCTCGGCAAGCGCCTTGCGGTAACGTTCGAGCCAGACGCTGTCCCGCGTCACGTCATACATGGCCCTGAGCATAAACAGATAGCGGACGGCGTCACGAAACAGGTGCCCCTGAAAGGCACCCCGGAACTGGCCTTTGAAAGCGCCATCACAGGGACATTTCCAACCTGTGGTTTCAAGGACGTCCGCAACTTCCCGCATCTTCTTTGCAATCTGCCGGCGTTCCTCATCGGAGGGAATGCTACTGGTGAAATACGCATGGAGACCGTAGAACCAGGGATGAGTTTGATCGTCCGAGCCGAGGGGATAATGGCACCTGCCATCCGTGCCCAGGCCCCGGGCGATAAAGCCGGGCACATCGGAGACTGAGGCGCATTTCAGAAGGCCATGCGCCAGACGACGCGCATTGGCCTTGTCAACGGCATCTCCGCTGCGGCGCGCGCGTTCGCAGGCCGCCGGCAAATACAACCCCGTGAACATCGGCCCGTTCTCAATCGGGCTCCACCAACCAATTGCATTTGGCCTTCCCAAGGAACAGTCCTCAGGAGTGGGTGTCTCGCCGACGTAGTCGAGGATGACACCGTGTTTATCGATGCGCCTGTTCCAAAGTTCCGCGTGGGCCTGGTCCACCGCAATGGAAACCGATGTCTGGAACGGCAAAACTTTCTTGTCATCGGCTGCGACTGAGAGAAGGAGTAACGCGAGAGCCACCACGCCAACGATGAAGTGTTTCTTATTCATAATTCCTCCTTCAGGGCAGGCTCATTCCGCCGTCCACGAGCAGGTCCACGCCGGTGATGTAGCGGCCGGCGTCAGAGCAGAACAGCAACGCCGCGCCCACGCAGTCGTCGGATTCGCCAAAGCAGCGCAGCGGGATCACGCCACGAACGCGTTCGGCATAGGATTCGTCGGCGAGCACGGCGGTGTTGCGGTCGGTCAGAATGACGCCGGGGGCGAGGTTGTTGACCGTGATGCCATCGGGACCGAGTTGCTTGGCAAGGTTGCGGACAAGGTTTTCCTGGGCTGACTTGCTCGCCGCATAGACGATCATGTCCGGGTGCGGGCGTTGCTGCTGGATGCTGCCGATGGTCAGGATGCGCCCCCACTTTTTGGCGCGCATGGCGGGGACGGCGGCTTGAATCATGCGCAACGTGGCGTGGAAGTTCACTTGCATCTGCTGCTCCGCTTCCGCTGGCGTCACCTCCGCCCACGGCTTGCGAATCTGGACCGAAGCGTTGGCGATCAGGATGTCGAGTCCGCCCAGCGCCGCCGTCGCGTCGGCAACGATCCGCGCGGGAACATCGGGCAGGCCCAGGTCGCCTGTCACCGCAACGCTACGCGGCGAGGATTTGCGCACGGTGGCGAGTGTTTCTTCGAGCGCCCTGGCCGGCCTGACACCATGCACGGCCACGGCCGCGCCGCACCCGGCCAGTCCCAGCGCGATGGCGCGGCCAATGCCGCGCGAGGAACCGGTGACCAACGCCGTGCGGCCTTCCAAGGAGAATGTTTTCGTAACGCTCATGATTCGACTTTCTCTTGATGGTAATCCTTCGCGAAAAACACTTTCGTCGCGATAAATATCAGCGCGCCGCCGAGCAGATAGACAAACGCCAGCGAGGAGAGGCCGATGCTGAGGTTGATGTGTTGTTTCACCCAGCCCAGCAGCACCGGCGAGGTGGCGCCCACCGTGAACGCGCAGCAAAGCATCAAGCCCGTGGCCGAGGAGCGGTAGCGCGGCGGAATCACGTCGAAGAGCGCGGCGAAGAGGTTCGAGTCGTAAAGACCGCGGAAGAAGCCGAAGCCCGCCAGCGCCACGTAAACCATCGTCAGGTTCGACGACGTGCCCATCAGCCAGATGAAGGGCGCGCCGAGCAGAAGCCCCCAATACTCCATTTCCATCCGGATCGTCCGCCGCCGCGCCGCCAGCCGGTCGGAGACGCGCCCGCCGACCATGACACCCACGAACGCAAACAGGAAATGGTAGAGCATCGAGTTCAGCGCGGCGTCTTTGACCGAAAGATGGAACTTCTCGTAGAGGAACGTCGGCATCCACGTCATGTAGCCGACGCCGACAAATACCATGCCGCCGAACGCGAGGCTGAGGAAATAAAGCGTCGGCGTGCACAAAACGCTCCGCAGCACTTCGCCAAGCTGCACCGGCGGCGGGGCCGGCTGCTTGTCCAACCGGGCCTCTTCCGCGTCGCGATGCTCGTTGCGCAACCGCGTGGCGACCACCGCCGCCATCAACAAGCCGAACGCACCAAACGTGTAGAACGTCGCGCGCCAGCCGTGCGTTTCGCCGACCCAGCCCGCGACCCAACTGCTGGCCACGATGCCGACGTAAAGCGCGCTTTGGTGTATCGCCATCGCTTGCGCACGTGTTTCATGGTGATATTGGCCGATGAGCGAGTTGGCCGCTGGATAATAGAACGCTTCGCCGACGCCGGTGGCGGTGCTGCGGAAGGCGATCAACAAAAACAAGGTGGTGCTGAAGCCGGTCAGCAACGTGCCGGCGCTGAACGTCAGCAGGCTCAGGCAGACGATCCATTTCTTCGTCACAAAATCGCCAAGGCAACCCGCAATGGGAACGAAGACGCCGTAGAGAAGCGTGAACACCGTCACCACCGAGCCGAGCTGGACATCGCTGAGACCGAGGTCGGCTTTGATCAGCGGCAGCACCGCGTTGTAAATCTGCCGGTCGCCCTGGTTCAGAAAATACGCCACCCACAGGATGAGCAACAGTTCCCATTTGTAAAAGCGAGGTTGGCTGTTCATGGCGTGGCGGGACCGACGAAAATGATCTTGAGCGCGACATCTTTTTCGACGGGCGGCAGTTTGTACACCACAGTGTTGCCTGTAGTCCGAACCGTCATTTGTGACTGCACCGAACCTTGCCGCGTGTCCCAAAGTTCAACGCGATAAACGCCGTCTTTTTTCACCGGAACCGTGATTTCCGCGCCTGTGATCGTCGTCGGCGTCTTGCCTTGGTGGCCGGCCTCAATCCAGTTGTAGAATCGATTTTGAATCCAAGCCAGAGTCTTTCCCTCGGATCGCAGGCAAAAGCCGCGCAGGTCGGCGTTCGAAACCGTCGGCGTCGCCATCTCCCATCGCGGCTTGGTAAGCGATTCGCCCGCGAGGTAGTTGCGCATCGCGGCGGCGTGGCACATCTGGTTGCGCTGCACGATAAACGCGCCGAGCCACTCGGTGCCGCCGACGGCGTTTTTCAGAAACAAACTGATCCACAGGTGATTGTGGAACGAGATCGCCTCCGGGAACTTCCACCGTTCGCCGGTGAGATAATAGAGCGCGTGCTTCGGCCCGTAGGCATCTTCCGGTTTTGTCCACTCGACCATGCCGCCTTCCGGATTGATCAGCGGGCAGTTGAACTTGCCGTATTGCAGATCGAGTTCGAGGCTCCGTGTCACGGCATCCACGTCGCGGTGGAAATACCAATCGGGGATGATGATCGCGTCGCCGCCCTCGGCGACGGAGCGCGGGCCTTCGCACACGATGTGCGGATGCTGGTAAACATCGATCGCACGCACGTAATTCTGCAGGTCCTTGATCCACGAACGCACCATCAGGCCCGAAAAGCGCGACCCGGCCTGCCCTTCGTCGCCGATGGCCCACACGAGCAACGCCGGGCTGTCGCTCATCCGCGCCACGAAGTAACGCAGGTGATCGCGCTGCATCTCCAGCGCGCGCTCGTTGACGTAAAGCTCCTCGATGCTCCCGCACGGCCCGCCTTGGGCCTTCGAGTAAGGCAGCGTGTCGAGACCGTAAATCGTCGAGCGGCACAGGTCGTCGTAGCAGGTCACCCAATAGATGCCGAGCGCCTCCAGCGTGCGCAGCCGGTGCTCGCACTTCCACGCGACGTGCTGGTCCATGCAGCCTCCCCGCGTGTAGAGCCGGCCGAAGAATTCCGCGAGGCAATAATCGTAGTTCGAGCCGCCCTCGGCCTTGCGGCGATAATAGTCATCGAGCCGGCGCGTGGAGACGTGACGCGGGTTGCCGCCGAAGATGTAGTTCTCGTCGCGCGACCAGCCGCTCGGTCCGATGCCGAAATACGACTCGCCGTTGTCGAACTCGAAAAAGCGCGGATCGTTCTTGCTCACACGCAGGAAGCCCCTCCGCTTGGAATCGGCGACTTCGAACTTATGGTCGGGCGTGCGGCGAACGCCGGTCCTGTCCTGCGCCAGCACGTGGAGCTTATGGACGCCAACCTCGCGCGGCCGGTAATACAGCCGCCAGGGAACGCATCGCTTCGGCAACAGGATTTCCTCCGTCCCACCGATGGCGACCGAAGTGAAATCCTGCCAGAAGAACGCCGGCACCTTCTCCGTCCTTCCTGATGGCGTCTCCACAACCGCCTGCACGTTGATCTGGCGCGGGTCAAACGCATTGTCGTATCCCGCCGCCAATTCGACCGGGATCGTCAGCAACTCGAACCGCTCCGCGCGCGCGGGCAGTTGGGCGCAGCGCACGGCCAGTGGACGTTCGTCGCGAGTCGGGCAGACTTCATCGAGCTGCACGCGGTGCGGCCCGGCCGCTTTCGCCACTTCTGCGGGGAAGACGAGAACCAGTTCGTCATCCCGCAGGATGTAAGGTGGAATCTCCATCGCGCGCAGTTCCGCAGGCGCAAACGCCGTCTTCTCGCCGTGAGCCAACAGCGCGTCGCCCAAATGCAGAACGACGGAGAACGGCTCCGCCGCGTCGTCCGCCAATGCGATGCCGCCGCGGGCCGTCCGCTCGAACGGCAGCGTGCGATACAGCAACACATGGCCCAGGACGCCGCCGCCGCGCGCCTGAGCCGAGTCGTTCACGCGCACCATCAGCAGGTTCTCGCCGCCGAAGCGGACTTGCGGCGTGAGGTTCACGTTCACCGGCTCGGGCACGCGCGCGCCCCAGTGATACATGTGTCGCGCGAGGTGTGTCCCATTGAGATAGAAGTCGGCCGCGTCATCCACTGCCGTGCAGAAGAAGCCCAAACGATAGCCTTTCAGTTCCGCCGGCACACGGAACCGCAGCCGCAGCCACGTGATCCTGTCGTTGAGTTCCGGATGGCCAAGCGGCTCCCAGCGACGCCCGACGCGAATTGGCTTCCAACCTTCCGCCTGGCTGACCGCCTCGCACTCGGTCTTCGCCCGCTCCGCGTCGCGCTTCATGTCGGCCTCGCTGCGGTCGAATCCAACCTTCGTTGTCCATTGCGCGTCTCTGGCGAGATACTCCCAGTCGTTTTGCCGCAAATCCACCAGCAGCTTGTCGGTCCCGAACTCAACCACATTCGCTTCGGCCGGCAATGACGCAAGAAGGAACGCGCACAACCAGCCAGCGGCGAGCGGCACAAGGGATCTGGTTTTCATGGTCATTGTTTCCTTTTCATCGCGGCAGCATTTGCGCGCACATCATCAGGCAGCGGGGCAAATGGAAGAAACCTTTGAACATTGTGCCCTTGCAGAACATGAACGGCGTGCCGTCCGGCAGCACGTGCGGATACCATTCCGGAGATTCCGGGTCGCGGAAATGTTGCCACGCCCACGCGTCAATCTTCCGGAACCAGTCGGCGAAGAACTCGTCGCCGGAGAGTTTCCACGCATAAAGCGACGCGATGAGCGCCTCGTTTTGACACCACCAAGTCTTGAGGTATTGCTTGCCGTCGAGCAGCGGCAGACCGAGCGCGTCTTTGAAATAAAGGATGCCGCCGTGAACCGGGTCCCAGGCGTATTGCAGGATGGCGCGCGTCAGTTCGAGGCAGCGGGCGATCATTGCGCGGTCGTTCACGCTCTCGGCGTATTGCATGACGAACCACATGCCCTCCAGCGCGTGGCCGGGATTCAGCAGCCGGCCGTTGCCGGAATCGAGGTCGGGCTTGCCGTCGGCTGGCATGCTCTCGAACAGCATCCGGTGCTCGCGGCTCCAGAAATGATTGAGCACCGTCTCGGCCGCCTGGCGCAGCACGCCGTCGTAGTCCTTCGTCCGCAACGCGCGTTGCAGGACGAACAGCACATTGACCAGGATCATGTAGTGCGCCAGCGTCATCGGGCCGCCCATCTCCACCGCCGCAAAGCCCGCGCGATAGCTCGCCGTCGCCTGCAACGCAATCTCGCGGCAACGCGGCTGCGGGTCGGCGCGATACAACTCCGCCGCGCCAATGGCCGCGAACGAATCGGTGAAGACCGTGTAGCCGCCAAACTCGCGCAGCCCCGGAGTCCCATCCCGCTTCAACGAGAAATAGCAGTGTCCATCCGGCCGAAAGGAATGGCGGCTTAGAAAGTCGAATCCGCGCCGCGCGTGCTCCAGCCATTCCGGGCGCGAGTAAGGCGAGTTGTAGAGCGCGGCGAACATGAAGACCGCGCGCCACTGCATCCACAGGTATTTCTCCGTCTCCAGCAGTTCGCCCTTGCGACCCACGACGCTGAAGAATCCGCCATGTTCGCGGTCAATGCCGTGCTCAATCCAGAATGGCACGACGCGTTCCAGCAGTTCGCTCTCGTATCGGGCGCGATAGTTCTTCATGGCTTGGTGAAAACGTTTATTCCAGCCAGCTTCGTCACTCGACCCACACCATCCGCATTCGCATCGGCTGGAGTGGAACTGTCAGCTTGCCGTCGGCGCAACTCAACGCCTCGCGGGTCAGCGCGTCGGTTGCGGTTTTTGCCGCGACGCCGATGGAAGCGAAATCCATTGTCACCTGAGCGGTCACGGGCTGGTCGGCGGAGAGGTTCGCGACGACCAGCAGCGCGCGGCCGCCCCTGCCTTTCGCGCCGGGGCGCGCGTAGAGACTCACCTTCACCGACTCCGGCTGTGCGCTCGCGAGCGGCTTCGTTTCCCAATACGGATGCCACTCGGCCTTGCCGGTGCCGAAACGGGTCATCACGTTCCAGATCGGCGACATTTTTTCCAGCGAGGCGATGCCGCAGGGGCGCACGCGCACGTCGTGGAGCATCGAGAACGCCAGCGCGTGGTCGAACGTCCATTGCGGCGGGCGTTCGTATGCCAGGAACTCGCACGGCACGCCGAAGTTGCGGCCCATGAACTCCGCCCGCAGCGCGCCCAGCGGCAACGCCTTCAGCGGATCGCCCGACAACTCGCCGCCGGCGAATTGCTCGCCGTCCCAATACGAATCCGCGAACGCCAGGGTCGGCGTCACGCAGCAGGTGCTTTGGTGGGCGTTGATGAGGCCGCCGCGCGGATGAATCATGCCGTAGAGCCGCAGCATGAACTGCCGCACGCCGAAGATCGGATACGTCGGCCGCAGTGTGCCGTCGGCGGCGCGATAGCCACAGCCGTGCCGCTCGTTGCAACACGCCCACGGCTCGACAGTGCCGTCGAGATAAACGCCGTCGAAGCCGTAACGTTTCCGCGCCTGCTCGATGCCGTCGGCCAGCCGGTCGCGCCAGACGCTGTTGTAACAAACCTGGAAGTCACGCTGCTCCGGATGGCGATACCAGCCGGGCGTGGTGGCACCCTTGGAGTTCTTCACCAGAATCTCGTCGTGCAACTCCGCCCATTCCGGCGCGAGCGGCGAGAACTCATAGCCGTGATAGACGAGCACCTTCATGCCGCGCTGGTGACACGCGCTGACGATGCGCTTGAAGTCGTTTTCCGGGAACGTCATCGGGTAGTTCTGGATCGGCGCCCAGTCCTCGTGAAAGACCGCTGTCTTCGCGCCGAGCTGCGCGCCGCGGTCGAGCACGGCGAGCGGGTTGCGGTCGGGGAACGCGCGATGGCAAAGCCACCATTCCTTCGGGATGGGCAGCGTCAAGCCGACGCCGAGTTGCGGCACGTGCCAGATGCGCCACTCGTGGAAATCCTTCGGCCACGGTTTCACCGGCGTCGCCTGAAACCCGAACGTAAACGTGATCGGCAGCTTCACCGTGGAATCCAGCAGCCTTATGCGCAGCAACACCTCGTTGCCTTGTGGAACGATCTCGATGGCGCGGTCGGCGGCCTGCGGTTGCCAGCCTTTGTCCGACTCGGCGAACCAGCCCAGCCCGCTGTCTTCACGGCCGAGCCACACGAACGGCTTGAAGGGCAGCGTGAGGCCGGCTTCCGGCAATTCACCGCTGTTCTTGGATTTGCCCCACTGGCCGGGGAAGTAGTGAAACAGGCTGGCGCGCTCGCGTTTGATCGGCACCTCCAGCCAGAGTTGTTCGATCTTCGGCATCATCTTGTGCTGCGGCAGCACGACGAGGTCCACCCGCATCAAGCCGTCGAACTCAACGCGCGTGGTGGTGTCGACGATGAGATCGTCGCCGGCCTGCCATCCGGTGACGATGGCGTGCGATTTGTCGGCGCAAAACACGAAGTTGCCGCCGCGCTTCCACTCGATCGGCTTGCCGCTGACTTTACCGACAAGGCGAATCGGCGCAGCCAATATCTCGCCGCCTGCCGTGACGACCGAACTCGGCAGCACGTTGGTGAGTTTGTGCGTTCGTCCCCAGACGCCGACCTCGACGCCGGACGCGTTGGTTTTCACCGTCACCGGTGTCCACGGCGCGATCAGCTTCGGCGATTCCGCCGCCTGCGCGCCAACGAACGGCGCAAGCAACAATGTGACGATTGGAAGGAGCGATTTGGTTTTCATGTGATTACTTGGCGCAGAGTTCGATCACGCAGATGCCGCGTGGCGGCAGCTCCAATTTCACGACCGGCTCGCGAACGTCGAGCGTTCCCGAGCGATGCCGGCCGGTCTCGTCGGTGCGATAGATCACGCAACCGTCCTTCAGCCCATACGCTTTCGCGTCAATCGGCAGGCATAGAGCAAGTTTCTCGTTGCTGATGCTGGCGAGCGCGATGCCCACGTCGCCGTCGGGCGCGCGCCACGCGCCGGCCAACGCCACGTGATAGGTTCGTTTGGAGGCTTTCAGTAACGTGTAGGATCCGACTTCGGCGACATCAATTTCCTGTCGCGGCACTTCGAGCGGCGGCGGGCGCAGCCATGTGCCGTGGAGCAGGTATTTCAGCGCCCGCATTCGTGTGCGGACCATGCGCGTCACGAAATCCATTTCCTCGGCGCGGTCTTCCAGAAGCGACGGCAGGAAGTTGGCGAGCATCGGTTGCATGCCCCATGCGAAGGTCCTCGCGTGATCCAGGTAAAACTGTTTTGCAAATTTCCGGTCCAGCAGGGTCAAACGGCCCGGCGGCGCCAGTTCCTGCGGCCACTTCTCGTCGTAGGGCGGATGCACCAGCCCGGCCATGCTGCCGAAAACGACCGTGTCGCCGTGATAGACGGCCTGGAAGAACGGGATCGGTTCCCAGACCGGCGACACGCCCTGGCGGTCCTGGCTCACGCTCAACGCCAGCGTCAAGTCCATGTTCCCGATCCACGGCTCGCCGCAAAACTCGCCACCGAGCACGACGTCGCCGCGACGCGCCGTGCGGTCGCGTATCTCCGCGGTCAACATCGCGAGGCCGTCGGTCCAATACCGCCCCGGCCCCAGGATGTGACCGTGGCTCGGATCGTAGCAGTCGGCCAGACAGCCGACCTGATCCATGTAAACACCGGCGGGCTTCAAGTCGCAGAGGACTTCCTGCGCGAGGCCGGCGTATGTGTCGCGCCAGAACCGCGTGCCGATGCACATCGGCGCGCACGGCGCTTTCATGAAGGTGTTATAGACCTCCGTGTGGACCTTGCCGTCCTTGCCCTTGACCGCGCGCGCCTCGGCGCACGCGTTGGTCCAACTCCGCGTCTGCGTTCCCCAAAGGCGCTGGTTCATGTAGAGGATCGCGCGCACCTCCTGCCGTTGCGCCGCCGCCAGCGCGGCTTTGAACGGCTCGGCACCTTCCCGCGGCGGCAGATACTCCGGGAAACCGGCGTCGTAGGGACAGTTGTGCCACCAGTGCCACAGGATGCTCACCGGCGTCTGCAGATGCTCTCGCATCACCGTCGCCGGCCCGAGCACTTGTTGCGAACGGCCGCGGTTCCAGAGCCACAGCCCCGTGTTTAGCAACCACGCCGGCGTCATCCCTCGATGAAGCCGTCCGCGCGCGGCGAAAGTTCTTGCCGAAGGCGACTCGCGATAAATCTGCGCCGCAGCCGTCCAGTCGCCGTGAAACGCGCCGAGCACCACCCCAAACGGCAGCTGAAACTCGGCCATCTCCGCGGCTTCCTGTTCCGGCACATGCACCGCCTCGAAATGGACCTGCCCCGTTGCGTCGCCCCACATCTCGAAACTTTTGCGATAACCCTCCGTGTCGTCGCTGGCCGCGTAGAAGCCGGGACCGTCCTGCTGATAAAAGGCCACGCACTGCGCCGACAGCGGCTTGGGATAACCCCAAGAGATGCGCATGCCCTTGTTGTTCTTGCCCCGAAACAACTTGCGCGGGTCGCGGGCCAGGACGCCCAACTCCCTGGGAATGGCAAGCATTTCGTTGGCGCGCTCACGCAAACCGGCAACTCGCGGGAAGCGAATCTGTTTCAGCAGAACATTCTTCGGTTTTGCCACCGACAATTCCCAGCGACTGACCGCCGCGTCCTGTTGGCCGAGCCGGACAAAAACCTCCACGCGCAGCGGCCCCATCGCGCCCGCCGCGACCTTGTCCCACACCAAGCGCAGTCCAGTCTGACCGCCGCTCAAACGTTCAATCTTCGGTGTCCCGGCGCGCTCGGCGGTCAGTTCCCGCGACGACTCGCCGCTCCCAACCGAAATCTGCCACAGCGCAAACGGAGCATCACCATCCGCCAGTTGGTTGCAACCGTCAGCCAGTTGAATCAACTCGCGCAGCGATCCACTCGCCGAATCGAAACCAACCTGCAATTTGTCATCCGCAATGCGGACGATCCCGGCGTTCGCAAACGGCACCGGCGCCACGCACAACGCCAGCACCCCCCCGACAACCGATAATGCCAGTTTGAGTCTCATGATTCGTTTCCTTCGTTTGTCACAGCTTTCTGTTTGCGGAGGCGCTCCAGCGTCACCGCCACGGGCGACAGACGATCCAATAATCCCGAAAACCGGAGTTGACCGTGAGGCAGACATTCCTGTCTGCCCAACTTCGGTTTTCGGGATAATTCGTCATCATTTTATGCGAAAGCCTTTACTCAGTCTTCTCACATTCCGCCGACAATCGGATACCAGTCGGGCCGGCGCGGGTCTTGATGGAAGCGCGCGTAGTAGTCGCCCTTCTCGGCGTAGTAGCGCTCGTATTTTGCCATCTTCTCCTCGTCGAGCGTGACGCCGAGGCCGGGACCGGCCGGCACGCGCAGGCAACCATCCTCGTAACGCATCTTGCCGCCGACGATGATGTCGTCGGTCAGGTAATTGTAGATGGCGTCGCCGGCAAAGTTCATTTCGGGAATCGTGCAGGCCGTGTGAAGCATCGCCGACATCTCGATGCCGAACTCCGCGCCGCTATGCATGCCCACGCCGAGGTTGAACGTCCGCAGCACGGCACAGAGATCTTTCACGCCGCGCGGCCCTTCCCAGTAGTGGAGATCGGTCAGCACCACATCCACCGCGCCGAGTCGGACTGCCGGACCCAGGTCGTCGAACTTCGCCGGATACATGTTGGTCGCGATGGGAATGCGCACCTGCCGCCGCACCGCCGCGAGACCTTCGATGCCCCACGCCGGGTCCTCGTAATATTCAAGGCCGAGCGGTTCCAGCCGCCGGCCGACGCGCACCGCGGTCGCCACGCTCCAAACGCCGTTGGCGTCAATCCGCAGCCCGAAGTTCGGCCCCATGCGCTGGCGGCACAGTTCCATCACGCGCACTTCCACGTCCGGGTCCACGACACCGCCTTTCATCTTGACCGTCTTCACGCCCAACTCGGCGTGGAGTTGCTCGCATTGCTCGACGAGGTCTTCGGCGCGCGTGTCGTCGCCGCCGCCGGGCCGGTCGTAACGCCAACTGATCTCGCCCATCAGCGGCACGCGGTCGCGCACCGCGCCGCCGAGCAGGTCGCACATCGGCCGGTCGAGCGCCTTGCCCTGAATGTCGAGGCAGGCGATCTCTATGGCACCGTAGAGCCGCGCGTTGGAGAGATAGTAGATGCTGCGCAAGACCTTGAGCTTGATGACTTCGAGGTGAAACGGGTCGAGGCCGACGATGCGCGGCTTGAGCTTCATCAATGCGCCGCGCTGGTCGCCGCCGCCCACCTCGCCCAAGCCGACGATGCCTTCGTCGGTGACCAATTCGAGGACGTTGCGGATGAAGTAGCCGGGATGAACGCCGGTATTATGGCGCAACTGGCACGTGGTCGGAATCGCCACCGTGCGAACTTTCATGTCAACGATCTTCATAGGCAAACCTCACCTCCATCCTCCCAGAGGTCCGTGCTTAAGCGAGGCTGCTGCACGTTTGATCGCCTCATCCCACTCTGGGTCGTGCGTTTTGCTGCCCGGTGTGGCCTTCACAGCATCCTGATACCACATCAACATGTAGTTGACCTTATACTTGATTGCCACGTCCACCAGGGTCTTCAAACTGCCTTCGAACACAAACGTGGAGTTCGTCGGTGCGGCGCCGCTCGATGGGCTATACGCTTCGAATCCTATGCTCGTCACACCGGCCCAGCGCGTGATGGAGTCGGCAAAGAACTGCCCACTCCATTTGAAAGGCTCACCCGTGATCCCGCAATACTGTAAGAGGACGCCCTTCTCGGCCGCATGGCGCACATAGGTTGGTGTGCAACTCTCCATGTAGGAGACCAAGCCGGGGTTGGTCACTTGCAGCCCCACAACCGTCTTCGGAAACGCCTCGACGTAGGCATCTACCATGGCATTGACGGCCTTGGTCCAGTTCTCCGGGGTCAGGCCGGCTTCACTCCAGAGCCGATGTTCCTTTTGCCCCCAAAGCTCAGTTGAGACGATCGTCTCGCCAAAAACTCCCGTGCCGCAGTAAACGACTTCGATTCCCTTCCGGTCGTCAAACTGCTTGCCGAGCGCCCGGATGAAATTCCGATACTTCTCCAGGTAAATCAGGTCCCAATACACGGGCACACGCACCGAGTCTTTGCTTCCTTTCAAAGGCAGGGGCACCCACTTTGCACCGGCCTTGAATACCCAGTCGGGCGTCGCTTGCGCGGGCAGTCCATTTACCGGACCGGCGTGCGCCGTGATGGGGCTTAACATCACCCGTTTCCCCGCCGCCAGCCACTTGCTCATCGGACCCTCAATCGCCGACCAATTGTATTTTCCCTCCTCCGGTTCGAGTTGCGACCACCACTTCATCAACTTGTGCCCGTCGAGGTGCGGGTTGGTCAGTGCGCCAAGCTCGTCCCCGTATCCGCTCGTCTGATAGACACCGCAACCGTGAATGTCCGGCCGCAGGCGCCCCGCCGCTTCGGCACGGTTGCCATCTGGACTCTTCGGGGCTTGGGCAAGAACCGGGACACCGGCCAGCGATAGTGCCACAATGAGTGTCGCGGCCCCAACGAGGTTCTTCCTTTTTTTCATTTTGTTTATTTCAATTCACCATTTTGCTGACAGGACTAAGAACGCCGCGGTTTTCGCCACGATGCTGTCGAAACAATCTTCTCGTTCGCGCCTGTCGCCGGCTCGGGATGAACGCCGGTGTTATGGCGCAACTGGCACGTGGTCGGAATCGCCACCGTGCGAACTTCCATGTCAACGATCTTCATCGTGCCTCCTTCTGCATTGTTTCGGATGGCCGGCCCGGCCACCAATTAAAACGGTTTAACTCGCAGGGATACGGGATCTCGCGGAACTGGGGCGGCCTCTGTCGAAAGTGAATGGCCCCCGTCGCATCCGAATACTCTTCTCGCAGTTGCCCCTTGGGGTTCTTGCACTCGATGAAACGATTGTCCCAAGTCCACACGTCGTCGGACTGGCCCGTGCAAAAAATCCCCGGCACGCAGTTCTCGAACACATTGCGACAGAGCCACGCCGGATTGCCACGCATGTAGGCACCGCCTCCCATGAGGGCGTTGCGCATGGCCACGTAGTTGTCGTGAGCGAAGATCCACTTGCAACCCGGATGGGCATCAATGTCGTGAGCACGGAGTTGGTTGATTGCATCCGCATTTTGTTTCCAGTCTGCCAGCACGGCGGCGTCTTTGATCATGCGGTTGAAACGAGCGGTATAGGAAGCGCCGTTCCCCGCGGCGATCCCGTGCCGGTGGTTTTCGAAACTGTTGTCTTCGATGAAGAGATCCTTTGTGGCTGTAGCGCAAACGCCGTAGCCGTCACCATAGTGAAAGTTTTCATGGAAGAAGCAGTGGTCAACCAGATTCTCGCTGCCGCCGAAACACCAAAGGCCAGCGTGACCGAACAACTCGACTTCGCAATGATCCACTCGCGTCCGATGGCAATGCAGCAACTCGATCCCGGTGCCGTGGACCGACGGCCTGCCGGCGTCACCGGGCAGGGCATACTTCGCTTCACTGTAGCCGCGAAAACAGGTGATCGGCAGACTTCGCAGATGGAGTCGCGTCAAACGCAGGTTCTGCCGCTTCTCGGCCAGGATCAGGGCCTTGGTTTCGAACCAGGTGCCTTGGAGGGTGGTCTTCGCTCCATCGCCGTAGATGGTCACGTTGTCCACCGGAACCTTGATCTGGTTTCGGATGACGTAGTTGCCAGCGGGAACACAAACCACACCACCGCGCGGGCCGAGTGCATCCAAGGCTTTCTGTATCGAACTGTCGTCGAACGTCCCCTGCACAGTGACGTCCGGCCTTGGCAGTGTTTCCTCGGTGTGAAGCAGCCGCAGGTTGGCGATCCGAAGCGGCCCTCCCTTGTAATAAAGCCTCACGCCGCGAAGCAGCGACACGGGACGCCCAGCTTGTTCCATTTCCGCGCCGATTTCACCCTCTTTGCCGGCCTGCAGCGTGCTCAATTTGCCGCGATATTCCCGCCGGAGAACGTCCACAAAGACCAGACCGGCCACAGTCTCCCCCTCGGCCCGGACCGTGGTCAACACGCGCACCCAATTGCGAGGAATCCTCTCCAACTCATCCGAGAACCAGAGATCAACCGTCCCCTCTTCACCAGCAGAAAGGAGCAGCGGTTTGAAATCAGCGATGGCGCAGGTGGAGATCGGCGGCTGCGCCGATTCTGTGGCACCGAGGTGTGCAACCAACGCGATGGTCGCGCCGAGTCCGCACAGGAAGCGGCGCTGGCTCAGTGTGAAGATGGGTTTGAGAATCTTTATGCGGATCTCCGGTTCAGTTTTGCTTCTTACCAATGGCCCGGATGACTTCCACGACGCGCACCACGATGGCATCGAGCAATAACTTGCCTTTCTCCTCCGTGGCGAGTTCCGCGTAGCCGATGCCGCCGTGTTCGGTTTGCGCCTTCATGACGGGCACGACGTAAACGCCGCTGAGCGCCTTCGGCTGGCGTGTGGCAGAAAGGTCGTTGTGGATCGCGTGGCGCCGCACCAGGTCCGGACGGACAGTAAGCATCAATGCCGTCTCGGCCTCGCACGCGTGGCCGATGCCTTTCATCGGGCCTTCGACGATCTTCGCAATCTCTTCGGCGGCTGTGTCCCAGTAGTTCGCCCCGAAAAGCTGCGCGTCGGGGAACTCCATGATGAGCTGGCGGAGCGCGAGGTGGAAACCGTCCTTGTTGCCGCCGTGACCGTTGAGCACCAACTGTCGCTTGAAGCCGTGTTGCAGCAGGCAACGCATCGGTTCGGCGACGAGTTTGATGTAGGTCTCATTTTCCGCGCTCAGCGTTCCCGCCATGCCGAGGTGATGCGTGGATGCGCCGAGCCACTGTACCGGCAGCAGCAACACGTCCTTCGGCAGCGCCGCCTCAACGCGGTCGGCGATGGCGCCGCACAAGATCGAGTCGGTGAAGAACGGCAGGTGCCGGCTGTGTTGCTCCAACGCTCCGATGGGATACACGACAACCACATCGCGTTTCAGCTTGGCCACTTCGGGCCAGGTCAGGTTTGCTAGTATCATAATCGTTCCTCCAAATCACAATCAGTCAGTCTCCGCCGGCAGCTCGAACGGGTTCCAGCCGGCACGCTCGAATTTGCCCTCCGCCGGCACGAGCTTGCGCAGGATGGCGGCCGTCGCGGCGCGCGAAAGCGACCCCTCCATCTGCCCGAGGCCGAGCGCGGCTTGGTCCTGCGACCACACGCACGCGGCGACGTAGGGCAGCGTCGGGATGCTTTGGACGAGATGATGCCAGGTCGTCATGAGCACGCCGGCGCTGTTGTTGGCGACGGCGGCTTTCGCCAGTGTGCGGATGTTGCCCAGTGAGTTCCACGGACACGCCAGCGTCTCGAAGCCATGCTCGCGGAAATGCGCCAGCGTCGGCACCGAGCCCTTGGTCACGTCGTAATGCCAGTCGGCGATCACGATCTGGTGCGAGATGCGGTCCAGCGCCAGATGCGTGGGCAACGTGGGCGAGCCATTGGCTGCGAAACCCGCCGGCCACTTGCCGCGCTCCAGCAACGCGTCGCCCCACATGATGGCGCGCCGGCCGCGTTTTTCCAGATGCGCGGCGAGGTTGTTCACGTGGTCGGCGAAGAGCTGCACGCGGTCGGTCTGCCGGCAGCGGTCGCACGTCGCGTGCGAATAAGCCTCGTCGCAGCCGATATGGAAGAACTTTCCCGGCCCGGCGAACTCGATCAGTTCGTCGCACACGCGCCGCAACAGGTCCTGCGAGCGCGGGTTCGTCAGGCACCACGTCCAGCCGTCCGGCTCGAACAGCGGGGCGAGCTTCGGGTTCTGGTCGAGCACGACGTGGCGGCCGTGCTTGATGCGGCACGCGGTGGCGTGGCCCCAACAGTTGAACATCGGGATGATCTCCAATCCCATGCCTCGCGCGATGGCGATGAGCTTGCCGGCCTGCGCTTTCGGCCACGCTTCGGGCCACGACAACTCCTTCAGCGCGTCGAGCCGCAACATGCCCCAGAATTCCAGCACGACGTGGGTGAACTTGAGGAACGCCGCGAGCCGGATGGCTTTCTCAATCATCACCGGCGACGTCTCGTGAAAAACGCAAAGGTGCAGTCCGCGGAACTTCATCGCCGGCCCGTCCTGAATCTCCACATGCGGCAGCGCGAACGCGAGGCCGCCGCTCGCCGGTTCGCCGGCTTGCAATAATTGCAGCAGCGTGAACCACGCCTGGCGCATCCCCGCCGAATCGGCCGCGCTCGCCGCGATGCCCGACGCGTCCGCCTTGAGCGCGTAGGCGGAGTTCGATTCCCGTGGCGGCGGTTGCGCGCCTGCCAGCGCGAATTCGCCGGCCTTCAGCGCCGCGTCGCGTGTCACGACCAGTTCCACCGCGCCGAACGTAAACCGGTTCCACGTGTCCTTCATCATCTCGACAACGCCCGCGTCGCTCTCGCGCCCCACTGTGAGCGTCGCGCGTTTGCTGAGGCTCAGCGCACCCGCACCCCACGTGACCTTGTTGGGATAAGGATGAATGCTGCGCGGCAGAAGACCGGAGACCGGCGGCGCGGCGGACTGTGCGAGCGCCGTGCGGCCAAGAGCGAGGGTGCCGGCAACGACGGCGGAGGTTTTCAGAAACTCCCGGCGCGAAGTTAATATGGATGTTGGGGTTTTCATCGTTGGTTGATACCTCCTACGGTTGCTGGTTGGTAATCGAGGCATGTTCGGCTACGTAGCGATAACTGTAGAGCCAGCCGTTGGCCACATACCATACGTCTTTGCGGTTCGCGACGTGGCTCAGATGCTGCACCAGGGTCGAGCCTTGAACACCGTCCTCTCCGGGGCGCGGGTCGTGGAGAACGCTGTTGAGATAGCGGTCGGGGTGCCACATGGCATAACAAATGCCACCAGCGGCACGCGCGCGGTCGAACTCCGCATTTAATTCCGCAACGTCCGCGGCAAAGAACCGCCCCTTCGGAGCGCGCCTTGCGAAGACGCGGTCGTAGTCTTTGGTGTTCAGCCCGCCAACGCCGTAAAACTTGTGCGCCGCGTCCCACGTCGCGTAATCGGTGCTTGTGGGGTTGTCGCGGCCGTTGTAGCCGCGCACGAAAAGAAACTCTCCGGCATCCGTGCCGAGGATGTCCTCGTCTTTGTATCCGGATGTGAGGATGTGCTCGAAGACATGTTCGCCGCAGGGGATGCGGTGAAGGTGCTGCAGGATTTCGTCGCGGCAGCCGAGAATCTCCGCTTTGCAGCCGCGAACGCTGTAGGCTTTCGCATTGCCCGGATGAGTTTGCGCGTGGACAGCCGGCTCCCAACTGAAATCCCGTCGGTCCAGTTCTTGTTGCATCACATTCCACATCGTGTTGCTGCCGGCCATGTGGGTGTTGATGGCAATCGAAACGGGCAAATGGAAACCGCGACAGACTCGCAAGGCCGCCTGATAGTTGTCACACCGGTCGTCGTCTGCCGCGTTCCACGCCGCGCCGGGATTGGCCGTCGCCCTGCGTCCCCAGTTGTCGATCGACAGCGTGTAGGCCGCCTTGCGGTCGTCATAATACCTGGCCACTCCGGCAAACCGTGCCGAGGTCACGTTCGTAAATTGCAGCTCGATGGTGTCGCTGGCGCCAAACCCCACCGATACAAAAGCGCGCTCCCGGCTGTAATCGAACCGCACGCACTCGACGCCGTTGAAAAAGTTGGTGGCCGCTTTGGTGGGCACAGGCTTCCACGCAGAGGACGGAATGTCCCGGCGACTGACCTTCGCGCCAAGAGACACACCGGAGACGTCAAAAACATACGTCACAGGATACTGGAAGCCCCACTTGGCCCACATCGTCCGGTCCACCGAAATCTTGAATGCCTTGCCAGTCGGGCCGTCGGCAGAACCAGCCGACAGGCACAAGGCCGTCAGAAGCAACAGTGGGAATGAAAACCTCGCGAACCGGTGAATCTGCGCTCGAATCACTAAATCGCGCCGCGACGTTGCGTTAGGTTGATTGGGTGTTCTCACTGCTTCGGTGTCAGCAAGGTGGCGATCAGTTCCCGCGTCCGTTCGATGGTCCGGCTCAAACTTTCCGCCGAGCGTGTGCGTTTGGGAGCCATCTCGGCGAGCGGCGTGGCGTAAAAGCGCTCTTGAATGGCTTTTTCGGCCGGACCAAACGCCGCCGGCTGCTTCCACGCATCTTTCTTGCCGGACTCGAGCCGCCCGTTGACCCACTTCCAGTATTCGTCCAACTCGGCCGGGTAAACGTAACGGACCAGCTCGTATTGGTGGGCGCGGCAGTAGGTGTTTTCGGCGTTGCCCTTCAGCGTCAGCTCGGTGTGGGGATTGATCTGCGGCGTGACGCCGCCGAGTTCGCGGGCGCGTCCGAGTTGCTTCATGGCCGCGTAAAGTGAGAAATCGTCGCTGAGGTCCAGCAAATCGCCGAGTTGCTCCATGAGGCCCTTGCTCGCCGTCTCCATGCTTCTCACCGCAGCCTCGTCGCCACGGCCCGTCCGCCATGCTTCCATAGCCACGCAGCCACGCATCAGGGACGCCTTCAGCGCCCGGTTGATGACGGTCCGCGTGATGTCAATCGTGTCGCGACGCCACAGTTCATTCGCGTAGCTGGCCTCCGCCAATGGCGCGAGTTGCGCCAGCAACGCGGGCGCCTGGCCAAGCGCCGCCGCGAGCCGCTGGAATTCCTCTTCATAAGCGTGCGCGCGCGCCTCGTTGAGATTCGCGTACGTGGCGTAGGTCAGCATTCGGAATTGCGGATCGGTTTGCACAGCCGGGTAGGTTTTCTTGTGCGCGTCGCCGCCAGTCCAGTGATGCGTGGCCGCGATGGGCAGGAACGGGCGCCAGATTTTTTCCATGCGCGCGGCAAGATCGGACGGATAGCGGCCCGCGCAATAGCGGCCCACAAACGCGTTCACGTCCAGCTGATCCGGCTGCCAGCCGTTGGCGGCGAGGTATTCCAGCAGCAGCGTGTTGCTGTGCGAAATTTCCGGCCAGAGCACGAGGCCGAGACATTGCGAGTCTTGGGCGGCTTCGCCGATGCGTTCTTGCAGGATGCCATAATCCTCCCGGATTTCGCTGTCGGCGGCGAAGGCATGGAACACGCCGAAGATCCACGGAAACTTCTTGTAGGCGTCCCAGTCGCGATAGGTCTTCCGGTGGATCAGGTCGGCGGTGTAGTCGAGCAGGATCGTGCGTTGCGGGTCGAACTCACTGAGCAGCCGCCGCACGTTGTCGTTTTTCCACCAGCCCATCATGTCCCAGCTTGCGATCAACAACGGCGCGTCCGGGTAATGCCGCCGCAGGACTTCCTGGATTTTGCGATACGCGTGAAGCTTCCGCTGCAAGTCTTCGCGCTCGCTGCCGCCGAAGCTCCGCTCGGCCAGGCCGATGGTGTGGAACATCCGCGGCTCGCCGAACTCGCGGATGTGCGTTTCGGTCAGCTTCCAGTAGGCGTCCCATGTCCGTTCGTGTTCGATGTCCCAGATCGCGGCGGAGGCGAGCGTGTAGCCGGTTTTCTGATCGTGCGTGACGGGAAAGTCGGGGAATGTTTTGTAAAACGATCCCGGCGTGTGCGAATACCAGTGCGTGATGGTGCCGGTGTCCTCCGGATGAATCAGGCCGCGTTCGCGGGCGTAGGCAAGCACGCGCTTGCGCAACTCGCCGCGATACTTGAGCGGCCAGAATGACGTGCGGTCGTTGTAGGAGCGCGGCTCGGCGTCGGGGTCCACGCCGTCGGTGGGCGGATACGGCAGGTCGAACGCGCGCTGGAAAAGGTCGTCAATCCCCGTGCGCAGCATGAAGAGGTTTAACCGCTTCTTGAGAATCCAATCCATCTCGCGCTTCCAATCCTCGAAGTCCCACATCTCCGCTTGAAACCGATGCGGCCCGCGGTGGGCGAAGTAGCGCAGCCCGCGATACTGGAAACGCGGTTGTTCGGTGAAATCGCAGCCAGCCAGCTCGATATTCGCGCGCTTCGGAATCACGTCGCCGTCCCAGAAATATTCCACGCCGGCTTTCTTGCGGAAGAAATCGTAGGCCGCGTAGATCGTCGAGCGCCCCGCGCTGCCGGCGAGGATCAGCAGCGTGCGCCCGTGGTCCGGCAGCGAGAGGATGCGATAATCGTCCGTGCCGTAGCGAATGCCGAGGCTCTCGATGCTCCCCTGCAAGATCAGGCGATGCACGATGGGATTCACCGCGTCGGAGCCGATGAGCACGAGGTCGCCCGGCGGCAGTTTCCCGTCGTCAGGGCTGGCACAAGCCATCGTGCGCGGCTTCGCGCCCGTAATCTTCTCCAACATCTCACAGAAAACATTGCCGGCGATGCGATAGGCGGGATCGCCCGCCGATGGGACCAAGACCGTGGGTGTTTGTGGTTCCGCAGATGCTGTGATCGTCAGCGCGGACAACAGTGTCACAACCGTCAGTCTTGAGATCATTTGATTTCTCCTTGAGTTATTCGCTCACATGCACCGCAATTTCTGCGATTCCCATCAAGTCGGGCCGGCGGGCGCTGCCGCCGGCGGGTTTCTGGACGATCCGCAGCGCGTCGGCCAGGACGACTTTGAAGGGGAGTGTCTCGTCGCGCTTCGTCGCTGTCAACCAAAGCGAGGACGATCCCGCCGGCGGCGCGACGGGAACGAAGGCGCCATTGACCCTGCACTCGATGCGGTAAGCTCGAGGCAGCCAGTCATTTTGGCCCCAACAGAGAAAGACGCTGCCGATCTTGTGCGGCTGTGGCCAGGTCAACGTCACAGAATGCTCCTGCGGGGTCTCGGCCGAGGCCCATGCTTGACCAGCCTGGCCGCGCGGTAGTACCACGCCGTCATTCAGCGGCTCCTTCGTATAGTCTGGAAAGGTGCTGTCCACCTCGACGTTCGGCGGACACGGGCCGGTGGCCAAAGCGATGTTGTGCGGGTCGGTGGGCGTGCCGCAGATGACGAGGCGGCCGTCAATGAGCGTGGTCCGGGTTTCCTCGACAGCGTTCCAGTGTGTCGGCAGCGACGGCAATGGCTTCGCCGCAACCGGCTGATGGCGAATCTCGATGCGATGCGTCTCCGAAAAATCCTGCGCAGCATCCACAAACACGTGCGCCTTCGCCCTCCATGATCCCACTGCGGATGTTGCGAGCGACGGCTCGGTTTGCCGGAAGACGCATCGAACGTCCGACCGCCCCGTGGGCAGTTCAGCGCGGAAAAGATTCCAGTCCGTGGCGGCGGCGCGCTTGCCCGTGTCGCGGCCTTCGCTGTCGCGCAACAACCCATGTGGGGCCTCGACATCGCACGGCTTGCCGCCGCAAGTGATGGACGCATCGAAACGCGCGCCGGTGGCCATCTCTGTGAACACGACCACCAATTTCGCCCTGACGCCGTCGGGCACGTCCGCTGTGAAGAGGAGGTTGATCTCAGGCCGGCGATCTTGCAGCGAGATGTTCTCCGCGTGAACGGTCCGCAAGGCTGCGGCGCGCTGCGGCAGGTGGATGGAGGCTTGTCGTGCGCCCGATTTGATCGCGCTTGGTTTACCGTCCAGCAGCACTCGCTCCATCGGCGTCGGGCTGACAATGGTTACCGCGTCGCCCGCGCCGCCCAACAACGCGATGGTCGTGCTTGTCGGCGTGGACTTGAGCAACTGCTCGCGACAGCCTAGCGTCACCGGACGCGGCATCGCGCCTGGCTCGGCGATCTCCAGCACGCGCAACTCATGCGCGGCCAGCCTCACCTCGACCGTATCGCCAAAGGACACCAGGCGCGCCTCCGCGCGCGTGAATGGATAGGATGTCGTCACTACAAACGGCGCGTCCTCAGGCCAGAAGCCTGCTTGCTCGTCGCAGACAAGCCTGAAGCTTCGCTCGAACACCGTTGGGTTGCGCAGACCGATGATGCCGCGGTTGCCTTTGACGATGTGAGCGAAGCCATAGACCTGGCCTTTCATCGGGTCGCCGCCGAGCGGCCGTGTGTCGGCCAATAGCCACGGATCGCGTGCGAGGCCCCAGCGGTGAACCGCAGCGAGATCGTCGCGGTTTTCCTCCGACAGTTCCGGCAGGGAGAGGATGTATTCGGCGATCTGTGGGCCGAGCAGGAACATCATCGCGACGTAGTTAACAAACGCCTGCCGCGGCGGAGACGCACGTTTCTTCCAATCCATCCACGCGTAGCTGATCGCGCCGTGGTTGATGTAGCCGGTGGCGGGGTAGTAGGGCCGCTTCTCAAACCTTCGTTTCATCCCGGCGTCGCGAAACGTGCCGAGCAGGTCCACGGTGGCAAATGAAGGCGGACCGTCGAGGCGGCTGTTCCAGTCGCCCCCCGGCTGGTAGTAGACACCGTCATACCAGCGCAGCCACCACGGGCTGAACCAACCAGTGTCGCAGAGGAAAATGTCCGGCCGCGCCGCACGCATGGCTTCCAATTGCCGGATGAACGCATCGGCAATCGCCTCGGTGCCGTAGCCCGGCATGTGACCGCGATGATTGCCAGCCGGGCAGTTGAACGAGCCCCAGTCGTAGTAATACATCGCCACGTCGTGATCGTGGACGTAGCGGGCAAGATTGGCCGTCAACTCCTGCTCTACGCGCGGGTCAGCCAGGCAATATGCCCCTACGCTTCGCTCACCTGGTTCGACGTAAATCATATCGAACCGTTTCGCGATCCAGTCGCGCAGCGCGGGAGATCTATCACCAGTCGTATAGACGTGCAGTCCGAGCGGACAGCCGAGTTGCTTCTTCGCGTAGTCGGTGAGTTGTTTCAGCAAGTCCGGCCAACTGAGCGGCGGCACCATCAGGCCCTGCCTCGGTTCCGCCCAACCGTTGAGCGTCACGCAGTCAACGCGGACACCCCGTTTGAGCAGCGTCTCACGCGCCGTGTCCATAATCTGTCTCGCCCTTTTGTCAGAGTCATACGCGTCGAAGAAGAACTCCGTGAACCGCTTCACCGGCCGCATCCGCAAGCTCTCTACATAGCGCAGGAACGCATCCCGCACCCGCTCGTGCGGACGATCCGCCGCGACACCCAGCACCGCCGGTTTGCACTCAATGCGTCCAGCCTTGCTTGGATAGTGCCGCAGGAAAACCATGCCGTCCCTGTCGTAGGCGTTGTGGCCGGCGGGATGTTCGAGACCGAGGAACACCTGGCCGGCAACGAACACCGGCTGACCAAGCCCAATCTCCATGGCATGAGGCTCCGGGCATCGAGTCAGGTTGTTTGCCGGCTCCGTCGGAATCACGTTCATGCAATCTGGCAACAGCGTCGCCAGCGGCGCGCCGCCGAACGAGAGCCGCTCGACCTCCACGCTCCGCACACAGGTCGAACCTGTTTCCAGTGTCAACCGCTTGCGCATAAAAAACGAGCCTGGCGCTAGCTCGTAGCGCACAACTGCCCCGATACCCAGCGCGGCGTGCCGGAGGCGAAACGTGAGCGTGCCAGCGGCCGCATCGGGCGTAACGGCCTCGACGCTGAAGTCGGAGGCCGTGAGGCTCTTGCCCTGGCCCAAGTCCAGCAGAAATTCCGTCCCGCGCACATCGAACGATTTTCCCGTCAACCGGTTGATGATGGCTACGGTGGCGAGCATAGGCCGCGTCGTGAACACGCGCGCAAGACAAGCGTTGCCAAACTCAATCCGATTACCGTCACGGACAATTCGAACGTCTCTCGTGTCGGCCTGCGCAGCCAAGGCAGTTTGGCCCAGGGCTGCACCAAGCACAACCCCGAGCAATGCGAATCGTAGCCCGCCACTCCGAGGCGGGATTCCCGCGACGGAGTCCCGGGCTACGAGGCTGCGCATCTTCATGTTGTCACTCTTTGGATTATTTCTTTGACGCCCGCTGCAACAGCGCGGTCGTGTAAAACTCATACGACGCCGCTTTGTCCGGCACATCGATCACGTGGACCGTGAACCGCGCAGGCAGACCGTGCTCCGGCAGATGATCGCGGAAATAAGCGGCGTAGGCGCGCCCGTAGGCTGCCCGCAACCGCTCCAGTTCGGCGGTGTAACCTGCAGGATCGGCCAGCGGACTGGGCGACTTCGGCTGGCAACCGAAGGCGTGCATCTCAATGAAATCCAACTCCTGGATCGAGTCGCAGACGCCCGCTTCCTTCAGCCAGCTCTCCCACGTTTGGAACACACGCGGGATTTCCTTGTCGGGATCCATCGTGGCCGTGTCGGACAAGCCGAGATTGCGCGTGGCCGATTCGCCGCCGGTGAGGCCCGCGAGATAAACCCTGAGGTCGCCGTCCGGCAACGCCTCGGTGACGACGAACGAGAACACGGGCCGGTTGGCCCTGTAATAATACGTCAACTTGCCGCGTCGTTTGATGTCGAATGCCATGGGAGTTCCTTTCAACGAATTTCACCGCAACAACATGCCGCCGTCCACGTAGAGCGTGGCGCCGGTGATGTAATCCGATTCTGCCGACGCCAGCAGCACCACCGCGCCCACCACGTCCTGCGGCTCGCCGATACGGCCGCCGGGGATCTTCGCCAGAACGCGGGCACGGTGCTCGGGGTCTGCCAGCCGGTCGCGGGTCTCGTCGGTCAGGATCGCGCCGGGCGAGACGCAGTTCACTTGAATCCCGTTTTCCGCCAGCTCGAGCGCGAGCGATTTCGTCAGCATCACCAGACCAGCCTTGGAGATGTTATAGACGGAGTTGTGCATCATCGCGCGCTCGTCGTGGACACTGGAAATGTTGATGATCTTGCCCGACCGCTGGATCGCCATCCGGCGCGCGACGGTCTGCGACAGGAAATAGACGCCTTTGAGGTTGACGCCCAGGGTTTCGTCCCATGCTTGGGCCGTTGCTTCGAGGAACGGCTGCCGGCGCGTGATCGCGGCGTTGTTGACGAGAATGTCAATCCGACCGAAGCGTCTGAGCGTCGCCGCCACGAGTTTTTTGTGTTGCGCGAGGTCTTTCACGTCGGCCCGCACGGCGACCGCATCGCTGCCGGCGGCGCGGATCTCGTTGACGACTTGGTTCGCCATCGCGGCGTTGGCGACATAGTTGACGACGACGGACGCGCCCTCGCGCGCCAGCCCGATCGCAATGGCGCGGCCGATACCGCGGGACGCGCCCGTCACCACAGCAACGCGGCCTTTAAGACGGGAATGTTTCATGATGTACCTCATGTTCCGCCGACAATCGGATACCAATCCGGCCGGCGGGGGTCCTGATGGAATCGGGCGTAGTAGTCGCCTTTCTCCTCAAAGTATTTCTCGTAGCGGCGCATCTTCTCCTCGTCAAGCTTCACGCCAAGGCCGGGGCCGGTCGGCACGGCGATCGCGCCGTCCACGTATTTCATCAGGCCGCCCTCGATGATATCGTCTTTGAGAAAATGATAGTGCGCGTCGCCGGCGAAACGCATTTCCGGGATCGTTGAGGCCGTGTGGAGCATCGCGGCCAGTTCGATGCCGAACTCCGCGCCGCTGTGCATCGCCACGCCGAGGTTGAACGTGCGGCAGACCGCCACGAGGTCCTTCACGCCGCGCGGGCCTTCCCAGTAGTGCAGATCGGTGAGCACGATGTCCACCGCGCCGAGCTGGATGGCGGGGCCGAGGTCGTCGAACTTGTTCGGATACATGTTCGTCGCGATGGGAATCCTTACCGCTTTGCGCACGGCGGCGTTGCCTTCGAGTCCCCAAGCCGGATCCTCGAAATATTCCATGTTCATCGGCTCCAGCCGGCGGCCGATGCGCGTGGCCGTCGCGACCGACCACGTGCCGTTCGGGTCAATCCGCAATCCAAACGACGGCCCCAACCGCTCGCGGCACAGTTCCACCGCGCGCGCTTCCTCGTCCGGCGGCATGACGCCGGCCTTGAGCTTCATCGCGTTGACGCCGAGCGTCTCGTGCAGTTCCTCGCAAAGATCGGCCATGTCTTCGGCGCGCTCGTCGTCACCGCCCTCCGGACGGTCATAGCGCCAGAAGAGATAGGCAATCATCGGCACCGTGTCGCGCACGCGGCCGCCGATGAGGTCCGACATCGGCCGGTTGAGCGCCTTGCCCTGGATGTCGAGGCAGGCCATCTCAATGGCTGCGTAAAGCCGGGAGTTCGACAGGTAGTAAATGCTTCGAAGCACCTTCAGCTTGATGACTTCGAGATGGAAGGGATCGAGTCCCAAAATGCGCGGCTTCAGTTTCATCATCGCGCCGCGCTGGTCGCCGCCGCCGACTTCGCCAAGGCCGACGATGCCTTCGTCGGTGATGATCTCGATGACGGTGCGCAGGAAGTAGCCGGGATGCACGCCGGTGTTGTGGCGCAACTGGCAGTTGAGTGGAATGGCGACCGTGCGTGCTTTCAGATCGATGATTTTCATGGTTTTCCGAGCTTCGTTTGTTGGTTCAGTTTGGCGGCGGTGCGCTCCAGAAGTTCGCGGAAGGCATCCAGTTGCGCCTTCGTGTGGCCGTGGACCAGTCCCGTCAACGTCAACGCGGCCCGGGTTTGGCCACTCGCGTCGTAAAGCGCCGCCGAGACGCCGAAGACGTCGGGCCGATAGGTGCCGGAGTCCACAACAACACCCTTTTGCCGTGCCTCCCGCACGCGCTGAAGCACATCGGCGGGTTCTTGCCATTGCCAGCACTTCTTGGGGGCGCGACGGATGATCCTGCCAACTTCCTTGTCCATGAGCGCGCCCAGCAGGATCGAGCCTGATGCGCCGAGTGTCAGATGAAACCGGGCGCCCGGCCGGACCGCCAGCGCCATCGGCGCGGAAGAATCCACCCTCAACAACGTCAGCGCGTCGTCGTCATCGCGCACGGACACCTTGCAGGTGGCGCCGGTGGCCTCCGTCAATTTGTGCAGCGTTTCTACCATCCGCGGACACAACAGGTCGCTTTGCTGCAGCCGGCAAAGCAGAGGGAACAAGCCGGCGGCGAGTTCGCATCGGCCATTGTCGTCCACTTGGAGCCAGCCGGCGTGGGCATAGGTCTGGAGAATTCGGTAGCAGGTGGCCGGCGCGATCTTCAACGTCCGCGCCAGCTCGCGCTTGGTGGGTTCGCACTCCCTGTCAGCCACCGCTCTCAACACCGCGATGGCTTTTTGCAGAACCGGAATCTGGTGGGCCGGGTTCATTTCATTAGAGAAACAGTTGCTTCAATACAGAGATGCGCAACTCCCGTCAACACCATTTTTTCGATGTCCGCAGTTCTAGATTGACTCTGCCTGCCCGATGTCCTACTCCGAACCTGTGTTTCAAAACGCACATGGCTCAAAACGTCCGCATTGATCCCTGAGACATGACACCCTCTGGAGGAGCTCTATCTTGAAAGACACGCGTTTCCCCGCCCTGCGCCGCGATGCCATACTTTACTGGAACGAGTTGCTGTCGTCGTGGCCCGAGCCGGAATCGATCATCGAACACCTTGTTCAATCTCAAAAGGACCGGAGCCTGACCATCGGAGAGAGGCCCTTCTGCATGGTGGCCCGGCCGCGGTTCGTGACCACCGATGAAATGAGGCAGGAGCATCGTGCCGTGTCAGTGCTTGCGAGGGCCGTCCGCAAGGTTCGCGACGCCGTCCTCGAAGACCAGAAGCGCCACGCGGATTATCTCGGAGGGTTCAACGAGTGGATCGGGACTATCCATTCGCTGGAGCCGCCGGCCCCGGCGGGACGGTCTATTCTGCGCTTCGACTCTTTCACCACGGAGGCAGGAGTCCGCTTCGTGGAATTGAACGGCGACATCCCCATGGGGAGCGTCTGCAACGACGGGCTTGTCCCCCTCTTCCAAGGGCTGGGATTCTACAAAGCCTACGAGGTGCGCTACGACGTGCGGCCGAATCTCGTGCAGATCGGCATGATCCAGACCTTCATGCACGCCTGGCAGAGTTGGGGAGGCGCCGGCACGCCCCGGATGTGCATTCTCAGTTTCCCCGGCGGCATGCAAGATCTCTTCGCCCGCCTCAACGCCCAGGACATGGAGAATCTGGGTCTCGAAGCGGCGGCGGCCCATCCGGAGGACCTAGATTTCCACGGAGGGAAACTCCGGGCGAAGGGACGCGTCGTGGACCTTGTCTATCGGATCATGCACACCGACGATTGTTTGGATCGGGCCGCAGAGATCGCCCCGCTCCTCCAGGCCGTGAAACACAAGGCCGTCTGTATGGTGAACCCCTTCCGGAGCGAACTGCTGAGCCACAAGTTCCTCTTTGCCCTTCTGACGGACGAGAGCCACGATTTCGGATTTACCGAGGAGGAGACAACCGCCATCCGCGCGCGCGTTCCTTGGGGCCGGATTCTTCGGGAAGGCTACTCCACGGATGCCCAAGGCCGCCGGATTGATCTCCTGGACTACGTGCAGAACCATAAGGACAACCTCGTCCTGAAACCCGCGCATGCAGCCGGCGGGAATGGAGTCCACCTCGGGTGGAGGTGCGACGAGACCCAGTGGGCCGGCGCCGTCCGCGAGGCCGTCCAGAGCGACTACATCGTCCAGGAAAAGATCGAGATCACCCGGGAGGAGTATCCGCTCCTGGAAAAGGGCTTCGCTCTCCGGGGGTTCTACGAGGACACGGACCCATTCCATTTTCCGGGCGGTTACTCGGCTGTGCTGAGCCGGATCAGCACCGCTGAGATCACCAACGTCGCCCAGGGAGGCAGCATCGTTCCCACCTTCGTGATTGATGCCCGGTGAACGGCGGCATGATCGCCAACAATAACTCGCATCTGCGACTGATCGGCTGCGTGGCCGTCGCCGTCTTCATGGCACGGCTCGACATCTACGTGGTCAACATCTCCCTTCCCACCATCGCCCGGCATTTCCATGCCGACACGAGTGCCGTCTCATGGGTCACCATGAGCTACCTCCTGTTCAACTGCGGGGCCATGATGCTCATCGGGCGCATCGCCGACGCCGTCAGCGCCCGGACGCTGTTCCTCTGGGGCTACGCGATCTTCACCGCCGGTTCGCTGTTCTGCGGCCTCGCCACCAGCCTGGGCCTGCTCGTCTTCTTTCGCTGCGTGCAGGGGCTTGGCGGCTCCATTCTGGTAATCATGACCTACGCCGCGGTCTCCCGGTTTCTCCCAACGGCCAAAGTGGGCGGGGCCATGGGCATCCTGGCCACCTGCGGCGCGTTGGGGGTCGCCGTGGGATCACCGTTGGGCGGCTTTCTGACGGAGAGGCTTTCATGGCAGTGGGTCTTCTTCGTCAACGTGCCCATCGGCGTGCTGGCGATTCTCTTCGTCTCGTGGGCGATCCCTGCGGAGGTGGGCGCCAGGAAGCCGATGGGCAAACTGGATTACCTGGGCGCCATGCTCAGCATCCTCGGTGTCGTCTCCTTCGTCCTCGCGCTCAACGTGGGACAAAAGGAGGGTTGGGATTCTCTGCGTTTCCAGGCGCTACTTATCCTTTCCGCCGTCTCTGGCTTTCTCTTTGTCGTCCGCCAATTGAAGGCGAAAGATCCCCTGATCGCGCCATCTCTTCTGAAGGAAAGGCGTTTTCTCCTGGCCAACGCCGTCACCGTGTACGGACTGATCCTCATGGGAGGCAACGCTTTTCTAATGCCGTTCTTCCTCGAACTGGTCAAGGGCCTGAGCACAGAGCGGGCGGGCTTGGTGCTGATGGTTTACTCCGTCACCTTCATGATCCTTTCGCCCCTCGCGGGCCGGCTGGCCGACCGGTTCGCCCCGTCACGCCTCTGCGTCGCGGGCATGGGCGTGGCCGCAGCGGCTTGCCTCCTCTTCGCCCGGGTGCTGGGTGCGCCGGGGCTTGCCAGTGTCATTGTCTTTCTCGCGGCAATCGCCCTCGGCTACGCCCTGTTCATGGCCTCCAATGCCAAGCAGGTCCTCGGCTCCGCCCCGATGGAACAAAAAGGGGCCGCCTCCGCCGTGTTCGGGACGCTCTGCAATTTCAGCCTGCTGATTGGGGTCAACGGTTTTGAGACATTTTACGCGGAGACGGGTGTCGCGCCGGGGAGCGCCGTGCCTCTCGCGCCGGATGCGGGGACGTGGGTGCCCGGATTCAGCCACGCCTACATCTTCGGGGCCTGTGCCTGCCTGGTTTCTCTCCTGCTCGCCTTCGGCGTCCCGCACATCGGCAAGGGAGCTGGGGAGCTCGCCGCCGACTCAGGAAACCGATGATTCTCCGAGCCTCATCGCAACAGAGGTTCAGCGCACGTCAGGCTTGCGCGCGGCCCGCGGTGCGGTAAGCTTTCGGCGGACTATCAAAGCCGACTCAACAACAAGGAGCAACATGCGCCAATACCTCGTGCTTTCAGCCATCGGGCCGGACCGGCCGGGCATCGTGGATGCGATTTCCAAACTCATCCTCGATCACGGCTGCAATCTCGAAGACAGCCGCATGGCCATCCTCGGCGGCGAGTTCGCCACTATCGTGCTGGCGGCCGGCGAAACGGCCCAGATCGCGAAACTCCGCGGCGACGCCACGGCCTTTGGCGGAAAAAACGGTTTGATCATCACCACCCAACCGACCAGCGCGCCCGGCGCGCGCGGGCCGAAGAGCGCGCGGCGTTACGCGGTTCGCGCCGTCGGGTTGGACCACGAAGGCATCGTCCACCAGGTCGCGCATACTCTGGCCTCGCTCGGCGTGAACATCGAATCGCTGGAGAGCACCACCACGCCCGCGCCGCACACCGGCGATCCGCAGTTCGTTCTCGATATGCAGATTGAGTCGCCCGCGCAACTCGCCGAGGAGCAACTGCGCGAAAAACTCACCGAGGCATGCGAGGCGGTGAACGTGGATGTCGAATTGACGCCGGCGGAGTAGCTCGCAGCTTTGAGCAATCCGCCATCCACTATGCCGTGATCTTTGCAACAGTCGCAGCCCCTCACCATCGGTCTCCGGCTTACTGCCAGATGACAATCCCCTTGAAATGGCCATCATGATGAAACGTTCCATGCTCGTCGCATCTGTTCTCGTTGTCGTCCTGTCCGGTAGCGCGACGCCAGTCTCGGCCCAAGAGCGGCCGGCCGTCGGCATCTGGAGCTTCGACGGCAACCTGGCCGACCGCTCTGGCCGCGGCAACGACGCCTTCGCCACAGACGCCTCGTTCGTATCGGGACACACGGGCCAAGGGCTCCGCTGTGGTCACAAGCCGGCTGTTGTGCCCGACAGCCCTGACTTGCGACCGGCGCCCGGACTGCGGATCGAGTGCTGGGTCAAGCTTGATTCGATCGGCCCGAGTTGGAAGACGCTGCTAATCAAGCCGCAAGCCTATCAGCTTCGCGTCGATCCGCCGCAAGAGGGCGGGCATTTTGCTTTCTTCCTGGACATCAACGGCTGGGAGCCGCGGGTCCGTTCGGCGCTGCCGGCCAAAGTCGGCGTGTGGTATCACGTCGCCGCCGGCTGGGACGGCAAGGAAATCTGGCTCAAGGTCTCCGAGATGCCGGCCAAAGTCGCGTCGTTTCACGACGCCCCCGGCTTGGATTTCATGATCACCCTTAACAGCCAAGTAACCTGCATCCCTCGCTCCGGCACGCCGCTGCCCTCGGGCGAACCGCTGGAACTTGGACCATTCGACGGCGTGCTGGATGAGCTGCGGATCGAAAACCCCGCTGCTCCGCCGGCTGGCGTCGCGCAGTGGCTCTTCGAGGGCAATCTTCACGACTCGTCCGGCCATGGGCATGATCTGTCGGGCAAAGAAGTCGAGTTCGCCCCGGTCACCGGCGGACAGGCCCTGCGGTCCGGCTCGCGCGCGGTCCAAGTGGCCAGCGATCCGCAGTTGCAGCTTGCCCCCGGATTCCGGCTCGACTGCTCCGTTTATTTCGACAAGGTGCCGGCCGAGGGGCGGCGCCTGGCCATCAAAGATGGCGAGTATCAGCTCCGCCTCAACTCGGCCAAGGAAGGCGGCTGTTTCGCCTTCTTCGTTCATCTCGACGGCTGGGAACCGCGGGTTTCGTCGAACGTGAAGATTGAGCCCGGCCAATGGTATCGCCTGACGGCCCGGTGGGACGGTTCGACCCTGACGCTGGACGTGAACGGTGAGCGAAGTCATACCCTGCGCTCCGGCCTGGCCAAGGGCACGAACAATCCGCTGGTCATCGGCGGTCTGGGCGGATTGATTGACAATCTAAAAATCGAGAACCCCCGGCTGCCAACGCTCCGGGTCCGCGCCGCCCGGCAGGAACATGCGATCTTACTGGCCGGTCGCCCGGAGAAATTGACGACGACCCTTCGCAACATCGGCATGGACAGCGAGTCAGTCGTCGTTCGGTTCAAGCTACCGGCTGGCGTCCGCGCGCTGGGTCCAACGGTCCACGAGATGGGAAGCATGCCGATGGGCTCCGAGAAGACGATTGACTGGGCTGTCCAATCCGATGCGCCGGCCATTGGGGCCGCCGAGATCCAGGTGACCGCAACCGGCGCTCCACCGCTGACCGCCCGGCATCAACTGGTGTTCTTCCCCAGCGAAGACGGCCTGCCCCCTTCGACCTCGCAGCACCTGTCGTCGGCCGCAGCCGGCGAGTCGAAGGCCACGACCTATTACATTGACAGTGTCGCCGGCAACAACGTCCGGGCCGGCACGTCGCCCAAGACGGCTTGGAAGGATTTTTCGAACGTCAACAGTAAGGTCCTGGGACCCGGCGAGCGGTTGCTGCTCCGCCGCGGCAGCGTCTTCAATCAGGAACTCGACATCGCCGCCCGGGGCACGGCCGACAACTGGGCCGAAATCGGCGCCTATGGCACAGGCGCCCGCCCCATCATCCGCCGCAACTGGGACATTGATGACCGCTGCGCGCTGATCCGCAATCCCGACTTCCTCCGCATCCGCAGTCTGGTCGTGTGCTACGCCGGCAAGGGCTTGATCGTCAACTACTCCGAGTCTGGCCACGGCGGGCTGGTCATCGAAGACTGCATCGCCCATCACATCGAAGGTCTCTACCGCTTCAACGCCCACGGCGTTCCCGAATGGCTCGGCCGCCGCGGCGCCAGCGGCGACAACATGAGCCACTCGGAGGGCATCGCCATCGCCGGCACGCCGGCACGCGACCTGGTGCTGCGCGACTGCGAGATGTTCCAGTGCTCGTCGGGATACCTCGTCCAAGGCAGCGACGTGCTGGTGGAACGCGTCTTCTGCCACGATAACTACGCCCACAACACCTCGCCCCATCCGTTCCTGGTCAACGTGCACCGCGCCGTGCTCCGCGACAGCGTCTTCGACGCCTCGGGCTGGCACGCCAGCGCCGGCACGATGGGCATCATGCTCGGCGATCCCCAAGGCCTGATCATTCGCAACTGCTATTTCCGCAACCAGCCCGACTCCGGCAGCGCCGACGAGGGCGGCATTGACTTCGAGAACAGCGGCAACGCCTGCCTCATTGATCATTGCACCTTCCAGAACAACGCTGGCGCGGGAATCGAAGTCCTCGGCCTGCGGGCGCCCCAAACCACCAATATCGAGATCCGCAAATCGCGGTTCATCCAGAACAACGTGGCCCACAAGCTGGGCCCGGCCGAGATCTACGTCTGGGGCGGCGCGCACGATCCGTCAATCTGTTGCAGCAGCGGCACGGTCCAGGGCAACGGCTATGTGCTCCTTCCCGGCGTCGGGTTTTTCACCAACGAGGCCCCGCGTCTGACTTCCTGGACGCTCTGCGACAACACGGCCTACAAGACCGTCGTCGACATGGACCGCGCGATGCCCTACAACCGCCCGCCGGTGGTGGACGCCGGCCCCGACATCCGCACCGACCAGCGGCGCGTGACTCTGGCCGGGCACGTCAGCGACGACGGCCAACCCGAGGGCAAACCCCTGTCGGTCAGTTGGGAAGTGCTCGAGGGCCCCGGTCCTGTTACCTTCGACAACGTCCACTCGGCCGCGACCCGCGCCACCTTCGACCGCCCGGGCGACTACGTCCTGCGTCTGGTGGCCGACGACAGCCAGCTTTGGACCAGCGCCCAAGTGACCGTCCACATTCTCCCACGGAGCACGTCGGTCGTCGCCGCCTGGGAGTTTAACCGGAACCTCGACAAGGAAGGGTGGACCGAGGTCAACCCGGGCACGCGCACTCAGCATTGGCTCGACCCGCTCCGGCCCGACCCGCTCTGGTCAACCACCTCCGATCCGGTGAAGCTCGTGGCCGGCGGTTATTACATTGTAGCCATCGACTCCAGCCCCGACGCCCACCTCCTTTCGCCTGACAATCTGAATCTGGCCCTGACCGGTAAAGAGACACTTGTCCTCCGCCTCCAAAACAACACGCCGGCCACCGAAATGCGCGTCCAATACACGACGGACTCCGCCCCCGACTGGGCCGACGCCAGGACCCGGACCTTCACGGTGGTCCCCAACGACTCCCAATGCCGGTCCTACACGGTGAAACTCACCAACGACTCCGCCCGCCCCACGCGTGTGCGCCAGCTTCGCCTGGACCTGGCCACCGGCCAGCCCCTGACCGGCACGTGCCGCATTGATTATATTTGGATCACGTCGCCCTCTGCCAAGCACTGACGGCAACCAGAGCAACCGAGCGCCGATCCAGAGGCCAAGACCGGAGGCGGGGCTGGGCTTCGCTCGGCGTGAACATCGAGACATTGGAGAGCGCCACCGTGCCCGCGCCAGACACGGGCGACCCGCAGTTCATTTTGGAAATACGGATTGAGTCGCCTACGCAACTGGACGAGGGACAACTGCGCGAGAAACTCACCGAGGCGTGCGAGGCGGTGAACGTGGACGTCGAGCTGACGCCAGTGGAGTAGTCCTCAACACTCAGCCGCCACGATCCGCGATGAACTTCGGCTGAAAGCGGAGAGCTGACAGCCGACAACTTCCTCAAATCGTCTGCGACAGGAAACCGCCGTCCACGCGGATGTCGGCGCCGGTGACAAAACTGCTGGCCTTGACGCTCGCCAGGAAGACGCACGCGCCCACCAATTCCTGCGAATCGCCGAAGCGGCCCATCGGCGTGTGACCCCAGATTGATTTGGTGCGCGCCGAGGGCGTGCCGTCGTCGTTGAAGAGCAGCTTGCGGTTCTGCTCGGCGGGGAAGAAACCGGGCGTGATGGAGTTCACGCGCACGCCTTTCGTGGCCCACTCGCGGGCGAGGAACAACGTCAGGCTCACCACGCCGGCCTTCGACGCGCTGTAGGTGACGACGCGCGACAACGGCAGATGGGCGCTGACGCTGGCGATGTTGATGATGCTGCCCTTGCCGCGTTTGCACATCGCCGGGCCGAATTCCTGGCACGGCAGCAGCGTGCCGCCGACGAGGTTGAGGTCGAAGTTCGCGCGCCAATCGTCCACCGTGATGCTCTCGAAAGGATGGTTGTCCGTCACGGTGACCTTCGAATCGTTGCCGCCGGCGGCGTTCACGAGAACCGTCGGCGCGCCGAGCGACGAGACGATGCGCTTGTGTGTTTCAGCGAGACTGTCGCGCGAGACAGCGTCCGCGGAAAAGAAAGCCGCCTGGCCGCCCTTGTCGCGAATGGACTTCGCGCGCCCCTCGCCGCGCTCCTGATTGCGGCCGAGCACCGCGACCTTTGCGCCCGCCGCTGCCAACCCCTCGGCCAACGCGCCGCCCAAAACGCCCGTGCCGCCGATGACCACCGCGATTTCGCCCTTTAGATCGAAAAGATTCATAGTCGTTCTCCTGTCAGGTTCCTTGTTGGCTGCGGGTTTTCTGAGGCATTCCGCGTCCGATGTCAAGACGCGCGACAGCCCTATGCGGGCCGGACCCACGCGTGCGTATGCGCGGCTTTGTATGCGGCCTCCATCACGCTGACGCGGGCGGCGGCCTCGCGCGGCGTCACCAGCGGCTGGCCGGACTGGCCGGCGATGGCGTTCACAAACTGGTGTAGTGGCAACGGCGGCGCTTCCGGCAGCGCCGTCCACGGCTTCCTGCCGTCCGCGCCGTCCACTTTGCCGCTCTTGAAGAAAAGCTCGTTCTTGACGATGACCGCATGGCCCTCGGTGCCGCTGATCAGCAACGGGACCGGATTCTCCACGTCCACCCAGCCGGCCGCGAGCGTGCCAATGACGCCGTTCTTGAATTCCATCAACGCCTCGCCGCTTTCGTCGCAATCCCCGTAGCGGCCGGTAACGACTTTGACGTCGGCGGTGATGGTCTCCACGTCGCCGAGCAGCCACATCAGGATGTCGAGCGAATGCGTGCCGAGGTCGCCGAACGCGCCAACGCCGGCGATTTTCGGGTCGGCCATCCACCGCCAGGTGTTGGCGGGATCGTTGGGTTTGACATCGAACCAGCCGCCGAGCGACGCGCTGTGGCAGTTGGAACCGCGGACGCGGGTGATTTTGCCGAAGCTGCCTTTGGCAATTTGCTCCTTGATAAAAAGGTGCGCGGGTTGCGTCCGCATGAAATAGCCGGTGGTAAAAAGCAAACCGGCTTTCTCGATCGCGTCGGCCATCTCGCGGCTTTCTTTGGCGGTGCTGCCGAGCGGCTTCTCGACAAACATGTGCTTCTTCGCCTTCGCGGCGGCGAGCACCAGTTCGTGGTGCCGGGTCGTCTCCGAGCAGATCACCACACCGGCCACGTCCGGGTCGGACCAGATTTCATTCGGGTCGGCGACGACTTTGCCGCCGAGGTCCCTGGCGCGGACTTCGGCGCGGGCAGCTTCGTGGTCCCACACATATTTCACCTTCACGTCTGGCCGGCTTTTCAGCAGTTTGACGAAGCCGGGCGTGTGAACGTGCGCGCAGCCGGCGAACGCCAGCGTGACGGTTTTCGCGCCGCCCTGCGCCAGCGCGCGCAGTGGCTCCGCAAGCGCTACGCCGGCAGCCGCCGCGCCGGCGGCTTGGATAAATTCGCGGCGTGTGGCGCCGTGGCGGATGGAACGGATGGGAGTCGTCATAAATTATACTCAGCAGTTTGGCTTCACGGTTTTGAGCGCGGACATCATTTGCCTGCCGGCGCGGCGGATTCAAGCAAATTGGCCGGACCGCCGCGCCGGAATGCCGCGTTGACCCCGCAGCGGTTTTGGGACTATAACAACAACAGAGTTGTTAATGATTGTACTTTTCGCCAAAGGCGGAGTCTTGATGTGGCTGATCGCGCTGTGCAGCGTGATCGGCGGGGCGATTTTTTTCGAACGGCTGTTGCACTACCACCGCAACACGATCAACACGCAGGAGTTTCTCGCCGGCATTATCAACGCGCTGCGCCGCAACGCGTTGGTGGAAGCGCTCTCGATTTGCGACGAGACGCCCGGCATCGTCGCCCGCATCGTCAAGGCCGCCATCACTCGCTACGACCGCACCCGTGCGGAAATCGAGGACGCGATCGAGGAGGTCAGTCTTCAGGAGGTGCCGCGCCTGGAGCGCAACCTGAAGTTCCTGGCCACCATCGCGCAGGTGGCGCCGCTGCTCGGCTTTCTCGGCACGGTGGTTGGATTCATTTCCAGCTTCCGCGTTATCGCCGAGAAAGGCAGTTTCGTCCACGTCGCCGACATTGCCGACGGCGTCTGGATGGCGCTGCTCTGCACCGCTGCCGGTCTGGCCGTCGCGATCCCGGCTTACGTCGCCTATAACTATCTTGTCAGCCGCGTGGACGAGTTGGTGCTCGACAGCGAACGCGCCGCGACCGAGATCGTCGGCTTCCTCGCGGCGCGGCCCCCCGAGCCGCCGGCCAACGGCCAGCCCGCCAACGGCCAGCCCGCCAACGGCAAAGCGCACAATGACAGTTGACGCTGGTCTGGCTGGAGCCGCATGAAGTTCAAGCGCAATCTTCAGATCGTCGAGGGCCGCATCGGGGCGGTGCCGCTGGTGAACATCGCGCTGCTGGCGGGGTTGTTCTTCATGTTCAGCTCCTCCTACGTTCTGCAACCGGGCGTGAACGTCGAGATGCTCGACCTGCCGGTCTCGACGCTCGTCGCCGGCGCGCCGGAGCACAACGCGGTGATGATCACCATTACGCGCGACGACCTCATCTTCTTCAACGACGAGCGCGTGGATTTGGAGAAACTGAAAACCGGTCTGGAAGAGACGGCGCGGCGGTTTCCCGGCATCCGCCTCGTACTGAAGTCCGACCAGCGTGTCAGCTACGAACGGCTCGTACAACTGCTCGACCTCGCCAAGGCCGCCGGCGTCCGGCACGTGCTGCTGGCGACGCGGCCGTTGCTGAACCAGCCGGCCACGCCGCCGATCAAACCGCAGCCGGTGCCCGCGCCCGCGCAACCATGAAAACCGGGCCTTCCATCATCAAGCGCTTTGTCGCCGAGCAGCGGCTGCTGGTGTGGTGGCTGCTGGCTTCTCTTGCTGCGCATGTGGCCGCCGGCGCTGTATTTCGTGTCGGAACGTTCGCGCGGGCATTGCACGCGCCCACACAGCCGCTCGTGCAATACGTCGGCGACGCCGACGAGACGGTGTTGGGCCTTGCCGCGGTGCGCGATCCGAGCCTGACGGCGCTGGCGTCGTCGCACGGTTTCTCCGCGTCCGCGCTCTCACTGCCGCCGCATTTTCCATATCAGTCGTCGTCGGTGAATCAGCCGTCGCGCCCGCTGACCGCGCCGCCGCCGCTTGTGGAGACGCCCGGCGCGGTGGCCGGCCCGCAGCCTGCGGAAATGCCGGCCGCCAAGCTTGCTCCGTCACCGCAGGAAACCAGCGAGACGCTGGTCGCGCCCGCCGCCACGCAAGTCTCGTTCAGCCCGGCGCTGGCGTCGCGCGCACCGAAGCCCGCCCCCGAGTCGCTGCGCGTCGAAGGTCCGGCGCCGCAGCAAGCCACCGTGTTGCGCGTGGCGGTGGACGCCATCGGCGTGGTGCGTTACGCGTTGCTGGCGGAAAGCTCCGGCTCCACCGCCGCGGACAACCGCGGCCTCCGGCAGGTCCAGTCGTGGCGGTTTCTGTCCGAGGATCGCCCGGCCGACGCGCTCGACTGGGGCGAGGTGCGCATTCTCTGGGCCGGCGGCAGCGAGACGACCGCGCCCGTCGGAGGAGTCACGCCATGATCCCGGTCCGTTTTGACACGGCGGTGGTGGTTTATCTGCTGGCCGTCCTGGCCATCAGCGTCCTCGCCGCCATCCACAACGCCATCCGCCGGCGGGCGATGCACGTCGAGCCGAAGCCCACGCGCATTTTCAGTTGCGCCAAATGCGCGCATCCCTATCTGGACGACCACGAGCTGGAACATTCCAACTGTCCGCGCTGCGGCACGGTGAACGAACCACAGCGGATTTAATTGTTTGTGATCCGCGATGCGCAACTCGTGATTCGTTCTTCGTTGCCCGCCCGAAACAATCGGGATAATAATCCGCCATCACAGATCACGAGTTTTGAATTGCGAATCACGAATTACGAGTTACCAATTACGATTTACGGAGCACTATGAGCGAAGCTAGAGAACAAATCATCATCCTCGACTTCGGTTCGCAATACACGCAGGTCATCGCCCGGCGTGTGCGCGAGTTCAACGTCTTCTCCACCATCATGCGGCCCAACACGCGCGCGGCGGAGATTGACGCCCTCGCGCCCAACGGCATCATCCTCAGCGGCGGCCCGATGAGCGTTTACCAGAAGGACGCGCCGATGCCCGACCCCGGCATCTTCGCCCTTGGCATCCCGGTGCTCGGCATCTGCTATGGCATGCAAGTCATGAGCTACCTCCTCCACGGCAAGGTCGCCCACGGCTTGAAGCGTGAATACGGCCGCGCCGAACTCGATGTCACCGTGCCGAGCTGCCCGCTCTTCACCAACCTCGACCAGAAGCAAACCGTCTGGATGAGCCACGGTGACAAACTCACCGAACTGCCGCGCGGCTTCGAAGCCATCGCCCGCAGCAGCAACTCGCCCTTCGCCGCGATGGAAAGCCGCGAGCGCAATCTCTTCGGCCTCCAGTTCCATCCCGAAGTCGTCCACACCCCGCACGGCCGCGAGATATTGAAAAATTTCATGTTCCGCGTCTGCGGTTGCCAGGGGCTCTGGACCATGGCCAGCTTCATCGAGCGCAGCGTGAAGGAAATCCGCGCCACCGTCGGCGACGACCGCGTCATCCTCGGCCTCTCCGGCGGCGTGGACAGCTCCGTGGCCGCCGCGCTCATCCACAAAGCCATCGGCAACCAGCTCGCGCCCATCTTCGTCAACAACGGACTCCTGCGCAAAGGCGAGGCCGAGAGCGTCGAGCGCGTTTTTGGCAAAAACTTCCGCATGAAGCTCAAGACCGCCAATGCCAGCCACCTCTTCCTCGACCGGCTCAAGGGCGTCACCAATCCCGAGCGCAAACGTAAGATCATCGGCAAGACCTTCATTGACGTCTTCGAGAAAAACGCCAAGTCCGTCAAGGGCGCGAAGTTCCTCGCCCAAGGCACGCTCTACCCCGACGTCATCGAGAGCATCCCGACCGCCGGCGGCCCCTCCGCGATGATCAAGAGCCACCACAACGTCGGTGGCCTCCCGAAGCGGATGAGGTTCCAGCTCCTTGAACCGTTGCGCCAGCTCTTCAAGGATGAAGTCCGCCGCGTCGGCGAGGAACTCGGCCTGCCGCGCGAGATCGTCTGGCGCCAGCCGTTCCCCGGACCCGGACTGGCCGTGCGCGTCCTCGGCGCCATCAACAAACCGCGCCTCGACATCCTGCGCGAGGCCGACTGGATCGTTGTGGAGGAGATGAAGGCCAGCGGCTGGTATTACAAAATCTGGCAATCCTTCGCCGTGCTGCTGCCCATCCGCACCGTCGGCGTCATGGGCGACGAACGCACCTACGACCACGTCATCGCCATCCGCGCCGTGGACAGCCAGGACGGCATGACCGCGGACTGGGTCCGCTTCCCGCCCGACCTCCTGGCGCGCATCTCCAACCGCATCATCAACGAAGTCAAAGGCGTCAACCGCGTCTGCCTCGACATTTCCAGCAAGCCGCCCGCGACCATCGAGTGGGAGTAACGCGAGCGTCTTGGGATCGCACCGCCGACTAAACCACAGCGGCGGCCGCGCTGAGATTAATTGCCCGCCGACTCACCGCTCGTTCGGTGGCGCGGGCCAGCGGAGGGTCGCCGGAACAGCGGCCCGGGCTGGCATCGGGCGGCCACTGCCGAAAGCTCCGTAGAGCGTGTCCGCCACTACCTCGCGCAATTCTGCGGCGATGCGCCGCTCGATGAGTCTGTCACGCCGGTCCAGGTTTTTGTTGCGAAAGCTCATGCTGTCATTCCTTTCCGCGTTTAGGGGGAAGCTAGACTCATGCCAGCCGTCGCGCAACTGCGTGAGCCGGCGGGCTGGAAAAAATGCTTCCGCGCGGTGGCCAAAACGCGTCAGCGTGGACAAGTTGGGAACGATGCTGCTACACTCTCGGGCGCGATAGTTCAATCAATCATGGAGACACCGATGAAACGAACCCTGCCTTCCGCTTTCCGCCGATGGAGTCCAGCGCTTCTGGCCGTGCTCGCCGCGACCGCCTTGGCCCAGAACAAGCCGACGCTCTACTCGGCGACGAATGTGGTCGTGTATCCGCGCGTGAACGTCGCGCCGTGGTATGAAGTGGCGCCGAACTGGCCGCAGCATCCGCCGGACATTTGTTGCGGTCACGTGCCGGGCATCGCGCTGGACAAGGCGGAGAACGTGTGGATTCACACACGCACGAACATTACGGTGCAGGTCTTCGCGCCGGACGGCCACTACCTGCGCGGTTGGGAAAAGGAAAGCACCAACTCCATCGCCCACTACATCCGCATCGACAAGGAGGACAACATCTGGCTGGCGGACGTGGGCCTGCACGTGGTGCGGAAGTTTTCGCCAGAGCGGAAACTGCTGCTCACCCTCGGCACGCCGGGGGAGCCGGGTGAGGACGCGACGCATTTTTACAAGCCCACCGACATGGCCATCGCGCCCAACGGCGACATCTTCGTCTCCGACGGCTACGGCAACGCGCGCATCGTCCGCTACGACCGCAACGGGCGGTTCATCAAGGCGTGGGGCAAGCTCGGCCACAAGCCGGGCGAGTTCAGCATCCCGCACTCGATTGTCTGCGACTCGAAGGGGCGGCTCTACGTCGCCGACCGCAACAACATTCGTATCCAGGTTTTCAACGCGGACGGCAAGGTGCTCGCGGTGTGGAAGGACGTGATCACGCCGTGGGGATTGGTGGTGACGCCGAAGGACGAAATCTGGGCGTGCGGCTCGTCGCCGATGCAGTGGCGCCGGGACCCGAAGTATCCACTCGCGCCGCTGGGCTGCCCGCCGAAGGACCAGGTGGTGATGAAGTTCAACACCGACGGCAAGTTGCTCCAGCTCTGGACATTCCCGAAAGCCGAGGACGGGCAGGAGAAACCGGGCGAGCTGAACTGGCTGCACGGGCTGGCGATTGACTCGAAGGGCAATCTCTACTGCGGCGACATCATCGGCAAGCGCATCCAGAAGTTCGTCCCACAGAAATGACGCGCCGCGCAAAGACCGCGAGTCAGGCGCCGGAGAGGAGAAACTTGACGCAGAAACCGAATCTCTCGCGGCGGGAGTTCCTCGCCAGTTCAGCGTTGACGCTGGGCGGCATCGCGTGGGGGGCCACCGGCGCGCGTTTGAGGATTGGCGTGGCCGGCCTGAAGCACGGTCACGTGTATCATGTTCTGAAGCTGGCCGCCAAAGATCCGCGCGTCAGCATCGTTGCGCTGGCTGACGACGATGAGCAAAACAGGAAGGAGGGCGAGCGCGTCTTCGGAAAGCCCGTGCGCTACGCGAACCACCGCGAACTGCTTGAATCGGAGAAACTCGACGCGGTGGTTGTGTGCGAGGAGTTCGGCCGGCGGGGAGAAGTGGCCATCGCTGCCCTGCGGGCCGGCAAACACGTCTTTTCGGACAAACCACTTTGCACGCGACTGGAGGAACTGAAGAGCATCGCCGCTCTCGCCGGCGAGAAGCGGCTGGAGGTTCATGTGGATTTCAGCCTGCGCCATTTCTGGGCACGGGCAGCGAGCCTGCTTCAGCAAGGAGAGATTGGGGAGATCGTCGGCTGCACTTTTGCCGGTCCTCATGCGCTGAACTACGAACGGCGGCCGAAATGGTATTTCTCGCCGGACAAGCATGGCGGCGTCATCAACGACCTGATGGGCCACGGCGTGGACTTCGTTCACTGGATCACGCGCCGGCGCTACGCCGAGGTCCTTTCGGCCACGCGAGCCTGCGTCGGGCTTCCCCAGCACCCCGCGTTCGAGACGTTCGGCGACGCCACCTACCGGCTCGAAGGTGGAGCGAGCGTCTTCGGCCACGTGGATTATCTGGTTCCTGCCGGCCACTCGACGACGTGGAAGTGTGGCGTCATTGGCTCCAAAGGCGACGCGGTCTTGAGCGAACGCGACGGCCTGTGCCTCAGGCCGGCCGGCGCCGCGGAACGCCGCCTCGCGGTGAACGAACTGCGCGCGGACTCGCCTCATCCTTTCACAGACTTCGTCAGCCTCCTCACCGAGGGAGCCGCGCCTTTGCGCACCACCGCAGAGTCGTTGCACGGCTCGCTGGCCACTCTTCTGGCGCAACAAGCCGCCGAGACGGGCAAAACCCGCGTGCCATTTCCCGCCATTAAACTGTGAACATTTCTTCTTTAGCCCCGCTGATCCTGACCGCGATCTTGTGGCTGCAACCAGCCGCCGAGGCGGCCGGCCGGACTTTTTTCGTCGCCTCGTCGGGCAACGACGCCAACGACGGCCTCTCGCAGACATCGCCGTGGCGCACTCTCGGGCAAGTCAGCGGCGCGGAGCTGGAACCCGGCGACACGGTGCTCTTCAAACGCGGCGACACCTGGCGCGGGCAACTGGTCGCGCAGAGCGGCAAGGAAGGCGCGCCGATCACTTACGGCGCGTATGGCAAGGGCGGGATGCCGCTGCTGCTCGGCTCCGTCAGCCGCAACGACCCACGCAACTGGCAAAACGAAGGCGGCAACATCTGGGCCACCGCCAAACCCGCGTTCACCGAGTTGGAGTCGCGCGATGACCTCGCGTCGTTGAAGTGGTCGGTCCACGCCGAGTCCGGCGCGAAGGTCAAGGCGACCGCAACGCCCCCGCTGCAAATCGAGTGTGCCTCCAGCGGCACGGCGGCAAATCACATCCAGGTTCACGCCAGTGGATTCCCGGTCGTCGAAGGCGACTACTATGCCTTCGCCTTCCGCGTGAAATGCACGAAGCCGTTTGTGTTGAGAAGCATCGGCCTGATGAACCAGTCGCCGCCGTGGAAGAGCTACGGCAGCCGGGGCGCGGGCGGGTTTGCCGTCGGCTCCGAATGGACCGACTGCACGGCCCGTTTCAAGGCGTCGAAGACGGCAAAAGACGGACGGATCACCCTCTACCTCGGTGGCGTTCTGCCGGCCGGCGCGACGTTGGGCTTCCAGCCCGTCTCGTGGAAGCGGCTCCGGTGCGACGCGACCGAACTGCTGACCGTGGATGTCGGCAACATCATTTTCGATCACGGCAAGTCCGTCGGCGTGAAGAAGTGGAAACCCGGCGACCTCAAGCAGCCAGGCGACTACTGGTATGACGGCGCCAACTGGCAGGTGAAGGTGTGTTCGGAGAAAAACCCGGCCGAGCTTTACAAAAGCATCGAGCTGGCCCTGTGCCGGCACATCGTGGACCAGGGCGGCAAGAGCTATGTCCTCTATGAAAACCTTGTCGTGAGCCATGGCGCAGCGCACGGCTTCGGCGGCGGTTCCACGCGCGGCATCGTCATTCGCAACTGCGACATTTCATGGATCGGCGGCGGCCACCAGTTCACCACGCCGGAGGGTCGTCCTGTTCGCTACGGCAACGGCATCGAGTTCTGGTCGAGTGCGCGCGACTGCGTCGTTGAAGGCTGCCGCCTCTGGGAGATCTACGACGCCGCGCTCACCAACCAGGGCGGCGGCACCAATCAGCAAATCAACATCACCTACCGCGACAATGTCATCTGGAACTCCGAGTACTCGTTCGAGTATTGGAACCGCGGCCCCGCCTCCGTGACGCGCAACATCCACTTCGAGCACAACACCTGCGTCAACGCCGGCTTCGGCTGGGGCCACGCGCAGCGCCCCGACCGCAACGGCCGCCACCTGATGTTCTACGCGAACCCGGCACAGACGTCCGAAGTTTTCGTGCGCGACAATATCTTCTGCAACGCCACCGACAGCGCGCTGCGGATGTGGAATGACTGGACTGCCGGACTGACGATGGACCACAACTGCTGGTTCCAGCGCGGCGAAGTTCTGATGGTATTCCTGAAAACATCGTTCGCGCCCGGCCAGTTCGCCGAATTCCAGCGGCAAAGCAAACTCGACGCCCATTCCATCGTTGTCGATCCGAAGTTCGTGAACGCCGACGCCCTCGATTTCCGACTGGCTGACGACAGCCCGGCACGGAGTATTTCGACCGAAGGCGGCCCGGCGGGATCGCGGCAACGGCTTCAAGCCGCGACTGCCGGGCGCGACTAAGACTGGTTTTGACGCGCGGCCGGCGGGTGCGTATGCTGAGCGCCAACAAATCGCCGGAGGAAACAGATTATGGTTACCGCACTTCTCGCCGCCGCGTTTCTCTTTCCCATCGTTGAATCCGGCGCGCCGCGCGCCACGCTCGCGCCCATCGCTGCCGACGCGCCGCCGGAAGTGCAACGAGCCACGGCGGAATTCCAGCGTGTGTTGAAAAAGATGACCGGCGCGAGTCTGCCGGTCGCTGAGTCTGCTTCCGGCACGCGCATCCACATCGGCCGCGACGTGTTTGTGGAGAAAGCAGACTTGAAACTGGACGCGTTGGACGAAGACGGATTCGTGATCCAGACCGTTGGCGACCGCGACCTCGTGCTGGCAGGGCGCAATCCGCACGGCACGGAGTTCGCCGTGTATCGTTTCCTCCAAAAGCACGCCGGCGTCCGATGGTATTTTCCAACGGAACTTGGCGAGGTGGTACCGCAGCGGGCGAGCTTCGGCGTCGGCCGGCTCGCCGGGCGCGAGGAGCCGTCGTTTAAGTCGCGCCAATGGAGTTCCGCCGCGCCGTTCGACAAGGGCGAGTGGGAGCGGCACAACCTCTGCCGGCCGCGTTACAGTTTTCATCACAACCTCCTCCATATCTTCGTGCCGTCGAAACTCTACGACCAGCACCCGGAGTGGTTCCCGGAGATCAAAGGCAAACGCTTCCGCCCGCCCAGCGACGATTCGCACAGCTGGCAGCCTTGCCTCGCGAACCCCGAAGCCGCGCGCTTCGCCGCCGATGCCGCGCGGAAATATTTCGACGCGAACCCGTCCGCCTCCAGCTTCTCACTCGGCATGAACGACACGGCGGCGGCAGGCTTCTGCGAGTGCGCCGCGTGCCGCGCGCTCGACCCAACCGACCCCGCGCAACAGAAAACGCCGCGCGGGATGCCGAATTATTCGAACCGTTTCTACACCTTCATGAACCGCGTCGCGGAGGAACTCGCCAAAACGCATCCCGACAAATTCATCGGCTGTCTTGCCTACCACGTCACCGAGCCGCCACCCACGTTCGCCGTCAACCCGCGCGTCATTCCTTACCTCACCGCCGGCCGCGCCAACTGGACCGATCCGGCGATCCGCGCGGGCGACCAGAAACTCATCCGCGGCTGGTGCGCCAAGGTGCCGGTCGTCGGCATTTACGATTATTATTACGGCGCAGGCTTCGTCTCGCCGCGCATTTTCACCGGGCTGACGGCGGAGAGCCTGAAGTTCGCCCATCGCGTCGGCGTGCGCGGCTTCTACGCGGAAATTTACTCGACGTGGTCGCTCGACGGGCCGAAGGCGTGGGTCGCCTCGCAACTGCTCTGGAACGTGAACCAGAACGTCCGCGCGCTCGTAGACGATTTCTGTCGCGAGCTGTTTGGCAAGGCCGCCGCGCCGATGCGCGACTACTTCCGCTTCCTCGAACAGCGATGGATGCACCGGCCGTCCGGCTCGACGGTGATGTGGGCCGGCTTTTTCGACGCGAAGCAGCTCGATCTCTGGCCCGCCGACGCGTGCGCCAGGGCCCGCGCGCTGCTGACGAAAGCCGAGCAGGCCGCCGTGAACGAGGACGAAACCGTCCGCGCGCGTGTCCGTCTCTACAGCGACGGCTTCCGACAAACCGAGCTGTGGTCCGCGCTTTATTACGGTGAGAAGATGTTGAATTCGCCCGCCGGCTTACAGCGCTACCTCGAAGCGGCGCGGGCGCGCGCCACACTCGATCACGACGTCATCAAGCCAAGCCCGCTCCATCGCGCACCGATTGCGTTCGAGGAGCGTTCACGCAACGCGCCGGGCACGCGGGTGAGTTCCGCGCTGCTAATGCTGGCGGACCAGCCAGATGCCGAGCCAGTCCTGAAACAGTGGGCCGCGCAGACCGCATTACCGGACGCGGCTGCCGCGGCGCGCGCCGCGTTGCAATTCCGCTCCAATCCGAACCTCGGCAAGGAATTGCTGGCGAACCCGGATTTCGAGCCGGCCGGTCCGCGCTGGGGCACGTGGGTGCGCCCGGATACCGCCGGCAAAGTGGAATTCTCGTCCGCCGCGGCGCGATCGGGCAAAGAGGGCGGCGTTATTCGCTCCGCCGCCGCCGCGTGTCTCATGCAGACGCTGCCCGCCAAACCGGGCGAGACCTATCTCGCCTCGGTGTATGCCCGCGGGCGGGCCGGCGCGAAAGGCAGCGCGTCGCTCGTCATCAAGTTCCATGACGCCGCCGGCAAGTGGCTGCCGGAAAACTCCGGTTGCTCCAGCCAGGTGCCCGCCGACGCTGCGAATTGGACGCGGATCGTCGTGGTGGCGAAAGTGCCAAAGGACGCCGCCTCGCTCGTCTGGATGGCGTCCGCCAACGACCAGGGCGACGGTGACGAAATCCATTTTGACACCGCCAGCCTGAAGCGGCTGCCGTAGAAAACGGCCTGCAACCTCGCAGGCGGTGCGCCTGCGTTCCAATCGGCGCTTGGGCACAGGCAAGGCGTGAAACTGGTGGCGTCCCTGTGGTAGAATTGGGCCGCTATGAACATTCCACATTTCTCCCGCCGTCATTTTCTGAAAACCTCCGTCGGCGTGGCGCTGCTCGGTGCGGCACCGTCACCGTTCGGCGTCCGTCCCGCCCGCGCCGCCGCGCCGCCGCTGTCGTCACCCAACGAGGTCATCCAGAAAGCGCGCGACGTCGCGCTCGGCATCCTCAAACCCAGCCAGAAAGACCTGGAACACGGCCTCGAACTCCACGCCGACTCCCTCGTGTTCGAGTCTTACGGCTTCTCGCCGCGGTGCGCGGTGGATGGCGACGCGTTTCGCGCGGCGGTCGAGGCCGGCGCGTCGGACGCCGAGTTGGTGGACTTGCGCGAGGAAATGTCCATGACGCGATGCGCCACCGACGCGGCGGAACGGAAGGAATTTCTCGATGCTTTCCGCGCCGCGGGCGTGACGTGCATCTTCCAGAATGCCGGCGAGGAGGGCAACGACCCGTTGCGGCTCATCAAACGGCTGGCGCGGTTCACCTTCACGACCGACGTGATGCGCGACGAGTTTTTCAAGGCGGTGACGCCGGACGACGTCGTGGCCGCGAAAAAGCAGAACAGGATATGCCTCTACTTCACCGGCAACGGCGTGCCGTTGCGCCAGCAGTGGAACAGCGTGCGTGACGAGTTGGGCTTCATCCGCATCTTCCACCAACTCGGCATCCGAATGATGCACGTGACCTACAACCGCCGCAATCCGCTCGGCGACGGTTGCGGCGAGCCGAACGACGGCGGGCTGAGCGATTTCGGCCACGCGGCCATCGAGGAGATGAACCGCGTCGGCGTCATCGTGGACGTGGCGCATTCCGGCTGGCGCACGAGCCTCGAAGCGGCGAAGGCGTCGAAGAAACCGATGGTGGCAAGCCACACGGTCGCCGCGTCGCTCCACCGGCATTTTCGTGGCAAGCCCGACGAGGTTCTCCGCGCCATCTTCGACACCGGCGGCTTGGCGGGCGTCTGCTGCATCCCGCGTTTCCTTGGCGGCGCGGGCGACATCAGCGTCTTTCTCAACCACATCGAATACCTTGTCAAAAAGTTCGGTGCCGACCACGTGGCTATCGGCATGGACGTGGGCTACTCGTCGCGCAACGAGAAGGCCGAGCGCAATAAGGTGCCCAAGCGCGCCGACGGCCGTTCAGCTCTATCGCTGTCAGGCCCGCGCTGGGAGCATCTCTGGCCGCCCGACGAGGCCAAGACCGCGTCGAACGCCGAGCAGAGCATGGCGTGGACCAACTGGCCGTTGTTCACCGTGGGCATGGTCCAGCGCGGCTTCAAGGACGACGACATCCGAAAAATCCTCGGCGGCAACGTCCTGCGCGTCACGCGGGCAAACTTCATGAAATCATGAGCCGGCTCGCGCTGCCGGCGTTCGGACGACATCGAGCGGTAAACTCCGGAAATTATATGAAACTGAAAACCTGGATTTGCCCTGTCATGGTTGCGCTGGTGGTTTCGGCCAATGCTCAAACCGGCGACCCCGCGCCGTTGGCAATACCCACTTTCCATTGTGTGGGACTCTACTGGTCGCCGCCGGGCACCGCGGCTGACAAGGCGGTGAAAATTCGTTACCGGCCGCAGGGCGCCGCGGAATGGAAAGACGGCTTGCCGATGCGTTACAACCCGGTTCCAAAAGCCGTGGAGTGCATCGCCGATTACCGCGGCAGCATCGTTCACTTGAAACCGGCCACAACCTACGAGATCCAGTTGGCGCTCGCCGGCACGCAAACCTCCACGAACCTCACCGCCACGACCTGGAGCGAGCATTTCCCCGCCGGCGAAACGGTGCGTGTGGCGAGTCAAAACACACCGCTCGCCATCACGGAGTCGGGCACGGCGAAGGCGTGGCGTGTCTATGATGGGCGCGGCGCGACCTTCGACGTGCGCCACCAGCACGACGCCTGCATTACGATCAACGCCTCCTACGTCATCGTGCGCGGGTTCACACTCAAAGGCGCCGGCGATGCCAGCAGCAACGGCAAACGCACCATCGGTGCCATCAACATCCGGGATGGCCACGACATCGTCATCGAGGACTGCGACGTGTCCGATTGGGGCCGGCTCAATCCGAAAACCGGTTTCGGCAACGACTACGATGCCGCCGTTTATTCGCGTAGCGCCACGCTGAAGCGGCTCATCGTACAGCGTTGCAAATTGCATCACCCGACCCACGACACCAACAACTGGTATGAGCCAAAATATCCGACGCACCCGCAGGGGCCGCAGTGCATCTCGCTGTTCAACACCGCCGGCAATCACGTCTTTCGCTACAACGAGTGTTACTCCGACCTCGACCACATGTATAACGACGTCATCGGCGGCGGCAGCAACGGCAGTTTCCAGGGCGCGCCCGGCCCCGACTCCGACATCTACGGCAACATCGTCAGCTTTTGCTGGGACGACGGCCTGGAAGTCGAGGGCGGCAGCCGCAACGTGCGCGTCTGGGACAATTACATCACGCAGGCCATGATGATGATCGCCAACGCGCCCTGCTCCATCGGCCCGCTCTACATCTGGCGCAACGTCGTCGCCCACGGCCAATGGCAGCCCAACAGCAGCGGCGGATATTTTTTGAAGATGGGCTTCGCCAGCAGCGAAGACTGGATGACCGGCCACCAATATGTCTTTCACAACACCCTCTTCTGCTCCGACGAGTATCTGCCGACCGGCGGTCTCGGCGGCAACCGCATCGTCAAACACACCGTTTCGCGTAACAACATCCTTCACATCCGCACGGCCGATGGCAAAGGTTACAGCGCCAGCGAGGCGAGGCAAAACATCGACAACGATTTTGACTACGATCTCTTCAACGGCAAGGTCCCGTCAGGCCATGAAGCGCACGGCACGCGTGGCGAGCCGGTTTATGAAAAAAACGCCGGCTTCGACCCCGCAACCCGGACCGGCCGTTTCCAACTGGCCCCGAACAGCCCCGGCGCCGGCGCCGGCGAACCGATTCCGAATTTCAGCGACGGCTTCAGCAGCAAAGCTCCCGACATCGGGGCGCACCAGCGCGGCGCCCCGCCGATGCGTTTCGGCGTGAACGCGCAGCAACCGTGAAGGGCCGGGTTGTGGCTTTGTTTCGCCGGCACGCGGCCGGCGGTAACGGGCTGCGAGTGACATGCGCGGCGTAGGAGAACCGGATATGACCATAACCAGTATTGCGACGTTGGTTCTGAGCACCGTCGTGGCGACGGCGGCACCAGAGCCCATCATCCGCGGCATTTATGCCGATCCCGCCGCGGCGGAGACTCATGGCACTTGGGCGGCCTACGGCAGCGGCTATGAATTCGATTCGACGGTGAAGCACGGCGGCAAGACCAGCATCCGTTGCGCGAACGCGACGGATGGTGAAGCTCGCGGCGCGGGACAGACGGTCCGATTCGACCAGGACAAACCGCGCCCGCTTATCGTGGCCGGCTGGGCGAAGCTCGAAGGCGTCACCGGACCGAAGGGTTACCATTGTTCGGTCTACGTGGATCTGCGGCTCAAGAATGGCCAAAGCTGGGCGATGAAGATTGCCGCGTTCGATCCAACCAAGAGCGGCTGGCAATACGCTGAGCAAACCTACGTGCCGCCCGCGCCCATCGCTTCGGCCAGCCTCCACGTGTTCCTGCGCGAACGCAAGGGCGTGGCGTGGTTTGATGATATCTACATCGGCGAAGTGACGGATGACCAGGGCACGCGCTCGAAAAACCTGCTGGCTGACGCCGGTTTCGAATCAGAACCACCCGCTGCAAGCGCCAGCTCGCACGAGGAGTTTTTCGCGAAGTTGAAGAGCATCGGTTGCAACGCGTTTCATCTCTACCGGAGCGTGGCATGGGAAAAGATCATGCCGGCTCATCCGACGGAGCCTGCGGGCGAACTGCCGGCGATGGATTCGCGGGACCCGCTGCGGGACCTCGTCGGCGACGCGCACCGGCACGGGTTCAAGGTCGTGCTGACGGCGGGCGTTGGTCTGCCGCGCATGGAGACTACGAAGTCGCCGTGGTTTCCGTTCTGGCCGTGCGTGAACAATCGCTGGGGCGAGGCCTACACGCGGGCGGTGGCTTACTTTGCCCAAGCCGGCGTGGACGGCATCGGCATGGTGCCCGACGAGTGGAATTACAACAACTCGGCGGTCGAAGGCCTGGCCAAACACCGCGATGCGGAGGTGGCGGCGTTCTACCAACAAATCCCGGCTCAGTGTGACTGCGAGGTTTGCCGGACCCGTTTCCGCACCTGCTTTGGCATCGATTATCCCAACGTGCACCGGCCCTGGAACAGCGCCGATCCCGTCTGGGCCGACTACACACAATTCCGATACGACTCGACCAGCGCGTGGATTGGCCGCTCGGTCCGGGCCGCCAAGCGGGTGAACCCGAAGATTGTCACCGACACGATGATCTGTGTGCTGCCGGTGTGCAGCGACGACCGGCGCTCCACCGGCGCGGCGTGGGACCAGATCGGGGTCGAGACGGGTCTCGATTGTCTGCAAACCGATCCCTACATCCAACTCCACAACTATCTCGGCGACTCGACGCACTACTACCCGACGGAAACGGCGCTGCACCTGACTGCGGCGAACTGGAAACGCGGCTCCGGCGTTACGCTGGAGCTGACGCGGCTTCGCGACAACCAACGCGACAAGCTGCCGGTGGAAACTTACGGCGTGGCGCTCTCGTGTCTGGCGCATGGCGCGCGCGAGTTGTTTTGGTGGCATTTCAGCGCCGTAACCGGCCGGATGAAATTCGTGGACGCGGAGGCCGCGAGCCGTCAGGCGGCCGCCAGCTACAAAGTGATCGAGGCGATGGAGCCTTCTTTGCAGGGCGCGCGCGTGCCGGGCGAGGTGTTGGTGCTCTGTTCGCGAAAATCGGAGGACACATGGCACTGGCTGGCCGGCAAAGGCATCGCGCCCGACCGGTTCGACGCGACCCCGAACCCGAAACGCGGTTTTGTGGCCCATCGCAATGTGCTCTACTGGTTGCTGCGTCGCGGGTGTCCTTTCCAGACGACGTTCCTCGACCATCCCGATCCGGCGCGACTGCGCGAGGCCAGGGTGCTGCTTGTGCCCTTTCCATTCTCGCTGAGCGAAGCCGAAGTGAAGACCCTCGAGCAGCAGGTTCGGGCGGGGAAGACGCTGATCGTGATGTCGGAAAACTCACCGGTGGACGAACTGGGCCGGCAACTGCCGCAACCCCGGCTCGCCCGGCTGCTCGCCAACCCGGACACCCAGGGCCGGGTGACGTTCCTCGGCGATGACTTTGCCGTCCGGTTGTTCGAAGACCTCAAACCGGTCAAGGGCCCGAAGGCGATGGTGCCACTGCCCGCCTTCGATCCAGAGCGGACCGCAACCCTGGAAAAACTGATCGGCCGGCGCACACTGTTCAGCCGGCAACCCGACCGCGACGTTGAGGCCACAGTGCTCGACGGCCCGCGCGGCCGATTGCTGCTGTTGACCAACTGGGACATGACACAATCCGCCGAGGTATCGCTGCGGCTGGCTGGTCCGCGCGCGCCGCGTCGCGCCAGCGGCTTTGCCATCCTGTCGGACGCTACGGTGAAGACGGTTGAAACCAGACTCACCGGCGAAGATTGGACGACGACACTGGCGCCCCAGGAAGCCCAGCTGATGAAACTGGAGCCGTGACGGGCCGCGGCCCTTCGGCGTGGATTGAGAAGACTTAGAAATCAGAAGCACGTTGACGCTTTCAAGGAACCTCGCATGAAATCCCGTTTACTGATCGCCTTTGTCCTGTCCCTGCACCTTGGCCCATTCGCATCGGCCGAAGTGGTGCGGGTCGAAATCCTCGAGCGCCGGCCGTTTGCCGACGGGCACGAGTTCGGGCGGGCGGGGGCTTACGAAAAAATCGCGGGCCGCCTGCACTGCGAGGTGGACCCGGCGGACGCTGCCCAAACGCCCATCGCCGACATCCAGCTTGCGCCACGAAACGAGCGCGGGCGGGTGGAGTTCCGGACGGACTTTTTCCTTCTGAAGCCGGCGGACGCGCGCCGCGGCAACGGGCGGCTGCTCTACGACGTGAACAACCGCGGCAACAAACTCGCGCTCTGGACATTCAACGAAGCGCGCGGCAACAACCCCACGACGCTGGCCGATGCGGGCAACGGATTCCTGATGCGCAACGGCTGGTCGGTGTTGTGGTGCGGTTGGAGCGGCGAGGTCGCGTCCGGCGAGAACCGGCTGGTGGCGGAGTTGCCGGTGGCCACGGAAAACGGCAGGCCGATCACCGGCAAGGTCCTCGTTGAGATTTGCCGCGATGATCCCGTCGAGAGCAGCCCATTTTACTGGACGCCGTGGGCCGTCGCCATTCCATATCCGCCGGTGAGCCTGGACACGCAACAGGCGCGGCTCATGATGCGGCCGTATCGGTCCGAGCCGGCGGTGGAAATCGCCGCCGACCAGTGGGCGTTCGCGCGCATTGAAAACGGCGCTCGAGTTCCCGACGCGGGGTCTTTGTGGGTGCAGGGCGGGATTCGTCCCGGCTGGCTCTACGAACTGGTCTATACGGCGCGCGATCCCCGCGTATCAGGACTCGGCCTCGCCGCCGTGCGCGACTGCGTGTCGTTCTTCCGCCGCGAAACCGCCGACCGCTCCGGCACGGCGAACCCGCTGGCGGGAGCCATCGAGCGCGCCTACGTCTTCGGCATCTCGCAGTCCGGCCGGTTCGTGAACCATTTCATCTTCGACGGCTTCAACACCGACGAGCGGCGGCGCGCGGTGTTCGACGGCGCGCTTTCCCACGTCAGCGGCGCGGGGCGGCTTACGTCCAACAAACGTTTCGGCATGGCCACGCTCTGCGCGGCGCAGCACGAGAATGTCCTGACGCCTTCGGAGTCGTTCCCGTTCAACACCCTGCCGGAGACCGACCCGGTCACGCGGCGCACCGGCGACCTCCTCGCTCGCTCGCGCGCCAGCGGCCACGTGCCGAAGATTTTCTTCACGCAGACCTCGACGGAGTATTGGACCCGCGGCGCGTCGCTGCTGCACACCGACGTGGAAGGGAAACGCGACGTTGCGCTCGATCCGCACGCGCGCCTCTACGTCGTGGCCGGCGCGCAACATCTCGGCGGCGGCTCGACCGACCGCGGCAGTTACCAGAACCCGTGCAACCCGCTCAACGACCGGCCGCCCGTGCTGCGCGCGTTGCTCGTGGCGCTCGACGACTGGACCAGCCGCGGCCTGCCGCCGCCGGAAAGTTGTTATCCCAAGATCGCCAATGGCACGCTGGTGAACGTGGAGGAATTCCGCGCGCAGTTTCCCAAAATTCCCGGCGTGCAGTCGCCGGCGGTCTGTTACACGCCCCTGCGGCTCGACTTCGGCCCGAGTTGGGAACCGGACGGCATCGCCGACATCGTTCCGCCGAAGATCGGGCGGCCATATCGGACGCTCGTGCCTGCGGTGGACCACGACGGCAACGAACTCGCCGGCATCCGTCTGCCCGATGTGGCCGTGCCGCTGGCAACCTACACCGGTTGGAACCTGCGCGCCGCGCCGCATGGCGCGGAAGGCATGCTCGCGCCGTATTGCGGATCGTATCTGCCTTTCGTCCGCACACAGGAGGAGCGCCTCAAAGCCGGTGACCCGCGCCCCGCGGTGCTCGAGCGTTATCCGAGCCGCACGGTTTATCTGTTCCAAGTCACCGAAACCGTCCGCCGGCTTCGCAGTCAACGACTGCTGTTGGAGGAAGACGCGGCGGCGCTGTTGAAAATCGCAGACGACCGGCAACTTTGGGAACGATAAGGACGATGTCATCCGAAACATACTCGGCGAAAATATCCTCCGTGTCGCGCAGGCGAATTGCGCTGGATGATCCGAGTCTTGAACGAAACTGCCACGTCGAAGCAACAGGTGCCGGATGAGCCTGAGGATGAACGGGTAAAAGAGGAACTATTGTAGCCGTGGGCCCAATTACACTGTTCGACAAATCGTTTCTGCAATCGCTGTCGGTGGATGAATCCGTATGGTTCGACCACTTCTTTCTTACGGTGGTACCACCATACTTTTATGTGGAGACTCTCGCTGACCTAGGCAAGAAAGTGAGGCCAGGTCGCACGCCTGAACAAGAAGTACGTATCATCGCTGACAAATTTCCAGAGATACATGGTACCCCCTGTGCCTTTCATGTGAACCTCGCATTGGAAAATCTAGAGGGTTATCCGGTCCCAATGACCGGACAAATACCAATGGCTGGAGGGCGACGTGTGAAGAGCAAAGATCAAAAAGCTGTAGTATGGGAAAGATCTCCAGAAGCTAAAGCTTTCATGAGGTGGCAGGAGGGCGACTTTCTTGATGTCGAGCGAAGTTTTGCACAGCAATGGCGGCAGGCCTTAACCACTTTCCCGATAGAGAACTTAGAAGGAACGCTTAAGGCAGTGGGTATTGGGGTTCAGTCTGCGAGGACCCTGGTGGAAGCTGCGGCTGTGGCTGATGGAATTATTTCTGACACTGCCAACTCAGCAAGATTAATTGCGCTCGCGCTTCGCTTTCTTGGCGCATCCAGTCGGCGACGGGCCTTCGTTCTGTGGCAATGGTCCAGTGCTGAATATCCAACAATAGGAACATATGCCCCATACGCTGCATTCGTTCTCAAAGTGGAATTATTCTTTCAAGTGGCCGTATCTGCAGGAATTATTTCTTCCGCTCGTCCTTCAAATCGGACTGATATTGCATATTTGTTTTACCTTCCTTTTAGCATGCTGTTTGTCTCTTCGGACCGGCTCCATGCGAAATGCGCTCCGCTTTTTTTGCGGCCCGATCAGAGCTTTGTGTGGGGCGGAGATTTGAAGAAGGACTTAACTCAGTTGAACCAGCATTATTCGCAGTTGCCTGACGAGGTTAAAGAAAAAGGAGTTTTTGCTCTCGTAGATACACCTCCAAAAGATGGTGATTTCCTAGTTGCTCGTCTGTGGGATAAGCATCTTCGACCGTGGCGAAATCGCCCTGAAATACCTCTTCAACATCAGTCGCGTGACGGACATGAATTCCAAGCAGAGTTGATTCAGAAGATCAACGAAATTGCCGACGCACCGGATATTCCACCGGCTCAAAGCAACTTCAACTCCGATGAGGCAGATGCAGTCCTTCTGAAGCGACATGTTCGGTGCAAGAAGGGTTCATGGTGGCAGATGCCAAAGGATGTTAAAGCAAAGGCGTAGAAAAGAGCGGACATTCGGCCATTACTTTGGCTTCTGGCAAAGAAGATAAACCGATCTACTGTTTTAGTGCGTCCAACAGTTCCATCAACGCCGCGGTGATTTTCGGCGAGGCGCCGGTTTCGAGATAGCTGGAGCGGGCGCGCCACGTCTCGTAGCCGCCCATCTCGTGCTGCGCGGGCGTCGGCAGGTAGCCGCTGTAGCCGTTGGCCAACTCGACGGTGAACGTCGGCTTGAACGGGCTGTGCTTCTTGATGTCCAGGCCGATTTCCGTGAACACCTCGCACGGAAGCTGCGCGACGGCCAGGTCGCCGATGCGGAACGCCTGGATGACGAGACGGTCCTCTGCCGGCCAGCGGCTCATCAACACCGTCTCTCGCGCGAACACTTCGTCGGCGCCCTTGAGCGCGCGGCCCTCGGCCTTGGCGAGGATGCCCTTCGCGCGCTCGACGTCGGCCGCGGACGGCAGCCGGATGCCGAGGGTGAGTTCCTTGCGCCGCGCGCCGAGCGGCACCCAGTCGCGATACTGGATGTCTTGCGTGACGCGGACGGCCTCGGCGGCGACGTCGAAGGCCACCGCGCGCATTTTTCCGTAAGGCGGGAATTTCGGCGCGGGGGCGCGAAAGTTGATGTTGTTCACATCGCCGCTGGTGCCGTTGGACAGCATGGCGACGAACGACGGATCGACCCGGTCGGCCTTCAGCAACTCCTGAACCCGGTCGCAAAACATGCCGAAGTAATCGGCGGAAATATGGCCCGCTCCGACGCCGCCGACGTAGTGCAGCGAGTAATTCGCCAGCAGCGCGATGGGCCGGCCGTCGGGCGACTGCACCGCGACCACCGACACGCCGGGATCGGTCGGCCCCGCCGGCTCGGCGAGGTCGGGATTGCCGGCGCCCGGATTCATCCTCACCTGGTCGAAGCCGCCGAATGGATTCGGCATTTTCGCGCCGGGCTTCATGTGCCACCGGCGGTTGAACACCTGCCCCGGCAGGCTGCCGACGGCCCAACCGATCCGGGCCGGCGCGAGATTGTTGTGCGCGCGGCAGATGCCGTCGGCGATGCGGACGGCCAGAACTTTTTTGTATTCCTCGTCCGCTTCCGCGCCGAAGACGGACACCACCGAGCCGCACGAATGCGAGTGGGTCGCCGAGATGAGGATGTTCTCGATGGGAATGCCGGTGGCCTGGCTGGCGCGTTGCTTGGCCGCGTCGTGCACCTCGCGGGGAATGAGCGTGTTGTCGCAAACGGCGATGGCGAGCTTCGTCGTCCCGTCGTCGAGCACGAGGCAGCGCGCGTTGAGTTCGTCGTGGACGTGCGTGGCGCGACCCTCGGCAAAGTTGCCGTTGATGGCAGTGCCCAGCGGCGGCGTGACGTTGCTGGTGGCCGCGCCCGCGCGGAAGCGATGGGTTGGCTCGGCGGCGAATGAGGAAACGCTGGCGAGCAGGGTGAGAAGGACGATGGTTGCCAACAAGGCGAGAGCCGGTTTCATGAGCGGCATTCTGCCAGCAAACGCCGCGCGCGCCAGCCAAAATCCGTCGCGGGAATCCTCGCCTCGGTTTTGCGATTGAACCGCATCGCCGGCTCTGGCAATAAATGACGTGCGTCATCCATCCGCCGCCAATGCCATGCACAAAATTCTCGCCATCACTTTGCTCGCGGCTGCGTTGCCGTCGCTCGCCGCCGGATTGAAGCCCGGCCCGCCCGCCGTTGTCACAATCGAGACGCGCGATTTGAAAGTGGAGTTCGCCGGAGACCGCGCGTGGACCTTCCAGCGCATTTTCTTCAAAGGCGAAATGGTCGCCGACAACCACGGCTTTTACGGCACCGTCTTTTCGGCGGAAGGCGGCCAGTGGATCGGCACCGGCCACAACGAAGGCGGCGTCGAGCAGGTCGGGATCGTCTCGTTGACGGTGGACGGCCAGCCGCGCGACCTCGCCGACAAGGCCGTCTATCGCGGCCGGCGCGTGGAAATCCACAAACACTCGATGCTGGGGCCGCTGGCGCTCGAAGCGACCTACATCGTGACGGACGACGCCGTGCTGGAGCGGCATTGTTACGAAGTCACCGCCGACGTGAAGATCGGCACGCTCTACGCCTTCATGCACCCGTGGCTCGCGCGCACGACGGAGTGGATCGCGCAAAAGGCCGACGGCGCCGTGGTCGAGGGGAAGTTCGACAACAGCGGCGATTTCAAACTGAAGGCCGATCCGAAATGGACCGCGCTCTACGATCCGGCGACCCGTCGCGCCATGCTGGCGTGGTATCCGCAGCCACTCGCGGGGCAGAACATCAAGACGGGCTACTGGGACAAGACCGTCTATCACAAGCTCTACAACCAGATTTACTCGCACGCGGCAGTCGCCCGTGGCGCGAAGTTCGAGGCATCCGTGGTGGTGCGAGGCATCGAAGCCGATCCCGCCTCCTGGAAACAAGCCGCCAAAGAACTCGCGGCGGACACACAATCGCGCCATGAGCGCGGCGAGCTTGTTTTCTCCGCCACGGCTCCCGCTTGCTGGCTGGCCGACGGAGGGCGGTCGCCGTATCGGATCGTGGTCGCCGCGAACGCATCCACCCCGACCCGATGCGCCGCCGAAGAGCTTCAGGGCTATCTCGAAAAGATGACCGGCGTGCGGTTGCCGGTTGTCGCGGACTCGGAGCGGGCGCAGCCGCGCGAGATTCTCGTCGGCCGATCCAGCCGCTTGGAATCGTCAGCCGTTCCGGTGGATTGGGCGGCGCTGGGGAAGGAAGGCTATGTCTTGCGCACGGCCGGCGAGCGGCTGGTGATTGCCGGCGGCGAGCCGCCCGGCACACTCTACGGCGTCTACGGTCTGCTCGAGGACCATTTCGGCTGCCGCTGGTTCACGCCGGACATCGAGCGCGTGCCCCGCATCGAACGCCTGCCGTTGCCACAGCTCGACGAACGCAAGATACCGGTCTTCGAGTCGCGCGAGACTTACCTGTGGGAGAGTTTCGACGGCAACTGGATGGCGCGCAACCGTCTCAACGGCGCGGGCGGGCGCGGGCGGCTGCTGGAGCGGCAGAACATCCGCCCGCCCGTGCCGGAACTCGACGCGCGACACGGCGGCAGCGTCCGGTTCGGGTTCGGGTTCTTCGTGCACACGATGGGCAAGCTCGTGCCGCCGGAAAAATATTTCGCATCGCATCCGGACTACTACGCGCTTTGGAAAGGCAAGCGCGACACGAATCAGCTTTGCTGCACCCACGCGGACGTCATCCGCATTTGCACGGAGGCGATCGGCGACGCCATGCGCGCCCAGCCGGAGGCGACGGTCTTTTCGCTCAGCCAGAACGACAACCGGAAATACTGCGAGTGCGACCGTTGCGCGGCGATGGGCCGGCGCGAGGGAACGCAGATGGCGCAGGTGCTGCACCTGGTCAACGCCGTGGCGGAGGCCGTCCAGAAGGAATTCCCGGACAAGATCGTCGAGACGCTGGCGTATCAATGGTCGCGCCAGCCGCCCGCAACAATGCGCCCGCGCCGCAACGTCGTGATCCGGCTCGCCAACATCGAGTGTTGTTTCGCGCATCCGCTCGCCAGCGGTTGCTCGGAGGCGAACAGCCGATTCGTGGCCGACCTGCGCGCGTGGGCGAAGGTCTGCGACCGGCTGTGGGTCTGGGATTACATGACGGACTTCAGCCACTACCTGCTGCCGTTCCCGAACAAACGCGCGCTCGACGACAACATCCGCCTCTTTGCCGCCAACCACGTGACGGGCGTATTCGAGGAGGGCAGCTACGATACGCCCGACGGCGACATGGCAGCGTTGAACGCCTACATGACGGCGAAATTTTTATGGAACCCGCGCTACGCCCGCGACACTGCGATGGATGAATTCCTCATGGCGTATTACGTTGCCGCCGCGCCGCCGGTCCGCCGTTACCTCGACCTGATTCACGACCAGGTGGCGGACAAAAAACTCCTCGTCAAAATTTTCGACAAGCCGGTCAATCCGCACCTTCCGCCGGAGATGCTCGCCAAGGCGGACGCGCTGTGGGAGGAGGCGGAGACACGAACGGCGGGCGATCCCGCCGCGCTCGGCCGGGTGCGCCGCTCGCGGATGAGCGTGGATTACGCGATCATCGAGCAGGCCCGGGCAGCGATGAAAACTCCTGATGGCCAACGCAACGCGGTGCAGGGCGCGTTGATCGCGCTGGCGCGGAAACGATTCGCGCCGTTCATGCAAACGATGGCGGCAAGCAAGCTGACGCGGATTCACGAATGGAAGGACCTCGACAAATCGGAGTATCGCAAAACACTGGCCGCCGACCTGGATATCCCCAAGCCGTGAAGGTAAACTATGGTGAATAATTCCCCTACGCCGCCCACGGCGCGCGTTGGGAGCGGGAGAGCAGCCGGTTGGCCTGCTCGTCGCCGGCAAACTCTTCCTTCACCGGGTCCCACTTCAACGAGCGGCCCAGCCGGTAAGCAATGATGGCGAGATGGCCCAGCGAGGCCGACCGATGGCCGATCTCCTCGTGAGCGCTCGGCCGCGCCCGCGTGCGGAGGCACTCAAACCAGTTTGAATGATGGTTGTTGCTCAAGTCGTCCTCGCGCAACTGGAGTTTCATCTCGGCAAAAAGGCTCGCCGGCCCGCCCTCGATGGGGCCGCCGACGCTCATTGAGGTGAGCCATCCGCGTTCGCCGACGAAGAGGCCGCCGAAACCGCCCGCGAGCCGGGCGGTGGCGGGAACGGCTTTGTAAACGTCCTTCACCATGCCCCAGTTGTCCACGTGATGCAGCAGTGTCCCGTTGGCGTATCGGAAAGTCAGCGTTGGAAACGCGCCGCTGCTTGGATGCAAAATCTCCACCGGCCCGCTGGTCTCCTTGCCAAGCGCATACTGGATCACGTCCGCCGCGTGCGACTGGTAACCGGTCGCCGCCACGACGCCGAACGCCTCGCTGAACACCCACGGCACCACGCCGGGGATCGGGTTGCGGTGATAGTGATGGCTGTAAGGCCGCCACGTCGCCGGCCCGACCCACAAGTCCCAGTCCAGTCCCTCCGGCGTTGGCTCGGCGTCCAACGCGGGATCGAGCGGCACATACGAAGGGCCGACGTTCGGAATTTGATACTGGCCCCAGATGGTGAAAACCGATTTCACCCGGCCGAGTCCGCCCGCGCGGACGAACTCGCACACCTGCCGGATGCGCGGGATGGAACGGTATTGCGTGCCCGTCTGGAACACGCGCCCATGCCGCCGCACCGTCTCCACGAGCCGCCGGCTTTCGCGGATCGTCACCGACACCGGCTTCTCGCAATACACATCCTTGCCGGCCTCGGCCGCGAGAATCGAGATCGGCGTGTGCCAATGGTCCGGCGTCGCGATCACCACCGCGTCCACGTCGGGCCGGGCCAGCACCTCGCGAAAATCGTTGCACGCCGCGCAGCCGTGATAAACGCCGCTGGCGCGTTCGGCGGCGTAGGTTTCCTCCACGAGACGCCGGCCGTCCTCGCGCCGCTCGCGGTCCACGTCGCAGACCGCCAGCACCTGCGTTTCGCGCCGGCCCACCAATAGGTTCAGATGCCCGCGGCCCATGCATCCGCGGCCGATCAATCCAATGGTGATCCGCTGGCTCGGCGCCACGGCCCCGCCCGCGCCGTGCGCGGACGCGGGAATGATCCACGGCACCGCGACGACGCCCGACGCCATCGCCGCGCGACCGAGAAATTGGCGGCGGGTGATTTGCGCGGCGCGCAACGCGGCTTGGGGCGAACGCGGTTTCATGACTTGCCCTGGCCGGCGATTTTCAGGCTCGCCTTGTTGAAGAACTCGACGCATTGCGCGATCTCCGGCTGCACGTCGGGCCGGCTGTGGGAGTATTCGAGGCCGAACATCGTCGGCTGGATGCCGAGCCGGCGCATCTCGCGGAGGAACTCGCCGGTCTTGCCGACGCCGCTGCCCAACGGCACCTCGCGGGCCTCAAGGCTCCGCTCGCTCACGTCGTGCAGGTGGACGCTGATGAGGCGCTCCTTGAGCGTCTGCAGCGCCTTGAGCGGGTCCACGCCGCAACGCAGCCAGCAACCAAGGTCGCCGCACGCGCCGAGCCGTTTGCTGAGGCCTGCGCACGCCTTCAACACGCCCTCGGGCTGCCAGTAGTGCGGCGTGTTTTTCCGGTCGAGGTTGTGGATGGCCACGTTGATGTCAAAGGCGTCCGCGAACTTTTCGATCGTGTCGAGCGCCTCCGGCGGCGGCGCGGACATGATCGTCTCGATGCCGATTTTCCGCGCGAACTCGAACACGCGCCGGCAGCCCGCCTCGTCGCCGGGGAAGTTGTGGATGTAATACGTCAGCAACCGCACGCCGGCCGCGTCGAGCTTCAGCCGGATTTGTCGCAGTTCGTCGTCGGTGAGTTGCGCGTCGAAGTTTTTCTGGATCTCCGGGCTGATCTTCTGTGAATCCAGCCCGCCCATGAACGGCACGCCGAGCTGCGCGGTCTTCTCGATGGCCTCGAACATCGTGAACTCGTGGAACGTGTTGGCTTCGACGCCGAACCGCCAGCCGAGTTTCTCCTGCGCGCGAATCGCCGGGGTCAGCCTCGCGCTCGGGAGGGTCGGGCAGGGGAGGTCGCCCAGCACAAACTGCGCCGCCGCCAGATAGAACCGCAGCATCGTCGGGTCCCAAAACACGTAAGGGTTGTGCGCGATGGTGCAGTAAAACGTGCGGCCGCGGCCGTAGTTTCGCGCCCAGGCCAGCGCGTAGTCGCCGTCCTCGCGGAAGGCGCCGTCGCGCTTTTCGCCGACGTCGGTTTTCGCCGTGTCTATGCTGAAGAGCACGCGCACGCGGTTGCGCGAATACGGCCCGTGGACGCGGAAGAACTCAGAGCGGTAATCGAAACCCTTGCCGCCAAACGGCGAGTTCAGCGGATTCTCTGGGTCGTCGAGCTTGATGAACACATGCTCGTTGCTGACGCGGTGGTTCGCGCCGCGTCCGCCGAGCATGATGCCGAACTCCGGCCAGTCCTCGACCGCGCCCGGCCAGCGCGTGAACGCCACCGTCGTGCCGTGGCAGCCCATCATCCCGCCGCCGCCATAGACGAACTCCACGAGGCTTTGCCGCAGCGCGGCGTCCTCGAAAAGATCGCCGACGTTGTTGTTGAAGAAGACCGCGTCGAACTGCCGCAGGCTCTCCGGCTTGAACACCGCCGGGTCGCGACTGACCGTCGTCTCGAACGCGCCCGTCTTCCGGCCCATCAACTCGAACGCGAGGTTGGCGGTGCGAATGGAGGGGTGTCCACCGTAGTTGACGTTAAGCTCGAAAATCAGGAGCTTGCGCGGCTTGCGCGGCGTCGCAAACGCCTTCGCCGGAATCGCCGCCTCCACCTTCTGCCGCTCGGAAAGTTCCGCCTCCGCCGCGATGAGCGACGGCATGGCGAGCATTCCCGCCGCCGCCGCCGTGTTGCCGAGAAATCTGCGCCGTGTGATGGGGTGAGTGTGCGTGTTCACGAGATTGAGAATAATGGTCTCCGGCTGTGCCGGCATCGTAACGGCAAGCCGGCGCATGGCAAGCGCGGAATGCGCCGGAGCGGAGTGAACCGCCGTGAGGCGCATGCTGATGATACGAGTGTGACTTTGCCGTTGTGTCGCGCCCGCCGCGCGCTACACTGGTGCCGAGGTCGTAATGGACATCACCACGACGGTGCCGATGCCGCCACGTAACCATGGTGGCTGGCGCAAACGAAGTTCCCACTCCGTAACGCTTCGCTGTGATTCCCAACCCCGCTGTGGAACGGCCGCAGTGCTCTTAAAAAATCATTCAACCCAATCAGGAGTTCTAATTGGCCGATGAGAAAATACTTATTCCTACTTTCGTTTTTGATTTTTCTTCCCTTGTGTGCGAAGCCGGCGGAAGACCGCATTTGGCTGGAAGCCAAAATCAACGGCACGCCCGTGAAATTCGCCTTCGACACAGGTTCCTCATCAACCGTTCTTTTTCCAAAGACCGCTGAGAGACTGGGGCTTAAGGTTACCTATGCACTGCCCGACGCCAAACACCCGTCGGGCCTATCCCCAATGGGGATGACTGAACCGTTCACTTTGACGACCGGGACTAAATCCCACGAAATCAGAATGAGAGTGGTGGACATCCCGCCGTATATGCCAATGGATTGTGATGGATTTGTGGCATTGGGCGACATGAGACAGAGTATTTTTGTCATCAACGGCTCCCGCCTTAGCTTGGTTGAAACGCTCCCCATAGACTTGAAAGGTTGGAGCAAATGGAAAATGATAAACTTTCAGGGGGTGCTAAGATTCGAATGCACGCACGAAAAAGAGGCGGCACAAATTGTAATCGACACGGGCAACCCATCTGGAGTTGAGTTTAATCAGAAGCGTTGGGAACGATGGCGCCGCGAACATGCCCAGCAAGAAGCCACCATGGAAGCTGTTTATACGCCAGGATACGGCTTGCAAGTTCGGGAAATGTTTCGGGCGAAAAGTATTTCTGTGGCCGGTCTCACGTTCAAGGATGTGCCCCTAAGCCCCGCCATGCCGGGCAAGGATGTGCCACTAAGTCCGGCCGTAATCCTGCTGGAGAAAGGAATTCCAGATTATGATGCCGTGATTGGGCTTTTCGCGCTGACGAAGTTAAGTCTCATTATTGATGGCAAGAACAGCGTACTCTACACGCGTCCCGTTGATCACCCCACTGCGGAATTTTCCTACAACCGGCTCGGCGCTGTGTTTGTGCCTGAAGACATGGAAAAAGCCAATGACTTGATCGCGCACGTGAGCCAAGGCAGTCCGGCGCATCGCGCGGGTATTCGCGACGGCGATGTGTTGTTGAAAATTGATGACCTTGACGCAACCCATTGGCGAACCGACCCCAAGGTTTTGCCGCTATCGCGGTTTTGGGAAAAACCCGCCGGGACGAAGCTAAGGCTCGTGTTGAAACGCGACGGCAAGGAATACGAAGTGACCGTGACTCTGAGGGACCTGACCTCGTCGGCTTCCACTCCCTGATTCTTTGGCACACGCACCAAGGCCCGGAGGGCCGGCCGAAAATAGCCCAGTGCCTTTAGCACTGGGTAGGCGGGCAAAAAAAGAGACAAGCCCCGTCAGGGGCGGCAGACTTCTCTTGTGCAACGGGGGCTTTCTGTCGTCCCTCCGGGACTCACGGGAATTTGTTCCGTCTTTCCCGGCGTTAAAACGCCGGGCTATTTTCGTTCGTCCCTCCGGGACTTGGCCGTGGTGCGTGTGCCAGGTTGTTTTCGCGCCCGATTAGTGGATTCAATCTTTCGATCTCATCTCGACGCTTCGCCTGTCGCCTGAAATCCTGATTCTCGACGGACTGCTGCGGCGTGCGAACGCAAGGAGCGTGACAGAGGCGGATTGTTGGAGTCGCGGAGCTTACTTGTCGGCGACGCGCGCGCCACGGAGCGCCAGTGAATCGAAGCGGGTAGCTGGCTCGCCGGCAGCCCACGCGACGCCGCGCAACACCAGAAGGCGGAACCACGGATCGTCAAACGTCCACGTGTAATGGCCCAGGACGCAGCCGAAGACTCGCCCGCGGCCGGACGAACAGGTCCAGAACATCGGCTGGGGCGACGTGGAATCGCTGGCCGCGTCTGTCTTCTCCCGCGAGACCGCCAGCGTGGTCACGCGATCCGCCGCGAGGGGCGGCGTGGGCGGCCAGTAGGTTTCGTCGAGAAACAAAAGCTTCGGCGGCAGGCCGCGACAGATGGGATGGCCGCCGGCCGTGATTTCCAGTTGCACCGGCCCGTGCCGGTAACGCGTGAATCCTCCCACGCCCGCCAGCGCCGCCACGCCGGTATCCGCCTTGGGCTTGGTCCACGTCGCCGAGTGGATCAGCGCCAGCCCGCCGCCACGGTCGAGGTATTGCTGGAGCTGGCGCTTGTGGTCGTCGGTCCACGGCAAGTAGCAGAACGCGACGATGACATGGGCCGACGCGAACTGCTCATCCGTGGGCCAGCCGCGCGCGCAGACAACTTCCACGTTCTCCGCTCCCGAGCCGGCCTTCGGGTCCGCGACGGCCAGGCCGAAGAGGTTGACCTGTGTTGCGGCCGACGCCGCGCGCCCACCGAGCAGCAAGGCCCACCGTTCCTGCCAGATCGGGTAATCGTGCTCGTTGACGCCGTGGTCTTTCTTGTCGGCGAGAAGCACGACGCGAAGTTTGCGCGCCGGCTCTTTCGCCGCAGCGGTTTGTGCAAGTGCCGTTTGAACATCGCTGCGCGCCGGCGGCTCCGGTGGAGCGGATGCGGCCCAGCAGACGGGTGCCGCACCGCGGATGAAACAGCAAAGGATGAAAACCCCAAGCAACCGCGGCATAGTCATCCTTTAAGCCCGCGTTCCGAGTTCCCGCGTGAACCGGGCATTGGCGCTGACCTCGTCGAAGAACCACGGGAACATGCCAACGATGACGCCATCGGTGGGTTTGATGTTTTCGAAGGCGAACTTAAAGGCCGCGCGCACAGTTTGCTGGTTCGAGCAGTGACGCCCGGAGCCGAGAATCTTGAAGCCAAAGCACGGCTGTTTTACCTGGCGGACTACCTGAGTCATCGCTTTCGGGTCGTCTTTGAAGAACGGCAGGCCGAAGTCGAGCATGGGAATCTCCGCGTCCTTGTGCACCATCTTGCGAGTGAGGAAGTAGAAGCAGGTCATGAAGAAATCCACCTCCCAACCTTCGTCGGCCACGCGCTTGATGCAATCCGGGTTGTGCGCGGACACGCCGGCCAGCACGCCGCAGTCGTGGGCCGTCTTGACATAGTCGTGCACGGCGTCAGCCTTGCCGTCGGCGAAAAGCCGGTCGGTCGCGCCGCCGTGGTGGACCATCGCGATGGGTTGGGCTTGCGCGACCGCGTCCTTGATCTTCTCGCGCTGCGAATGGAGGCAGAAGAACGACATCTTGCTGCCGCGCTCGCGTAGCGGACGGACATAAGGCAGCGCGCGGTCGGGGTCGGCGAATTGATGGGTCGTGATGCCCGCGCGCTCGCAGTTCTGGAGGAACTCCACGGTCCGCTCCGGCGTGTAGTAATCCTTCATGTGCCGGTCGGCGTGCTGGCCCGCGTAGGAATAGCCGAGGATTGGATTGGAGCCGGCCACGAGCCGGCTGATGTGGTGTTTGCCGATTTGGATCGTGGGCAACGGCGACGCCGGCTGCGACGGTTCCGCAGCATCAGCAGACCGCTTGTTTTCCACCGCAGTAACCGTGGCCAACGCCGCGAGTTGTGAGAGAAAGCCACGGCGTCCAATCACACCACCGTCGCTTTCTCCGTTTCGCATGCTATTCGATTTGTCTGTTTGCATTGTTTACTCCCGTGAAAACCCACAAAGGGCCGGTCATGCAGTCAGTCCAACAGCGCGTTCAGGTGCTTCAAACTTTTCGCCGCCTGGTCGGGCGTGCCGCACTCGACGGAGAAAACGATGTCGCGCGGGCATTTCTCGCGGACGATTTTGATGATGCGCGCCCAGTCGAGCACGCCCTCGCCGCATGCGCAACCGACGGCAGTGCCGGTCACCTTGCCGCGCTCGGCGCCGGACTGCTGGACGGAGATGTCTTTCGCGTGGAGATGGACCAGCCGCGTTGCGACGCGCTCCAGCCATGCATAGACATCGTGGCCGCAGAGGTAGGCGTTGCCGGTGTCGAGGTTGATGCCGATGGAGGGCGATTTCACCAGGTTGTAGATGCGGTCGAGGCCTTCGGGATGGCGCGAGTATTGCGCGTGCGGCTCCAGGCCGATCTTTACGCCGCGCCGCTCGGCGATGAACGCCGCCTCCTGCAACGTGTATTTGATCAGGACGAAGTCCTCCTCCTCGGTCGTCCACTTCGCCTTGATGCCCTCGTCGGTGTTGACGACCGGCACGCCGATCTCGGCGGCCACGCGGACGGCGAGCTTGATGTATTCGCCATGCACGTCGGGCCGGCCAAGCGGGCCGTGCGATTGCAGGGCGGAAATGGTCAGGCCGGCCTTGTCGCAGGCGTCCTTGATGCGGTAGGGATCGTCGAACATCGAGACGGTGTGGTAGTAGCCCGCCTCGCTCATCAGTTCGCGGCCGAAGTGGACCATCGGCTCGATGTATTTGTAGCCCATCTCCGCCGCCGCCTTGACGGCCCACTCGAACGGCTTGTCCGAGCTGCGCGAGAACTCCGTGTTCAGTCCGACGTGTATTTTGCCCATGTTCGTTTCCCTTCGTTTGGTTGAGGTATGTTTGATTTGACGACTATGCTTCCGTGTTTTCGCGGAGGACGAGGCGAAGCTCCTGTGCGTCGCCGGGGAACTGCAGGAGTCCCTGGCCCTTCCTGACTGCCCGCGGACTCACGTCGCTAACGATGAAGTGATCGGGCAACCGGATCAGCGGGGACAGGACGCCGCGACTGGAGGCGCGGACGATCAGCCGGCAACGCTGGCGGTCCAGCATCCGCGCTTCGAGTGAGACGCTGCCGCGCGTCGTGCGGAGATTCTTCAACGTAGTGACGCCGTTGTTGGCCAGCCACAGGAACGGAACGCCACCCAGCAGCGTCACACGGCCATCGCACTCGAAATACAGGCTGTTGAGCAGCATCTCCAGAATGCGACCGTTGCCGCTGCCGTTTGGCTGCCACGGCGTGAAGTTCGCGTGGGTTCGCGAGAACCGCTCCTGCACCTGAAACGTGTCCTGCGTCATGCCGTAGTGGAGGTTGACGCGATTCGCGGCAAACGCCTTCTTCCATTCGCCCAGCCGCAGATACGCGTGATGCCAGGAAAACTCGCCGACACCCATGTAGGCGATGTCGGCAGTCATCCGGCCGGTGAAGAAGCCATCCATCAACTTCTCCTCGAAATAAGCGACGAACCGCCGGAAACGGTCCGAGCGAACGTCGAGCGCGCCGGTGTAGGCGAGGATGATGGCGCTGCAAATCCGCTCGAAGCCCGGCTCGATGCGTTTTTCCTTGCCGGTGAGAATCTTCCGCTCGATGTAGCCGTCGGGCCGCGTCATGCCTTCGATGGCGCGCGCCAAGTCCGTGCGATACATCTCCACCTCCCGGCGAAACTCCGCCGCGCGCTCGTGCCGCGCCTGCTCCAGCAACGTCACGGCCTTCTCCAAACCCCAGAATGTGAACGCATCGGTGAACGCCACGATGCGCCCGATGTCGCCGTCGGTGGCGCAACCGAACGGCATCAAGCCGTAGTAGAGCGGCCGCGAGCCGTCGGGGCCGGGCTTCCGCGTCGCGCGAAGTTCGCCAACGATCCAGCCCATCGCTTTGAGCATCTTTGGCAGGTATTCCGCCAGGAACGTTTCGTCGCGCGAATACAGGTAGTAGTCGGTGGCCAGCGCGAGCGCCGAGCCGGTGGTGTTGAGCCATTTCGGACCCGTGGTGCCGATCGCGCCGACGGTCGTTGTCAGTTCTCCTTCGGGTGGATGTCCCGCGTCCTGCAAACCAAAGATGAAATCCAGCGAGCGGCGCACCGGCTCGAAGTGGCCAAGCCGCAACATTGGCAGGAGCATGAACATCGCTTCCCACACCCACACGAAAAACCGCTCCGAGCTTCCTCCCTGCGTCGGCATCAAGCTCTTCTCGCCGGGAAACTGCACCAGCAACTGGAGTGTGGAGAGCTGAAGTTCGGTGAAAATCCTGTCCCAGTTGCCGGCTGGGAACGTCAACTGCGCGTGTTCGCGGGTGAACTGTGATTGGAAATGTTGCAGCGCTGCGGCCCGCCCCGCCTGCGGGTCGGCCCGCATCATTCGCTCCCGGTCCTCCGCTGTCGCGCCTTCAAAATCCGTCAGCAGCGCGATCCAAAACCGTTTCTGTTCGCCGGACCGCAGTTCTGCGGAGAAGTGCATGACATCTTGCACGCTCGCCAGTCGCATGGAGGACGCGACGCGATATTCCGGCCCGGAACTGAAATATCGCGGCAGCCGTTTGGCATCAAACTCCTTCTTCGCCTCCCATTTCAATGTCCAGTCGCCGGGGATCGCCCTGCCGATCGGGGCCGAGTCGCGGCAGATCGCGTTCTCCTGGAGCTGCACTTTGTCGCACGGCAGCCACTTCGTCGCATCCCAGTAGAACGGCACGTAGTGCGGATCGAAAACCCGGGCCTCGGTCTGGAAGTTGACCTTCGTGCGGACGTTCGCCTGCCGCGCTACGTCGGCATCGTTCGTCACCGCCACGCCGATCCACAGCACACCCTGCCGTTCATCCAGCGGGCAGCAGAAATAGTCGAACTCGTAGCGGAAGTCGCAGATAAAATAGCTGGCGTGGGCCAGCGGAAACTTTCCCATGGCAAGCGACAGTTGCGTTGCGCGAAAATCGGGCACCAGCGGTGGGTCATCCACTGCGAACTGGACGATGAACGTTTCCAGCGACCGCGTGGCCTTCCAGGAAGCAGGATCGCCGGTCGAGAGCTTCGGAATCACGCGCCGGCGGCAGACGTTCAACGCGCAGTCCACGTGGACGAAATTCCGCTGGAAAACCGGCTGGATGGGCAGGTGCACCGTCAACGGCGGCGTGTAGCCTTCGCCTTTGTCCGCAAGGATGTTCGCCCACGACTCCCGGTTCAGCGTGGCGTAGGTCGCCGCCTTTTCGCAGGCGCCGCGCGCAACGAGGCCCGATGCGCGCGCCGCCGCTTCCGGCTCCTTTGCCGGAAGCACCGACGGCATCGCGCCCGCGCTGAGCGCGACTGCGGACAGAAAATCACGGCGAGAGAGCCGGTGCACTTGGCCGTGGGCGGATTCGATTGGAAGCTTCATCATCTTCCTTGGCGAGCCAGTTCCTTCAACAACTTCACCGCCGCGTCCACGAGCATCTCGCCGGAGCCTTCGGCGCAACGGGCACTGACGACTTCGTAGTTGCCCTCGGCGTAGGCGGAACGGTTGGGGATGTATCCAATGCTGCCGTTGGCCAGCTCGGCAATGAAGGTGTGTTTGAACGGCGACGCCTTCTTGATGGCGAGGCCCAGTTCGACGAAAATTTCGCCGGGCAGCGAGACGACGGCGAGGTCGTCGTTGAAGGCGATGGCCTGCACCTCGACTTCGAGCGGCGCGTCTTTTTTCGCGACCGTGTCGATGGTGCAGAACGCCTTCGCCTTCGGCACGGTGCCAATCTTCGGGTCGGTCATGCGCGCGACCACGGCGCCCGCGTCCGCGATTTCCTGTTCCGTGAACTTCGGCCGCGGCAGTGTGACGAGCGCGGCGCGGGCGCGGGGCGCGAATGGCTTCATCGGCCGGAGTCCCGGCCACGACCGGAACACCGCGCCGGCCAGCTCGGTGCCGATGCGATCCGCCTCCCGCATGCCGCGCTGCGAATCGCTCCACGCGATGTTGCGGTGATTGAGATTGCCGCAGCAGCCGTTGGCAAACAGGGCGACCATGTTGGCGCCCTTGTAGTCGGCGAGCCGCCGGGCGAGGGCGCCGGGATAATCGGCAGAGATTTTGGTGCCGCCGACCACGTCGGGATGCATCGCGAAATTCACGTAGCACGCCAGCGGCTCGGCGCTCTTCGCGGCGGTTTCCAGATAGAGAACGCCCACGTCGGGATCGGTCGGCCCGGCGGGACGCGCGATGCGCGGGTCCAGCTTCGGCGGGTTCCAAGCCAGCGTGCCATCCTGAAACCAGAACCGGCGGTTGAAGCTGAGTCCGTCCTCGTGACCGACGGTTGTGCTGGCGCGCGCGGGCGCGAGTTTCGCGTTCGCGTCGGCGACGGCGCGCGCGATGAGCGCCGGCAGCTTGGCGCTGTAGTCCAGCGCGGGCGGCGTCTGGCCGCCGGTCAGTTCGTCAATCCTGGAGCCGCGCGGCAGCACCGGGCCGGTGTGCGAGTGCGTGGCGGAAATCATCACGCGCTCCGGCGCAATGCCGGTCTGTTCGGCGATGAGTTGCCGCGCCGCGGCGACCATCGGCCGCGTCGTGGTGATCAGATCGAGCGTGACCAACGCCGCCTTCGCGCCGTCCTGCTCGACGACAACGGCCTTCGCGTAGAGATCGTCGAGCACGCCGTCGGCGGCGCGAAAGCTGTAGTAACCGGCCAACGGCGTGCCGGCCGGCGGCGTGATGACGACCGCCGCGGCACCGGCTTTGAATTCGCCGGCGGGCGCGGCCGGGACAAGCGCGAGCAGCGCCACGAAGCAGCCAAGGGACAAGAGGGTTTTCATAAAAGTTACACTCGACCGTCCAGTTTCTTTTCCGTTCACGACGGCAATTATTTGGCAGGCGGCGCCACGAGGCCCTTCACCTGCTCCTCGAAAAATTTTCCGCACTGCGCGATCTCCGGCATGTTGTTCTCCCATTTCGACTCGTATTCGATGCCGAACAACGCCGGCGTGAGTTGCAGCCGGCGCAGCGTGCGAAACAGGTCGGCGATGCCGCCCTTGCCCGCGCCCCACGGCATGTCGTGCTGGTTTTCGTCGAGGTCCTTGAGATGGAGCGTCAGCAGCCGGCGGCCGAGCATTTGCACGGCGTCGGACGGGTTGATGCCGGATCGCAGCCAGTGCCCGGTGTCGCCGCAAGCGCCGATGCGCGGGCCGCGGCCTTCGCAAGCCTTGAGCACTTCGCGCGGATGCCAATAGCGCGACTTGCCTTGGGGATGATTGTGGAGGGCGACGTTGATCCGATACTCGTTGCAGTATTTCTCGATGGTGTCCAACGACTCCGGCGCGGGCTCTGACACGATGAACTCCACGCCGAGCTTGCGCGCGAACTCAAACGTGCGGCGGCAACCGGCCTCGTCGCCGGGGATGCTGCCGATGTAGATGCTGGTTAACTTCACTTTTGCCGAGTCGAGCTTGGCGCGGATTTGGGCGATCGCGTCGTCGGACAGGCTGGCGTCAAGTTTGCGGTCGCTCTCCTGGCTCACGCGCTGGCCCTGGAAGGCTTCCAGGTATTTCATGCCGAGCGAGGCGGTCTTGTCGACAGCCTCGAAAAACGTGAACAGCCGGAAGCTCCACGCCGTCGGCCCCACGCGCCAGCCAAGCGGTTCTCCGGCGGCGACGGAGCGCGGCGCGGACTGGGTTTCGGCGGCAGCGCAAAGACCGGGGAGAAGCGCGACCGCGATGGCGAGTGTGGCGATGGTTTTCATAGGGAGCATCGGAAGCCGCGTTACTTGGCGTCCGGCCATAACGCGTTGATGGCTTCAACCGTGCGTTCCACCAGCATCTGCCCGCCTTCGGGACCGACGCGGTTGCTTTGAATCACGGCGCTGTAGCCGCCGCCCTCGACGGCGCGCTCTGTCGGCAGATAGGTGCCGCCGGGGCCGGTCAACTGGATGACAAATGTTTGCAGGGCCTTGCTTCGGGCTTTCATCTGCGTGCCGTAGTCCTGGAACAACTCGAACGGATTGGTGGCGATGGCGATGTCGCCGATCCGCAGGACGTGCACCTCGGCCGGGTAGGTTGGCTCGCTGTCCTGCGTGCGATAACGGTCCAGCGTCCTTTTGAACCACCCGACGCGATGGCTCTTGTCGTTGCTCTTCTGCAGCTTCTCGATCTCCTTTTGGGCATCGGCCACTTCTTTTTCCGTCACCTTGCGCACCGGCAGGGTGAGGTCGGCGACGGTGTGCGCGAACGGAACGTCCGTGCGGATGTCGCGCTGCGCCAGTTTGTAAACGTCGTTGACCTCGAGGGCGATGCGCCGGCCGATCTCCTGCGTGTAGGTCAGCCCGCGCAGCTTCAGCATGCGATCCTCGGCCTCCTTGCGATACATCCGGTGCGGCGAGAGGTCGCCGGCGGCGCCCGGCCAGCCCAGCACGAAAAGGTCACTCGCGAGGCCGGCATGCAACTGCTCGCGCACGTCGTGCCAGAAGTCGGCGTTGACGGTCGAGCGGTGTTCAACCTCTTGCGACGGGCAGGCCACGTTGATGCCGGCAGCCAGCAGGTTCTCCCGCTTGTCCCAGAAGAAAAGCATCTCCATGCCGTGGTCCTCGCCGCCTTCGATGCCGCGGAAGTTGGGGTCGTTCGTCGCGCCATACATCTTCGCCGTGCCGTCGGCATAAACCGCCCGCCGGTTCAGCCCGACCACCGCGTGGCCCAGGCCCCAACTCACACCGCCGGGCTTGCGCTGGTTCCACGCGCGGACGCAGACCTCCGCGAGCCGGTCGATCAGGAACGTGGCATACTCGCTGGGCTGCATCACGCCTTCCTTCGGAATCTCGTAAGTGCCTTCCTCGGTAACCGCCGAGGTGTGCGTGTGGGTGGCGGTGATGACCAGCTTGCGCGGGTCGAACGCCGGCAGTTTCTCCCGCAGCCGCTCGCGCAACGGCTGCAAAATCGGCGGACGGATCACGACAATGTCGCAGGAGAGCAGCATCGCCCCGTCCACGGCGCGTCCGCCCTCGCGCGACTCGATGGCCACGGCGGTGGCGGTGATCGGATTGTCCACGCCGCGCGAGATGCGCGCGTTGAACTGGCCGTCCAGCGCAACCGGTTTGTCCGGCGTGATGTTGATGGTGGCCGCGCCGATGCGCAACTCGGCCGCGGATGCGCTCGCGGCTGCGAGGGCGATGATGAAGAACACGACCGGTTTCGTTTTCATGGCTGCTTGGTGACTGGCTTCCAAAGTTCGTTGATGACTTCGACGGTACGCTCGACGAGCTCCTGGCCGCCATCGGGACCGACGCGGCTGCTTTGGATGACGGCGCTATAGTGGCCGCCGCGCACGGCGCGTTCGGTGGGTAGATAACCATAAGACCCTGCGGCAAGCTGGATGACGAAAGTCTGCACAGCGGGACTACGAGCCTTCATCTGGACGCCGTAGTCGGTGAACAGCTCGAACTCGTTCGTCGCAATCGCCACGTCGCCGAGACGCACGACGTGCAGTTCCATCTTGTGGGGACCTTCGGTGCCGGCGTGCTGAGCCTCGTAACGTTCCACGACGCCCTGGTGCCAGCGGTAATTCCAACGCTGTGCGGGATCCCCGGCAAACCTGGCTGCTTCTTTGCGGGCTTCAGCCACTTCGGATTCGGTGACTTTACGATGGGGCAATTCGATCTCCTTGACGCAGTGACACAGCACGGCGTCATTGCGGATGTCTTTGCGCGCGTATTCGTAAGCGTCCTCCCAACCCGCGACGATGCGGCGGGCGACCTCTTCTCTTCGCGTCAGGCCCCGCAGTTTGCGCATACGCTCGTCGGCGGCCTTGCCATACATCAGGTGTGAGGTTTGATCGCCGCCCGCGCCGGCCCAACCGAGCACCAACAGGTCCTTGCCGTGACGTTTGTGCAACATCTCCCGCACGGGATGCCAGAAGTCGGCGTGTAACAACAGCCCGCCCTCCGCTTCCTGCGCGGGACACGGCACGTTGATCGCCGTCGCGATGAGCTTCTTCTGCCGGTTCCAAAAACACAGCACGTCGAGGTTGTGGTCCTCGCAGCCTTCGAGGCCACGGAAATTCGCCGTGTTGGTGGCGCCATACATCCTGGCCGTGCCGTCGGCATAAGTGGCGCGGCGGTTCTGCGCGACGACCGCCTGGCTTTGCGCCCATGCGACTTTGCCAACACGCCGTTTGTGCCAGCTCTCGACGACAGCATCCGCAACCCGGCTGGTCATGAACTCTGCATACTCCGCCGGCCTCATGATGCCGTTGTCCGGCAGCGTGTAACGGCCTTCCACCGTCACCGGCGCGTTGTGCGTGTGCGTGGCATTCAGAAAGAGTTTGCTGATGTCTAAGTCCGGCAGTCGTGGCTTCACCTTCTCGCGTACCTTCTCTTGAATCCCCTCCCGGATGGCCACGATGTCGCAGGACACGATGACAGCCTGATCGAGCACCTTGTCGCCGTCGCGTGATTCCAGCGCCAGCATGGTAGCAGTGATCGGCGATTCGACTTTCGTTGAAATGCGCAGACCGCGGTGCCCGTCCAGCGCAACCGGCTTGTCCGGCGTGATGCTGGTCGTCGCCGCGCCAATCCACAGTTCGGCCGCGGACGCGCTCGCGACCACCAGGGCGGCAGCCACTACGCAAGCCGTTCGCGCCCGCAGGATTCTCTTCAGGCAGAGCGTCTTCAATGTTTGTTCCTCACTTTCTTCTCCTGGGCCGTCACGCGGTCATAGTTTCCACGGAGCGCGCATGGGCCGGTCCAGCATCCGGTTCGCCTCGTCGTCGTTGACGAAGACCTCCCGCGCCGGGTCCCAGCAGAGCTTCCGCTTCAACTTGATCGCGATTTGCTCCAGATTGCACAAAATGTCCGAGCAAACGGCGATATCGATCGGCGCCGCCGGCTTGGTCCGGCCTTTGACGGCATCAACGAAGTTCACATGGTGGTTGTCGCTCTTGAAGAGATGGACTTCGTCAGGCCCGGCTTTCGCCGTCAGCAATGACTTGGGCTCGGCATCCATGCGCGAGCGGTCCACGTGAACCCAGCCCTCGGTGCCGAGGAACATCACGCCGTGACCGTGGCCGCCCTTCTGCAACGGGTGCTTGGGGGCGGTCCCATCGTCCATGTGAACCAGCGTGACGCCGTTGGCATAGCGGTTCTCGATCTGCCAGCTTGTGGCGCAGTCGGTGAGCATATCCTTGGGGAAAACGCCCGTGCCCTCGATTTCCGTCGGGCCGCTCAGGTCGGTGCCGTTTCCCCACTGGGCGATATCGAGGTGGTGGATTCCCCAGTTGCCGATCATGCCCAGGCAATAATCGGAGATGCAGTACCAGATGCTGTAGCCGCCCCAACCCTGTCCCTGCGTCCACGGCCGGCAGCGTTGGAAACAGTAGGGCGCCATCGGCGCCGGGCCGAGCCACATTTCGTAGTCCAGTTCCTTCGGCACCGGCTCGACGGGTTGGCTGGGGTGCGTCCAACTCCCGGGCACGCCGACCAGGATTGTCTTCAGCTTGCCAATCTTCCCGCTGCGCACCAGTTCGCAGGCGCGCCGGAAATTGCCGCCCGAGCGCTGCTGGGTTCCAAACTGGAACACCACCTTGCTCTCCTTGACCGCCTTCCGGAGAACCTGCGCGGCGCGAACGCTCCAGCCGACGGGCTTTTCGCAATACATGTGCTTGCCTTGCCGGACGGCCTCCATCGCGATCAACGCGTGCCAGTGATCCGGCGCGGTGATTTGCACGGCATCCATGTCCTTGCGCTGCATGAGTTCGCGGAAATCCTTGTAAACGGCGCAATCCTGGTTGCCGTAGAACTCGTCCACCGCTTTCTTGCCCCGGTTTCGCTGGAAGTCGTGGACATCGCACACGGCCACAACCTGGACCTCCGGGTTGCCACGGAACGTCCTCATATTGCCCAGCCCTTGAATGCCGAGGCCGATGCAACCCATGACGACCTTCTTATTGGCGCCAAAAGCGGCGGCGGGGATCAGATTCGGCAAACCGACGGCCGCGACGGCGGCGCCGGAACTCTTCAGAAAGTCACGACGGTTCATCTGCGTTCTCATGGAACAACTCCTCTATATGGCACGAACGAACAAGGCCATTGCGCCCGTGCCGGTTACAGCTTCCATCCGTTGAACATCGGCCGGCTGAGGCGCGCATTGGCCTCGTCGCTGCCGATGAACTTTTCTTTCTTCGGGTCCCACTTCAGTTTCGTCCCCAGCCGCGCGGCGATCTCGGAGATGAGGCCGAGCCAGGAGGCGACATGCGTCGCATCCACGCTCGACACCGGGTCTTTGCGGCTGCGGATGCTGGTCAGGAAATCGTCGCCGTGATGGTCGGATTTGTGGAGATGCAGTTCGCTCTCCTTCAGCTTGACCTTCAGCAACGACTCCGGCTCGGTCCAGATGCCGGCGCGGTTGATGTGGACCCAGCCCTTGTCGCCGATAAACTTCGTGCCGGTTTTCTCGTGCTTCTCGTTGGGGATGTCGAAGAAGCTCATCTTCAAGCCGCTGGCATAGGTGAAGGTTCCGTTCCAGCTTTCGATGTTGTCGGTGAAACCCTTCTTGCGATAGACGCCCTTGCACTCGATCTCGCAGGTTTCCTTCGCGAGCGCCGGGCAACCCCAGTGGGCGATGTCGAGGTAATGCACGCCCCAGTTGCAGATGAATCCGGCGCAGTAGTCCCAGATGAGATACCAGTCCGGCCACGCGACGCGGCCGGTGTTGTAGGGTTTGTCCGGCGCCGCGCCGCGCCACATGGCCCAGTCAAAGCCGGCCGGCACCGGCTCCGGGTCCATCGGGCCGGCATATCTCGGCTGGTATTGCGGGCCGGGCGAGCCGACCTCAATCTCCTGGAGCTTGCCGATGTAGCCGTTGCGCACCAGCTCGCAGGCCTGGCGGAATTTCCCCTGCGACCGCTGCCATGTGCCGGCCTGGAACACCCGTTTGTGTTTGCGAATCGCCTTGAGAATGATCTGGCCCTGCTCGACCGATATGCCCAGCGGTTTTTCGCAATACATGTCCTTGCCCGCGGCGGCGGCGGCCGTGGCGACCAGCGCGTGCGAATGGTCCTGCACGGCGATCATCACCGCGTCAATGTCCTTGCGCGCGACCAGCTCGCGGTAGTCGCCAATCATCGCGCAGCCTTTGTCCTCATACTTCATGTCCACCAGATTCTTCGCCCGCTGGCGGCGGTCCTCGTAGGCATCGCAAACGGCGACAACACGGCAGTCGTCGAGGCCGAGGAAGTTCTTCATGTTCCCCGTGCCCATGCCGCCGACGCCGATGCAGCCGAGCGTGATCTTGTTGGCCGCGCCAAAAGCGGAGGCGGGGATGATGTTGGGCAAACCGATGGCCGCGACAGCGGCGCCGGAACTCTTCAGAAAGTCACGACGGTTCATTTGTACCTTCATTGTGCAACTCCTTGGACCGGATGAACGAGCACAGCCATGGCGCCCGCGCCGGTCACAACTTCCATCCGTTGAACATCGGCCGGGTGAGGCGCGCGTTGGCCTCGTCATTGCCGATGAACTTTTCCTTTTTCGGGTCCCACTTCAGTTTCGTTTCCAGCCGCGCGGCGATCTCGGAGATGAGGCCGAGCCAGGAGGCGACATGCGTCGCGTCCACGTTCGACACCGGGTCTTTGCGGCTGCGGACGCAACTCAGGAAGTCGTCGCCGTGGTTGAATGATCGGAATGCGATTTGGTCGCCGGCTTTCGCCTTGATGGTGATGATGTCATCGCCCGATTCGGAGGACTGATAGACGTGGGTTTCGCCGGGCTTCAGCCGGGTCTGGGTCAGCGACTCCGGCCCGGACGAGATTTTGCCGTTTTCCGGGCCGCGGTCCACGTGGACCCAGCCCTTGTCGCCGATGAACTTGGTGCCGACCAGCTGTTGATTCTGGTCGGTGAAGACCATTTTCAAGCCGCTGGCGAAGGTGAACGTGGCGTTCCAGCTTTCGATGTTGTCGGTGAAGCCTTTCTTGCGATAGACGCCCTTGCACTCGATCTCGCACGGCTCCCTGCCAATCGCCGGGCAGCCCCAGTGGGCGATGTCGAGGTGATGCACACCCCAGTTGCAGATGAACCCGGCGCAGTAGTCCCAAATGAGATACCAGTCCGGCCACGCGACACGGCCGGGGTTGTAGGGTTTCTCCGGCGCGGGACCGCGCCACATCGTCCAATCGAAACCGTCCGGCACAGCCTGCGGGTCCATCGGGCCGTCATACTTCGGCTGGTATTGCGGGCCGGGCGCGGAGACCTGGATTTCGCTGAGTTTGCCGATGTAGCCGTTGCGGACCAGCGCAGCGGCCTGGCGGAACTTGCCCTGCGCGCGTTGCCACGTGCCGGCTTGGAACACGCGCTTGTGCTGCCGGATCGCCTTGCGGATCACCTGGCAATCCCTGACCGACACGCCGAGCGGCTTTTCGCAATACATGTCCTTGCCCGCGGCGGCGGCCGCGGTGGCGATCAGCGCATGCCAGTGGTCCTGCGCGGCGATCAACACCGCGTCAATATCCTTGCGGGCGATCAGTTCACGGTAGTCGCCGAACATCGCGCACCCTTTGTCGCCATACTTGTTGTCGGCCATGTTCTTGGCCTTCTCCTGCCGGTCCTTGTAGGGATCGCACACGGCCACGACGCGGCAGTCGTCCAGACCGAGAAAGACATTCATATCCGCGCGGCCCCGGCTGCCGACGCCGATGCAGCCCATGATTATCTTGTTGTTCGCGCCAAAAGCGGAAGCGGGAATGATGTTGGGCAAACCGATGGCCGCGATGGCGGCGCCGGTGCCTTTCAGGAAATGGCGGCGATTCATGGGTGTATTCATGGTGGAATTGCTCAGTGGGGGTTGACGCCGGCGATTTGATAATGCCGGCTGATTTCTTCGGGTGAAAGCGCGCGATTGTAAATGGCGACCTCGTCCATCTTGCCCTCGAAGTTCGCCTCCTTGGCGGCGTCTCCGGCGATGAAAATATTTTTCGATGTCTCCGGCGCGGCTTCGCCGGAAATCTCCGGCGCGGGATTGCCGTTGAGATAAACGGCCACGCGCGAACCGTCGCGCACAAGCACCGCGTGGTGCCACGTTTTTGGCGCAAGGGTCGTGCGGCCGGCGAGCGCGCCGAATGCCAGTTTCCCCGGCGAGTGGCCGGCGCCGCCGATGGCGAGCGATTCGCCGCCGCGCGCGAACAAATAGCCGGTGACCGGGTGCGCATCGTTCGGCAAGCCGTTCCAGAACCAGAACTCGGCCGTGTAGGTTTCCTTCAATTCCTTCAGCGTCGCGCTCACCCGCCCGCCGGCGAAGTGCGGGCAACGGTTGATGGCGCCCGCGCCGGAGAACGCCGGCGACGGCGGCCCGTCCAGCCAGCGCGCCACGCCCGGCTCATACGTGGCGTTGTGATGGCCGTCCGTTGCGTCGAACGCCGTCGGGCCGCTCCATTCCTCCAGCCGCCAGTAGGCCAGCGGTTTTGCGGCGAGCACGGCCTCCGCGTAAACGCCGTTGCTGACGGCAACTTTGCGGCGCGGCTGGCCGCTGACTCCTTCGAGCATGCCAAGCAGCGCGTCCACCATCTTCGGCTCGGCCTGCACTTCCAATCCGGCGCTGCGGCACGCCCACGTGTTGTAGCCGCCGAGCGGATGCAGTTCGGGCGGTGGAATGTAACCTTCCTCGGCGTTGGCCAGCTCGATGTTCATCGCCGGCTGGAGCGGGCTTTGCGTTTTGATTTTCAGCCCGGTGATGGCAAAAACCTCGCACGGCCAGATCGCGATGCCGAGGTCGCCGACGCGCAGCGCCTGGAGTTTCGCCTCACGCGTCGGGTGTTCCTTCAGCCAGAGCTGCTCGCGCGCATAAACCTCCGGCCGCGACTTCGGCGTAGCACCGTTCAACTTCGCCACCAGCTCGCGCGCCCACGCGAGCCGTTTCGCATCCGGCTGCCGCGTGGCGAGCCGCAGATTTTTTTCCGCCATCGCCAGCGGAACCCAGTCGTGGAATTGAATGGTCTTGTAAGCATCGGCCGCGATGCGCACCAGCTCGCCGGCGTAGGCATCCATCGTGATCGTGCGCTTGGGCTGGCTGTAGTCCATCCAATGCTGATCGCCGCTCGTGCCTTGCGACATCATGCCGACGAAGCCGCTGGCGCCGCCGATGAGCGGGCCGATCTTCTCGGCAAACGCTCCATAATAATCCGCCGACACCGGCTTCGCGCCGAAGTAGTGCATCGAGTAGTTCGCCAACACCGCGATGGGCCGGCCGTCGGGCGATTGCGCCGCCAGCAGCGTCAACGCCGGATCGGACGGACCCGCCGGCCCGACAACATCCGGGCTTTGATAACCGGGATGCATCATGGCGCGCACCGAGACCACGCCAAATGGATCGGTCAGCATCCTGTCGGGACGGCGAATCCAGACGCGCGTGTGCGTGTGCTCCGGCGCCTGCGCGACCGCCCAGCCGATACGCGCCGGGGCGAGGTTGCCCACCGCGCGCCGCAAACCCTCGACGATTCGCGGCAACGCAAACGCCGGATAATTCGGATCGGGCGGCGTTCCGAGCGCCTGCATCAGCGACGGCGCGGTATGCGTGTGCACCGCGGAAAGCATGATGCGCTCCGGCGGAATGCCGGTGAGCTTCGTCGCGCGGGCCTTGACCTCGTCGGCGAACTCGCGAGGGATGAGGCACGTGTCGAGCACGCCCAGCGCCACGCGCGTCGCGCCGTCGTCGAGCACCAGCCAGCGCGCGTGCAGGGCATCGTTGGCGTGGTCCGCCGTCACCGCCAGGAAGCCGCCGTTGACGATCACCGGGAAATTCGTCGGGGTGACATCCATCGCAAACGCGCCGGCACGGAAGGTGTGGGCCGACGGATTTGCGTGAACCGGCAGCCCGCCGGCCAGCAGCACGCCCGCCGCGACGACAAAGCAGCCGCGGATCGTCTTCATGGCCCGGCAGTCTAGCGCAACGCCCGGCTTCTGGCCATCCCTGCTGGTCTCAAAAACCGGCACTCCAGTCTCACACCGCGATTTTGCGGGGCCACAAGAGCTTGCATGGCCGTCCGCTGCCGGGGATACTCCATGCCAGGATGCAGGAGGCATTATAGACGATCGCGCCGCCATAAAAAAATTCGATTCATCAATGGAACTGGCGATTGAAACCAACGGATTGACACGCTGCTTTGGCGACGTGCGCGCCGTGGACGGGCTGGACCTGCGCGTGGAGACCGGCCGGTTCTACGGCTTTCTCGGACCGAATGGCGCGGGCAAGTCCACCACCATCAAGATGCTCACGGGTCTGCTCGCGCCCACCAGCGGCACGATGCGCGTGCTCGGCCAGAACCTGGCCGACGCTACCCGGGCGCGCGAGGTGAAACAACGCGTCGGCGTGGTGCCGGAGGACCTGGCGTTGTTCGACAATCTCACCGCGCGCGAGTATCTGACGTTCATCGGGCGGATGTATCTGCTGCCGCTGCCCACGGTGCGCGAACGGTGCGGGGAACTGCTGGCGATGATGGACTTGCAGAACGAGGAGAAGAAGCTGACCCTCGAGTATTCGCACGGCATGAAGAAGAAACTCGCGCTGGCGGCGGCGCTGCTGCCGAATCCCGACCTGCTGTTTCTCGACGAACCGTTCGAGGGCGTGGACCCGGTGTCGTCCCGCGTGTTGCGCGAGACGCTGCACCACTGCGTCAAGCGCGGCACAACGGTGTTTCTCACCTCGCACGTGCTGGAGATTGTCGAGAAGCTTTGCACCGACGTCGGCATCATTGCGAAGGGCCGGCTCGTCTCGCAGATGACGATGGACGACATCCGCAAGACCGGCTCGCTGGAAGAACGCTTCCTCGCCGCGGTGGGCGGCGGTCACGCCGAGGCTCAGAAACTGAGCTGGCTGGAGGAATGAGCGTGAATTGGTCGCAGTTGCAAACGCTGCTGTGGCTGCGATGGCGGCTCACACGCAATCAATGGAGGCGCGGCGGCGCCGTGAACGTCGTCATCGCCATCATCGCCACCGTCATCGGGCTCGGCGTGGCTGCGGCGGGTTTCGTGGGTGGCGTCGCAGGCGGCGCGATGGCACTGGGCCAAGCCAGCCCGACCACTATCATGTATGTTTGGGATGCTCTTGCCGGAGCGTTCCTTTTCTTTTGGGCGACGGGGATTGTCGCGGAGATTCAGCGCTCAGAAACAATTGACCTGCGGCGGTTGATGCACCTGCCGGTGACGCTGCGGGAGGCGTTTGTCCTCAACTACATCGTCTCGCATTTCCGGTTCAGCATTTTGGTCGTGTTGCCGGCGATGCTGGGACTGGCGCTGGGTTTGATCGTGGGCCACGGGCTGGTGATGGCGCTGTTGTTTCCGCTGGTGCTGGGCTTTTTCTTTATGATCACCGCGTGGACCTATTGCCTGCGCGGCTGGCTGGTGGCGCTGATGGTCAACCCGCGCCGGCGGCGGGCCGTCGTGATGGGCATCACGCTGGCTTTCGTGCTTCTCGCGCAATTGCCAAACCTGGTGTTCAACGTGTGGCCGGGCGGGCCCCGGCATGTGCGCGGCAAAGTGCCGGCGGACCGCGCGGCGGCCGAGGAATTCATGGCGGCGACGGCCAGGAAAAATTCGGCCATGAAACACAGCTTGGAGGTCGCGAACATGACTGTGCCGCCGTTGTGGCTGCCGTTTGGCGCAGGGGAACTCGCGGCGGGCCGCGTGTGGCCCGCCGTGTGGGGCGCAGCCGGCATGTGGGTGCTGGGCGCGTGGGGACTGCGGCGCGCCTATCGTTCCACCCTGCGTTTTTACGCGGGGCAAACCCGGCGCAAACCCGCCGCGCCCCGGGCGGTGGAAGCGGCGGCCAAGCCCGGCGGTCTCATTCTGCTCGAACGCGAGTTGCCCGCGGTTCCCCCAGCAGCGGCGGCGCTGGCGCTCGCCAACTTCCGCAGCCTGACGCGCGCGCCGGAGGTGAAGTTGGCGTTGGGCACCAACGTCGCCATCATGCTGGTCATGGGTCTGATGGCTTTCTGGCGGACACGCGCCACCATAAGCGCCACCGTCAGCCCGTTCGCCGCGACCGGTGTCGTCGTCATCACGTTCTTCGGTCTGGTGCAACTCCTGTTCAACCACTTCGGCCTCGACCGGAGCGGTTTTCGCGCGCTCGTGCTGACGCCCGCCAGCCGCAGCCATATCCTGCTCGGCAAAAACCTCTCGTTCCTGCCGTTCGCGCTTGGGGTTTTCGCGGTGCTCGAACTGGCTGCGGTTGTCCTTGCGCGCCCGCCCATCGCGGCCATCGCGGCGGCCTGTATGCAGTTCGCCGCGTGCTTCCTGGTGATCGGCGCCTTGGGTAATTGCTTCTCGATTATCGCGCCCTACCGCATCTCATCCGGTTCGCTCAAGCCGACGAAACTGAAGCCCCTCATGACATTGATCATCGTCGCTTCTCAAATGCTGTTCCCCCTCTTTATGGCGCCGGTCTTCCTGCCCGTGGGGCTTGGCGCGTTGTGCGCGCACTTCGGCTGGCTGCCCGGCGGCGCGGTGAATCTGGTTCTGTCGTTGCTTTTGGTGGCGGCTTCCGTCGCGGTCTATGGGTTCACGCTGAAGCCGTTGGGCCGGTTGCTGGAACGCCGCGAGCAACAAATCCTCCAGGTCGTGACGCAGGAAGTGGAATAAACCGCCGCGACGGTCACAGCTTCACCGGCTCGCCGCGTTTCGTGGCGTCGCGAATCTTGAGCACGACCTCCGTGATGCGGAAGCAATCTTCGGCGGGCACAACGCAAGGCTCCTGACCCTGGATGGAGCGGACGAAGTTCAGGAACTGCTTCCCGCCCGGCGGCAGCGGCAATTCGCGCGGAGGTTCCGTCTCGGTGACCAGCGTGACTTTCTTGCCGGCTTCGGACGACTCAATGACGCCCTGGTTGCCGGCGACGCGCAAGCGATCATCCCCGTGCGTCGGGGCGATTGCGGGCCGGCAGTAATCGAGCCGCACGGCCGCGGAGCCGCCGTTGGTGAGTTGGAGCGCGATGCTGGCGTTGTCCTCCATGTCGCGCAGATCGGGATGGCCCGTGTTCCCCTGGTAGCTCATCGCCGACGTGAAATCGCATCCCGTCGTCCAGCGGATCAGGTCGAGCGCGTGGATGCCGATATACGGGATGATGCCGCTGAAGGTGGTGTGGCTTCGCTGCCAATCGGGCCGGGTGCCGAGCTTGTAGGATTTCTGCATCGCCGCCTGGCAGACTTTGCCGATGGCGTTGGTCACGATCTGCTCATGCATCGCCATGTAGGCCGGCTCGAAGCGCATCGTCAGCAGCATGGAGAGATGAATGTGTGCTTTAACGACAACGTTTTTCAGTTCGGCCAATTCGTCCAGCGTGAACGCGAGCGGTTTTTCGCTGATGACGTGGATGCCGCGTTCCGCGCACGCCTTGATGATCGTCGCGCGCGAACTGTCCACGCCCGCCTCGCACACGATGTCCAGCTTGCCGCTGTCGAGCGCGGCGCGCCAGTCGGTGTGGAACTTCGTGTCGGCGTCGGCGGCCGGCCATTTCTTCGCGCGGTCGAGCACGGGGCGCTCGTCGTCGCACACCACGGCGGCGCGACAGCCCGCGTCTTTCAACGCCAACGCGACAATGCCCTGATGACCTTTGAGGCCGATGAACCCGACGTTCAAGGCGCCTCGCTCAACGGCCGGGGAAGTCCGCGCGGCCAGCGACAACGCGCCGACAGTCAGGGGTAATTGCTTCACGAATGTCCTGCGGGATAGGCGGTATTCTTTCATCGCTCGTCTGCTCCGTGTTTATGGTTTCCTGGGTTCGACAGTTCTACTTGCCAATCAAATCGCCCTGGCTGATCACCGTGACGTGTGCGCGCGGGTTGAGGCCGGTGAGCGGTTCACAAGTGAACTTGATTGGGTTCTCGCCGGCTTCGAGGAGCGGCGCGTCGCCTTGCGGGGTGACGTCGCCGAGCGCTTCACCTGCGGGGCCGTAGAGTTTGCAGTCCGTTGGCGAGCGGAACTCCAGGTATTGTCCGCTCTCGATCTCGACCGGGAATGTGATTGTTTTGCCGCCGAGCGTGACGGCCGGGTTGCGCAGCTTCGCCTTCACCGTCGGCAGTGCGCGAATGGGACTGAGGTAGCATGTCGCCGTGTCCTTCGGCGGCAGGTTGTTGAGGTAAAGGTTCAGGCTCTCGACGCTGGCCGGGCGGATGGACTCGCGATAGATGGAGTAAATGTCGCCGTAGGGCCATCGGTAATCGGCGTGCCGCTGCCCCTCCGGCTCGACGAGTTCGAAGTAACGCCAGCCGGTGAAGTCCACAATAATGTAATGGTCGCCGGCGGCGTGCGACAGGTGCACAGGGCTTTTCAACTGGAGGTTCAGTACCTCGCCCTTGCCGTCGCCGTGCACCCACACGCCGAGCGCTTCGTGGCCGGTGAGGTTCGCCAGCGGCAGGAAGGTCTTGCCCTCGTTCGACCACGCGCCCTGCCGCGTCGTCGTCTTGCTCGTCACGGTGTAGCAGCCGCTGACGTTGCCGATCTTCACGCACTGGCTTGACGGTTCAAACTTCGCGGTGATGGCGGCAGTCGGCACGCGCCTGGTGAATCCGCCCGTGTCGGCGAAGTCCGCCAGCGTGATGTTGCCGGGAGCGTCGTAGGAGCCGGCGGACATGAGCGCCTCGATGCGCAGTTGGATCGGCTGGCGGCCGAACTTGTTCGTCATCCGCCATTCGTTGCTCCAGCCGTCGAGGCCGAGGACTTTGTGCTGGTCGTATTCGACGCGGCGGAACTGGAACCTCCCTTTGGGTTGCTCAACCAGCGTGAACTCGTCGCCCGGCACGCGCAGTTTTTCCTTCACCGACTCGGGGAAATACTTCGCCCGGCGCAGTTCCTCGTAGCTTTTTACAATCGCCGCCAGCCGCGGCAGCGCGGGCGTCTTCGGCGCGTTCTCCGGCGTGATGCCCATGACCGAAAGGCCGCTGTCGTTGGCGAGCGCCTTGGCGCAAAGATACTCGATGTCGTCGGTGAACGTCGGCTCGCCCTGCGGGCCGGTCCACGTCTTGAACGCCCACCAGCCCAGATGCGCCGGCAGAAACATCCGGCGGCACGGCTCGTTGCCCGCGCAGTGGATATCAACGAACTTCTTGTGGCTGCGCGTCGGGTGGTCCCACGCGCCCATCCGCGACCGCACAAACCAGAGGTGATGATGGAACGTGCTCATCTCCATGATCGCCGGCCGCTTGAGCCGCTTGCAGATTTCGAACGTGAACTTCGAGCCGTAGTGCCAGCCGTTGGCCGCGCCCGCGATCGCGTCCTCGCCGTCGAGCGCGTCGAGATAGATCATGTCGAAGCCGCACTCGTTGAACATCTCCGCCGTCTTCGCCGCCACGTCGGTGAGGAGCGTCGAGTCGCCGTCCGGCACGAACAGCCCGAAACACTCGCGCAGGTGATGCACCTTCGCGCCTTTCGCGTGGGCCGCCACGCGCGTGCCCCAGGCGCCGCGTTTGCATTTCGTGAACTGCCAGGGCGGCTCGTGCGACACGTCACTGTAGGTGATCAGTTCATCGTCAACCTGCAACGTCACGCTGTTGCGCACGAAAAATCCGGTCACGGCCGACATCTTCTCCGTCGTCTCTTCGACCGGCACGGCGGTCGCCTCCACCGGGAGCGGCGCGGCCAGCGTAAAGGTCGCGTCCTTGCCGAGCCGCGGGTCCGGCACCGGCGTCACCCACGGGCAGTTTTTCGCCATGAAAAACGCATACGTGTGCAGCCCGGCGAGAATGCCCGCCTTGTGCAGCTTGTCGATGACCGCCTTGAAACTCGCCCGGCCCCGCGGATAGGTCTTGGGATTCGGCTCGCAGTCCCCAAAACGAAACGACTGGCCGCCGTGGAAATCTATCTGCGTGATGCCGAGGCTTTGCGCGAGCCGGATCCAGTCGTCCACCTTCTCCTCGGACATGTTGCCCGAGTTGAAGAGATACGAGCCGTAATTGTTCGCCGAATCGAGCGCCCACGGCCCGCCGATGCGCGAGCGCGGCAGTTCCGGCGCGGCGTTGACGATCTCCTTCATCACCGCGCGCAGCGACTTCTGCGGGCAGGCGACCAACGCCACCTTCGCGCCGACGAAGCCGAAACGCGGATAGCACGACGCGCGCAGGCGGCTGTTCGGCCCCGGCAACTCGCGCACGTTGGTCTGGAGATTCAACGCCAGCGCGCAGGCGGCGAACGGATCATCCGGTTGGCCCTTGAGCGTCAGCGGAACGTCCACGAACGTGAACTCCTCCACGCCGTCGCCCTGCAGGTCTTTCACCTCGAAGATGAAGTAATGGCCGCGCGGCGTGACCTTGATCGTTGCCGTCACACCGGCCTCGCCGAATTGCGCCGTCAACACGCCGCGCTCATATGCCGCCGTCGTCGCGCCGAACTCCCTGCCGCTTTTCCTCACGCGGGCGAACGGAGTTTTCGTTTTCGAGTCACAGCAGTTCACACCCGCGCGCCGGTCCACGAAACGCACGTTGGCGCCGTCGTCGCCGATGGCGTATTCGGCGTAGTCGCCCTTGAGAACCATCGCCGGTTGGGGCGGCGACGATTGTTGTGGAGTGGCCGCATGTGCAGCGAGACAAAGCCCGAGGAGAAGGGACAGCCAGCGAATTGTTTTCACGGCCCGGCAGTCTATCGCAACCCATGTCGTCCGGCTACACCTGTAAATCGTTGAAGCAAGTTCAGGATGATCGAGGCGGCCCGTCTGAAACCGACCGCCAGGTCACGAGCGAGCCCAACACCAGCAACAGGCAGCCCATCCAGAGTTTCGGTCCCGGCGTGACGTGCAGGTAGGCGCAACTCACCAGCGTTGTCAGCAGCGGCGTGAAATACGAGCACGCCACCACCAGCAGCATATTCCCCTTGCGCATGGAAAGGTCCCACAACACATAGGCCGTGGTCGTGACCGCCGCCAGAGCGGCCGCCTCGCCAACGCACCGTGCCGTCCAGTCGGCCGGTTCGGGCGTGAATAACCGTATCGCCAGCAGGACAATCCCCGTTGCCGGCACGAACAACTCGACGGCTCCCTCGCTTCCCGGCCCCGACCATCGCCGGGCCAGGTTGGAGTAGCCGCCCCACGTGACGGCTGCGAGCAAAGCCAGCCCATACGCCGCCGGGTTGTCCTGCACATGCCGCGCAAACGACTGCCACGTGGTGTGAGTGCCCTGGGTCATCACCAACAACACGCCGCCCAAGGCGAGCGCCGTCCCGGGCAGCAGCCACGCACTGGCTTTCCTGCCCAGGAGCGGCAGCGAGAAGAGGATCGTGAGGGCGGGCCAGAGGTAATTCACCAGCGCGACTTCGAGAACCTGCTCGCGGTTCTTCGCCAGACCCACCGCCAGATAAATGGCCGCCGTGTAAACCACAAACAACGACCCGCAGCCCAGCAGGTAGCGCGGCGACAGCCTGCGCAAATGACCGATCATCTTCCCCGACCACCACAACCGCACGAGGCAGAAAAACCCGCCCACCAAATAAGCGCACGCGCCCGCCGTCAGCGGCCCGACGTGTTCCAACAGGCTGCGGGCAATCCCAAACGTCATGCTCCACAGCAGGATGGCCGCGAGGCCGCTCGCGGTAGGGAGATTGAGTTGGAGGTTTCGCGATGACACCGGGCGTCATGGCGTGACCCGCACGGAAAGATGCGCGGTGGCGGTTTCGCCGCGGCGGTTCGTGCGGGACACTTTGACGAGATAAAAGCCGGCGCCCCCATAGCGGTGCGTCGTGATCGCGTAACCGTCGGGCGCATGGGCATCCACGTTGCCGTCGGAGCGAACCCGGACGGCGGGCGAGCCGTCGCCGAAATTCCATTCCTCCTCGCCTTCGTCGGGCGCGACATAGGAGGAGCGGACCTTGAACGTGACTTCATCGTTGGCCCGGATGCCGAACGTCGGCCAGTAGACGGCGTGGATTCCCGGCGGCTGCTGGTCGGGCTGCTCCCTGTCGCGCACGCGCACCTCGGCGAAGTCGTAGCTGATGTTGTTGCTCTTGTCGGTGATCTTGAGGACCTCGCTGTAGGTGCCCGGCTTCGGGAAGCGATGCTCCACCTTCGCGCCGCGCGCGGTCTTGCCGTCGCTGAACGTCCACGTATAGCTGGCGATATTGTTCGTGCCGCTGCGGCTCCAGGAGCGGCTGCCATCGAGCATGACGGTCTCGCCCACGGCGGCCAGTTGATGCGGCCTCGCCACGGCCTGGAGCACGTCCAGCGGATGCGCGTCGTGATACGCCTGCCAGACGAGCGCGTAAGGCTCCAGAATGCCCCACCGCCCGCTCGGCTGCGGCGCGACGATGTCGAAATGCAGATGCGACCAGCCGCCGCTGGCGCCCTTCTTGCCGAGCACGCCGATCTTCTGCCCGATCTTGACGCGCGCGCCGAGCGTCACGGCCGGGTCAATCGAATCGAGATGGCTGTAGCGGTAAAACCAGCCGCGGCCGTCGCGCAGATAGATCACGTCGGCGCGCGGTTTCACCAGCGCGGGATACTTGCCCTTTTCCAAAACCTCGTTGGCGACCGACACGACCTCGCCGTCGGTGGCGGCAAAAACAGTCTCCATCCGCTCCGCGCCGCCGAAGTCGAGGCCCCAATGGTAATAGACCAGCTTCTTTTTGACCTGCTCGCCGTCGGCGATCTGGTTGGCCATCAACGTGTGGCTGGCGAACCATCGCTCGTGAAGCGGATAACCGAACGTGCCCGGCGTGATCCACGGATAACCCGCCGGCCAGAGCCGCAACCGCGCGTCGGCATCAAGGCCCCAGTTGTCGCCACCGTCTTCGTTGTAGTTTTGGATGATCGGGCAATCAATCTGCACGCCGGCGGCGGTGACCGGCAGATGATACGTCGCGCTATCGAGCGTCAACGGCTGGCCGTTCAGTTCGACGGTCACGCGCGCACCGCGCAGGGCGAGGCGGAGACTGTCGCGTTTTTCTTCGACACGCAGCAGCTTCACCGTCGCGGTCCTGCCGTTGCACATCGTCACCGTCTTTTGCTCGCCGATGTTCAGGTCCACCGCGGCGGGCACCGACTCGATGGGCGCGCGCGCCAACTGGAGGATTTTGGAAACGACGCGATCCTCGACCGTCTCGGTGAACGGCCCCGGCAGGGAATACCAGGCCATCGCGTCGCCCGCCTCGTAGCCGCCTTCGCGCAATACCCGCAGCGACGGCAGATAGGCGAAGACGTCGTTGCTGTAGCCGGCCACCCAGACCGCCGGGCCGGCGAGTTCGCGTTTGAGTCGCAGCGAGTAGTCCACGCAGGTTTCGCCGGCGATGGCCACAAGCGTCAAGTCGGAACCGAAACGCACCACCTGCACCGGGCATGCATGCGTCATGCAAATCCTGCCGTCCTCCTTGAGTTGCTTCAGCAGGATCGCCGCGTGAGTGCGCGCGGGTTCACCGGTCGTGGCGGCAGTCTTCTCCAGTTCCTCGCGCGGCGGCACCGGGGCAAAATCCAGCGGCACGTCCGCGAACGCGACACTCAGCGGGCCGCGCAACGGTTTCGGCACGGTATCCAGCGCGGCGTCCACGGCCACCGCCAGCGAGCGCCCGTGTTGCTTGCACAACTCCTCGGTGCGCCGCGGATACGGGTTTTGATCCCCGCCGCAGCCGATCATGAACATCGCGGTCACGCCTGGGTGCGCTTCCTCCAGATACTGCTGCGCGTAGCCGGCGTAATCGCCGCGGATCATGTAGTCGCCGCACGTGGTGTTGTGGCAGGCGTAGCCGAACAACACGGCCACGAGCTTGCCCTGCGGGTCGGTCACTCGCAGCACCGGCACGTCGTGGTCCACCGGTCCGGCGGAGTTCGGCGCGTTGGAGTAGCCGGTCGGCGTCGGGCGGCGGCGGTTCATGGCGAAGCCGCAGCGCGAGCGCATGTAGTCGAGTTTCGCGGGCGCGAGCCGCGTCAGCGCGTCGCCGGCAATCGTCAGGAGCTGCTCCTTCAACCGCGCCGTGTATTTTTCCGTGACGGGGGCGAATTCGGGCTTCAGCATGCGGCTGGCGAGGGCCGACATGCTCAACTCCGGCCCGCAGTGCGTGTGCGAACAGTTCAACAGCAGCGAACCGCGCGCGAGGCCGGACTTTTTGTTCAATTGGTTTTCCAGCCAGTCGTGCAACGCTCGCGGCACGGTGATGAGGTCCATCGTCACGATCACCAGCCGGGTGCCGCAGGGGTCTTCGATGGCGAGGGCCTTGGCGAAGAGGTCGCACGCCACGCCTTCCGAAGGCTTCGTGCGCGACCCGTAACCGGACATCCAGGCCGGCCCCTCCGGCGTGATCTTCACCGACGCGACGCCGGCCTTCCACGCCGTCGGCTCCTGCGCTCCCAACGGCCCCGCGCCGGCGCTCCAAAGCACGGCCGCGCACCAAGCGGCAAACAATGACCACCGAATGGGGGATTGGTTTCCAGTCATGTCATGACTCCTATGGTTCGAGAGACGGATTTGCGATCTCTTCAACTGAGATGTCACTCACGGGCGACGCGCGCATCTTTGCACTTCGTCAACCGCGTGTCACGAATTTGGTTTGCTGCCCTTGCCGAAGCATGCCCGTCGCTGGAAGCAAGCAGTTGGAATTCATATCGCGGCTAATTTCATTTTGCCTAGAGAGCCGACAAATACTTGCACAAGACGCCCCAGCAATACTGATGCCTTTTTGGTTCGCGCCATTTTGCAATAGGATCGTCGGGCCGATTGATGCCCTGAAAGTCCTGTAGCCCCCTATCTTTGAGGATTGCATCGTGAACAAAGTTGATAAACACTGGATAAACACGCAACCCGTGTTTGGCCTCGGCTTTTAGCAACTTGGGCAGCTCCACTTTCGTGATGAAATCCGAAGCAATGAAATGTGGGCTAACAAGACAGATGGCTGCCTTGGCTTTGGCCAAGGCTCGATTGATCTCCTTTTCCCATCTTTGGCTCGGGGCAATCTGGGTGTCGATCCAAGAACGAACCCCAAGCCTCTTGAGAGCGCCGACTTGTTTCATCATCTCCTCAGCAAAACGGCGATCTTGGTGGCTGTAGCTCACAAAGACCAAGTCTTTGCGTTTGGCTTTCTTGATCGCTGACTGAACTGATGCAAGCAATTGGGCCTTTCTTACGGGCTTGATCAAGAACTCGTAACCGGGCGATTTCTGCACTTCCGACAATACGTCGGGTTCAGCAAGAATCCCCGTGACAAAAATAAGTTGGGTTCCTTTAATCGCGCGGATCTTGCGTGCTGCGCGAAGGCCGGCAAAACGGTCTTGTTTCCCCTCGGCACCCACCAATTCGATGTCCATTAGCACGACCTTCGGACGATTGCGCATTGCGAACTTGACGGCGTCTTTTGCTGTCTCGGCAATGCCGATAACCTTGTATCCTTCCTTTTTGAGCATCGCCTCCAAGGGTCGACCTTCTAGACCGACTTGATCTTCAACAATTAGAACGCGTTCATGTGCCATCGCGGATATCCTTTCTGTATCTTGCCCATTCAAACTCAATCGTAAAACAAGTACCCGGTCTGGCGCTCGACACTTTCATCCTGCCTTTGAGATCGTCCAATACGAGGGTCCGTACTAGCGAAAGTCCCATTCCCTCACCCGTTGTTTTAGATGGGCCGGGCATCCCGATGCCGTTGTCGGATACTTCCAACCGAAGCATATCTGCTTTCGATCGGAGCGAAACGGAAACGTGCCGTTTTCGCCGTGGCGATGCCCCGCGTGGGAACGCGTGCAGAAGAGAGTTTGAAACCAGTTCATTAACAATCAGCCCACATGCCGTTGCTTGTTTCTCGTTCAGGATGATGCCAGAGGCCGCAAAATCGACAGCGATTTGCTCGGAAGTACCTTGTGCTCGCAAGAGCGCTTCCTTCAGTTCTTTCAGATAGAGGTCCATGTTGACAGCCGATTCCTTCCCGGTCCTATAGAGGATTAAGTGGACAAGCGCCATGGCTTGGATGCGTTCCCGAATTGTGTCAAACGCATGGGAGACTTCCTGGCTTTCTGCAAACTGCTCTTGGAGTGTGAGGAACCCGTTCACTTGATTGAAACTCCGCCGCACACGATGATGCATTTCCCTCAACAGCGTCTTGGATCGCGTTACGTCGTGGAACACAACTTGGACTTCGTTCTTGAGCGGACCCCGCCACGTATAGACTTCTACATCGACTGTTTCTCCTGTTTTCTTGCGAATGCGCATTTCCACCATAGGAGCCACTGCTTGCTTATTCATTAGTTGTTTCAATCGCTCCGTTGCTAGTGGGCGAGAACTTTCGTCAATGAAATTCAGGATTGGAAGTCCTTCCAATTCCTTGGAAGATTTTGCCCCAAACAAGCGTACGGCCGCCGGGTTGGACAGCACGATTTTTCGGTTCTTGTGGATTACGATACTGTCAGGGGATTGCTCGACCAGCGATCTCCAACGTTCGGTCATTTGCTTCTCCTTGGTAATGTTCCAGAAGATGGCCTGTACGCCCTTGACTTGGCCATGAGCATCCAGTACGGGCGTTTTAGCCACCCGAACCCAGACAGGCGGTGTATTGGCGAGCGGCTGATTCTTTTCATCCAGAACGACCGGCTGCTTCGACCGCATCACTTTTTGATCATCGCGGACGTATTTCTTGGCATCGTTCTCCGGATAAAAGTCCACGTCGCTCTTGCCCTTGACTTCTTTGAGACTTCTTCCGAGACTTTGACAGAAGCTCGCGTTCGCCCAAATAAACCGTGAATGGGTATCCTTCCAGCATACGCGTTGCGGGATGTTGTCAAACAAGGACCGGTACGTCATCGCAGAGTCCTTGATCTGCTCGTAGAGCCGTGCCCGCTGGATCGCCAGGGCCGCCTGAGCAGCGAGCGTGGCAAGAAGGGATTTTTCTGTCTCCGTTAACTTCCGAACGTTCCTACAGTTGAGGTAAAGCACGCCCACCACAGACTCACCCAACATCAGAGGGACTGCGAACATGGAGCGGAATCGTTTACGAAGTTCAGGGTTTACGCAGCGGTTCTTCCTAATGTCGGGAATCTCCAACATTTTTTGCGTGGTTATAACCGTTCGTGTTATCCCTTCCGGTTCGTTCAAACGTGGCTTCGGATGATCCGACCCTTTGGGCATGAATGTGTGGAGCACATCTGTACATTCGTCGTTCAACTCATAAATAACGCCAGAGTCGGTATGAATGAGTTTCATAGCGCCGGAAACAACGTCCTCAAGTACGGCACCCACTTCCGTGGCACCCAACAGCTTGTTGCCGATTGAGTGAACCAAATCCAGTCCGTTATCCCGTTCAATGGCGCTTGCCGCCTGCTTCGCAAGCGTTTCTAACAACAAGAGGTCGGCCTTGCTGAACCAGCCCGGCCGCTCGTGGACCGCTAAGACAACGCCCATTACATGTTTGGAGATTTTGAGGGGCACGGCGATGATAGAACGAGCACCTTGATACGACTCGTGTGCAAAATCGAAATGGCAATCCTGCCCCTGGTCTCGATCCTCGACGAAGTTTGAATCCCCAATTCGAAACGCTTGGTGTACAGGGCACGGTAACTGTCCACGACGGGGGTAGGGCAACTCTGATTCTGAAACTACCCTGCAAGAGAGCGCCTCACAGGTGGCCTTGCACATCAAACAATCGCGCTGTTCTCGTTGCTCGGCCAAGAAGATGCTGCACCGTGTACATTCCAGCCCCTTCGATATCGTGGAGACAATCGCCAACAGCAGATCTCTGAGGACAAGCTTCGTCGCAACCGTCTCTGCAAAGCGGCGAACAATCTCTAAGGCTTGGATTTGTTGCTGGGCCACCGCAAGATTGTACGCATCCCTGATGTCCTGTGCAGCTTGACCAGCCAATTCGTCGAGGCTGGCAAGAGTATCCTCCGAAATGTCCGCGTAGGCCCCCACCTGATCATGGTCCAATGTTAGAATGCCAATCGTCTGACCTTGAGCGACCAGCGGCATACCAATCCATGAATTGACGTCGAACGTGCCTTCCTTTTTCTCCCAACGGCTATCGGCGGCGGTGTTGGGCAAAATTTTTGGTCGTTGGGTGTGGACGATGTCCCGGATGATAGGATCAGCCTCTACGGGACGGACAAGCCACGGGTGAGAGCAGGACTTATCAAAGCCAAATGCTCCCACGAGGATTCTCTTGCCTTCGACAATCAGTTGGAGGGATGCTTTCTTAAATGGGATCACTTTCCCCAATTTGTCAAAAAGCGCCTGTGCAACCTTTTCCTCACGATCCGAAACGGTGGCTCGCTTCGGCACCGGAGTGAGCAGTTTAGCTTGCCGCCTGTATTTTTGCTGCTCATCGCGTAGTCGAATGATTTCAACGAAAGCGGCAGTTTGGTTGGCAACCGTCTGGCATAGTTCGATCTCTTCGTTGGTGAATGACTTCGTTCGTCCAATTGTATCTACGCTGATCGTCCCGATGATGTTCCCGTCAATCACCATAGGCGTAATCATCAAGGACCGGATGTCGAGCGCTTCCGCAGTTTGGCGAAAACTTAACGACTCAGAAATGAGGGCGTGGCTTTTTAGATCATTTGCAACAACTGTTTCGCACCGATTTACCAAACTGAATTGCGTGGCCCTGCCTTCGATGGGAATTCGCTGGCCTACAACGCGTGTTGCTAGTGGCGGGTATTCCGCTTCGACTCGAAAAAAGCGCCGGCTTTCATCCAACAGGGTGACCGTGGAATGATCCACGTTGAGAAAACTGACAAGTCTGGCAGACACTTCCTGAAACACCTTACTGAGCGGCTGCTCAGTGAGGGGACGGGAGTAGGCTGTATTGATTTCGTGAAGCTTCGCTAGAACCGAGGTTATGTCTTCCATAACGAGGCCCTCCATGACTGTTCATGCCAGGGGAACCCACAAGATAGAAATTCAGATTCCGGCCCGCCGGAGACGAATCGTTCAGTGTGAACAAAAACACCTCCTGCGTCCCGTTGGGTTTGGACTCGTTCCACAATTGCCATATTGCCTCCATGGTCTTTGCAAACGTGCTAGGCATCATACGCTGCAACCCTCGTCTCGCAAGCACAAATCCCCGCCGCCCTGCGGCTCGGTTTGCGCTGCTCATCGCGGCGTCACGCCGTGGCCGGCGGCGATGTGGGCGACGGAAATGCGCGCGCCCTTCAGCTTGTAGCCGCCGCGAAACGGGTTCTCGGCCATGAACAGCGGCGTGTCGAGGTCGCCGAAACGAAACCCGCCCAGCCCCGCTGCGAAATGGGCCGAGACGGTCATTGCGAGGATGGACTCGATGTTGCCGCCGATCATCAGGCCAAGCCGGTGCGCGCGCGCCACGCGGGCGATGTCGAGCGCGGCCACGATGCCCGCTTTCATGAACTTGATGTTGATGACCTGCGCGGCCTGTTTCCGGGCGATGCGCCGGGCATCGCGCGCCGAACAGCAGCCTTCGTCGGCCGCGACAAGCCAGCCGGTTTCCTCGGCGAGCGCGCGCGCGCCGTCGAGATCGTTTTTCGCGAGCCATTGTTCCAACAGCGCGGGAACGATCCCGAGTTTCTTCATGCCCATCGCCAGTTCCCGCGCCCCGGCGCGTGAGAAAGCGGCGTTGCCGTCGAGAATGAGCGGCGCTTTCGGCGAGACCTCGAGCACCGCCGCGATGCGCGCGAGATCGTGAGCGGGGCCGCGCCGCCCGCCGATTTTCATTTTGATGGCGCGGATGCCGCGCCCAACGATGGCGCGCGCCGCGGCGGCGGCCTCGGCGGGCGAGCCGGTGGTGACGGTCATGTCAGTCTCAAGCGTGGTGCCGGCGCCGCCGAAATAGCGCCACAGGGGCACGCGCTCGTGGCGTTTGAGCGCATCCAGCACCGCCGTCTCGAACGCGCACTGGGCCGCACCGCAGTTTCGGCCGCCACGCCTGAAAAATTCGCCGGCCAGCGCGCGCCATGTGCGGGCGTTGCGGCCGGGAAGCCAGTCGTGCGCCTGCCGGAGCGCGCGCAACGCGCCGGCCTGCGTTTCGCCGTTGTAGGGTGCGAACGGTGCGGCCTCGCCGTAGCCGCGCGTGCCATCCGCCAGTTCGACGGTCACGAGCACGTTGCGGGCGACGACTTGAACGCCGCTTGAGATTCCAAACGGCTCAATCAATGGAATGTCGAGCGGCTCCACCTCGAAGGAGCGGATGCGAGTGGGCGAATGACGCGTCGCGGTCACGGTTGGCGATTTGACACGCTGCCGCCGCAAAATTCCAGCCTGTTCTCTGAGCCGTTGGTAGTAGGGCGCGATCACGAGAAACGTGGCACCGGCCTTGCATCCTCCGCGACTCTTCGAGGTGGATCGCGACCTCCGGGCGCGATAGTTATTGAAAAGAGAAAGCATGGTGCTCGAGCCGGGCATTTCGCTTTCCGGACGCGACCGCTTTCATTTGCCTGCGGCCATCGCGCCCGGAGGTCGCGATCCACCTTGGGGAAACCGCTGCCCCGGCTTGTGCCGGGGGGCGGGGCGTGCGAAGATGGCGGCGGTTCGAGACCGGCCATGCCCATTCACGTCGAAACCATCACGCCGCTGGCGGGACTGTCGTTCCGCCTGCACCGCTGGCGCGACAACCTGCGCGAGGTGGAGCAGTTCACCGCCGACGGGCGCGTGGTGCCGTTCGAGGGCGCGGGCGACTACTGGCACCTGCACCGCGAGATGGAGCTGACGCTCATCGAGCGCGGCGGCGGGCTGCGGCTCGTGGGCGACCACATCGAACGCTTCAACGGGCCGGAGCTGGAACTGCTCGGACCGCACCTGCCGCATTGCATCCAGGGACTGCGCCGATCCACGGGTATCTCGATGCAGTTCCACTGGCCGCTGGATCATCCGCTGCGGGCGCTGCCGGAGTTCGCGTTGCTGGCGCCGTTGTGGGACCGCGCGCGGCGCGGGCTGGTGTTCGGGCCGACGGTCTGCAAACACATCGGGCCGGAGTTGCTGGCGATGCCGCGGCTGTCCGCGGCGGGGCGCCTGGGGATGCTGCTGCAAGTCCTGTCGGAACTGGCCGCGCTGCCGTCATCGAAATCGCGCACGCTCTCGCGGATGCCGTTCAGCGTGCGCGAAGGCGAACGCCATCAAGCCGGCATCGAGCGCGTCATCCGCCGCGTGCTGGAGAAATACGCCGAGCCGCTGCCGTTGAGCGAGGCACTGCAACTCGCGGCGATGAGCAAGGCCACCTTCGAGCGGCAGTTCCCGCGCTACACCGGCTGCACGCTCACGGAATTTCTCAACCGCGTGCGCCTCGACCACGCTCGGCGGCTGCTGTTGGGCAGCGGCGAATCCATCAGCGCCATCGCCTACGCCGCCGGCTTCAACCATCTCTCCCACTTCAACCGCCTCTACCGCCGCCTCTACGGCACATCGCCGAGCGCGGACCGCGCCAGGCAGGCGTGAGGAAGGCGTTGATGAATTAGGGTGTAAAGCTTTACGCTATGGCGTGAACTTGGTATCAATTCCCCATGCCGAAGCCTCTTACAGTTCAATTGCTACAAAAGGAAGCCACCACCTTCGCCAAGTCCGAATCGAAACACGCTGAACCCAGCTTGTTCGGCGTGACCGACGGCAAAGCGGTCGGCACATACCTCGAACATAAATTCCAGACGGTTCTCCAGAGACGCTATGCTTACGGTCGGGGCAATTCCGCCAAGGGCATTGATTTTCCAGAGTTGGGCGTGGACATCAAAGTGACGAGCATTCGTCAGCCGCAGTCGTCGTGTCCGTTCAAGAGCGCTCGCCAGAAGATTTACGGTCTCGGCTATTCGCTGCTGGTGTTTGTCTATGACAAACGCGACGACGAAAAAACGCGCACGGGGCGCCTCGACATTCAGCACACCATCTTCGTCCAGAAGGAGAGAACAGCGGATTTCCAAACGACATCGGGTCTCCTTCGACTGATTGAGAACAAAGCGAACCGCGACGACATCCTTGCCTTCTTTCAAGAACGGATGCTGCCAGTGGACGATGTCGAAGCGGAGACGCTTGCAGACGAAGTTCTGCGCAATCCACCCGAAGTCGGTTATCTCACCGTCTCTAATGCGCTTCAGTGGCGGCTGCAATATGGGCGCGTCATCGAACAAGCCGGCAAAGTCGGCGGCATCCTGCGTCTCGTATGAAGACGCGAGCAAAAATCGAATTTGGGGATTTTCAAACACCCTTGGGACTGGCGCGCGAAGTCTGCGCATTGCTGGCTCGGCAAGGTGTCGGAGCGGATGCGGTGCTGGAACCGACTTGCGGACTTGGCGCATTCCTCGTCTCGGCCGCAGAGACTTTTCCCAAAGCGCGTCTCTTGGGTTGGGACATCAATTCTGATTACGTCGAGCAAACCCAATCAACACTGTCCGACGCAGGGGTTGCAAACCGGATAAGCGTTAGCATTCAAGACTTCTTTTCCCACGACTGGGAAAAAGAGTTGGCGGAGATTCGCGGGAGTCTTCTCGTTCTTGGCAATCTGCCGTGGGTCACCAACGCGACCGTATCCGGCATGAACGGATCGAACCTGCCGGCGAAAGAGAACTTTCAGGGTTTCCGCGGCATTGAAGCCCGCACAGGCAAGTCGAACTTTGACATCTCGGAGTGGATGCTCATCCGGCTGGTGAAGGCATTGCGCGGGCGAAGCGCAACCATCGCGATGCTCTGCAAGACCGGCACTGCGCGAAAACTGCTGCGCTTTGCATGGCAGAATGACGGACGCATCGCCGCCGCGTCACTCTATCGGATTGACGCCAAGAAGCACTTCAATGCGTCGGTGGACGCCTGCTTGCTCCTGGCGAGAACCGGGGAAGCTGGACTGGCGGAAGCGAGGGTGTTTGAGGGTCTTTCCTCCACGAGACCCGCTACGACGCTCGGCTTGGCGGGACAAAATTTGGTTTACAACATCCGCACATATCGCCGCCTGAAACATCTTGAAGGACTTTGCCCGTATCAGTGGCGTTCCGGTGTGAAACACGATTGTGCCTCCGTGATGGAATTGCGGCGAACCGTCGGGATGGCGTTTCAAAACAAGCTGGGCGAGAAGGTCAGTCTCGAACCGGATTACCTGTTCCCGTTGTTGAAATGTTCTGACCTTGCCAATGGTCGTGTTGAGCCGGAGCGATTCGTTCTCGTGACGCAGCGGCGCGTGGGCGAAGACACGGCAGGAATCTCGACCAAAGCCCCGCGCACATGGCGCTACCTTGAGTCTCATCGCAACCTTTTTGAGGCCCGAAAAAGTTCCATCTACAACAGCCGCGTTCCATTTGCGCTCTTCGGTATTGGCAGCTATGCGTTTGCGCCGTGGAAGGTGGCCGTGTCCGGCCTGCATCGCGTGCCCCGTTTCATGCTTGTTGGGCCGGTGGACGAAAAACCTGTTCTGTTTGACGACACGTGTTACTTCATTCCGTTCGAGGACGAGAAGGAAGCGACAGCCGTGGTAAAGATATTGAACTCAGAAGTGTGCAAGCAGTTTCTAACATCCCTGACTTTCACGGACTCGAAGCGACCGATCACGGTTGATTTGCTTCAGCGGCTGAATATTCGAGCCATTGCCGAGGAAGCCGGTTTGGCCGATGAGTGGGCTGCTTCACGAGATCAAGGTTTACGGTATTCCGAAGATCTTGTTTCGCTTCAACCCGAATTCGTGATGGAACGGCCCGCACGCAAAGCGTGAGAATGCCGGCCAAACCTCCGTGGTTCTGCGTCTCTGCGTTGAAATCCGCGACGTGGAGGCTCGACGGATGCTTGCCCCACCGGTGGAACTTTCCGGCAGGATAACGCGGGGCGACATCGTGGAAAAATAGTAGCAAATTTCGCTTGACATTAAGGTAAATTCTCTATATCCTTCCCGCCGTGAATGCTGCTGTCATCCGGGTGCTGCAAGCCCCGCCGGCAACCCGGCCCGAATACGGTCGGAGGGTCAATCTGGCGCACTTGGAAACCATCCACGGATTGCACGAATTACACGGATTGCGGCACCCCGGAAATCATCCACGGATTACACGGATTGCACGGAAAGATTCGAGCCGGCGGGCCGATTTTCCTGCCGGAAATCATATGGGTTTGTTTTTCAAAACAAACCCATATGCCGGCCTCCGGCAAAACTGGAAAACATCGTTTTCCCGAGGAAAACGGGGATTTCGATGCCCGGAGGATATGAAAGCAAAAAGCTTTTTTTCGGAAACAAACCCATATGATTGGGTCCAAAAACCGAGGTTGCGCCGGCAAGGATGCCGGCGCTGCGGACCACTCCGGTTTTCGGGTTTGGCCGCGCCACGGAGCGACACGGTTCATGACCGGCGCCGATTCGCGTCACGGAGTGACGCGACTACTTTTTCAGACGCCGGTCTTGAGTTCCACCACGTCGTGCGGGGCGGCTTCCTTCATGCCGGCGGCGCTGACGCGGATGTAGCGCGCCTTGTCGCGGAGCTGGGCGAGGTTGGCGGCGCCGAGGTAGCCAAGGCCGGACTGGATGCCGCCGATGAGCGTGGCCAGCACGCGGTCCACGGAGCCGGCGGATTCCTTGAGCGCCTCGATGCCCTCGGCGGCGACTTTGCGGGTGGCGTCCTTTTCGTGGCCGTAGCGGGCGGCGGAGCCGGCCTTCATGGCGGCGAGGCTGCCCATGCCGCGGTATTGTTTATAGAGCTTGCCGCCGATCTCGACGATGTCGCCGGGCGCTTCGCTGCAACCGGCCAGCAGGCCGCCGCACATGACGGCGTCGGCCAGCGTGAGGGCCTTGACGATGTCGCCGCTCTTGGTAATGCCGCCGTCGGCGATGAGGGTGACGCCGAGTTTCTTCGCGGCGCGCGAGGTGATATAGAGCGCGGTGAGTTGCGGGATGCCGACGCCCGCGACGAGCCGCGTGGTGCAGATGGAGCCGGGGCCCTGGCCGACCTTGATGACGCTGGCGCCGGCCTTCGCAAGGAACTCGATGGCGGCGGCGGTGGTGACGTTGCCGGCGATGATCGGCAGTTTCGGGAACGCGTCGTGCAACATCCGCACCGCGTCGCCGACGCCCTTGCTGAAACCGTGCGCGGTGGACACCGCGATGGCGTCCACGCCGCGCTCGACCAGCCCGCCGGCGTGGTTGAGGATGCGCTCGCGGTCGAGTTCGCCGAAGGCGTTGCGCGTGGCCGACACCGCCGCGCCGCAGATGAGGCGGTGCTGCGCGTCGCGCGCCGGCTTGAACTGCGCGATGCGCTCCTGGGTGATGCGCTCCACGTCGGCCAGCGTGAAGAGGCCCCGCAGCCTGTCGTCGTCGTCCACGACGAGCAGCTTGTGAATGCCGGGATGTTCCGTGAAAAACTTGTCCGCGGCGGCAACCGGGTCGCGGCCGAGCTGCTTCTTGTTGATCGTCTGGACCTGGCTGCGGGGCGTCAGCACCTCGATGGCCTTGCGTTTGGCGTAGCGCGGTTTGACGACGTGGCCGGAGAGCAGGCCCAGCAGTTTGCCTTCCGCGTCCGCCACCGGGAACGTGCGGAAGCCGAACCGCTTCGTCTCGATCAGGTCCAGCACGTCGCCGATCAACTGATCGGGCGCGACCTTGATCGGCTCCTGGATGAGGCCGTGCACCGCGTTCTTCACGCGGCTGACTTCGGAGAGCTGATGGCGCTCCGGCATATTGTAATGGATGAGGCCGAGGCCGCCGTTGAGCGCCATGCCGATGGCCATGCGCGACTCGGTGACGGTATCCATGTCCGCCGACACGATGGGGATGTTGAGGCGCAGCGCGTCGGCGAGGCGCGTCTCCAGCACCGTGTCGCGCGGGAGCATTTCGGAGTACTGCGTGGCCAGGGTCACGTCGTCGAACGTGAGGCCAGTGGTGGCGTTAGCCGGGAAGAAATCGTCCGCCGGCTGGAAGAATTGCCCGTCGAGGTTGTCCGTTTGTTTCGCTGCCATGAACAGATGTAACGAAGCTCGACGCCGCATGGCAAGAGGATTTTTCGGTTGTTTTGCGCCGGAGTCCATCGGCGAAGGCCGGGCTTGGCGCGCGGCAAGGCGGCGTGGTAGGATTTGCGTTCAAACGGGCGTGAACAGAACGCCGAACAAGGAGCGCGAGAGGAAACAGCATGAAACGCTACAATGCCATCCAAGCGGTCGGTCTTTCGTTGTTTTCAGCGTCGTTCTACCGGGACGTGGGCCAGAACTGGCGCGGCGTCGGATTTGGCTACCTGTTCCTGCTGCTGGCGGTGCTGTGGATTCCGGGCATGGTGCAGATGCACGGCTGGGTCACGCGTTTCGTACACAAGGATGCCCCGGCTTTCATCAACCAGATTCCGCCAATCACCATCTCGCACGGCCAGGTGTCGGCGGAGTGTTCCATGCCGTATGTCATCAAGGAACCGGGTGGTAATGAACCCCTGGTGATCATTGACACGACGGGCGGCACGACATCGCTGGGAGACCGACACACGGCGGCCTTGCTGACCAAGACAAAATTGATTGTGAGACAGGGACTGAATGATACGCGGGTTTATGATCTGTCCACGGTCGAGGATTTTCATCTGGACCGCAACCGCGTGCAGCACTGGGCGGAAATGACAGGGCAATGGCTGGCGACGGTGTGTTATCCGTTCGTGTTGATCGGGTCGTTCATCTACCGGATGGTTCAGGCGTTGATCTATGCGCTGATCGGGCTGCTGTTTGCCCGCCTCCTGAACATAACCCTTGGTTATGCCGCCTTGGTGCGGCTGTCGGTTTTCGCGCTGACCCCGGTGCTGATTCTCTGCACCGTGCAGGAGCTGGCGCAAGTTCCCCTGACCGGCTGGTGGATCGTCTGCCTCGCCGTGGCGATGGTCTATCTTTTCGTCGCCGTCAAGGCCAACGCCGGGCCGCCACCGGTGCCCCCGGTGGAACCGCCGCCACAGCCAACCATCACCGGCTGACGATGGGCGGCTTGTCCTCTGGCGCGACCAGTGAGCGGAGCAGGCGCAGGTTGGCTTTGTCGAGCGGGCTTACGTCCTCGAAGTCGCCCTTCGGCGTCTCCAGCACGCCGGGGACGCGCGAAAAGCGCGGGTGGTTGAGCACGAGGCGAAACGCTTCCTTGCCGACGTGGCCCTTGCCGATCTGCTCGTGGCGATCCACGCGCGAGCCGAGCGGCGTCTTGGAATCATTGAGATGGACGGCGGCGAGAAACTCCCAGCCAATGACGCGGCCGAATTCCTTCGCGACGGCGGCGAACGTCTTCGGCGTGCGGATGTCGTAGCCGGCGGCGAGCAGATGGCAGGTGTCCACGCAGACGGCGAGCCGCTCCGGGCCGGCGCGCGCGATGATGTCAGCGAGATGCTCGAAGCGGTAGCCGAGATTGGTGCCCTGGCCGGCGGTCGTCTCCAGCGCGATCTTCACCGGCGAGCCTTTGGTCTGCCGGAAAACCTCCTTCAGGCTGCCTGCGATCCGCCGCAAGCCCGCGTCCTCGCCCGCGCCCATGTGCGCGCCGGGATGGGCGACGACGAACGGCAGGCCGAGCGCGTCGGCGCGCCGCACTTCGTCCACCATGCCGTCCAGGCTCATGTGCAACGTCGTCGTGTTGGTCGCGCAGAGGTTGATCAGGTAGCTGTCGTGCGCGAAGACTGGCGCGATGCCGGCGTCGGCGCGGAGTTTCTTGAACGCGGCGATCTCCTCCGCTTCCAGCGGTCGGGAACGCCACTGCATGTTGCCGCGGGTGAAAATCTGGATCGTCTCGCAGCCGGTGCGCCGGCCGCGCTCGATGGCCTTGTCCGCGCCGCCCGCGATGGACATGTGCGCGCCGAGTTTCATGGGGATGAGATTGGTGATTGGTAATTGGTAACTGGAGGTTGGTGATTCACAATTCCCATGTCGCCATCTCGAATCACCAATTACCAGTTACCAATTACCAATCACGATTTACACCTCACGCCGGGATCGCGCCGAGCAGCTCGCCGAGCTTGTTGTCCTGCGGATACGAGTGGCCGAGATGCTGGCGATAGCCTTCGGCAAACGCGACGCCGCAACGCTGGCCGTTCGGGCCGTTCCAGCGCCGCACGTTGTTGGTGTATTCATCCACCTTATGGTGCTTCAACAGCCAGTGGCGCTGGCTGGCGTGGCACTTGACCATCCGCTCCTTCGTTTTGACCTCGCGGGTGATGTCCACGTAGAAGCTGGGCTCCACGGGCCGGCCGTAGCGGTCTTTGCCCTCGACGGCGTCGGCGTAATAAAGATACGGCACGTCCTTCGTCGGCCTGGCCGGCGGCGTCAGCAGCGTCTGGAAATTCGGCGCGCCCGCGATGAACGTGGCCGTCTGCGCGAGCTTGGCGCTGGTCTCGTGGTCAATCATGTAGCACTCCGGCGAGTGGGTGATGACGAGGAACGGGTTCACGCGCCGGACCAGCTCGACGGTGGCGCGGAGCGTCGGCTCGTCATACATGATCAGCGCGTCGCGCGCGCCGACGCAGTGGTGCGTCGCGCCGATGACCGCCGCGGCGCGTTCGGCCTCGGCGAACCGCAGGCGGGAGATGTCGTCGGAGCTGTATTCCAACGTGCCGCAATCGCCGGCAGCGACGTGGGCCATGTGGATGCGGTAGCCGAGTTTGGCCAGCCGCGCCAGCGCGCCAGCGCAAAGAAACTCAATGTCATCGGGATGGGCCATGATGGCCAGAACGGTTTTGTTGTCTTTCATTGTTCTTTTTCCTATCAGTGCGGCGAGGCGATGGGCCGCCGGCCTTCGCGTTCCGCACGCTGATGAGGCTCGACGTGAACCAGCACCTGGATGACCTGCGGCACGGCGCGCATGACCTGCCGCTCGACCTCGTGGCCGAGGCGGTGGCTTTCCAACACGGTCATGTTGTCATCCACTTCGAGATGAACGTCCACCAAAATGTCCAGGCCGGATTTGCGGGCGAAAACCTTCTCGACGTGGAGTACGCCGGGCTGCTTGGCGGCCCGGCGGATTTCCTCCAGCGTGTCGGCAGGCACCTGCGTGTCCATCAGTTCCAGTGAGCTGCGCCGAAAGATCGTGACGGCCATCACGCCGATGATGAGCGCCACCACGAAGGCGGCGATCGGATCCAAAATGCGCCACGAGACGCCGCCAGCGATGGCGCCGCCGATGCCGAGCGCCGCGGCGAGGCTGGAGAAGGCATCGCTGCGATGATGCCACGCCTCGGCGATGAGGCTGGAGCTGTTCAGCTTGCGACCGACGCGGAGTTTGTATTGGAACAAGGCCTCCTTCACGACAATGGAGAACAACGCCAGCACCAACGCGAGGCCCGTCGGCCCCTCCAGTGTGTCCGCGTGCCGGATGCGATGCCACGCGCCGATGCCGATGCCTATCGCAACAGCCATCAACACACCGGCAATCACGTTGGACGCGATGTTCTCGATCTTTCCGTGGCCGTAAGGGTGCTCACGGTCGGCGGGTTCGGATGCCTTGCGCAAGCTCCAAACCAGCCCGGTGGAAGTGAACACGTCGGTAAACGACTCAAACGCGTCGGCAACCAGCGCCGTCGAATGTCCCCAGATCCCGCCGATGAGCTTCACCACACTCAAAAAAAAGTTGGCGGCCAACCCGACTTTGGCGGCGCGGGCCGCGCGCAGGTAAGTGCCCGCTCGCTCGACGGGGGAATCCGGCGTTGAAGGGGGTATGGTCACTTGATCTCCAGCACCCAGATTTCCTGTTGCGCCGGCAGGTCGGACTTGCCGACGGCGAACGTGGCCGAGTCGAGCCGCTTCACGTTGCTCTTGCCGCGGAGAAATTCGTCCACCGTCGCGATAGGCAGCTTGGGTATGTAGCGCGTCTTGTAGTGCATCGGCACCACCACCCGCGGATTCAGTTGCGCCACCAGCTTGTCGAGCTTGGCGACATCGAGCGTGAAGAACCCGCCCGCCGGCAACAGGAGCACGTCCACCGGGCCGATGTTTTTGATTTGTTCGTCCGTCAGCAGACAGCCGAGATCGCCGACGTGGCAGAAGCGCACGCCGTCGAGCGCGAAGCTGTAGATCGTGTCCGGGCCACGCTCGGCGCCGCGACTCTCGTCGTGGAATGCCGCCGTGCCGGTGCCGGTGACGCCGGCGCGCTCGAACCGGCCGACGCCCTTCGGGCCGCGGCAGACCAGCGGCGAGCCGCCGATGATGCCGACGTTGTTGTGGTCCTTGTGCTCGTGCGTCACCAACAGCACGTCGGCGGTGAGGCCCTTCGGCACCGGGTAGCTGAAGAACGTGTTGTCGAACGGATCAATCACCACGCGGACGCCGCTCGAGGAGGTCAGTTGGAAGAACGCCTGGCCAAACCACTGCACACGCGCCTGCTCCGCGCCCGCCGCAGCGCCGCCGGCCAAACCGAGCCAGCCGCAGCCCGCCACCATCCACCAGACCGCCTTTATGGCCATCCTCCTTTTCATGACGGCGTAATCTACACAAATCGCCGCCGAAGGCGAAGGCTGTTTTTCAGGGCCGCCGCAAGCCGCTTGACATTCAACCGGTCTTCGCCAATGAAGACGGTAGCCATGATCGGTTGGATTCAAAATCTCGAGAGGAAATCAAAACCGGTCTTGTTACTTACCGGAGCGGTGTTTTTGGCGCTGGTCGGCGTCGTGGACTACCTCACCGGCTCCGAACTGTTCTTCTCGGTGTTTTATCTTCTCGGCGTCGGGTGGGCGACGTGGTTTGTCGGCAGAGGTTACGGCATTCTGATGTCGGTCCTGAGCGTCATCGTCTGGCTGGCGGGCGACGTGGCGTCGGGGGCGAAGTATTCCAGCCCGTTCATCCCGGCGTGGAACGCGATGATCTTTTTGGTCTTTTATTTCATCGTGGTCTGGCTGCTGACCGGCTTGCGGTCGCTGCAAAAAAACCTGGAGGACCGCGTGCAGCAGCGGACGCTGGCCCTGCAGCAGGAAATAGCCGAACGCGCGCGGTTGGAAAAAGAAATCCTGGAAATTGGCGAACGGGAGCGGCGCCGTATCGGACGCGATTTGCACGACAGTCTTTGCCAGCATCTGACGGGCACCGCCCTGGCCGGGCAGGTTTTGGGCGAAAAGCTTGCGGCGCAATCGTTGCCGGAGGCGGCCGACGCCGGCAAGGTCGTGGAACTCGTCGAGGATGGCATTACGCTGGCCCGTCAACTGGCGCGCGGGCTTTATCCGGTTGAGATGGACGCCGAAGGTTTGATGTCGGCGTTTCAAGAACTGGCAACCACCACGGCCAGCCTCTTCAGAATTTCCTGCGAGTTCGAATGCCGCGCGCCGGTGCTGGTTCACGACGCGGCCACGGCGACGCACCTGTATCACATCGCGCAAGAGGCGGTCCGCAACGCCGTCCGCCACGGCAAGGCCAGGCGGATCACGATCAGCCTCGCTTCGCCGGAGGACTGCGTGGCGCTGACGGTGACCGACGACGGCGTCGGCCTGCCGGAAGATTTTCGAAAAGGCCGGGGTTTGGGCATCCGCATCATGGCGCACCGCGCCGCGATGATCGGCGGCGGGTTTGACATCCGCCCCGGCCCTGGCGGAGGAACCGTCGTGGCTTGTTCGTTTCCCAACCCTGAACAGTCGCCGCGCGAGGAGCGCCATGCCGATGACCGCAACATCTGAATCCAGGAAACCGAAACGGAAAGTGTTTTTGGTGGACGACCATCCGCTCGTGCGCGAATGGCTCACCAACCTCATCAACCAGCAGGCGGACCTCGCGGTCTGCGGAGAAGCTGAGAGCGCGCCGCAAGCCATGGCCGCGATCGCCGCTGCGAAGCCCGATGTCGCCGTGGTGGACCTGTCGTTGAAAGACTCCTCTGGCATCGAACTCATCAAGAGCCTGAAGCAGTGCCACCCCAACGTCGCCGTGCTAGTCCTCTCCATGCACGACGAGTCGCTCTACGCTGAACGCGCCCTGCGCGCCGGCGCCCGCGGCTATATCATGAAGCGTGAGACGACCAGGAAAGTCGTCACCGCCATCCGCCAGGTCCTGGAAGGCAAACTCTGCGTCAGCGAACAGATCGCCGCCGCGATGGCGGAGAAATTCGTTGGCGGGCGGCCCGCCGCCAGCGAGTCGCCTTTCGCGCTGTTGAGCGACCGCGAATTGGAAGTTTTCCAGTTTCTCGGCCAGGGCCGCGAAACCAAACAGATTGCCGACGATCTCCACATCAGCCTCAAGACGGTCCAAGCCTACTGCGACCGCATCAAAGAAAAACTGAACCTCGCCAGCGCCACCGAACTGCGCCGCGAGGCTGTCCGCTGGGAAGAGCAGCGCCACCGCGTCTAGGGATTCTTCCTATACCAGAACCAGCCTCCGTCCCATGGACACGGCGGGCTGGATGTTCCACCTTGCCGGGTTGTTGGAGCCGATTGTCTCCAACAGAAAAGGTGGAAAGGACAGAGCATAGATGAGAATACAACTGCGGAAAGCAACGAGGTGTGGCCAGTCGTTGGTGGAGTATGGACTGGTGCTGGCATTGATCGCCATCGTGGCCATCCTGGTCGTGAAGGCGGTGGGCACCAAGACCGCGAGCACCTTCGACAACATCCAGAGCACGATGACGTCGCAAGGCATTGCAGCCACCGTGCCCCAGTCGGCCAGTTCCTAGTCGCCTGCCAAAGAGACAGGTGGTCAGTACGGGACGCAACCTAAGCCGCAACCATGCAATCGGAACATCTCACCCCCGACCCTCGCGCCGTCCGACGGAGAGAGGAAAAATTGCGGTTCACTGAATAGTCCCGTCCTCATAACAAAGAAAAACAAGGCCCTCTCCCTATCGAATGGGGAGAGCGCAAAGGTGAGGGGCCGCGGCCACTGCATGGATGCGGCCAGGGAGCATAACAACAAAATGAAAACACTCATTCGGAAAGCAAGGAAGAGCGGGCAATCTCTGGTGGAGTATGGGCTGGTGCTGGCGTTGATCGCCATCGTGGCCATCATTGTCGTCCAGGCCGTGGGCACCAAGACCGCGAGCACCTTCGACAATGTCCAGAGCACGATGTCATCGCAAGGCATTGCAGCCACTGTGCCCCAGGCGGCCAGTTCGTAGAGGCCGGCAAAGGGAACCGATCAGTGCCGGCACGGGACAGACAGGGAGGGGATGGCGCTCCTTCAGCAAGCGCAGAAGACCCAGTCGTCTCTTGTGGATCAGGGCTGGCGCTGGCACTGATCGTTCCCTCATTCCATATTCATTTGGAAACCCGGGGGACACGCAAACGACAACCCCCGTTGACAACATTCAAAACTGTATGGATTTCGGGGCATCGCGGCGATAAGGGCGACGGCTGGCAACGGTTCGCAGGCCGTCGCCGGAACAGTTCAACGACATGACCTCGTCGCTCGCAAATAAAGTCGTCATCATCACGGGGGCCACCAGCGGCATTGGCGCGGCGGCGGCGGCGGCGTTTGTGCAGGCGGGCGCGCGCGTGGCGTTGGCCGCCCGCTCGGCCGAGCGGTTGGACGCGCTGGCGGACAAACTCGGCGGCCCGGAACATGCGCTCGCCGTCCCGACGGACGTGACGCAAGCCGAGGAATGCGACCGGCTCGCGCGGTTGACGATGCAGCGGTTCGGCCGGGTGAACATTCTTGTGAACAACGCCGGCATTGGGCACTGGGCCAGGTTCAACGATTTGACAGAAACGGAAACGCGCCGTTTCGTCGAGGTCAACATCCTCGGCGTGATGAACATGACCCACGCGGCGTTGCCCCGGATGCGCCGGCAGCGGAGCGGCGTGCTCATCAACGTGGCTTCCATGATGGCGTATCTCGGTACTCCCATGACGAGCGTCTATAGCGCCACGAAGTTCGCCGTGCGCGGCTTCTCGCAGGCGTTGCGATTGGAACTGGCCGGCGACGGCATCGAGGTCGTTTGTTTCTGTCCGGGCCACACGGACACCGATTTTTTTGCACACTCGGTGGTCAGGGGCGCGCGCTGGCACCACGGCCTCCAAAAGCCAATGTCGCCCACCGAGGTCGCCCGACGGTTGCTGGCCGTCGCGGTCCGCCCCCAGCCGGAAGTCGTGCTCACCGCCGAAGGTCGGGCGATGACATTCACCGCCCGCCATTTCCCACGGCTGGCGGCGTGGGGCGCGAAGACGTTTTTCGACCGGTCCGACAAAGCCAGCGCCAGTTCTTCGCCTCTGCGAGGATGGAACTGGATCAGGAACGGTCTTCAGCGAAAATAATGGAGAAGGGCTGAACTGAAGGAGTGCACGCCATCGCGTGTAGGATTTCGTCCTACAGGAAAATTAGGTCGGGCCTCATAGAGCGTCGCCGGCTTCCAGTCTATGATTCGGCTGGTTGAAAATCGTCGCTGCCATCCTTCTACTGCTAACCGTGTCGGCGCGGGCTGACACCCGTGTGCTTTCTTTGGCCGAGGCCCAGCGCGCGGCGTTCGAGCGCAACTGGGACCTGCTGGCCGCCGCCAGCGGCGTGGACGCAGCCACGGCCCAAAAGATCGTCTCCAAGGAATTTCCGAACCCGACGCTGTCGTTGTCCACAACTTACATCAACATGGACAACCACACGAGCGCCACGCCCAGCGGCAACGGCGTGTGGGATCGCAGCTACGACACCATCGTCGCCATCAACCAGCTCTTCGAGATCGGCGGCAAACGGCGTCACCGGCAAACCTCCGCCGCCGCCGGTTTTGAAAACGCGCGCGCGCTGCTGTTGGACGCCAGGCGCACGCTCGCCGCCGCCGTGGTCAAGGCCTACGTCGCGTCCGCGCAGGCGGAGGAGAACGTCCGCATCCTTCTGCAATCCGCCGGCACGTTGCGGCAGGAGGCGAAGATCGCCGAGTTGCGGCTCAAGGCCGGCGACATTTCCAGTTCGGACAGGAACCGGATCGAAATCGCGGCCGAGCAGTTCGAGTTGAACGCCCAAACGGCGAAGGCCGCCGCGGCGCAGGCGCGCGTCGCGCTGGAGGTCCTGCTCGGCGTGCCGCGGCCCAAGGGCAACGTGACGTTGAACGACAAGCTGGAAACGCTTTGCGCCCCGGTGCCGCCGGCGGGCATGAACGACACCGGCGACGCGCGGCCCGACGTCGTCGCGGCGGAAGCGGCGATGCAAAAAGCCGAGGCGGACCTGCGCCTGCAAAAAGCCTATCGCATCCCCGATCCAACGATCATGGCGCAATACGAACACCAACCGCCCGACACGCCGCAGACCATGGGCTTTGGCGTCAGCTTCCCGCTGCCGATCTGGAACCAGAACCGCGGCAACATTCTCGCGGCGCAGGCGGCGCGCGACCAAGCGCGCATCGCCTACGAGAAGGCGCGCGCACAGGCCGTGGCCGACATCGCCGTGGCGCAACTCGCCTACGACGACGCGGCAAAGCGGTGGCGCCGTTACCGCGAAAGCATCCGGCCCAAATCGGAGCAGATTCGCAAGACGATGGCCTTCGCCTACGCCAAGGGCGGCGCGTCGCTGCTGGATTTGCTGTCGGCTGAGCGCGACGACAACGACGTTCGCGTCGCCGCCGCGCAAGCCGCCGCCGACTCCGCCGTGACCGCCGCCGCGCTGAAAGCGTCGCTCGCGACGATGGAAGTTCCAAAACCCGCCAAATGAAAACGACCGTCTGTTCGCTGTTGCTGGTCTCGTCCGCCTTGCTTGCCGGATGTCACGGCGAGAAACAACCGGCCGCGCCGCCGCCGCCAACGCCGCGCGTGGAAGGCGACAAGGTGATTTTGCCGGCCAACTCGCCGCAGATCGCCATGCTGACGATCGCGCCGGCCGAGCCGCGCAGGGATTCGATGCTGCATTTTACGGGCCGTCTGGCGTGGGACGACAACGTGACGGTGCGCGTCTTCTCGCCGGTCGCCGGCCGCGTGCGGCGCGTGGTGGTGGACATCGGCCAGCCGGTGGCCAAGGGCGCCGACCTGGCGCTGCTCGACTCGCCGGACTACGGCCAGGCGCAGGCCGACGCGCGCAAGGCCGCGAGCGACCTGGCGTTGAAGGAACGCACCCTGTCGCGCGTGCAGGAGTTGTTCAAGAACGGCGCGGCGGCGGAGAAGGATTTGCTTTCGGCGAAAGCGGACCAGGAGGCGGCGGTGTTTGAAAACCAGCGCGCGGCGGCGCGGCTGGCACTCTACGGCGGCAACACGAATTTCGTGGACGGCCTGTATCATCTGATCACGCCCCTCGGCGGCACCGTCACGGAACGCAACGTCAGCCCGGGCCAGGAAATCCGCTCCGACCAGATGCTCGCCAACGCGCCGGAGTATTTCGCGCCGCATTTCGTCGTCACCGACCCGGCAAAGATGTGGGTGCGGCTCGACATGCCGGAATCCGCCATTTCGAAAATCAAGGCCGGTCAAAAACTGATCATCCGCTCCAATGCGTATCCCGACAAAACGTTTGAAGGCCGTCTGGAGGTCGTCGGCGACTCGCTCGACCCTCTCACGCGCATCGTCAAGGCCCGCGGCGTGGTGGACAACCGGCAGCGGCTGCTGAAATCGGAGATGTATGTGACGGTGGAGATTGACAACACCAGCGCGATGGCTGCTGGCGTCGGTGTGCCGTCCAAGGCGGTGTTTGCGCTCGGCGACAAATACTTCGTTTTCGTCGAAGAGGCGCCGGGCCGCTACGCGAAACGCCCGGTGACGGTGGGCGAGGAATACGACGGCAGGGTTTTGGTGACGCAGGGTCTTGCGCCCGGCCATCGCGTGGTGACGGAAGGCTGCCTGTTGTTGCAGAACATCCTCGATTCGCAGCAAGGACAGTAATGCGCACGCTGACCACCTATGTCCTGCGACATCGCGCGCTGGTGCTGGCGCTGCTGGGGTTCTTCATCTTCGCCGGCGTCATGGCGTTCCTGCGGCTGCCGGTGGAGGCGTATCCGGATGTCACCAACGTCCAGGCACAGGTCATCACCCTCTGGCCCGGTCACGCCACCGAGGAGGTCGAGAAGTTTGTCACCATCCCTGTCGAAAACCAGATGAACAGCATCCCCAAGCGCGTCGCGCTGCGCTCGGTGTCGTTGTTCGGATTGTCGCAGGTCACGATCACCTTCGAGGACGACGCCGACAACGCCTATTGCCGCAACCAGGTCGTTCAACTGCTGCAACAGGTCAACCTTCCCGCGGGCGCGCAGGCGTCCATTTCGCCGGACTCGACCGCGGTGGGCGAGGTCTACCGCTATACGTTGCGCGCGCCGAAGGGTTTTCCGTCCACCGAACTGCGGTCGCTGGAGGATTGGGTGGTCGAGCGCGAGTTGCGCACCGTGCCCGGCGTCGTGGACGTGGTCGGTTTCGGCGGGCCGACGAAGCAGTATCAGGTGCTGGTGGACCCGTTGAAACTCAAGAGTTACGACATCGCACTGCACCAGGTCTTCGACGCCCTTTCCAACGGCAACCGCAACGCCGGCGGCGCTTATATCGAACACGGCCCGCAAATTTATATCGTCCGCGGCATCGGCCTCGTGCGCGATCTGCGTGACATCGAGCGCATCGCCGTGGTGACGCGCAACGGCAAGCCGATCACCATCGGCGATGTCGGCACGGTGACCGTCGGCCACCAGCTCCGGCTTGGGCGCGTTGGCCTGACCGTGCCCGCCGCCGGCAAAAAGTTCAGCGACGCGGATGAAAACGACGTGGTCGAAGGCATCGTGTTGCTGCGCCGAGGGGAGAACCCGCTGGACGGCCTCAAGCGCATCGAAGCGAAAGTGGATGGGATCAACAAGCACGCCCTGCCGCCCGGCGTCCGGTTGAACACGATCTATGACCGCACCGAATTGATTGACCGCACGCTGCACACGGTGCGCGAGAACATGCTCATCGGCATCGGGCTGGTGCTGGCGGTGCTGCTGGTCTATCTCGGTTTCGGCAACTTCCGCTCCGCGCTGGTGGTGGCGGCGGTGGTGCCGCTGTCGCTGCTGGGCGCGTTCATGCTGCTGGACTGGCGCGGCATCCCGGCGAACCTGATTTCCATGGGTGCGATTGACTTCGGCATCATCGTGGACGCCTCGGTGGTCATCGTCGAAGACCTGCTGCGCATCCTCGCCGAGCGCGGCAAGTCGCTCTCCGTACGCGACGCGATCCGGGAGTCGGTCTCTGACATGGGCAAACCGATCATTGTCTCGAAGCTGATCCTGATCACCGCGTTCATCCCGCTGTTCACGCTCCAGCGCGTCGAGGGCCGCATTTTCAAGCCGATGGCGCTGACGCTGACGTTCGCGCTGATCGCCGGCACGATTCTCGCCATCGTCGCGGTGCCGGCGCTGGCGAGTTTCGCGCTCGAAAAACACGCCGCCGGTCACGAGCCGTGGCTAGTGCGCTGGCTGAACCGGATTTACACGCCGTTGCAGGACCTCACGTTGAAATTCCGTTGGCCGGTGATGCTCTGCGCGGCGGGCTGCCTCGCCGTCGGCGGCGTCACGCTGCACCTGATCGGCACGGAGTTTTTGCCGAAGCTCGACGAGGGCGCGCTCTGGGTGCGTGCCACCATGCCGAAGTCCATCTCGCCCACCGAAGCCAATCGCGTTGTCGTCAGGATTCGCGAGACGCTCTCATCATTCCCCGAAGTCAAATCGGTGGTCAGCCAACTCGGGAGGCCCGACGACGGCACAGACGTCAACGGCTTCGACACCGTCGAGCTTTACGTGGACCTCAGGCCGCGCGAGCAATGGAGCACCGCGAGCGAGCGCGACGGCCTCGTCGCGGCGATGAACGGCAAGCTGGCGGCGATTCCCGGCGTGGATTTCCTTTTCAGCCAGTATATCGAGGACAACGTCAACGAAGCCGTCTCCGGCATCAAAGGCGAACTGGGCATCAAGATTTTCGGCGACGATCCGACCCGGTTGCAGGAACTGGCCGACCGTGTCGCCGCCGTGGTCAAGACCGTGCCGGGCGCTTACGACGTCGGCGCGGAGGAACTGCTCGGCCAGTCGCAAGTGCAGATCGAAGTGGACCGCGACGCCATCGCGCGCGCCGGGCTGGCGATGAACGACGTGCAGTCGGTGGTCGAGACGGCGTTCGGCGGCTCGGTCGCCACACAGGTCAAGGAGGACAACGGCCGCTCGTTCGATCTCGTGGTCAAACTGCCGGCCGCGTCGGTCTCCAACATTGAACTGATCCGTGACATTCCCGTGCAAGGCGGCGCGGGCGAGAAGTTGACGCTCGGCGGGCTGGCCGCCATCCGCGTTCGGGCCGGATTCGATCGCATCTACCGCGAGGAAAACGTCCGGCGGATCGCGGTGAAATTTTCCGTCCGCGACCGCGACCTCGGTTCCGTGGTCGGCGAAGCGCAGAAAAAAGTCGCCGCCGCCGCGCCGATGCCGCCGGGCTACCGGTTGCAATGGACCGGCTCGTTTGAAAACCAGCAGCGCGCAGTAAGCCGGCTGCTGATCGTCGTGCCCATCACGTTCCTGGCCATTTTCTTCCTGCTCTTCACCGCGTTCGACTCCGGGCGGATGGCGCTGCTAATCCTGCTCAACGTGCCGTTTGCCGCCGTCGGCGGTTTGCTGGGACTGGCGAGCGCCGGCCTTTACCTTTCCGTCTCGGCAATGATGGGCCTGATCGCAGTCTTTGGAGTCTCGATTCAAAACGGCGTGTTGCTGGTGGAACGCATCCGCGACCTGCGCGCTCTCGGCAAGACTCAGATCGAAGCCGTCAAGGAAGGTGGCCGCTCGCGCCTGCGGCAGGTGACGATGACGTCGGCGATGGCGATGTTCGGCCTGCTGCCCGCTGCGCTCTCGCACGGCGTCGGCGCGGAGACCTCGCGGCCGTTTGCGGTGGCGATCATCGGCGGATTGGTGACCTCGACGCTGTTGACGCTGTTCATCTTGCCGCTGCTCTATCCGCTTTTCGAAACCAAGGCGCCGGAAACGGTCACGCCCGAAACGCCGACGGCCTGACGATCCGGTCCGGCCGCAGCCAGGGCATCCGATTTTGCTGGCGCGAGACCGGGGAATTGGCACCATGGCGGTCGAGACATGAACACCCCGACTTCGCCGACTTCATCAACTCCACCGCAACGTCTCACTTCGCTCGACGCGTATCGCGGCTTTGTCATGTTCTTGATGATGGCGGAGGTGCTGCGATTCAGCCGCGTGGCGGAAGCGCTGCCGGCGAGCGGCTTCTGGCAGTTCCTCAGCCATCACCAATCGCACGTGCAGTGGGTGGGCTGCTCGCTGCACGACCTGATCCAGCCGTCGTTCTCGTTCATCGTGGGCGTGGCGCTGCCGTTCTCCATCGCCAATCGGATGGCGCGCGGGCAGACGCAGTTCTGGTTGTCCCTGCACGCTTTCTGGCGCGCGCTGATTTTGATTTTGCTCGGCGTGTTTCTCCGCTCGACGGGAAGCGATCTGACGAATTGGACCTTTGAGGACACGCTCACACAGATCGGTCTCGGTTATGGGTTCTTGTTTTTGCTCGGGTTTCGTCCCGTGCGCGACCAGTGGATCGCGCTGGCGGCGATTCTCGTCGGCTACTGGGCGGCGTTCGCGCTCTGGCCCCTACCGGGCTCGGATTTCGATTGGAAGACCGCCGGCGTGACGCCCGACTGGCAAAACAATCTCACCGGTTTCGCCGCGCACTGGAACAAGAACACCAATCCGGCGTGGGCATTCGACACGTGGTTCATGAATCTGTTTCCACGATCCAAGCCGTTCGCCAACAACGGCGGCGGCTACGTGACGCTGAGTTTCATCCCGACGCTTGGCACGATGATCCTCGGCCTGATCGCCGGCGGCGTGATGCGCAGCGGGCGCGCGCCGTGGGCGAAGGTGCGGTGGCTCGCCGTCGCCGGCCTCATCGCGCTCGCGGCGGGCGGCCTGCTCGGCTGGCTGGGCGTTTGTCCGGTGGTGAAGCGCATCTGGACGCCGAGCTGGGTGATGTTCAACGGCGGCTGGTGTCTGTTGCTGCTGGCGGCGTGCTACGCGGTGATTGACCTGCGCGGTTGGAAAGGCTGGTCGTTCCCGCTGGTGGTGATCGGCATGAACTCCATCGCCGCCTACTGCATGGCGCATCTGTTCGAGGGTTTCATTCACAAAAATCTGGCGACGCACCTCGGCGCGAACGCCTTTAAGTTGTTCGGCCCCGCCTATGCACCGCTGCTGCACGGCGCGGCAGTGCTGCTGACGCTCTGGATCATCCTGCTCTGGATGTATCGGCGGAAATTTTTCCTTCGCATCTAAGCGACGGCCGTGGGGTTTGTTGATTTGACAAAGGACGCATGCGGGTATTTCGTCAGAAGCGCGCCATCGCGGCGCCGTGACCCATGAAGAATCACTCGACCAACCAACCCTCTCCGGGTGTGCCGACGCCCGAGTCGGAGAACCACGTGTCGCTGGAAGAGGTGCACGGTTCCGTCGCGGTGCCGCATCACGAGGCGGGCTTCTGGCAGCAGTGGCGGGCGTTCGTCGGGCCGGCGATTCTGGTCAGCGTTGGCTACATGGACCCGGGCAATTGGGGCACCGATCTCGCTGGCGGCGCGCAGTTCAAGTACGGGCTGCTGTGGGTCATTGGCCTGGCCAGCCTCATGGCAATCTTTCTCCAAGTGATGGCGGCCCGGCTGGGCGTGGTCACCGGCAAGGATCTGGCCCAGTGCATGCGCGACTGGTATCCGGCGTGGAGCCGGTGGCCCAACTGGCTGATGTGCGAGCTGGCCATCGGAGCATGCGACTTGGCCGAGGTGCTGGGCAGCGCCGTGGCCATCAACCTGTTGTTTCACATCCCGCTGTTTTGGGCGGTGATCATCACCGCCTTTGACGTGCTGTTGCTGCTGGCCTTGCAAGGGATGGGCATGCGGATGATCGAGGCGGTCGTGTCGGTGTTGGTGGCGACCATCGGCGGTTGCTACTGCATCGAGATTTTCGTGCTGCCGCAGACCACCCACCCGGATTTTCTGGAGATGGGCCGGGCGCTGGTGGTGCCCAACCTGTCCCAGACCGGGATGCTCTACGTGGCCATCGGCATGATTGGCGCGACCGTCATGCCGCACAATCTCTACCTGCACTCGGCGCTGGTGCAGTCCCGCAAATTCGACCGCACCGAGCCGAAGTCGGTCCGCCGGGCCATCCGGTTCAACGCCATTGACGCCACCGTCGCGCTGACCATCGCATTCGTGGTCAACGCGGCCATCCTCGTCCTGGCGGCGATGGTTTTCTACGGCAAGCAGAGCGTGACCGTGGCGGGCGGCCAGGTGGTCAGCTTCAGCCCGGACAGCGACTGGATTCGCGTCGCCTACCTGACCCTGGCGCCGTTGCTGGGGACGACGGCGGCCAGCACCTTGTTCGCCGTGGCGCTGCTGGCCAGCGGGCAAAGCAGCACCATCACCGGCACGCTGGCCGGGCAGGTGGTGATGGAAGGTTTCATGCACTGGCGCATCCGTCCGTGGCTGCGGCGGATGATCACCCGCACCGTTGCGGTCGTGCCGGCCATCGCCATTGTTGGCCTCCGCGGCGACAGCAGCGTCACCGATCTGATCAACCTCAGCCAGGTCGTGCTCGCGTTGCAACTGCCCTTCGCCATGTTCCCGCTGCTGCACTTCACTTGCTCGCGCAGCAAAATGGGTCAATGGGCCAACGGCTGGTTCCTGACAATCGCCGGCTGGGCCAGCGCGCTGTTGATCACGGCGATGAATATTTACGGCCTGCCCGAATCGATCAAACAGGCGTGGCGCATCATTGTGGGGCATTGAGACATGAAAAAGTACGGTGGGTTTTTCGACGTTAGTAAATGGATCAGGCTGCCGCCGGAATAGGAGATGTTATGTATCAGAAAATCCTCGTTGCGTTGGAAAACGGCCAGGCCGACAAAAGCCTGCTGCCGCACATCGCCGAACTGGCGAAGCTTCACAAGTCGAAGCTGCTGCTCGTCCATGTCGCCGACGGCTGGGCCGCTCGCAACTATGACCAGCTCCAGCTCCGCGAATCGCAGGAAATGATCGAGGACCGCGCCTATCTCGACGAAAAGGCGAAACAGTTGCGCAAACACGGTCTGGCCGTCGAGACTTGTCTCGCTCTCGGCGACCCGCCCGCGGAAATCCTCAAGACCGCCAAGCGCGAGCAGTGCGACCTGATCGCGATGACCACGCACGGCCACCGGTTGCTCGCGGACCTTTTTTACGGCAGTACCATCGAGCATGTCCGCCACCGCTCGATGATCCCGCTGCTGATCGTCCACGCGGGAAAACTCAAGCAAGGTTGACCGCCATTCCGTCTTGCTGGCGACGGTGCGACAGCGTTAAGTTCACCCCCATGAGCGACTTTGGAATGCCCCAATTCCCGGTGGCGCGGCCGCGTCGCCTGCGCGCCACGCCGGCCCTGCGGCGGCTCCTGCGCGAGACGCGCGTGTCCGCCGACAACCTCGTCATGCCGCTGTTTGCGCGGCCCGGCAAAGGCGTGCGCCGGCCCATCGCCTCGATGCCCGGCAACTTCCAGTTTTCCGTGGACGAACTGGCGAAGGAAGCGCGCGAAATCCACAAGCTCGGCGTTCCGGCCATCCTGCTCTTCGGCATTCCCGACAAGAAAGACGAGAAGGCCAGCGGCGCCCATGCGAAGCACGGCATCGTCCAGACCGCCGTGCGCGCCGTGAAGGACGCCGTGCCGGAGATGGTCGTCGTTACCGATGTTTGCAACTGCGAATACACCAGCCACGGCCACTGCGGCATCGTCCGCAAACGCCGCGACGGCGCGCTCGACGTGGACAACGATGCTACGCTGGAGCTGCTCGCCAGGAGCGCCGTCAGCCACGCCGGGGCGGGCGCGGACATCGTTGCGCCGAGCGACATGATGGACGGCCGCGTGGCCGCCATCCGCCGCGCGCTCGACCAGGCGGGCTTCGAGCAGACGCCCATCATGAGCTACGCGGCGAAGTTCGCGAGCGGCTTCTACGGGCCGTTCCGCGACGCGGCGGAAAGTCCGCCGCAATTTGGCGACCGCCGCACCTACCAGATGGACTGCGCCAACGGCGACGAGGCGATGCGCGAGGTGGCGCTCGACGTGGCCGAGGGCGCGGACATCGTCATGGTGAAACCGGCGCTGGCCTACCTCGACCTCGTACGCCGGGTGAAGGAACGGTTCGGCCTGCCGACGGCGGTTTACAACGTCAGCGGCGAGTTCTCGATGGTAAAGGCCGCCGCGAGAAACGGCTGGCTCGACGAGCGCGCCGTGGTGATGGAACTCATGACCGCCTTCCGCCGCGCCGGCGCCGACATCATCATCACCTACTGGGCCAAGGACGTGGCGCGGTGGCTGGGCGAGTAAGAGACGGAAACAAGCCCGCTAAACACGCTAAACACACGAAAGCAGGCACGTGACGATGTGACGGCCTGCAAAGCAGGGCAACTCGCTGGTGTTTGTTTTTTGGCGTCCTTTAGCGTATTTGGCGGGCAAATTTCCCCTCCGCGCCGCCTCTTGACTTCCGCGAGCCGACACTCCAACCTCCTGCCAGAACACAATGAAATTTGAAGATTTCAGCAAAGAGATTGCCGACGCCGTGAAGGCCTACGAGCATTACGTCGTCTGCATTGACAAGACACCGGACGAGTTTCTCAAGTGCGTCCAGTCGCTGATGGCCAAGGCAATCAAGGTTTACGAGAACCGCGCGCCCGGCCTCAAGCACGGCATCGCGCTCGATTCCCAGCTCACCATCATCCTCAGCGAGCCGCCCGAGCCAGCTTCCGACGGCCGGACGCTCTGCGGCATCTACTTCAACCTCCACTCGCCGTATCGCAAGAAAAGCGCGCCGGCGAAGGCGAAGGCGTAGGCGCGGAATTCAACGCAGAGACGCAGAGAATCGCAGAGCCTTTGCGAACCTCTGCGTCCTCTGCGACTCTGCGGTGAAATCGGCCTTTGGCTACAGACTCAGCGCTGCTTGCATCACACCGCCTCGGCGAACACCTCCGCCAGCACGGCGAGGCTTTCGTCGAGTTGTGCGGCGTTGACGACCAGCGGCGGGGCGATTTTCACCGTCGCGCCGCCGAAACCGACCGGCGCGAACATCAATAGCCCTCTCTTGTAACAGAGATCCACCACGCGGAAGGCAAGGTCGCCGTCGGGTTCTTCACCGCCGGCCTTGACGCACTGGACGCCGGCGACAAGGCCCTTGCCGTGGACGGCGCCGATGCGCGTCGGATGCGCCTGCTGCAACTTCGCGAGACCGGCGAAGAGCCGCTCGCCCATCTTCGCCGCGTTGCGGACGAGCCGCTCGCGGTCAATCAGCTGGAGGTTGGCGATCGCGGCGGCGCAACAGATCGGGTTGGCCGAGTGCGTCGAAGTCATCGAACCGGGCGGATAAAGGTCCATCACCTCGTGGTTGCCGAGCAGGCACGAGAGCGGCAGCGAACTGCTGATGCCTTTGCCGCAGCAAATGAAGTCCGGCCGCACGCCGTAGTGTTCGAACGCCCAATACTTGCCCGTGCGCCCGAAACCGGCCTGCACCTCGTCGCACACCAGCAGCGCGCTGTTCCGGTCGCACCACGCGCGGAGTTTGCGCATGTAGTCCACCGGCGCAAAACTCGCCCCGCCGCCCTGGTAGCTTTCCATGATGACGCCACAGACAAGCCGCGGGTCCACGCCGGCGCCGGCGAGTTGCTTTTCAAAAACCTCGAAGCTGGTGTCCTTGAAACGGAAGCCGTCGGGGAATTCGACCTGCGCAAAGGCGGGATCGAGGTTGCCGATCCATGTCTTGAGGCCGGGAATGCCGCCGGCTTGCTGCGCGCCGAGCGTGCGGCCGTGAAACCCTCGCGCGAAGCTGACAATGATCAGCTTCTTCGGGTCCGCCTGCCGGCCGCGCGTGCGGCAGAGTTTGATGGCGCACTCGACGGCCTCGCTGCCGGTGGAGAGCAGGAAACACTTGTCCATGGTCTTCGGCGCGCGCTCGACGAGCATCCGCGCCAATTTGCCGCGGAGCTTGTGCGGAAAGAGGTAACTATGCAGCAGGCCGCTCTTTGCCTGCTTGACGACGGCGTCCACGATCGGCTTGCGGCCGTGGCCGGCGTTAGTGACCAGCACGCCGCTGGACCAGTCAATCCACCGGTTGCCCCACCAATCCTCCACGAGCGCGCCGTCGCCGCGCTTCCAGACCACCGGCGGCATACCCTGCATGGATTGCGGCTCGTAGCGGCGCATTTCTTCCAGGACCGGCAGCGACTGCGGCGCCGGCATCTTGGTCCGGATGCGGCGGAAACGCGTGGAGATTTTTGGAACGGCGACGGGTGTGATGTCGAATTGTGGCATGGGTGTCCGTGGTTCGGGGTTTTTAATTTGTAATTCGTAACTCGAAATTAACTGTATCCAACGGCGACGATTTCTCGGCGCGGCGAAACCACAAACATAGAACAGACTGGACGCGCAGACAACAAAATCAGTTTCGTCCGCGCCACAAAACTTCTTGCGGCGCGCCGCTTCGTGTGGTGTGTTGGCCTGTTATGCTCATGCGAGCGACTGGCATCTGCATCTGTTTGACTTTGGCGCTGACCGCCGGCCCCGCCATTGCGGCTGGCCGACCCGATTCGATGATCCCTTTCGACAAGCTCGACGCGGCGGCGTTGGCCCGCGTCCGTCAAGTGGTGCCCGGTTACACGTTTTACCACAAGTTGTGCACGCCCTACGGCGAATTCTGCGCCCGGAGCGACGTGTTTGAATATCTGGGCGACCATCTGGACCTGACTTCGATCCTCGGCCAGCAGCTCCATGTCGCGAAAATCCGCAGCGAACGCCTGGCGGACGGCTCGTTTTACGCCGACAACCACAAAGGTGCCAAGGGCATCATCTGGCCGCTGTATGCCGCGCCCGGCGAACGGCTGTTTTTCGTGCAGGGCAGCGACCGCAGTGGCGACGCCGTGGAGGGCAAGTCGGTGGTGTTCGTGCACTATCAGGAACCGGCGCCGGGCCTCATCCGCTGCGAGGTGCACGCTTTTGTCAAACTGACGACTTTCTTCAGGCAGTTTCTGGCCGGTCTTTTTCTGCCGCTGGTCACCGGCACGGTGAACCAGCGCTTCGGCGAAGTGCTTTCGGTTCCCGTGCTGGTCGCCGAAGAGGCTACCCTGGACCCGGACAAGGTACTGGCGGCGATGGACTCGCTGCCGCCGGAGGACGCGGCGAAACTGAAGGAATTCCGGGCGCTGCTAAACCGACAGCCGCCACAGGGCCAATAACCCAGTTTATTGGCGCGAAATCTTCTTGCCGCGCATCGGCGGCTGTGGTGTGTTGAGCATCATGCCTTTGCGATTCATTTGCCTCCGCGTCCTGCTGGCCGTGGCGTTGACCGTCGGCGCCAGCCTGGCGACAGCGGTTGAGGAACCTGAATCGCTGATTCCGTTCGACAAGCTCAACGCGGCGGCGTTGGCACGCGTGCAGCAGGTCGTGCCGAGCTATACGTTTTACCGGAAGGTGCACCTGCCCAAACCGGTGATCCACGCGCGTTACGACATCTTCGAGTATCTCATCAATCACTTCGACCAATGCTCCATCGTGGCGCAACCGCTCAAGGTGGTCGAGTATCGCAGCGAACAGCGGCCGGATGGCTCGTTTTACGCCGACAACCACAAGGGCGCCAAAGGTGTCATCTGGCCGTTGTATGCCGCGCCGGGCGAACGCCTCTATTTCGCGCATGGCGAGGACAACAAGGGGGAGCCGGTGGCAGGCATCGCCGTGGTGCTGTTCCGCTTCCGCGAAACGCGGCCCGGTGCCATCGCGTGCGAGCTGCATGGGTTCGTGAAGGTGGATAGTTGGATGCAGCGGGTGTGCGCGCTCTTGTTCCTGCCGTTCATCACGACCACGGTGGACAAACGGTTCAGCGAACTGGTGGACGTGCCGTTGGAGGTCAGCGAAATCGCCACCGCCGATCCCGCCAGGGTGCTGAAGTTGATGGATGCGCTGGTGCCGGAAGACGCCGCGAAGCTGAAGGAATTTCGCGCTCTGCTGAAAGGGAAGGAACCGCCGCGGTGAGCGCCGCCACTCTGCCGTTTGCCGGAAACGAGACGCTCTTCGGTCGCGGCGGGATGGAAGGCATCGTCGCGGTCGAACTCGTGCCGGGCGATGATGGCGCGATGCGCGTGTTCCTGCGCGAGGAGGGCCGGCTCAAAAGCGTGGCGCAGCCGTTCCAACCGTTCCTGTGGCTCACCGACGCGGCGTTCCTCAACACCTGGTCCGGCAAGGCGGAGATCGAGCCGCTCGGCGGCGGCGGCGAGTTCCGCTCGCTCGCCACGTTCCGGTCGTGGTCGGATTTCCAATCCGCGCGCAAGCATCTGCTCGACGCCACCGGCGCGACCGCGGCCAGCCCGGAAGCGCCGTTCTTTTTCCTCAACGATCCGGTGGCCCAGCACCTGATGCGGACGGGCCAGACGTCGTTCAAAGGCATGCGCCTCGACCAGCTCCGCCGCCTCCAGCTCGACATCGAGACCTACACCGGCGAGGGTTACGAATTCTCCAGCGCCGACCGCGCCGGGGACCGCATCCTGTTGATCTCACTCTCGGACAGCACGGGCTGGGAAATGACGCTGGCCGGCGACGAGAAGCAGATGCTCCAGCAGCTCGTCGAGATCGTCCGTGAGCGCGACCCCGACGTGATCGAGGGCCATAACCTCTTCAAGTTCGACCTGCCTTACCTCGCGGCGCGCGCCAAGCGCCACCGCGTGAAGCTCGCGCTGGGCCGCGACGACTCGGCGCCCAGCTCCTATCCATCGCGCGTCCAGATCGCGGAGCGGACGATCAACTACCCGAAGTTTGAAATCTACGGCCGGCATATCGTGGACACGTTCTTGCTGGTGCAGTTCTACGACGTGAGCACGCGCGAGCTGGAGAGCTTTGGCCTGAAGGACGTGGCGCGGCATTTCGGCCTCGCGCCGAAGGACCGGACGTATCTGGACCCGCGCGAGATTCCGAAGCTCGCCGACGCCGGCGCGGCCGGCATGGAGAAACTGGCGCGCTACTCACTCGACGACGTGCGGGAGACGCGGGCGCTGGCCTTGTTGCTGTCGCCCAGCTATTTCGTGCAGGCGCAGATGTTCCCCTACGCCTACCAGGACGTGGTCGTGCGCGGCAACGCGACGAAGATTGACGCGCTCTTTGTCCGCGAATACCTCCACCAGCGCCGCGCGCTGCCGCGGCCGGAACCGGCGCGGCCCTACGAGGGCGGCTACACCGACATTTTCCACGAGGGCACGGCACAGGACGTGTGGCACTGCGACGTCGCCTCGCTGTATCCGAGTGTGATGCTCGCGTTCAACATCGTGCCGAAGCGCGACGAGCTGGCCATTTTCAGATCGCTGCTCTCCGAATTGCGCGACTTCCGCTTCCGCGCGAAGGCGCTGCTGCGCGAGGCGGGCGACGAGGCGGCGCGCAACCACTTCAACGCGCTCCAGCAGACGTTCAAGGTCGTCATCAACAGCTTCTACGGCTACCTCGGCTTCGCGCAGGCGCACTTCGGCGACTTCGACGCGGCGTCGGCGGTGACGGCGAAGGGGCGGGAGATTTTGCAGGCGATGATCGCGTGGCTGCGGCAACGCGGCGCGCACATCATCGAGATTGACACCGACGGCATCTATTTCCAGCCGCCGAAGGATGTCGCCGGCGAGCCGGAGCGCGGGATGAAGCTGCTCGACGACGAACTGGCCGCGACGCTCCCGAAGGGCATCGAGGTCGAGTTCGACGCGCGCTACCGGGCGATGTTCAGCTACAAGATGAAGAACTACGCGCTGCTCGACGACGACGGCCATGTGACGATCAAGGGCGCGGCGCTCAAATCGCGCGGGCTGGAGCGGTTCCAGCGCGAGTTTTTGGAGGACCTGCTGCGGCTGCTGCTGGAGGGCCGGCGGCGCAAGGAGATCCTCGACAAGCTGGAGGAATACCGCAGCGCGCTCGAGCAGCGGCGCTGGCCGGTCGGGATGTTCATGAAGACCGAGACGCTCAGCGACTCGCTCGACGTTTACAAAAAGAAAATCACCGCCGGCTCCGGCAAGGGCGGCCGCAACCGTTCCGCCGCCTACGAGCTGGCCGTGCGCAGCGGCAAGTCGTTTCAACCCGGCGACCAGATTTCGTTCTACATCGTCGGTGACACGGCGAAGGTGACGGCTTACGAGGCGTGCAAGCTCGCGAGCGAGTGGGACCCTCAGCGGCGCGACGAAAACGTTGAGTATTATGTGGACAAACTCGTCGCGCTGTATAAAAAGTTCTCCAGTTTCATCCCCGCATGAACGAAGCTTGGAGCCATATCGAGAGCACGGCGATCTGTATCGGTGTCGCCGCCATGACCTACCTTGTGCTGCTGGCCGCGGCGCACCCGGTGAAGAGCCGTCTGCGCGTGCCGCTGGGTTTTTCCTTCCACATCTTCGCCCTGCTCTCGGCGGCGCTGGTGGCTTGGGGCGTCCATCGAGCGCGCGACGGGTCATACGTGGACCTGCCGTGGATGCTGTCGGCACGCGACGCCCTTATCAGTGCATGGGCGGTGTTTCTGGCGCTGCAAGTCAACAGCGTGCTGGCGAGGGTTGTCTGGCAGTTCGCGCTGGAGGAGAAACGTCAAGTCAAGGTGCCCAAGCTGTTGCGCGACCTTGCGAAGGTGCTGCTGTTGCTGGCCGCCGTCCTCTGCGTGATGAAGTTCATCTATGGCCAGCATATCGGCACACTCCTCACCGCTTCGGGCATCGTGGCCATCGTTCTCGGTTTCGGGCTCCAGAATCTCCTGGGCGACGTGGTGGCGGGCATCGCGCTGAACCTGGAGAAGCCGTTCGACATCGGCGACTGGATCTGGGTGGGCGAAACGGATGGCGAGGTCATCGAGATCAACTGGCGCGCTACGCGCCTTCGCACCCGGGACGACAATTACCTCATCATCCCCAACGGCAACATTACCAAACAGAACATCACCAATTTCCACTACCCGAACCGCGTGCACGCGTTGAAGTGCTCCGTGGGCGTCGAATACGCCGCCGCGCCCAACGACGTGAAGAACGTCCTGCGCCAGGCCGTGCGGCGCACTCCGGGCGTCCTCCCGCAAGAGCCGCGCGTCCGCTTGAAGCATTTCGGCGACTCCGCCATCAATTACGAGATCAAGTTCTGGGTGAACAATCGCGCGGCCTCCGACGACATCCTCAGCGACGTGATGACCGGCATCTGGTATGCGCTGCACCGCGCGCAGATGAACATCCCGTTCCCCATCCGCGACGTGTTCATGCACCAGCCCGCCGAGGCGGACAACGACGAGCAGCAGCGACGGGCCGACGCCGAGCGCGCGTTGCGGGAGGAAAAGCTGTTCGAGCCGCTCGACAACGGCCAGATCGCGGTGCTGGCCAGGCGCGGCCGGATGGTGCGCTTCGGCCGCGGCGAGACCGTCATCAACAAAGGCGACGCGGGCGACTCGTTGTTCGTGATCGTCAGCGGTCAGGCGTCGGTAAAACTCTCATACGATGGCGGCCGTGAGGTGGTTGCCGGCGCGTTGAATCCGGGCAACACGTTTGGCGAGATGTCGCTGTTGACCGGCGCGCCCCGCAACGCGACCATCGTGGCCGACAGCGACCTGCGCCTGCTGGAGATCGGCAAGGAGGCGCTTGAACCTCTGTTGCGGGAACACCCCGCCGTGGCCGAAGCGATGAGCCGGCTGATGGCCGACCGCCAGCTCGCCACCGACGGCTTTTTCAAACAGCAGCGGCTTACGACCGAGGCTGCGGTAACCCGTGCGGATTACGCCACCGGCCTGTTGCGCAGCATCCGTGGCTTCTTCAAAATTTGAATTGGGTGGCAGGATGTCCTCGACCACGAGGGACAAGCCGGACGCTTGTCCTGATGTGCAATGGGACGGAGTTTGATATGAAAAATCGCGTTTTGTTGTCCATGCTTGTTGTGTTCATCGTTCCGGTCGCGCTTCTTTGCGGCGCGGAGATCACGGCCCAAGGCAACGCCGTGCTGGTGCCCGCGGGCGAATATCGCATGGGTGATCGTGTCGTGAAGGTCGCACAAGCCGCAACGCTCGCGGTCGCGCCCGCGCCGGTCCTCGCGGCCGCCGACGAGCCGGTTAAACTTTCCACCGACAAACCCGCTGGCTGGGCCAAGGGCGCGCGCCTGCACGCCTGCAACGCCCGCGACGTGAACGCCTGCGGCTCGTTCGTGCCCGGCTCGCTGGAAATCCGCCGCGCCAAAGGCGGCGCGCTGCTCAAGGAGGGCGACGATTACCTCGTGGACGCCGCGTGGGGCCACGTTGGCATCGGGACGAACAGTTGCGTGAAGACCAGCGACACCGTCTTTGCGAGCTATCGCTACTCCCTGCTGCGGATGGACACGATCGAGGTCCGCGCCGATGGCAATGTGTCATTGAAACAAGGCGAGCCGCACATCAGCGCGCCGGTGCCGCCCGATGCCGACGCGGGCTGCACGGCCATCGCGCACATTTTCGTCAACTATCGTGACACGGAAGTGAAGGCCGACCAGATTTATCCGATCCTCGAAACCTCCGCGCAAGTCGTCACGGGCTCGACGCCGGGCCGCATCCCCAACACGCTCGCAAAGCTGAAAGCCGGCGGCGCGGTGAAAATCGTCTGCTGGGGCGACTCGGTCACCGCCGGCGGCAATGCGTCGAAGCCGGAGCTTCGCTACCCGGACGTTTTCGCGGCCGGGCTGCGCGAGCGGTTCCCGCAGGCGAAGATCGAGATGCAGAACATCAGCGCCGGCGGCTCCCACAGCCGGCAATGGCTCTACCCGGACAAGTTCCGCTATCGCGGCAAGCCGTGGCAGGAAACGGGCGTGACGTGGCAGCGCATCGCCGACGCGAAGCCCGATCTCGTCACGCTGGAATTTGTTAATGACGCCGGCCTGACGCCGCCGATGGTGGAGGAGGTTTACAGCGACATCCTCAAGCGCGTGCAGGGCATCGGCGCGGAGCTGGTCCTCATCACGCCGCACTTCACGATGTGGCGGATGATGGGTTTCAACGGGATGCGCGAAACGGAGCGGCGGCCCTACGTCCTGGCGCTGCGCGAGTTTGCCAGCAAGCACAACATCGCGCTCGCCGACGCCGCCGCGCGTTGGGGGCATCTCTGGAAGGAAGGCCTGCCCTATTTGACGCTCCTGCACAACACCATCAACCACCCCGACGACCGCGGCCACCGGCTCTTCGCCGAGGAGTTGTGGAAGTGTTTCCGGTGAGCGTAGCGCAAGCGGGCAGCCACCGACGTAAGGAGGCGGAAATCGCTCGCGTTAACCATCACCGCCTCCTCACGTCGGCGGCTACATGGGGATGCCGGCGCTACTTTCCTTCCGGCAACGTGCGCAGCACCGTCTCCAGCGGCTTCGCTTCCGGCAGCGCCGCATCGGGCGAAATACCGGCCAGTTTGATGAGACGGTCGCCGCTGGGCCGCACGCGCGACTCGAACGACGCCACCGCTTTGTTGTAGGCGGCGGCGGTCTTCTCCAAGCCGTCATGCACGGCGGCAAAATGCTCGACGAACTTGGCAACGCGTTCGAAAAGTTCCATGCCGGCATCGGCGATGTCCCGCGCGTTCCGCGTCTGCGCGTCCTGCTGCCAGCTCATCGCCACCGCGTAGAGCAGCGCGATGAGCGACGACGGCGTCGCAAGCAGGATGCCCGCCGCGGCGGCGTCCACGATCAGGTTCGGGTCGCCCTCCAGCGCGGCGCTCAGCAGCGACTCCGCCGGCACGAACAGCACCACCCTGTCGAGGGCAGCGGGAAACTGTTTCGGATAATTGCGCGCGGCGAGATCGCGGATGGTGCCTTTCAGCTTCGCGGCGTGCGCGGTGAGTTTTTCTCGGCGCGTCGTCTCGTCGGCGGTGCCAAGCGCGGCGAGGAAATCGAGATCCGGCACCTTCGAGTCCACGATGATCACGCGGTCGCCGGGAAGTTTCACGAGCATGTCGGGCTGCGACTCGCCCTCGCGCGTCTGTTCCACGAAGTCGCAATGCGCGCTCATCCCCGCCGCCTCGACGACGCGCCGGAGTGTTTCCTCGCCCCACCGCCCGCGCGCCTGGCTGGAACTGAGCACGCGCCGAAGCTGGTTGGTCTCGCTGGCGAGCGACTGGCTCTGGTTCTGGAGCGCTTCGAGTTGCTGGCGGACCGCGCCGAGCGTCTCGGTCTGTTTCTGCTCCGCCGTCTGCAAGCGCTTCTGATACTCGGCCAACTGGTCCTTGAGCGGCGCGACGATGCCGGCGATGGCTTCCTGGCGGGCCTTGAGGTCGCCCTTGGCCGTCTCCGTCAACTTGGCGAACGTTTCGTTCGCGAGCCGCAGGAATTCCGGTTGCGATTCCTTCAACGCCCTGGCCGACAGCGCCGTGAAGGCTTCGCGCAAATCCACCAGCGCCTTGTCCTGCGCGGCCTTGAGGTCGGCGAGCGATTGCGCCTGCTGTTGCTGTTGCTCGGCGAGGCGCGCGGCGGCATTCTGCTCCTTTGTCTCGGCGGCAACACGGCCCTGCTGCTCGGCGGCGAGCTTCTCGCGCGTGGCAGTCAGTTCGGCGTCGCGCTGCTGGATCTGTCCGCGCAATTCGGCCTCAATGCGGCCCGCGGCGTCAGCGCGCGCCTGCGCCTCGCGGCCCTTGCGCGCGGCGACGATGAACCCGACCAGACCGCCGACGATCAGCGCGGCCGGAATCAGGATAATGAGAATAACATCTTGCATGTATCGTCGTCTCCGCCCGCAATGTTGTCGCCCCCATCGCGTGGTGTCGAGTGATTATTCGTTGAGAACGGCCACCTTATTCCGCCGATAACGGATGAAACGCTTCTTGCATTCGCCGCAAACAAAAACAGGCCCCGAATGACCGCCGTCCCTAGTCGCCACCCACCGACCCTGAGGATCACGGTCGAGAACCATACCGCAAGAGGGACAGAGAATGTCCGGCTGCCGGAACGACCTGATGATGTGAGTTAGAAACGCATTCATTACGGTCTTATGGGTGAAAGATCGCGGGTACATACAGCCTTGGCCCGCACAAATCCGTTTCCTGCAACCGCATATTGTCAAACATGCCGGCAACTCGAAATCCACGCTCGCTCAACAAGTGTTCGAGTTCAGCCGGAAAAAACATCCGATATTCGCAAAAGTCCTCCACTTTACCCTGGCCCGCGATAGTCCACACACGCCGCCTGGCCAGCGTTTGCTGTCGCCGGTTGAAACTGTAGATCGAGTGCGCCTCCGCCGTGAACTGCGGAGAATCCACCCGCAGCTCCGACGTGGGTTTGAAGTGCTCGCCGCCGAGATAGCTGGCGGCATTATTAATATCGAGAATCAGCAAGGTGCCGGGATGCGAGTGAGCAACAAAAGTCTCCAAGGTGCGCGCCACATCCGTGTCTGTGAGCGCATACATGAAGGCCGACCCCATGCTCATGATGACGTCGAACGTGCGGTCGAGCCGGACGTGGCGCGCGTCGCCCGACTGGAGATGAAGATGCGGTCGCTGCTTTCGGGCAAAGCCGATCACTTCAGCCAGATAATCCACTCCCCAGCAATCAGGACATTCCTTGGACAGTGAATCCAAATCACGAGCGGTGCCGCATCCAAGATCAAGGATGGAGCGCGGTGGCTTGGGAAGGTAACGCGAGAACATCCGCCGGCACATCATGGGCGTCTCGTCGTTCGTCTCCGGATACGCCAACTCGTAGAACTGTGGATTCCGGTAAAGGTAATTTTGGACGTTGGGATCCATAAACTATTGAGAAGACTGAACGCCGGATTCGTCGCATACCACGGGCAGGCAGGCAAGGCTGAAAGCTGGGACGGCGGTTCGGCGTAAAGCGGGGACATGCGTCCCGCTGGCGAGACGCCTGTCTTGCTTTGCGGCGGGCTTGACGCCATTTCCCTAAGCGGCCAAAATGTGGCTGGAGGTGCGACATGTCTGAATCAATTGTTGATAAGGCCCGCAGCAAGGATCGCCTGCCCGAATACGCCATCTACAAACCCAACGCGCGCGGCAGCGGCGGCGTGGTGCGGTTCGAGTTGAACCGCGAGAAGGGCGCGGTGTTCGTGGACGGCGCGAACCAGTCGGGCGAGAAGCAGTTCGACTGGGAGAAGAAGATCACGATGAAGTGGGGCCTCGCCGATCTCGGCGCGGCGCTGGCAGTGTTGGAGCGGCGCGCGCCGGAGGCGAAGCTGTTTCACAAGACGGAGAAGTCCAACAGCGCGTTCGAGCTGGTGTCGCAAGATTCGCCGGACCGCGCGCCGTATTTCATCCACATGTCCCATCAGGACGCGGCGACCAGGCAGGTGAAGAAGGTTGGCATTCCCCTGGCGCACGGCGAGGCGGCGGTGTTGGAGACGCTGTTGAAGACAGCGGTGGCGCGGTTGATGGGGTGGTGATTGCGGAGAGTAATTGGTAACTGGTGATTAGTAATTGGTAATTCGTAAATTGGTGATTGGCTTACACTCGTAGCAGGTCGCTGTTTCTGCCACGAACCACCAGTTACCAATCACCAGTCACCAGTTACCAGTTACCAATCACTTCCCCCATCACCACTTCACAATCTTCGGCAGCGACGGAATCGCGCCGCTCATGCTGAGGAGGGCGTAGCCGTGTTCCTCTTTCGTCGGGCGCACGAGCGTCCGGCCGCCCGCGTTCTCCACCAGCAGCAGACCGGCGGCGATGTCCCACAGCTTGACGCCAAACTCGACGTAGGCGTCGAACCGGCCGCAGGCAACGTAGGCCAGGTCGAGCGCGGCGGCGCCGAGCAGGCGCATTTTGCGCACGCGCGGCAGCAACGCGTGGAAGACCGCCTGGCCGCGCCGGATGGTTTCCTTGTCCTTGAAGAACGCGACGGTGCAGATGGTGTCGGCGAGCTTGCGGCGTTTGGAGGCGTGGACAATGCGGCCGTTCAGGCGCGTGGGCTGGCCGAGCGCGGTGGAAAACATCTCATCGCGCATCGGGTCGTAGATGACGCCGGCAACGGTGCGCCATTCCGATTTTGGATTTTGGATTTTGGATTTTGGATTCGCGGCGACAAGCTCCTGCGCGGCGATGCTGACGCAGAAGACAGGGATGTTGTAGAAGAAGTTCACCGTGCCGTCTATCGGGTCTATCACCCAGCGAATTTTGGATTTTGGATTTTGGATTTTGGATTTTCCGCGAGCGGCCGGCCGGTTGCCTTCTTCGCCGAGGATTTCGTGGCCGGGGAAACGGCGGAGGATGGCGCGCTCGATGACGCGCTGGCTTTGGACATCCAGTTCGAGCTTGATATCGTAGGGCATCGTCGCGGTGACGCGCAACGGGCGGTGGAAGTGGCGGCGCTGGAGTTCGCCCGCGGCGCGTGCGGCGGTGATGGCGGTGTCGAGCAGGGGTTGGTAACGGTTCATGGAATGATTTCGTGGCGATGCTTCGCGGCGGCCTGGAAGGCCTCGCGGTCGCTGTCGGTGACGCCGGCGACCAGTTTTTCCAGCGCCGGAAGCAGGTCGGCGGCGGTGTTCAGGCGGGGCAGGCTGACGTAGTCGGCGCCCGCCGCGTAAAGTTCCCGTGCGGACGCGATCGTCTCCGCCGTCACCACGACCAGCGCCTTCGGGTTGAGCTGGCGGACCAACTGGAGAATGTGCCGGTTGGCGATGCCTTTCAGGTAATGGTCCGGAATGGTGGAGACCACGATCTCGGCCTCCTCGATGCCGGCGTGGCGCAAGGAATCGGTGTGGCTGATGTCGCCGTAGTGGACGTTGATGCCGCGCCGCCGCAGTTCGTGGACGGCTTCGGGATTGAAATCCACGACAGCCATCCGTTCCTTGAGCGCCGGCGCGCGCCGCTCGATGTCCTCCAGCAACGAACTGGCCACCTTCGCGAAGCCGAGCAGCATCAGCCGCGGTCGCACGGCTGCGGCACGCTGTTCCGCCTGGTCGAGGTCGCGTACGCCGATGCGTTTCAGCCACCGGCTGAGGAGCCGTTGCAACTCGAAGTTATAGGAAATCTTGTAGGTGGAGACGGTCGCGGTGACGGCGAACACGATCACTATGAGCGTCTGCGCCGTCTGACTGATGTGGCCGGCCTTGAGGCCGACGGCGGCGATGACGATCGAGAACTCGCTGACGTTGGCGAGGTTGATGGCGGGGATGAGGCTGACGCGGTGGCCGTTGCGCAGAGCCAGCAGCAACGGCGTCACGCTGACGTAGCGCGAGACGGCCACGAAGGCGGCGCACGCCGCCGCCGCCAGCAGCAGATCCGGCGTCGGCCGCGGAATCTCCGCGCCGAGCGCAACGAAGAACAGCGTGATGAAGAAATCGCGCAGGCTGGTCAGCTTGCTGATGACATCGAGGTTGTAGGGGAACGTCGAGATGCTGACACCGCCGATGAGCGCGCCCATGGCGCGGCTCAGTCCCGCGGCATCGGCGGCGGCGACGAGGAGGAAACACCACGCCAGCGAGCCGGCGAGGACCAGCTCCGGCACCTTGGCGATCCGCCGGAACAGCGGCGGCAACACGTAGCGCGTGGCCGCAAACGCCACGATGATCAGGCCGACGCCCTTCGCGAACGACCACAACACCGGCAGAAGATGCGGGCTTTGCAGATTCGGCTGGACGCCGATGAACAGAATGGCGGCGACATCCTGCAGCACCAGCACGCCGAGCGTGATCCGGCCGGGCAGGGTGTCGAGTTCGACCTTGTCGTGGAGCAGCTTGACGACGATGAGCGTGCTGCTCATCGCCGTGCAGACGGCGAGATAGAGCGCGTCGAACTGCCCGCCGCCGATGCCGAGCCAGCGGAAGAACAGCCAGCCCAACCCCGTGCACGCCACGATCTGCACGATGCCGGTCAGCGTCACCGTCTTGCCTGCCTCGCGGATCTTTTTCAGGTCCATCTCTAGGCCGATCATGAACAGCAGCAGGATCAGGCCGATCTCGCTGATCGTCTCGATGCTGCCCACGTCGCCGAGCCAGCCGAAACCCATCTGCCCGCCGAGCAAAACGCCCGCGGCAATGTAGGCCAGAATCAACGGCTGGCGGATGAGGTGCGCCACGTAAGCGAGCGTTACCGAGACGAGGATGCATCGTCCAATGTCGGCCAGAAGGTCAGGGTGCATGAGTGGTATCGGGAGGCAGTGGCGGGCGGAGGTTCAAGGTTTCTTGGGGGGCAACGCCGCGCTGCGCAGCGCCCACCGGCCGCTGGTCGGCGCGGGAAAGGATTGTTTCCGGTTCATCAAAACCTCGACCAGCACCGAGGCGTTCTGTTTTTCGGCGGCGTCGGTCGTGGCCGCCATGCGCCGGCGCAACAGCCAGATGAGCCTCTTCTCGGCGAGGCTCCCCGCTTCGAGCGTTTCCTGGCCGTTCCACTCACGCGCGTGGACCAACAACTGCCAGGCGTCCGGCGTCTGACTGGCGATCACCGGCGACCGGCTGGCAGCCGCCGCTGTCTGCTTCTGTTTCGCCGCGGCGGTGGGGAGGCGCAAGACGAGATGAAAAGTCAGCTCCTGGGAAACCTGCACGTCGTTGCGGATGGACTTCTTGTCGCCGAGCACGTCGGTGTAAATGATCCGCACGTCGGCGTCGTTCGGCAGCGCGGCGATAGCCTGCTGCATCGTGCCGCCCTGGGCGCGGACGTGACTGACGCCGCAGATGAGAAAAAGCAACAACCCTAAGATGGCCGAGAGCCGGTTCATGATGTGTGCATCTTATCTCAGCGCCGCGCAGTCGCAATCAAAACGTGGCTGCGCATCGGCGGCTACGGTCGGAGGCCCGCGCCCCGCGGCGTGCGTCGGCAGGCTTGCTTCTGGCGCTGACCGGAGTAGAAACAGAACGTCGGAAGCGCGGGTCGAGGACCGGTGAAACGGAGACGTGAATCATGCGAAGCTCGATGGCCATGACGATGCGGCGGGCCGGCGTCCTTGCGGGCGCGGCGGGCGTGATGTTGCAGGCGGGACTGCTGCCGGCACAGGAGCCGCTCTATGAGAAACAGCCGACGCTCCAGCAAACGATGCTGGCGACGCGGGCGCGGCTCCAGCAATGGCAGGCGGCGCAGAAGGACGCGCGCGGCGCCATCAAGGTCGGGGCGTGGCAACGCGTGAAGTTGGGCGACAAGGAGACACTCGACCCGGCGGCGGTGACGCTGATGGTGAAGGATGGTGAACTAGAGGCATCTCGTCGGCTGAAGTGCGCGAGCGATGCGGCGGGCAATCCCACGCTCCCCAATAATTCAACGGACAGCTATCTCTTCACGACGATCACGGCCACGAAGCCGGTGGCGCTCACGATTGAGCTGAGCCGGCACGAGCGGTTCGGTGGATTCGCCTACCGGCCGCCGCCGTCGGGCGCGGGCGTGAAGCCATCGGACGCGTTGGTGTGGGTGAACGGCAAACCAGTGGCGCTGCACAACCGGCTGGCCGGCTACGAGCGCGTGCCGGTGGCCAAGCGCCGCGGCTGGCACGACGTGGTGCTGGTGGACGTGACGCTCGATGCCGGCGAGAATCGCCTGCTCGTCGCGCTCGACAAACGCGCGCAACGGTCATGGTTCAACGCGGTCCGTGTTTCCTCCGCGCCCGAGCCGGCGCTCTGGGCGATGATCGAAAACGACTTCCCGCCCGAGCAGCACCGCTTGCTGGAGCAGGTGGATTTCAGTTGGTTCGAGCCGGCCAATGGCTGGTTCGCCGAGGGGACGAACCCGTCTTTGGAGCAGCGGTTTCTTGATGGCGTGCTCGAGAACCTTGGCGCGGACGCGGCCACGATCCGTGCGCGCTACGACATGTTGGTCCACTCGTCACTCGCCGGGCCGCTGGATCTTTGCGTCGCCGCCGCCGCCATGCGTGCGAGCCTCCACGATGTGGACACGCTCATCGCCGCGGTGAAGGAACTCCGCACCGCCTTTCCCGGCCGCTATCCCGGCGACCGGCTGCTGGGGCGCGCCGCCGATGTGCGCCACCGGCTGCTGGCGAAGGCTGAGGCCCCGGGCGAGTCGCTGCTCCGCGAAATCCAGAGTCTCCAGCGCGAGGCGTTGGTGACGGAGAATCCGCTGCTGGCAGGCAAGAAGCTGCTCTTCGTCAAGCGTTTCACCTACGACTCGAATCATTATTATGATGAGTTCAACGAGGGCAGCAAACGCTTTGGCGGCGCGCTCTCCCTGCTCTCGCTCGCGGACGGCGCGGTCTCCGACATTGCGCCGCAGTTCGGCGACGGCATCTTCGGCCGCTACGACCTGTCGTTCGATGCCCAACGGATTCTGTTCGACTACAAGCCACCGAAACCGCAGGGATACCGCATCTACGAGGTCGGCGTGGACGGGCGCGGCTTGCGGCAGGTGACGCAGCCGCCCGCGGACGAAGAGACGCGCATCGCGACGTATGCGACGTGCTCGCGCGAGGAGCTGGCGAAAAATCCCGGCCGCTACGGGCATTGGAGCGACGACATGCATCCCTGCTACCTGCCCGGCGGTGGTATCGCGTTCACCTCGACGCGCGTCGAGCGCAGCGTGCTCTGCGGCGGCCATTCGTTGACTGTGCCGAGCCTCCACCGCGTGAACGCCGACGGCTCCGGCCTGACGCTGCTCTCGCACGGCGCGCTCAGCGAGTTTTGCCCGACGATGATGAACGACGGCCGCATTCTCTACAACCGCTGGGAATACGTGGACAAGGGCGCGGGCGCGGTGCAGTCGCTCTGGACGATGTTCCCCGACGGCAGCCAGTCGGAGGAAGTTTACGGCAACAACATCACCACGCCCGCCGTGCTCACGCAGGCGCGCCAGGTTCCCGGCCGCAACGATCTCGTCGTCTGTCTCGGCTCGGGTCACAGCCCGGGCAACGTCGGCGCCATCGTGCTGGTGGACCTCCACAAGGACAAGCGCACCGACGAGGCGATGAACGTCCTGACGCCCGGCTCGCTGCCGAAAGGCAACTGGGGCCTGCGGCAGTTCCGCAACGGCCGCTGGATCGTGGACATCTACGGGCCGTGGTATTGCGATCCGTTCCCGCTCACCGACCCGACGAGCGCGTCGGTCGCGGGCAAGTTCTTCCTCGTCTCGTGCAACCCGGCCGGCGAGTGGAACGATCCTGCGGGCTTCGGCCTCTACCTGCTCGACGTCTTCGGCAACCGGGTTCCCATCTACAGCGATCCGGCCATCTCGTGCTTCCAGGCGCGGCCTTTGGAACCGCGCGCCGTGCCGCCCGCGTTGTCCGGCGCGGGGCAAGTTGCCGCGTCGCTCGGTGATGCGACGCACAGCGAGAAACCAACCGCGTCACGGAGTGACACGGCTACCGTGCTCGTCACCGATGTCTATCAGGGCCTCGACGGCGTTGCGCCGGGCGCGGTGAAATATTTGCGTGTGATGGAGCAGGTGGCGCGGCCGTGGTCAGTGTATACCGGTTACCAGGGCAACGACCACGCCCCGGGCCAGATGGTGGCGGTGAGCCTCTACGCCCACCTGAGCATCAAGGTGCTTCACGGCATCGTGCCGGTGCGCGAGGACGGCTCGGCGTGTTTCAATGTGCCGGCCAACCGCAACATTTTCCTCCAGGCCCTCGACAAGGACTTCATGGAAATCCAGCGGATGCGGACGTTCGTGAACTTCCAGCCGGGCGAGCGCCGCTCGTGCATCGGCTGCCACGAGAATCGCAGCCACACGCCGGTGAGCCGTGTGCCGCTGGCGATGAAATCCCCGCCGGTGCAGCCCCAGCCGCAGCCCGGCGAAATCGCGCCGCGGCCCATCCACTTCCCGACCGACATCCAGCCGATCTTCGACCGCCACTGCGTCTCCTGCCACGGCGCGCAGAAACCCGCCGGCGACCTCGTCCTGACCGGCGAGATGACCGAACTGTTCTGCAAGTCCTACGAGAGCATCATCCACAAGGACCTCGTCGGCTACATCCAGGAATTTGTCGGCCCCAAGCCCGAAGGCGCCGACGCGATGGGCTACGCGCCCGCGGTGCCGCCCTACACTTACGGGTCGCACAAGAGCCGGCTCGTTTCCGTCCTCCGCGCCGGCCATCACGACGTGAATCTGCCGCGCGAGGACTGGATCAAGCTTGTGACGTGGGTGGACGCCAACGCCCCCTATTACGGTTCCTACTTCGGCCGCCGCAACATCGCCTACCGCGACCGCCCCGACTTCCGCCCCGTGCCGACACTGGAGTCCGCGCTGGGAATCCGGCCGACGAGCCTCAAATAAGTGAAACATGTGAGCATGTCGTGAGTGCAAAACGTAAGAGATTTATTGTGGTTAACTTGAGCGATTCAGACTCATGGGGCTACAACGAGGATTCACTACCGATCCTCATTCGACTTGTGGATTCGTCAAAACCAGATGCGAGAATCGTCACGCACATGGGAATCACCGCATATTACCTGACCTCGCTCCGTGCGCTCGTTTCGGTTGAAACAATCATTGCCCAAACTGAAGCGTTGCGGGACAGCGATTTGCGATTCAATGCTCTCGGCATTGGGTTGGCCGAAGGAGAATTGATTGCTGAATTTGACTGGCTGGGCAGACTGAAGAAGAACTCTATCACACCTGTCGGTATCTCAACCAACGAGGCTCTTGGGCATGCAAAGGAGCCACAGAAATACAAAGAGACTTTGAGGATATTGCGAGAGAGACTTCACGAATCAGTTTCCTGACCCTCGCGCCAAAACAAAAAAGCCGTAGCTGTGCGAATACCGCGAGTGCCAAGCTTCACGCCGTTTCCGGCAGGAAGGTGGGGAGGTTCACGCCGCGGAAAGGCTGGCACGCTCCGCGCACCTGGCTGTAATGCAGTTCGCAATTCCGTGCGCCCCACGCGTAGGCCGTTTGCACCAGCGGCGAGCATTCCACCGGCACGAGAAACACCGGCGTGCGGCCGCGATGGCGGTCCAGCTCGGCCCACAGCAGCGCCGCCGCGTCCTGCGGCCCGCGCGCGATGCCCGGCCCGATCATGTTGCAGCCCGGATGCGCCGAGGAGGCGCAGAAGCCGTCCAGCCGCCCGCCGTCGCCTTCAATGACCGACGCATGCCAGAAGCCGGCGCGGTTCTTGATGAAGTAGCGGTAATCCTTCTCGCGCCGGATGCCGGACAATTCCATTTCCATCTTCCCTATGGCCGGCACGTCGCCGAGCCGCGCCGGGCGGACGCGCTTGACGCCGGCCGGTCGGGACTTCAGCCCGCCCTTGGGCACCGGCAGAAACATGTCCTGATACGCGGCGCGCGGCGCGAAGCCCGCCCGCGTATAGAGCGAGAACGAATCGAGGTTCATGGCGCTGCTGACGAGCCGCACCGGTTTCCCTTGGCGTTCGGCGAACCGGATGATCCACTCCAGCAACGCGTGCGCCACGCCGCAGCCGGTGTAGCTCGGATGCGAGTTCATGATGCCGAGCGAAACGTGCGTCTCGCGCGGATGGTAGAAACAGGAACCGGCGAGCTGGCCGTTGGGATGAACGGCCACGATGCCGCAGCCGGGATCGAGCGCCTCGTAAACATCGAAGAACACCGCCGTCCGCGCCGGCCCGCCGCTGAAAACCGGCCCGTGGCCGTGGGTTTGATACCAGTGGTTGGTGGAGAGGTGAATCAGCTCGCTGACTTCCACTCGGTCCGCCTTGGTCATCTTCCGGATGTGCACAGTCGCCATAAGTCCTCCAATCGGCGCGGCATTCACGCCGCCTGAGGGTGCAAAACCGCCGCGCCGTTGTCAACTCAGACCGTCGGGTGATTGTGGGTCGCGCAAAAACAAGCGGCGGTCTCCGACCGCCGAAATCATCATCAATGACCGGCGGTCAGAGACCGCCGCTACAGCAGACGGAGACAGAACCCGCGCCGCCGTCACTGCCGCTGCTGTGGCGTCACGGTCAACGTCACGTCCTTGCCGTCGCGTTGCACAACGATCTCCACCGGCTGGCCGATCTTTGCGCCGTCGAGCGCGTAGGTGTAATCGTAGATGTTGCGGATTTGCTTGCCGCCGAATTTCACGATCACGTCGCCGGCGCGCAGGCCGCCTTTCTCCGCCGGGCTGCCGGAGCGCGTGCCGCTCAGCTTCACGCCGAGGCGGTCGCCCTCGCTGTAATCGGGAATCGTGCCGAGGTAGGCGCGCAACGTGTCGCGGCCGACGCCCATCGGCGAGCGCTCGGCGACTTTCTCGAAGCGCGGCCGGCCAGGCCGCGTCGCCAGGTCCTCGACGACGCGCCGCACCAGCTCCAGCACGGTGGCCTCGCCGGGGGCGTTGATCTTGTCGGCGGTGTCGCTCGGACGATGGTAGTCGCGGTGCGAGCCGGTGAAGAAATTCACTGCCGGCACGCCGGCCTGATAAAACGAGGACGAGTCGGTCGGCAGATATGGATCGTTGCTGAGCATCACGCACAGCGGCAGGCCGGCGGCGAACCGCTCCATCAGCCGCGGCCAGACATCGGACGAGCCGGCGCCCTGCAGGGCGAGCCGCCGATCCGTCAGCCGTCCGATCATGTCCATGTTCACCATCGTGACAATGTTCGACATCGGCACGGGCGGGTTCTTGCAAAACGCCGACGAGCCGAGGTCGCCGAGTTCCTCGCCGCTGAAGCACGCGAAGAGCACGTCGCGCCGCAGCGATTTCGCACGCGGGCCGAAATAACGAGCCAGCTCCAGCACGCCGGCGGTGCCGCTCGCGTTGTCGTCGGCGCCGGGATGAATCTCCTCGAAGCCCGAGCCGAGCGAGTTCTCGCCGCCATAGCCGAGGTGGTCGTAGTGCGCGCCGACCACGACGGTTTCATTGAGCCGGTCGCCCGCGCCGGCGCGGACGAAGGCGAAAACGTTGTGGCCGGTGGCAGTCTGTTTTTTCAGGTCCACGCGCATCTTCACACGCACGCCCGTCAGCGCGAAACCGCCCTGCGTCTCCAGCTTGTCGAGCGCGTCCTGCGCCGTCTTCAGGTCCTTGCCGCCGGCGGTGAAAATCCTTTCCGCCATTTTCCGCGAGAGCTGCGCCGCGACGATGCCGCTGTCGGCGAAACTGCCGTCGCCGCCGCGCGGGATGAGTTGGTCGTGCGGCAGCGAACTCGGCCCGGTCGTCACCAGCAGCGCCTTCGCGCCGCGCTCGCGCGCCATCATTGCCTTCAACCGCAACGGCGCGAAATGTCGCAGCCGCTCGCGCTCTTTCTCCGTCGCGGCCTCGGGCTGGAAGCGCAGCACAAGCACGATCTTGTCCTTCACGTCGAGATGCGCGAACGAGTCGTAGCCCTGCGTCACGATGCCGTAGCCGGCGAAGACGACCTCGCCCTCGACTTCGCCGTTGCCCGAAAGCGCCAGCGGCACGAAGTCCGCGTCCACCGCGCCGCCAGCTTTTTCCGCGCCGAGCGTGGCCTCGAAAAAGTTGTTCCGGCCGAGGCCGACGCCGGACTGGAACTCGAACGGCTGCTGTGTCACGTCGCACAGGCCGTCGGCGCGGAAATGTTTCTCGATGAACGCCTCTGCCTTGCGCTCGCCCGGCGAGGCGGTCATGCGGCCCTCGAGTTCCGGCGAGGCGAGATAGGCGATGTCCTTCTGGATCGCCCCGGCATCGAACGCCGTCTTCGCTTCCGTTTTCCGTCCTCCGCCTTCCGCCTTCTCCTGGGTCCACGGCTCGACAAAATCGGCAATGAAAAGCTGCGACTTGCCGCCGGCGCGCGTCGAGGTCCACATCAGTTTTTGTCCGTCCGGCGAGAAGACCGGCAGACCGTCGAAGCCGTCGCTGTAGGTCAGCCGCGTCAGTTGCGTGCCGTCGGGCCGGACGAGGTAAAGCTCGAAGTTGCCGAAGCCGCCGTCCTTGTTCGAGCAAAACACGATCCACTTGCCGCCCGGATGGAAAAATGGCGACCAGCTCATCGCGCCGAGCTTTGTGACCTGTCGCTTGCCGCTGCCGTCGGGGCGGATCATCATGATTTCCGCCTTCGTCTCGTCCGGCGTGAAGTGGCGGTAGACGATCCATTGGCCGTCTGGGGCGAAAAACGGCCCGCCGTCGTAGCCCGGATCGCGCGTGACGCGGCGCTGGTTTCCGCCGTCGGCGTCCATCACATAAATCTCCCGGTCGCCGTCGCGCGCCGAGCAGAAACAAATGCGCCTGCCGTCGGGCGAGTAGCTCGCCTCGGCGTCGTAGCCCTTCGCGTCGGTGAGGCGGCGCAAGTCGCTGCCGTCGGGCTTGCAGTCGAAGATGTCGTAGGCGTCATCGAAATCCCACGAGTAACGGCGCTGCTTGCCGCTCTTCTGGAACTCGATCTCCTCGCGCTGCTTCTTCAGTGCGTCGGGATCGAGATGCGTTGAGGCGAACAGGATGCGCTTGCCGTCGGGCCGGAAGAAGGAGCAGGTGGTCTTGCCGACGCCGGGACTGAGCCGTCGCAACTCGCCGCTGCGTAGGTCCATGGTGAAGATCTGGTAGAACGGATTCTCCGCCTCGCCCGACTGGAGCGGCGCGCGCGTGCTCTGGAAGACGATGCGGGTGCCGTCCGGCGAAAAGTAGCCCTCGCCGCTGCGCGCGCCGTCGAAGGTGAGCTGCTTGATGTGGCGCAAATGGCGCGCCTCGTGGTCCGCGTCGCCGGCGAAAGTGAGCGCGGCGAACAGCGTCAGGAGAAAGGCAATGAATCGGCAGCGTTGCATGTCAGAGAACTAGTAGCGTTTCGGAAGGCCGCAGGCAAGCCGGGGAAAGTCGGGTGTCGGAACTCCATGAGAATGTCCCCCTTGTAACTCAATAGAAATGTCCCCTTTGGGACGGGGTTGCGGTAGCAACTCCGGTCACAAGATGGAGACATTAACGATGAGTCGGAAGGAACGGGATCGGTTGACGAT